>JAHBVH010000030.1 GCA_019637645.1 Caldilineaceae bacterium
GATGGTCGTACAAAATTCGCTCCCGCCCTACCCAGAAGCGGTGGGCGATCAATGGGCGCAGATCTGGGAGGATCATCTCAAAGCCGAGCCGTGGCTGCTGCCGTGGGAATCCAACCATGTTTATAACGACTACTGGAAACAAGGGTCGCTCTGTGAAAATTATGGGGCCATTCAAGCCGCGACCTTCATGATTGGCGGCTGGCGCGATGGCTATATGAACTGCAACTTGCGTTCCTTTGAAAATCTCCAATGCCCCAAGAAAGTCCTCATTGGTCCTTGGCTGCATGTCTGGCCCGATGCTGGGGTGCCCGGCCCACGGATTGATCACCTGCATGAAATGGTGCGCTGGTTTGATTATTGGCTCAAGGGGATTGACAATGGTGTCACAGAAGAGCCACCGGTAGCCATCTATGTACAGCAATATGACCCACCCCAGGCCGACCGTCCCCTGACCACCGGTTTCTGGCGCTATGAAACGGGTTGGCCTTTGGCGCGCCAACAGCCCACGCCTTTCTATCTAGCCGAGGCCGAGCGCCTACAAAGTGAGCTGCCAACCGCTACTGGCAACGCCACCTATGTCTATAACCCAACGGTCGGGACGAGCTTTGGCATGTTCTCGGCCGCGAGCCCCCATATTCTGCCCATGGACCAGCGGGTAGAAGATGCCTATTCGCTGAATTGGACCTCTGCCCCGTTGACTGAATCGTTGGAAATCCTAGGCTATCCCGAAATCGTCGTGCAGGTCTCGGTGACGACCGATGTGGCCTTTCTCGTCGTGCGCCTGACCGATATCGCGCCCGATGGTCAAGCCGCTTTGGTGACCAAGGGCATTTTGAACCTGACCCACCGCGAATCGCACGAAATGCCGTCGCCGCTGGAACCAGGCAAAACCTATACCATCCGCTTCCTGCTCGACGCCACCAGTTGGCTCTTTGAACCAGGCCACCGCATTCGAGTCAGCATCAATGGCGCGGACTATCCCAATACGTGGCCCTCGCCCAAGCTCTATGATGGCACGATCTACTTTGGGGGCGAGCAGGCGTCCCATCTGCTGCTGCCCGTGGTCGGCCCCCAAGAACCGGCTTTGCCCACCCCCCAATTCTTGCCGCCCTCTACGCCGCCTCCTTCAGCGATCCAAGGCTTTGGTCAGCGCCCCATCTGGCGTGTCACCCGCGACTATATGAACAACACCGCCGAGGTCTTCCTCAAGCGTGAAGGCTTTACCCGCATCAACGACCGCCTCTCGCTCACCAGCAGCGCCGAAGCGACAACCATGGTCGCGGAAAAAGAACCAGGCCATGCCACCGTGCGCGGTCTCAGCCAAGTGACCCTGCAGTGGCCGGAACGCAACATCCACACCTGCGCCCGGGGCCAGATCCAGAGCGATGAACAGAATTTCCACGTCACCATCCAACTCGACATCACCATGGATGGCGTTCCCTTCCACCAACGCCGCTGGATGAAGTCGATCCCGCGGCTGTTGCTGTAGGAGAGAGGTCAGGGGTCAGAGGTCAGAGGCTGTCTTCTGACCTCTGACCCCTGACTTCTGACCTCTATCCCAAACTCTCCGCAATTTTGGTCAAGCCAATCTCCTCTCTCTCTGCTATCATGTGCTGTATATGGAATCTACGTCACGGCACACACCAAACCAACCGCTGGATCCACTGACCCATTGGGTGGGTGGCAATCTACAGGAAGCTGTCGATGGCGCGGCGCTAGCCGAAGCGGCCCACTACAGCCGCTTTCACTTTCTGCGGCTCTTCCGCGCACGGACGGGCGAGACGCCGGTGGACTGTCGGCGGCGGCTCTTGCTCGAGCGCGCCGGTTATCAGTTGCGCCATACCACACAGCCGATCACCGCGATTGCCTGGGAAGCCCATTTCGATTCGTTGGAGGGTTTCTCGCGCGCCTTTCGCAAAGCCTTTGGTGTTTCGCCCAGTCACTATCGCCGATTGGAGCCGCTGAGTTGGTTGCTCGCCGCGCCCAATGATATCCATTATGATCCAGTGGTCGGCGCGGCCATGCGCCTGGCCCAAACGCGCACACAAGGAGGAAAAATGGACTTGACGGATCGGTTGATCGAGCACGACCTATGGCTGACCCGCCGTCTGTTGGCCGCGGCCAGCACCTTGACTGACGCGCAATTAGACGCGCCCCTGCCCCAACCTGAACATCCCGTTACCTTTGAAGCGCCCGAAAAAACCTTGCGCGAGGTGCTCACCCGCATGGTCTTTACCAAAGAGGTCTGGGTGGCGGCGATCCAAGGCCGCCCGCTGCCCGACGCGACGGATGCGTCCATTGCGCGGTTGCAGCAGCGCATGGAAGCGGCCTATGGTGAGTTCAAGGCGCTGGTGCAGCAGGTGGGACAGCAAGCGCTTTGGGATACCGAGTTTGTGGACATGCTTTGTGAACCGCCCGAGACCTTTACCTATGGGGGGATGATTGCGCATGTGGTGACCTTTGCGGCCTATCGGCGCACTGCTGCGCTACGGGCTTTTGCTGGGCTGGGGGTAACCACTCTTGGCTATGGCGATCCCATTGAATGGGAAATGTCTTTAATACCCTAGTGGAACAAGCAAATAAGGAGAGCATAATGAAACCATTAGCTGGCAAAGTGGCCGTGGTGGCCGGTGCGACGCGTGGTGCTGGGCGGGCAATCGCCGTCGAACTTGGGGCCGCAGGGGCCACGGTTTATTGCACCGGGCGCAGTGTGCGCGGCGCACCTTCTGATCTACAGCGCGCAGAAACGATCGATGAAACGGCTGAGTTGGTGACAGCCCAAGGCGGGATCGGCATTGCTGTGCAGGTGGATCATAGCCAACCCACAGCAGTCGCGGCCTTCTTCCAACGGGTTGCCGTGGAACAACAAAGTCAATTGGATATCCTAGTCAACGATGTCTGGGGTGGGGAAAGCTTGATGGAATGGAAGCCCTTTTGGGAACTGGACATCGACCGAGCCATTACGATGATCCAACGCGCGGTCTTTACCCATCTGATCACCAGCCGCTATGGGGTGCCACTCATGGTACCACGCAATTCCGGCCTCATTATCGAAATCACCGACGGCGATTCTCTGACCTATCGTGGGAACATCGCTTATGATCTGGCGAAGACTGCGGTCATTCGCCTTGCCCTGGCCCAAGCCGAGGATCTCAAAGCCAAGGGGCTGGACGGCATCACGGCCCTCGCCCTCACCCCTGGCTTTCTGCGCTCGGAACAGATGCTCGACCACTTTGGCGTCACCGCGGCCACCTGGCGCGATGCGATCCAACAAGATCCTTATTTCGCCAGCAGTGAAACGCCCCACTATATTGGTCGAGCCGTCGTGGCTTTGGCTACTGATCCAAATATTCATCAGAAGCGTGGTCAAGCCTTTGCCACTTGGACCTTATCCGATGAATACGACTTCACCGATCTAGACGGCAGCCGCCCACACTGGGGGCGCTTCTTTGCCGAAATGCAGGCGAAACAGCAGCCTGCTGTGCTATAATCGTCTAGCGCACTCGGCAGGATAAGGGTAGAAGGGAAGAACATTGGCAGAAAAGAGCGTAATCGTTTGGTGGCGCTTTGGCAAGGAACATGGCGAGGGGCAAGGTTTTCGCCTGAATCCCCAGTCGGTTATCGACCATCATCTCGATACGAAAGTCGCCCAGGCGCGTCAGACGCCAGCGGACCAGTGGCGCTGGTGGTCTAACGGCAAGCTGCTGGTTGAGCGTCCCGACCCAACAGGCTATGGCTACGCTGCCGACACACGGATCTACTATCTGGTTGAGCAGGGTCTGACGATCATTGAGAATATCCACCTGCCGCCGCCACGGTCAGCGTGGACTTGGTATATTCACTTGGCGGATATTGCGTATGATCACCAACGTCACTGTTGGGTGAGCCAAGATCTCTTTTGCGATATTCTGTGGACAGCCGACGGCCAGCGCTACCATCTGCTGGATCTCGCCGATGTCGGTCATGCCTTGCGACTGGGTTTGCTGACAGCGGAAAGGGCCGCTCGGTTGTTGACCCGTACTGACCAACTACTCGCTCTCATTGCTCAAGGTCAATTTCCGTTGCCAGCTGTGGAAGAAGCACGAGATCTCTGTCGCCAACTGGGCTGGTAAGGCTCACCAAGCCAATCTTCAAAACAAAAAAGTGGGTAACGCCATGATCGCCATGGCGTTACCCACTTTTCGTTTGCCCAGCAATCCCATGGCAACGTCAGACTTAGCGTAACTTTGTCATCTTCTTGAGTGGTTTTTGTCATGGTGGCCTGTGATTTCTTATGCCATACTGCCTAGCAGGCCAGCCTGCCGTATGGCTGTCCCTGGTGTGGCGCTTCAGGTTGTACCGTTTAGGGTTGTGTCAGCTTGGCGCGTGTGGTTGTTGAAGGTCCTTGGCTGCTGAAGGCCCATGAGAGAGGGGACGTGGGCAAAGAGCAGCCGCCAATCCGCCCGGATGACACCCGATCAACAGGAGGCGTGATGGACCTATCGCTTATGTTGTTTCATCTTGGGTCATTCCTGCTAGGAATGACCGCTGCGGCGGCACTATTGTTTCGCGCTGCGAGTCGTAAAGGGGCAGATGGCGCAGAAAATTGTTTAGGTATCGTGATCTGTATCAGTGGGATTGGCCTGGCGACTTTATGTTACGTTGCTGCCACCAGGCTATTCATATGAAACGGTAACGACCGGCTAGGCACCTACTTGGTAGGTGAACAAGTTGTCAATACCTCTTGTGAAAAGGAGACAAGACCCTATGAACAGTGAACCGGAAAACAGAGTAGAAATGCGCTCTGGTGGCCCTATGGGCAATCTCTTCCTTGGCCTTCTCTTTGGCCTTGTCCTCTTGTTCTTTGAACGTCGAGCACAAGTACCCGCAACCGTTGGGGGACAGGCACCGCAACAGCCTCGTGGCTGGGGACGGACTTGGTTGTTGCTTGGCCTAGCGTTGGGCCTCTTTGCCTTGGTCATGTGGGTGGTAGGACCATAAGGCTAATGGGCTAGACGGAATACGCCAACGCCGAGAGAGCTGACAGGTTTGGAAAACCTTGACATCTGGTTGGCTCTGTGGTTCCCACAACCGCCAACGCCAGACGCTGTCAGCTCTCTCGGCGTTGGCGCCACACCTGCCGTAACCGTGTTACCCCCATGGCGACACCTGCTGCGCTCAAAAGAATCACTCCTTGGAAGGCCGGGTTGGTGGCAAAGAAGTTGGCCGCATTGCTGATGTAGCGATAGGCTGGTGGTGTAGCCAAGGTGTAATGGAGCACTGGCAAGAGCAGATAGCTCAAGCCGAGGCCGCTGGCTACGAGGGCTTGCGCTGTGGGGACAGGAAGCCGTCGCCATTGGCGCAAACCGCTCATGAGCCCTAGCCAAATAAGGCCGCCGACCAAGCTAATGCTCACGACCAACAGCGCGGTCGGCAGGGGGATCACTCCCTGGCTGGGCAATTCAAGGGTTCGGAGCAGCAGCAAGCAAGGCAGCAGGCCCATGCCATCGGCCACCAACCAAAGCAGGTCGCGGGGACGGGTGGCCGCCCACGCACCCGGCAACAGCGCAAGGTAGAGCCCGGCCAAGGTGCTGGCAACACAGTGGAGCGCTAGCCCCAAAGGGAGTGTTGGCGTGTTACGGGTCATGGTAATCCAGAGAATCCCCACGGTTACCGGCACGCTGCACCACAGCCAGAGTTGCCAAGCTGGCGGCACCACCGGAACCCGTTGCTGCCAACGAGCTACCAACCCTCCCATCCACTGGATAGCTGTATAGCCAATCATCACCACGCCCGCGGCCACCAAACCAGCCATCCAATAGCGGCTGCTGGTGATGGCATCGAAAGGCTGGGTCAGAGGGATGCGCTGGGCAACGTGACCATAGAGAAAAATGGCATAGCGATCCGCAACGGCGAACCAATAATAGAAAAGGCCAAGCACCAGCAGTACCAACGGAACTGCTTCCCACCGGGCGCGTCGGCCAAGCGAGGTAGCTAAGATGGGGGAGATAGCGACTTCTGATTGAGGAATCGTCATGTTTGTCTACCTGTTATGCCGCGCGCGTAACCCAAACGGCCATTTCTCCTACCCCCCGGTGGGCCCAGGCATAATAGGGGATGAAGGTAAGCCGCCCGGTTGGCTGTTGGGCCTCGATCACGGTGACACCATTAAGCAGAGCGGGGTGGAAGGCTGTGGTCAACGCAGCTTGATCCGCTAGCGCGCTCTTCAAAACCTGACCTTGATTGTCGATCGCTTCGGCACAGTAGACCAGCGGCCCCCGCTCCAGCGCCACTTTGCCAACATTCTCCGCCACAGCCGGATGGCAAACCACGCGGCGGACAGGCATGGGCAAGGTCAAGCGCACCACATCGCCGGGCGACCAAGTACGGTGAAGGATAGCATAGCCTTGCTCCAGCGTCAGTGCTACCGGCGCACCGTTGACCGTGAGCTGAAGCGCCGCGGGCTTTGCCTCATCACCCGCTGTCACATAGTGGTAGAGATCGCTAGGAACCGGCGTCCCTTGCGCCCACCCTGGGATGCGCACACAGAGGGTGAAGGTGGTTGGTGCTTGGGGTTCGAGCGTGATCTGGATCGTCTCTGCCCAAGGGTAGTTTGTGCTTTGGGTGATCTGGACAGGGATACCCTGAATAGCTATAGTGGTTTGACTGCTGATGAAGAGGTTGACGTAGAGCCGCTCTGCATGTTGCGCATAGAGATAGCCGCCCAAGGAAGGGAAGAGACGCACAACATTGGTTGGGCAGCAAGAACAGCCAAACCAAGGCATGCGCACCAGCGAATCTTCGCGATTAAAGCGCAATTCGCCATCAAAGGCCAGCGGATTGACATAGAAGAAGCGATCCCCGCTAAAGGCAATGCCCGCCAGGAAGCCGTTGTAGAGCGAGCGCTCCAAGACATCGATATATTTGGCCTCGCCATGTAATTGGAACATGCGCTGATTCCAAAAGACATTGGCAATGGCGGCGCAAGTCTCGTTATACGCGGTGGCATTGGGCAGCTCATAATTAGCGCCAAAGGCTTCCCCATGGGGTCGTGCTCCAATCCCGCCCGTCAGATACAATTTCTTGCTTACCACATTTTCCCAGATCCGGTCAATCGCATCAATATAGGCTTGGGTGCCTGTCAACGCCGCCACATCGGCCATGCCGCTGTACATATAGACAGCCCGCACGGCATGGCCCAAGGCTTCATCCTGTTCAGTCACGGGCCGATGATCCTGGGTATAGGCCGGGTCGCCATAGTTGCCATAGGGTTGCCGTCCCTGGTTGTAGTGGCCCCGTTCGTCCAAGAAGAAGTGGGCAAGCCGTAGATAGCGTTCGTCACTCGTGGCGTGATAGAGCTTGACCAAACCGATCTCAATCTCCTGATGGCCGGGGACATCGCGCCGTTTGTCGGGGCCAAAGACGCGATCCAGCAAGTCGGCATTTTTCAGGGCAACGTCCAACAACGTGCGTTTGCCCGTTGCCAAGTAGTGGGCCACCGCCGCTTCATAGAGGTGACCCACATTGTAGAGTTCGTGATTGACCCGCAAATTCGACCAACGGGTTAGCCCTTCCCGGTCGGCTTGCAACTTGTCTGGTGTCCCGTTGCGTTCGGCAATGGTGCGTGCCGTATAGAGATAGCCATCGGCTTCTTGGGCCGCGGCAATACGCGCGATGAGTTCGTCGAGATAGTGGTCGAGGGCTGGATCGGGATGCAGGCTGAGCGAATAGGCTGCTCCTTCGATGATCTTAAAGACATCCGAATCATTGAAAAAGATACCTTCATGGTCGCCCGGCAGCCGCCCGGCAGCTTTGTCAAAGTTGGTCAAGCGACCGGTCTCTTCGCTCTTCTGAAAGTCATAGCCAATGGTGACCGTGCGGTTGATCTCAATGCGGGGCGACCAGAAGGCATCTTGAACGGTTACCTCGGTAAAGGGAATGGGGGTGAACTGATAGCGGACTGGTGTAGACATAGCGAATCATGTTTCCTTTGGTTTTGTGAAGGGCTGTGTATTGCAGTTAGGCCCTGTCGGGGAGCGGCGAAAATTTATGCTGCTTTTCAAAGATTCCCCGCCGTTCCCCGGCAGGGCTGGTGTGGCACTCTCGTTTCGGCCCTATGTTTCGCGGATCAGGAGGCCCAAACTGGTGGCGAGAATGGCAACGGCGACATAGAGCCAAAGCACAAATTGGTAGGCTTGCACCGGTGTCGCGACTTGGGTGAGCTGCTGTTGCAGCACGACGCCCGCCACGGCGACGCCCAAGATCTGGCCGGCAAAACGAATCATACTATAGAGGCCCGCCGCGGCCCCGGCCTCGCGCTCGGCGACATCCTGCATCGAGGAACGGTGAAGCGGGGCCAAGGATAGACCAATGGTGAGCCCATGGGCCCCGGCCAGCACATAAAGCCAGCCAACCGGTGTATCCGCCCCTGCCAGCGCCAATAGCACGAGGATCCCGACCATGCCGCCCATGCTAATGACCACCGGCCACCGGCTGCCCCACCGGTCGGCCACTTGGCCCCCGGCTTGGGAGGTGAGAAAGAGCATCCCCGCTTGGAGGGCCAAGGCAATGCCAATGGTGCTGGCGCGCAAGCCATGAATATCGGTCAAATAGAGGGGGAGCAAAAAGCTGCTGCTGCTCATCATAAACATACGCAGCCCAGCGCAAAAGGAGGCCGCCGTAAAGGTGCGATTGGTAAAGACGGCCAAGTTCATATAGGGGTTCGGGCGGCGGCGTTCCCAGCCGATAAAAAGCGCAAAGAGAAGCAGACAGAGCGTCAACAGCCGCCAATCGCGCAAGCCTTCTACCCCAGTAATGGGGCGGCTTGAGGTATAGAAAAGTAGCGAAACGAGCGCACCGGTGAGCAGGCCAACCCCCAGCCAATCAAAGCGACGCAAAAAGTGGGGGGGGACCACCTGCGTGCCAACCGTGGGAATGCTCTGCTTCACCACAACCAAGGCAACAACGCCCACCACAACAATGGCTGGGTAGATAGCGCGCCAGCCAAAGGCATCGACCAGGAGGCCCCCAAAATAGGGGAAGACCAAGCCCGAAAGCGGCACAATGGAATTCCAGGTGCCCATGACCCTGCCCCGTTCGCTCGGTGGAAACCACTGTGCGATCAACGCAATGCTGAGTGGCACAAAGCCAGCTGTGCCTACCCCCTGAATCGCCCGCCCAACCATATACCAAGGCAAGCTCGGTGCCAATAACAGCACCATCGTCCCAAAGAGGAAGACGCTAATGCCCACCATCAGCAGACGCCGCTTGCCCAGCCCGTCGCCCAACCGTCCATAGAGGGGCATCAAGGTCATAAAGGGCAGCGAATAGACCATGGAGGCCCAGGCCACCATGTCGGCATCCAGGTTAAAGCTGGCACGCACATTCGGCAAGGCGACACCAAACATGTGATGATCCATGCCGACCATCAGGGAAGGTGCCATCACCCCGATCAAGACAGCCACATGGGGGGCGAGGCCATTACGGAGCCAGTCGGTCATCGATTGGGCAAAGCGCTGCATGATAGACTCGCTAGCAGTTGGCAGGAAGGCGACCTTCTGGCGCGAAGCCTTCCTGGTTGAGTGGGTAAAAGGGCTTGCCCGCGGCCATCTCATCTGGCGGCCAGCATAACACGCCGCTGCCATCGTAACATGTGGGAAGAAGTCATGTCAATGCGAGGCGCAAAGTAGCTCTCATTCAACGCTGCTAGCCGTTAATGAACCCCTAAAACGTACTTCTTCAAGCGCGCTAGCCTTTTTATTTGCTTGATTTTTCTGCTTATTAACAATCATACACAGAGAATCATACACAGAGAATCATACACAGAGACCTTACTAATTCTCAGAAATGGCGACTTTTGGTTATACTATATTTCTACTTATTCTTACAACAACCTCGGCTACAATACCTTTAGATAAAATTTCAGCTATTGACTAAGGCAGAAGGGAACCCTCGGGGCACACTATGGATGTTCGCAAACGCATTTCGCTGGATGGCAGGTGGCAATTCCAAATTGACCCCACCGCAGGACAAGAGGTCGTGGCGATTGAAACTTGGCGTGAAGCGCAGGTGCCATTGCCCTGGCAAGCCCAGTTCGATGATCTGCGTCACACGAGTGGGGTAGGCTGGTATCGACGAACCTTTTTCTATGAAGAGCCTGTCGATACCGCTGCTGTGGCCGCAACGACACAAGTGCTGGTGCTAGGCTTTGGCGCGGTTGATTATCATGCAACAGTTTGGATCAATGGTCATCGCGTTGGTGAACACGAAGGGGGCTATCTGCCCTTTGCGTTTGAAATTGATGCGGTTGTGCAAATCGGTGAGAACGAGATCGTCGTGCGGGTGGCCGATCCCACTGACGACACAAGCCGCTGGCCCGCCTACCCTTTTGGCGAGATCCCTCATGGCAAACAAAGTTGGTATGGCCCGGTGAGTGGCATTTGGCAGAGTGTCTGGCTAGAACAAAGAAGTTGGCTCTACTTGCGCCATCTACGCCTGACACCGCTACCGTTGGAGCAGGCTGTGGAAGTGACGGTGCGCTGTAGCGACGCTGCATTGCCGCCCGCAACCGAACTCCAGATCCAACTCCTCGACCCAACTGGCATCGTCGTTGCCCACGGCCCCGCCACCAATGGCAAGCCGACGCGCTTGACCTTTCCGGCCCATGCCCTCCAGTGGTGGAGCCCAGAAACCCCTGCGCTCTATACCGTGCGCGCAACGCTCCGCGTAGGGGGCCAGCTCATTGATGAAGTGCAGGATACCTGTGGCTTTCGTACCATCGAAGCGCGGGCAGGTCGCCTCTATCTCAATGGCGAACCGCTCTATTTGCGGGGTGCGCTTGATCAAGCCTATTATCCAGAAACGATCTATACGCCGCCCAGTCTCGCCTTTCTCGAAGATCAACTGCACAAGGCCAAAGCGCTGGGGCTGAATTGCTTGCGCTGTCATATTAAGATCGAAGATCCACGATACTATGCGGTGGCCGACCGTCTGGGAATTCTGATTTGGACGGAGATTCCCAATTGGGCGCAGCTTTCGGCCACTGCTTCCCAGCGCGCCAAGGAGACCTTTCTGCGCATGGTTGAGCGCGATTGGAACCACCCCTCGATCATCGCCTGGACTTTGATCAACGAAAATTGGGGCACGGACCTGGCGCGCAACCCGGAACATCGGCGCTGGCTGGCCGAATTTTATCATGAAGCAAAACAGATCGATCCCCATCGGCTGATCGTTGACAATTCCGCTTGTGAGGGCAATTGGCACGTCGCTGGCGATCTGGAAGACTTTCACCATTACCGCGCCATTCCCGACCATGCGGCTGAATGGGATGGCTGGGTGGCCGACTTTGCCGACCGCCCTGCCTGGGTCTGGGCCTCTGATTACGCCCAGGAGCGCCGCCCTGATCTGCCGTTGATTGTCAGTGAATTTGGCAATTGGGGGTTGCCCAATCCCGCCAACTTGGCAGAAGCGGGGCGCGATCCTTGGTGGTTTGAAAATGGGCTAGACTGGGGCGATGGCATTGTCTATCCTCATGGGATGGCAGAGCGCTTTGCCTATTGGCAACTCGATCGGGTCTTTGGCGACTTTGCCTCCTTTACCCAACAGCACCAGGAACACATGGCGCGCAGCCTTGCCTATGAAATCGCCACCATGCGCCGCGAGCCACGCATTGGCGGCTATGTGATCACCGAGTTCACCGATGTGCACTGGGAATGTAATGGTTTGCTGGATATGCAACGCAACATCAAGGCCGGGCTAGCCACCCATTTTGTGCCGTTGAATCAAGATGAGGTGGTTGTGCTACGCCCGCAACAATGGAGTGGGCAGCCCGGCGCACCGATCACCATTGCGGTCAACGCCTATGGCGTGGATGGCGAAGCGACCAACGGCGTGATTCGCTGGCAGGCCGGTGCCGCCACAGGTGAATTGGCCGCGGCGGGCGGGATGATTGAACTGTCGCTGCCGGAGCCTGGCCTGATCGCGATCCAAGCCCAGTGGGTAGATCAAAATGGTCGCCTTGTGGCGCAGAACCAAGTGGAAGTGACTTGTGTCGCACCCACTGCACCGCCACAGCCCATCTTGGTCTTGGATGATCCCGCCTTGGCGGCTGTATTGGCCGAACTCGGTTATTCAATCGTTGCCGCGGACGCCCCTGGCGTGCTCTGGCTGGCGCATGCCTATACACCAGCCGTGCAAGATGCCGTCCAAAAGGGCGTGGCTGTTGTGTTGATCGCTGGCCCCGATTTTGCCAGCCGTCCCGATAGTCTCCCTTTGCCGGTCGCTGGCGTGACGGCCCGGGAACGGACACACTGGCAAGGGGATTGGGCCACCGCGTTTAGCTGGCTCAACAAACAAGGCCCCTTTGCTCACCTGCCAGGTACACCACTCTTCGCGATGGAATCTGCCCCGATCATGCCCGATGCGGTGATTACTGGTGTGCCAGCTTGGGCCTATGGTGATCGTAGCTGGGCGGGGCTGGCGCTAGGGTGGATTCACAAACCGGTGTCGCTGCTCTACAAAGCCCCCTATGGGGATGGCACCATTACCGTGACGACCTTTACGCTGACGGCCACCACGCTACGTACCGATGCTGTGGCCCAAGCGCTTTTTCAAGGCATTGTGACCTTAGCCACTAGCGCGTAAGGTGCTCGCCTCCGTGCGGACAACGTCTTTCCGGCGGCTGAACAACAAACGAGCGACAGGCAGATCGCCTGTCGCTCGTTTGTTAGATTCGCTGATACGCTTGGCGCGCTTACTCGACTGTAGCTTCTAAGACTTCACCCGTCGCGCGGTCAATGATCACGGTCGCGGTTTGATTGCTAGTGCTCAGCTCAACGACCCATACATCACGGCCACCGCGCTCTTCTTGGGTGACCACACGGTCGCGAATGGTACCACTCAAGAGATCGCTGGTTGCCTCGACGGCAATTTCCAAGGCTTGGCGTGGATTGACGGGGCCAGTCGCCTCGGTCATGGCGGGGGTGATACCAGGGCGTGAACCCAACACCACATCCACGGCGATCTCTGCGCCATCGCGCAAGACGGTGAGGGTGACCGTTTGGCCGGGCGAGGTTTTGGTCACTAAATAGCCGACGAGATCCTCAAAGCGGCGGACCGCGACCTCATCAATCGCCGTGACAATATCGCCCCCAGTGCTGATCGTATTGCTCGTGTTCGAGCGGCGGCTGCCGCGGAGCCCCGCGGCTTCAGAGGGTCCTCCGGCAACAACTTCGGCGACATAAACGCCTGTCAAGGTGTTGGGGAAATCCAACGCTTGGGCCACCGCGGCGTCAATGGTGCGACCACTGAGACCCAAATAGGGATAATCGAAGCGGCCATCTTGGATCAACGCTGGCACCACCCGCTCGACAATTGACGCCGGAATGGTAAAGCCGACGCCGGAGTTCGCACGCACGGTGGACTCAATGGCAAAGTTGACACCCACCACTTCACCGGCTAAGTTGATCAGCGGGCCACCCGAGTTCCCAGGGTTGATGGCCGCATCCGTCTGAATAATTTCGGGCAGGGTATAGGTGCTGCTCCCCAGATCCCCCACGGGCATACCACGACCAATCGCGCTTACAATCCCGGTGGTCATGGTGCCATCCAACCCAAAGGGATTGCCCATGGCAATGACTGTATGGCCGACCCGCAAGGTATCCGGCGCGGCCAAGGGCAGCGGTCGCCAATCAAAACTGTCCGGTGGCGTCACTTTGAGCACGGCAAGATCGGCCTGTGGATCGGTGGCCACCACTTCGGCGTTGGCCCAGAAGCCATTATAGAAGACAACCGTTACCGATTCGGCTCCATCGACGACATGATTATTGGTGACGATGTGTCCCTCATTGTCAAAGATAAAGCCAGAGCCTTGCCCTTGTTGCAAGGGCGCTTCGTCTTGTGGAAAGCTAAAGCCTGGAATATTGATGGTCGATGCCCGCGCGGTGACTTGGATGCTCACCACCGAAGGGGAGATCTGTTCGTACAAATCAGCGAAGGCTTCCTGACCGCTGAGCAGGGCTGGATCGACCTGCATCGATTGCGCTTCGTAGAACCGGGTATTGCCTAACGCCGCTGGTTTCGCGTTGACATTGACCGTGCTCCACAAGAGTGGGGCATACCATGCGCCAAGCACCAGGGTCAATACCAAGAGCGCGATCATGTAGGCCCGTTTCCCCCTGCCGCGCGGCTGTGGTTGAGGATCGGTTTCAATCAGTTGATACGGGGACTGCTCTTTTGACATGTATAAATTCTCCTTGATCATCTAGTTCAAGCTAGATGGTTGAATCGGATAAAGTTTGTGCCGTCACTTGAAATTACTATACTCATGAATCATAAGAATTTCATTTTAATTTTGTCTGAAAAATAGATGAGAAGATAGTGAATGTTGTCGTGAGGAGCATTGCGTTTGGAGAAACCTGACAGGTTTATAAAACCTGTCAGGTTGGCGGGGCTTATTCGCTGGTTTCTTCCGCCGGTGCCGCGGGTTCGCCGGCTACTTGGACAAGTTGTTGCAAGGTTCGTTCCAAGAGTTGCATTTGCACCCCATAGGTTGCCCAATCGCCATTACGCAAGGCCACTTGGGCTTGTTCATAGGCAGCATCCGCTTGGAGGATCAGCTGGTTCACGGTGGCGCTGCTGAGATCAAGCGCCGGGCCGCCGGTTGGCGGTGCGGCCACCGGGGAACTACTGCCCGAACGGATGCTGAGTTCGGCTAGACTGGCATCTTCTAGAATTTCGCCGCCAAAGAGCTCGGCCAACGCTAAGCCTAGATTTTCGGCCATGACTATGCGGTCTGCCGTCGCGAGGATCACGCGGGTCAACTCGGGGATGTTGCCGTTGGCCGCTTGCAGATAGAGCGGCTCGACATAGATCAGATTCCCCCCAATCGGAATGACCAAGAGGTTACCACGGATCACATTGCGGCCCTGTTGGTTCCAGAGGCTAAGCTGGGCGCTAATGATAGGATCTTGATCAATCCGCGCCTCGATCTGTTTGGGCCCATAGACCAAGCTGTCTTTGCCAAATTCATAGACAATTTTCTCGCCATAATTGTCTGGATCATTTTTGGCGGCTAGCCAGGCGATCATGTTTTCCCGGTTGGCGGGGGTGAAGGGCAAGATCTGAATGAAATTCAGATCATTGCTCCCCGGCAACTGCATAAGCACATAGTAGGGCTCCATGTCTTGCAGCTGGTTGTTAAAGATCTCCTGTGGCCACGCCCACACATCTTCTTTGTTGTAGAATTCGTTGGGGTCGGTCATGTGGTAGGTGCGATAGACGGCGGCTTGCACCGAAAAGAGATCGTTCGGATAGCGAATGTTATCTTGCAGATCAGCGGGCATCGCGCTAAAGGATTGGAAGAGCGCCGGGAAAATCTTACGATAAGCGGCAATGATCGGTTCGTCTTCGTCCATGACATAAAAGACGACACTGCCATCATACGCGTTCATCACAACTTTGACGGAATTGCGAATATAGTTGAGCGAGCCTAAGCGCTCACTATAGGGAAAGCGGTTACTAATCGTGTAGGCATCTTGCATCCAGAAGAGCTGACCAGCATCGCTGATGACAAGATAGGGATCGCTGTCATAGCGCAGAAAGGGGGCCAGCAACGGGAGTCGCTCGCTAATGCTGCGGCGCCAGAGCAACTGGCTGTCACTTTGAATATCGCTGTTCAAGATCAGGTTTAGATCGGCAAACTGAATGGCAAAGAGCAGGCGCGCCCCGAAGCTCATGCTAATGCCCGTATCGGCAGTGAAAAGCGTGGTTTCATTGCGATCCCCACTGGGATAGTCGAATTCCGGCTCATCAGTGCGGGCGATAACGTAGTCGTTATCCTTTTCGCCAAAATAGATTTGCGGTTGCGTAATGGTAATAACACCCGTGGGCGGGAGATCTTTGAGATAAAACTCGGGCAAACCATCCCGGGTGACTTGGGCCACGGGGGAAACGGCGACCCCATACCCGTGGGTATAGACCAATTTCCGGTTGACCCAGGTCTGGGCATTGGCATTCAGCCGCTCTGGCGCTAATTCACGCCCTGCTAACATCACCTGGCGCAATTCCCCATTGATCATGTAGCGATCAATGTCCACATCGGTAAACTCATAGTACTGACGAAGCGCTTGGATCTGATTATAGGTCTGGAGCAAAGGCCGATAGTCCCACAGCCGAATATTGCGCAACGTCTGTGGCTCGGCGCGGAGATTGGTGGCGGTTAGTTCTTGGGAGGCATCATAACTAAAGACCTCAATGGTATCGAGATCGAAAGCGCGGCGGGTAAATTCAATATTGTTAGCAATATAGGGCCGTTCCAGGTTGAGTTCATTCGGGCTAACCTGAAAGCGTTGGACCAAGCCAGGATAGATGTTGCTGGCTAAAATCGACACGGCAAACCAAAGGACCAAGAGGATCACCACACCGCGCCACGCACGGCGCAAATAGGCGGTTACCACCAAGAGGATCGCCGTAATGGCTGTCACCAAACTCAGAATATTATAGGCTGGCAATTGGGCATGCACATCCGTATAGCTCGCGCCCGTGGCTGCCCCCCGTTGGCTATAGAGCAACTGATAGGCGTCTAGCCGGTATTGCCACGCAATTAAGAGCAGTAGACACGCCCCAAGGATGCTCAAGTGGGCCAGTGCGCCAGTACGCACTTCCCAGCCGCGCCAGCCCAGCCCATAGACGGTGCCCGTCGCGATGAGGGTGAGCAAAATGGAGACAAAGAGCCATGTCCGTAATCCCTGCCAAAAGGGCAAGGTAAAGACGTAAAAGCTGATATCGCGTTGGAAAATGGGGTCACTAAAGCCAAAGTCGCCATGATTGAGATACAGCAGCACCGTCTCCCAAGTACCCGACGCACTGGCCCCCACTAACAGGGCCATAATCGCGGCGAGAAAGAGAATGATCGACGTAACGCGCAGGCGCAGCGCCATGGCAATCTGTTCAAAGGCGGTATTAGCAAAACCGCGCGGCTCCAGCCGCCGCGCGATCACGACATTCACAGCCACCAATAGCCAGAAGGCGATCGCCGCTGTAGCAAAGAGCCCAAAGGAAGACCACAAGCGGGTAAAAAAGACACTGGTATACCCAAGGCTGTCGTACCAATACCAGTCGGCATAGAAAGAGATGATCCGACCAAAAAAGAGGAAAAGTAAGATCGGCAGGAAGATCCAAAGAAAACGGCGGCCACTAAAAGAGGCCGTTTCTGGGCCAGTGCCTCTCCTTGGCGGCTGATTGCCCCCTGCTGGCTGGCTTGCCTGTTGTCGTTCGTTAGCACTCCGCTCTAGATTTTCTTCTAGCGAGCGAATCAGATCGGCAAAAGGGTCGTCATTACGCATGAAATAGATTCCTTACTACTAGTTGGCCGCCTAATTTTTACAAAGCAGCTTGTCACACGCTTCTTATGGGGCAATTGCTTTGTAAAAATTACAGCTACGCGGCACGACTCAAGTGGATTCGGTTAGCGGCTTATCGCTATGGTTATTACAGCCCAGTGCTATCCTGCCAACTAGTGATTGGCACGCTGCTGGTTGATCTGCATAGCGGAAACAAGACGTTGGCTCAATGGCCTATTTTCTGAACGCTCATGCTCGGCTCATGCAAACTAGATTGGCTAGGGTAGCTGCGGAGAACAGACTGGCACCTGCATACAGTATATCAAAGAAAAGGGAGAATCGGTAGTACAGCATCCTCGATTGAGCGTCTTGTTAGTGGGCATCTGGTCGGCGCTGAGAAGCTTTGGTATAATCGCCAGATGATGCAAACACAGCCCATGCCTGATGCCAACCACGGTCTAACGCCTACTTGGCCCGATAGCCTCCAACCAGCCGTTGCTACGACTGTCGCGGCACACTTGACCCAATTCTGGCGCTTGCTACAACAACTACCCGATCTGCTGCAACGGCAGGAATATCTCTTGACCGAACAGCTCACCGCCGAACTACGCGGCGTGATTATTGAGATGATGTTGGCCCTCAACGGGATTGCGTGGCCGACAGGTACCCGTCATCTTAACCGCTACCTAGGGCCTAGCCAACGGGCAGCCTTGGAAAAGACCCTGGTGACACCGGCGGTCAGTGGCGAAAGTTGGATCGGGCGGGCCGTGGCCTTGGTGGTGATCTACCGTTGGTATGCGCCTCAACTCGTTGAAAAATTTGCCGTGCCCTACCCCCAAAGTGTCGAGGAAGAAGTCTGGCAGTTGCTGCAGCGCGAGGTGCCCGATTGGCCGTTGACCGTGACGACGGATTGAACCCTATTGATTTCTTTTTCCAGTGAAGTTTGTTGATCCACCATGGCCCGTATTCTCTTTGTTGCACCCTTTGGCCTCGGCCAGAAAACGACCGTTTGGGCGCGGACCTTGCCTTTGGCACGCTATTTGGCCGCGCATGGGCATCAAGTAACCATCCTCATTCCCCCGTGGGATACACCCAAGGATGCGGGCAAACGTTGGACGGACCAAGGCGTGCAAGTGCATAATGTCGCGCTGCTGGGCGGGATTCCGGCGACGGTCACGCGCCTTGTGTGTCAGATTAACGCCCTCTCACCGCAGCTTGTGCATATTGTTAAGCCGCGCGCCCATGCCGGGCTGGTACAGTGGCTCCTGTGGCAGCGACGGCGTGTCCAGCCGGCGGGCCCGCGGCTTTTGCTAGATGTCGATGATTGGGAACAGGCGTGGGCAGAGATCAATCCCTATCCACCGTTGGTGGCGCGTTTTTTGGCCTGGCAAGAAGAGTGGGGATTGCGCCATGCTGATGGGATTACGGCGGCCAGCCATTGGTTGATGGCCCAAGCCCAGCGCTATGCTCCGACGATGCCCCTTTGTTACTTGCCGAATGGCGTTGCGGCCCCTAGTGAGCCCATCGGGCCAAGTACTATGGACGCTTCTCCAACCGCAACAACTATGGGCGGTGAGCAAATCCTCTTTTTCAGCCGCTATGTGGAAGTGACGCCAACTTGGTTGGCCGACTTTTGGTCGGCGTTGGTGCAACTACGCCCAACAGCTCAGCTAACCATCTTTGGTGATCCATTGGAACCAAGCCGGTTGCCGCTCTTTCAACGGGTGATGGCGAGCTATGGCCCCGCCGCGGCCCAGCAAGTGACTTGGCTGGCCTATGACGCCACGCGTACACAGGCGCTCTATGCCCAAAGCAGCTGTGTGATCTTTCCTGCGCAACAAACGCCGCTGCATGAGGCCAAATGTAGCGTGAGGCTGGCAACGACCCTGCTGCATGGCGCGCCGGTGGTTGCCAGTGCTGTGGGGGAACAAGCTTATTATGGGGCCGCGGGAGCCGCCGCGTTGGTGTCCCCCAACGCTACCCCTGGCGAATTTGCCGCAGCAGTCGCGCAACTCTTGGCCGATCCAACGCGCCAAGCCAATCTACGCCAACAAGGCCGTCAGCGCTTATTGACCACCTACAACTGGGAGACGCTAGGCCGTCGGCTTGATGAATTTTATCAGCAATTTTTATAAATTAGGACGCGGATAGACGCGGCGGGACGCGGATTTACAGCAAATCCGCGTCCCGCCGCGTCCTGATCTTTTCTGCTCGCGCTGGTTACCCCGGTAGTGGCAGGCGAGGATATTTGCGGCCATCGGGGTTGCCTTCGGCTTGGCGGCGTTCGGCTTCGGCGGCCACCTCGGCTTCGAACTGCTTGCGCGCGCGGTAGCGTTGGCGTTCTTTGGCATGCCACAAGGTAGCATCAATTGTTTTGGCAAGCGGGCGGGCAAAGATTAAATAGCCCGTATGCGCCGCCATGGTATCGTAGGGGCGGAGGCGATCCGGTACGGGCTTGTAGCTGCGCAACAAAATTTCATCGACGCCGATATCCATAAAATGTTCGCGCTCGAGCGCGTAGATCAGCTCGCTGACTTGATTGGTGGTGGGCAAGAGGCTGGCAAAGAAACCACCGGGGCGCAAAGAAGCCCGCACTTGTTCTAGAAAACGCCATGGCTCCCGCAGATCCAAAACCAGGGCATCGACCTCTTTTTGTTGAAAGCCCTCTTCGACTGTCCCATGAAAATTTTGGACATAGGGACGTAAACCGACCCGTTCTAAATTGCGTTGGGCGAGTTGATAGTTGTCCACCCGCGATTCATAGGTGTAGACTACGCCGGTGGGGGCAACTGCCCACGCGAGGGCGACCGTCAACCCGCCGCTGCCTGTCCCGGCTTCGATCACCCGACAACCGGCCCGCAGACTGAGACGGTGGACCAAATAGGCGGCATCTTTGGGATAGATGATCTGGGTGCCCCGGCGCAGATGGGTCATCAAATCGCCTAGTCCCGGCACGAGCAGCAGGGCCGACTGCCCCAACTGGCTGCGTACTTCATCACCCCAAGGGCGGCCAATCAGCTCGTCATGGAGATAGATGCCCTGGTGGGTGTGCAACTGCTGATTGGGTTGTAATGTAATCAGGTAGCGCTTTTCATCGGAAGTTACCAAGAGCGCCAAATCGCTAATGGCACTGTGCGTGGTATGGGGCCGAAACCAACTGGATGCTGCCGGTTCTACTGGTTGTGTATACTCTGTCAAAGTTGTCTTCGCAATCGTTTCAAAATCAGCCTTTGCCTAACGGAAGATGTACATTATACCGGTTTTACTAGGGAAAGGAAATTTTGGGGTTGACACAAGGCATAAGCCCGTGTAGAATGCGCTTACAAAGAATGGCTGCTACCTCGTGCACCGACAGCCAACCACGACTAACGGTTCTAATATTGACCCTTGACCACAAGGGAACGAGCACGGATAAACCGACACCCATGTTGGGTGCGGCTGTTTCTCCACCCTTTATCGACAGCGCTTCACCAGCACGGTATCCAACAAAGTACCCGCGCCTTGCTGGGCAGCTTTCGCCAAAGCTTCTCTGCCAAGTTTACTCTACCTTAGTTGTACTATACATTATTTTATGGGTTTACGATATTTTACGGGTTTACTACATATGTATAGCACCGTGGCTAATGTCATCAAGTAAGTAGCCACGCCTGAATTTATGGAAAGCAATTAACCAATGGAATGGAGGAGGATTTCATGCGCATGAAACAAATAGCACTTTGGCTATCATGCCTATCCCTGGGCATCCTCGTATTGGCTGGGTGCGCGCCCCGAGCAGGGGAAGGTGCGACTGCCAGTGCGGCGAGCGGCCAGGATCTATTGATCGATCTACCAGCGCTGGTGATCGACTTTGCCGCTGATGGAAAAGCTACCTTGGCTGGCGTACCGTTGCGCGAACTGAGCCCTGATTTGGCTTCGCTCGATACGCTCATCGGGCCAGATACCATTGGCACTTTCACTGAAAACGGGATTCAACATCTCCAAATTTCCCTAACCCCCACTGGGCTGGATCTGCTGGTCAATGGGCAAGCGCTTCCGTCTGTTGGCTGGGATGGCGAGAGTTTGGCAAGTGCTCAACAACTGCTCGGGTTGCTCGGTGATGATGGGCTGGCCTTGGTGGAGCGTATCCTACCCCAGATTGCCAACCTCGGTGTCGGTGTAACCTTGCGCTTCCCGCCGAGCCAAGGCGCGGAACTTATTCCTTTGACGGTTGTGGCGGAAGGCACGGCGGCTGAAAGCGCTGCCCAAGCGCAGGCTGCCTACCTCGCCGAGGCGGGATCTCCAGCCAAAATTAACCTGCCGATCACCTATGCAAGCGATGGTAGCTTTCGCATCGGTAGCCTCACGGCCGAACAGTTGACGCTCTTAGTGGGTGCGCCCATTGAAAGCTTGACCTTGACCGCTGAGGACATCACCCGTTACACCGAACTGGGGCTCCAAACAATCACCTTGGCGACCAATGCCGACGGCGTTGCGCTTACGTTGAATGGTCAACCATTGCCTCATCTTAGCTGGGGCGATGGCAAGCTGGCCTATGGGCTCAACTTGGCGCTCCAAAGTGGCTTGATCGGCGGCGGTGACGGTGATAGCACAGCCCTAGGGGCCTTGGTAGAAAAGTTGCTGCCCATGATTCAGACCTCTGAGATCAACGTCCAGATCACCTTCCCACAATAAGGCGTACCCACGCTGTCCGCCTTTCTCGCTCGGTACGCATGTCATCGCTCGGATTTATGTAGGAGCAGCGCTGTCCGGCTTTGAAAACCGGACAGCCTCTCCTGTTTTAACGCACTGTGGCGAATTGGTTTGGTTGGCATGGTTCATGCATGATAAGATATAAATAAACAGGCGAGGCACGCTTTCATCGTGCCTCGCCTGTCTTTACTCAGGGGCTGACGCGGTCTCTTTTATTGTTTACGCGCGGCGCGGCCAAGCGCGCGAATTGTGGTGATGAGCGCGGGAATTTCGTCCAGATCAAGCCCTGCTGTGCGCACGACAATCTCGATTTCTGGGTGCGCATCGGCTTGGACGGCCACCTTGGCGAGCTGCGGACCAAAGCGGGTTTGGAGATCGGTGAAGGCGTGGACAATGGCGCTGGTATTGACACCGCGTGTCGCATATTCATAGGGCATAAAGTCCATGCGGCGTTGGACCCACAAATCGGGGTTGCGGGCGCGGCTCAGCGCCCGGGCGGGCACCCGGCCACGGATCCAAAGCAATTCGGCCTGTGGGCGCTCGGCAAGCTGACCTTGGATCACCAACCGCGCTTGTTGATTGGCCCACCGGCGCAGCACCCATTCAATGGGGTTGGGCGTAGTGTGATAGGCAACGCTCAGCCGCCAGAATGGTTCGGGCGGCGGCTGCAACTGGACAAAGAAGCCGCGCGGTTGTGGGGAACGGGTAAAGCTCAACTGGCCGCGGCCGCTTTCACCGAGCTTGCTGCTAATGGCTAGCCCCTGCTGACGGTAGTAGATGGCGGCCAGCAACCAAAGGAATAGCAGCAACAGCCCGACGGTTAGCGCGCCTAACAACCAGCTATCATACGTTGCCTGCCCAAAGAGTGATTCAATCAGCATAGAGGTTCACGATGGATTTCAAAAATAATGTAACCCGCTTTTTAGATAGCAAACACATCGCCTATCAGGTTTTTACCTATGATTATAACGCCGGCATTCAATCGGCAGTGGAGGTGGCTAGCGCCATTGGTCTGCCGCCGCAACAGGTCTTCAAAACCCTCGTTACCCTGGCTGATGATCCCAAACGCAAACCGATGTTGGTCGTCGTCCCAGGCCCCGAAACCCTTGACCTAAAGATCTTTGCCAAAGCCACTAACCAAAAAAAGGTCAAGATGGCGGCCCATGAGCAAGCCGAAAGCCTCACGGGCCTACAAACTGGTGGGATCAGCCCGCTTGCTTTGATCAACAAAGGGTTTGACACCTATCTCGACGACCGCGCCCTTCCCTATGCTACCATTGCTATCAGCGCGGGCCAACGGGGTGCCAATCTGCTTGTCCCCGTCAAAGATCTCATCAAACTCACCCGCGCCCGTCTTGTGCGCCTAGTCGAAGGATAGAGACTGGAGACTTTTGCACTGTCTCACTGTCTCACACCTCGATCAAATCCCGCCGTAATTCCACCCCAAGCCCTGGCCCCTGCGGAACCGCGACAAACCCTTCGGCATCGACGATGGGGGGATTGGCCAGGATCGAGAAGCCATGTTCGTATTCGCCAAAGGGCGGGTCGTGGAGCATTTCGAGATAGGGTGAATGATGCCAGGAGGCGACAAGGTGTAGATGGGCAATGGTACCCAAGTTGCGCCCACCATGGTGTGGCACGACCAATTTATGAAAAGCTTCGCCCAAGACACCGATTTTGCGCAAGGTCGTAATCCCTTCACAGACCATGCTTTCGGGCTGCAAGACATCGTAGACATCTTCCTGCACCATCTGGACAAATTCATGGAAGCCACGATTGTTTTCGCCACCGGCAATGGGCATGGCGACCGCCGCATTTAATTTTGCCAGCTCTTTAAAGGCAAAACGCGGCAGCGGTTCTTCAAACCAATAGACGCCTAACCGATCCAAGGCCATTGCGGTCTCCAACGCCCGTCGATAATCCCAGCGGATGCCCGGTTGCCAAGTACCGCTGGACTGGGCCTGGTTGGCATCGACCATAATTTGGAGCCGATCCCCCACCGCGGCACGCACGGCCTCGACGGTACGAATGTCCTCTTGGAGCGTGGGATGGTGAATGCGCAACTTGATGGCCTGCCAGCCTTCATCGGCCAAGCGGACTGCCAACGCAGCCCGCTCTTCGGGGGTGGAAAGGCGCACCATGCTGGCATAGGCCGCCACTTTGTCCTTGCCACCGCCCCAAAGCTTGTAGAGGGGTTGTCCACAAGCCTTGCCGATAATATCCCAGAGCGCAATGTCAATGCCCGCCGCGCCGCGATAGGGTTGGCCCGCGGCATAGTAGCGCAAGGTCGCTACATGTTGCTCTGTGTCAAAGGGGTCCTGACCGATGAGGTGGTTCTTGGCCGCGGCCAAAACTTCGGGGTGGACACCTGGGCCAATGCCACTGATGCCTTGGTCGGTAAAGACCTCTACCACGGTGCCGCCACCTTGGCTAAAGTGCATCTGTCCACCTAGATCCCAAGCGGGTTCCATCGATCCTACGGTACGAATGGTACGCAGCCGGTGTAGCTGGATGTCCGTAATGCGAATGCGTGATTGGGTTGTCACAGCCTTTGTTCCTCCTGGAAGTTGTTCAACTCGGGCGCGGTGTTGAGGTGTGTTTGCTGCCTTTTGTCGATGACTGTCATTGTACCTGGAGTAACGGAGCTGGCGCAACCTCTGGTCTATGATAGCTTGGCTTTGGGCATAGCCCGGTGCGAGCGCTACGTAATTGGATGATTTGTGCCCAACAAACCTTCCCATTTGTGCCATACTGTGGGCCAACCATACTGTGGGCCAACCATACTGTGGGCCAACCATACTGTGGGCCAACCATACTGGGGAACAAATGATGAGAAGTTATGCACCAAGCTTGCTTTGTCACCCTGGCGCTGACAAGTTTGGAAAACCTTGGCTCCCGTTGCCACCGTGGTTGCCACAACCGCCAACGCAAGCCGCCGTCAACGCCAGGGTTGCGTAAAACAAGAGGATGGCATTTGAATAGTGTAGAAGCGATCAAGGTCAGCAAGATCTACCGCGTGGATGGTCAGACCATCCGGGTGCTCGATGATGTTTCCCTCACCATTAGTCGGGGCGAATTCGTGGTGATCATGGGGAGTAGTGGCAGTGGCAAGACAACCTTGCTAAGCTTGCTCTCTGGGCTGGACAATCCCAGCAGCGGCCAGATCTTTGTCGAAGCGCAAGAGATTACGCACTGGCGTGAGGATCAGCTCGCCCCCTTGCGCAACGAAACCATCGGTTTTGTCTTTCAATCCTTTCATTTGGTGCCGTCGCTCTCCGCCCTCGAAAATGTGATGTTTCCCGCTGAATTACGGGGCGATCCGCAAGCCCGGGCCAAGGCCGAAGCCATGTTGGCGCGCGTGGGGGTTGGTCACCGGAAAAATAATTTTCCGCATCAACTATCGGGGGGCGAAAAACAGCGCGTTGCGATCTGCCGGGCCCTGATCAACCGCCCGCGCATTCTCTTTGCCGATGAGCCAACGGGCAACCTCGACTCGAAAAATGGGGCCAGCATTTTGGATCTCCTCGTCGAATTGCATGCCGAGCAGCAGACCACTTTGGTGCTGGTGACCCATAGTCCCGAAGTCGCCGCACGCGCGGATCGGATCATCCAGCTTCACGATGGTCGCCTCTATGATGGTCGCCTCACCTTGGCGGCTGCGCGACCAAGCCCAAGTGAGCATCGCGGATGAAGCGACCGATGCTCTGGTTTCATCCCACCTTTATTCGGCGGCAGTTGACGAGCACAGGGAATCAATCATTGGTCTTGATTAGCTGTGTCGCGCTCGCCATGGTCACCTTGGTCGCGCTGCGTGGCTTTGGTGATAGTGTCAATCGGGCCTTGCTGCGCGATGCCCGCGCCCTCCAAGCCGCTGACATTGTGATCGATTCCAACTTCCCCCTCTCGGCACCCTTGCAGCAGGCCATTCAGCAATTGGTGACGACCGGTGAGGCCGAAGCCGCTAACCTCTATGAATTTCTCTCGGTCGTGCGCGTGGCGACCGGTGAGGCAACGCTGCTTGCCAATCTCAAAGTGGTGGATCCTGGGTACCCCTTCTACGGCACCGTGACCCTGGCCTCTGGCCGTGCGTTCCATACGGTGCTCCAACCCGGTGTGGTGGTTGTCGCGCCGGAGGTACTGGAGCGGTTGCAACTCCAGGTGGGCGATACGCTCCGCATTGGGCAAGCCACCCTCACCATTGGCGACGTGGTGACCTTTGAGCCAGACCGGCCGGTTACCCTTTTTACCCTTGGCCCGCGCATCTTTATTCCTAGCGCCGACTTGGCCGCGCTGGATCTGGTGAAAGAGGGCAGCCGCGTCAATTACACAGTGCTGCTCCAGCTGTCTATGGAAGCGCAACTGAATTCCGTAACTGAGCAACTGCGTGCCGTACGCGAACCTCAGGAAGAGGTGGAAAACTATCGGTCGGCACGTTCGGGCGTCCAGCGCTTTTTTGACAATCTCCTGCTCTTTCTGGGTTTAGTGGCAATCTTCACCCTGTTGCTGGCCGGGATTGGCATTCAAAGCGCATTAACGGCTCTGCTGCGTGAACGGAGCCAGACCATTGCGGTGATCAAAACCATGGGTGCCAGTGGCCGCTTTGTCACGGTCAATTGGCTGGCTGTGGTGCTGCTCTTGGGTCTGGTGGGTACGGTGTTGGGGATCGCGGCTGGCTTCTGCTTGGCGCTTTGGTTGCCACAGTTGCTGGGGAATCTGCTGCCGTCTAATCTGCAACTGACGATTTCTCTGCGCACCTTGGGGGAAGGGATTTTGCTAGGGTTGGTGGTGGTGACTTGTTTTACTTTTCTGCCGATCTATCAGTTGGATGAACTCAAGCCGAACTTTATCTTTCGCAAAGAGAACCCACCCTTTGTCTGGCGCTTGCCCTATCTCTTGGTGCTGTTGGGACTGGTGGCCTTTTTTGTGGCGATGGTGTTCTGGCAGTTACAGCGCTTCTGGCTAAGTCTCTATTTTATTGGCAGTGTATTGGGCTTGTTAGCATTGGCCGCGCTGTTAACCTACGGCGCACTCTGGTTGATCCAACGGTTGCCGCTCTCCTCGCTCATTTTTCGGCAAGCGCTACGGGGCCTTTTCCGCCCACGGAATGCCACCCATTCGATTATTGTCACCCTTTCGGCTGCCCTGGCTGTGATCTTCTCTATCTATCTGTTGGAACAGAATCTCAAAGCGGCCTTTGTGGCTGCCTACCCCGCGGATGCCCCGAATGTGGTCTTCCTGGATCTGCAACCGGATCAACTGCCAACCTTTGATCAGCTGCTCGATCAACCGGTTGAGTACTATCCCGTCATCCGGGCAACGATCCTGGCGATCAATGGACAGACGATTCATATGGCGCAAGAGGAGCAGCGCCCCGGTGATAATCTCGCGCGTACCTTTAACCTGACCTACCGTGATGACCTGTTGGCCGACGAAGCGATTGTGCAGGGGGGAACGCTCTTTCCCACAACGCCGCTGACGGATCATCAACCGCGTGTGCCGGTTTCGCTGCTCGACGAGCTGCGCGAGCTCTACCCGTTTGCGCTGGGCGATCAGATCACCTTTCGCATCCAAGGCGTGCCGTTGGAGGCTGTGGTGACCAGCATTCGTACGCGGACTGCCGCAGAAGATTTCCGTCCTTTCTTTCTCTTTGTTTTTCCCACCGCGGTGCTCCAAAGCGCGCCCCAAACGATCTTCACCGCAACCCAACTCCCGCCCGCGCAGATCGGGCCGTTGCGCAATCGAATCGTGGCCGCGCTACCCAATGTGACGGTGATCGATATCACCGAAACGATTACCAATGCCGCGTTGGTTGCCGAACGGCTGGTTCAGATCATTCGCTTTTTTACGCTCTTTAGTGTGTTGGCCGGGGTGTTGATTGTCGTTAGCTCTATCTTCGCAACACGCCAGGCGCGCATCCAAGAAGCTGTCTACTATAAAGTATTAGGGGCGCGTCGTCGCTTTGTCCAACAAGTCTTTATGGTGGAAAACCTTTTGCTGGGCCTGATCAGCGCGCTGCTAGCCCTGCTCATGGCGCAGATCGGCAGTTGGGCGCTTTGTCATTATCTCTTTGCCATCAACTACCATCCAGCGCCTGGAGCGAGCCTGGGGCTACTCTTGGCGACCATCGTCTTGGTCGTTGGCGTCGGCATGGCCGCTTCGGGCGCGATCCTACGCAGCAAGCCGATCTTGATTTTGCGGGAGTTGACCGCCACCGAATGACATGGTACTGTAGCGGTATGTTGACTTTTTTCCTTTGATCTGCGGACACCCGTCTGATTGATTGGCCCGAAAACCGTACACTATTGTAGAATAGTGAGGTCTTCCACACTTGGGCAAGAGCTGTCAGCTCTCTGGTTGGTACGGCCAACTACGTAGCGCCTAATCGTATGTATAATCTTTCTACAGATTTGACCCATTATCGTAAGCTAAATAAAAACCTCGACTGATTTAGGTAGGCATTATTTTACTGTCGTAAGGTATTCGGTGTTCTTTGCTTTAACAGACGATTGCATGGTGCCTGCTCTCTTGGTGCGCCTGCTCATGGGAGCAACTGTCCCACGCTCTATCGAAGATGAGCAGTGGTAAGGTCCATGAATCATCCGCTCTGCGTTGGGTATCCCGCTCAGGAAAGGAATGAACTATCATGCAACGGCAAAGTTTCCTCATTATGCTCCTCGGTTTTACACTTTGGCTAGCGGCCTGTCAACCCATTCAACCAGTGATGCCTACCTCAGAAGCAGTGGTGGGGACAGATGTACCACCGCCAACCGAAGCTGAACTCACCGACATCCTCTGGCAATGGCAACAGAGTGAACTCAGTGATGGCACGGTGATCACGGTCACTGACCCCACACGCTACACGCTGCACTTTTTAGCTGATGGCAATGTTCAGCTCCAGGCGGATTGCAACCGTGGTCAGGGCAGCTATGCCGTCACCGGCGAATCCCTAACGTTCATGCCGATTGCCGTAACCCTGATGGCTTGCCTGCCAGAATCCCAAGATAGTCTCTTTATGCAACAAATCAGCACCGTCAGCACCTATCAGATCGACGGTGATACCCTCTGGCTGACTCTGCAAGAAGGGGGCAAGATGCACTTTGCTGCGGCATCCGCTTCTACGGACATGGCTGTCCTCACGGGGACAGTCACCTACCTCCAGCGGATTGCCCTCCCTGCGGGTGCTGTGATCGAAGTACAGTTGCAAGATGTCTCGAAGCAAGATGTCGCGGCGACTGTCATGGCCAGCCAGACGATTACCACCAGTGGCGAAAATGTGCCCATTCCCTTTGCATTGACCTACGATCCGGCCCAAATCGACGAACGCTTTACCTATGCCCTGAGCGCACGCATTACAGTTGAGGGCCAATTGCGTTGGATCAACACCGATCACATTGCCGTCTTGACCCAAGGTGCGCCCATGACAGATGTGGAAGTGCTCGTCCGGCCAGCCCAGTAAGCTCACTTTCATCAGCGGGGTTGTTGCGCGTTGGCCGCGTGATGGCTGGTTGTCGCGCCCAACCAACGGTGGCAACGCTCGTACGCTAAGCGCGTCCCACCCCGCTCACCACAGGTGATGCTAATTGGGCGCGTATTCAGGCCGCGGGGAAACTCATTGTCGGCACCGCAGTCGATTACCCGCCCTTGGCTTTCTATACCGCCGATTTTCAGGTTGATGGCTTTGATGTTGCCCTCGCCAAAGCGATCGGACACCGCGCTGCCCTCCAATGGGGAGCGCAGGTGCCTATCGATTGGCGGTCGGCAATAAACGGCTTGCGCGCTACCGCGATCTCACGGTGACGGTGCTTGTGTGCCAACCGCGCTAATCCACGCGCCGAGCAGGCGGGTAAGAACAGCATTTACTCGCCTGTTTCTTTCCGAAGTTACGCACCTAGACACAGCCAGCACTCTGGTCATACGAACCAACTGTGTAACGCCTATCCTTATAACCAGGGAGGGAAAAATAAGATGATGAAAGGTAAGTTCCCACTGCTTTTCGCGATGCTGGTGCTGCTTGCTCTTTGGACCATGAGCACGGGGATGCGGCTGCGTGCTAGCCCCTTGCGCCAAGCGGGTGGCGCGCTGTCGGCGGCTGCTTTAGTCAATGCCGAATATCGAACCCAATTTACCGCGAACCGGACGGTCCGTCTTACCGATGGGGTCTACGAAGATCCAGAGACAGGCGTACATATCGCGCTTACCGATTACTTCGCCTTGGGGGATCTCAATGGCGACGGTCTGGCCGATGCCGCCGCCATCCTGACCGCCACCATCAACCATGGAGCACCTTTCTATGATCTGGTGGCGGTGACCGCACAAGAAGAGGGCGAGAGTGCCATTGGTGGCCTGATCTTGTTGGGAGAAGGTGTGCAGATTACCGATCTCACTATTGCCGATGGTCGAATTACCGTGGCCTATCTACGTCCACGGCGTGGCGATGCCGAAGGCAACCCAACGGAGTCGGTCACGCAGCACTTTTTCTCTCGGCGCGGCATGTTGGTACCAGAGCAAACTAAATCGTTTGGTCAGCTTTTTCCCTACCGGGTCGGCACCCACTACGGTTATATCAATGTGCTTGGTGAGATCGTGATTGCGCCCCAGTTTGCCCTGGCTGGAGAATTTTCCGAAGGGATGGCCGCGGTGAGCTATGATGGCCGCAACACTGGTTTTATCAACCAGATTGGCGAATTGGTCATCACGCCCCGCTTTAGCTATGCTGGCCGTTTTGTCCAAGGGTTGGCTATTGTTGGTGTACGGGGGGTGAATGCCGATGCGCCGTTCCTCACCACTTATATTGACCGCTTAGGTCGCTTTGTTTTGGGGGAGCAACGTTTTCTTGCTGCCGAGCCTTTTCGCGAGGGCTTGGCCGCCGTTAGCTATGATGGTCAGCAATATGGCTACATTGATCGTCAAGGGCAGGTGGTAATTGGCATGCAATTCACCGCCGCCGAATCCTTTCAGGAAGGGCTGGCAGCCGTCCAGTTTGGTGGTCAATATGGCTATATTGACCGCAGTGGCCGCTTTGTGATCCCTCCCCAATTTGAGGCGGCCAAGCCCTTTTCGCAAGGACTAGCCGCCGTCGTCCTAGGGGGCAAGACTGGCTATATCAATAGCCGGGGCGATATTGTGATTGAGCCCACCTTTGACGTTGGTAGCGATTTTCAGGAAGGGCGAGCGTTGGTGACCACTGGTGATCGTCTGACTTATATTGATCCAGCGGGTACTGTTATGGTGGATATTCCGGGGCTAACTCAAGGTCAGCCTTTTGTCGAAGGCGCGGCGGCGGTCGTGATCGATGGTCAATCTGGCTACATTGATTTGCAGGGCAATCTGCTCGTCGCTCCTCAATTCACCTATGCGGGTAACTTTGAACGCGGCTTAGCCGTGGTGGAGAGTGCGACAACCTGGGGGTTGCTCAATTCGGTTGGCGAGGTGGTGCTAGAGCTAGAGCGCACGCCTGCCCTAGCGGCTTTCAAGCTGGCATCTGCCCAGACTCAGGTGATCGACTATCTGCCAAGTGTGCCGGAATTAACGCGTACGGGGGCCTGTACCAGCAATTCGGAGCTACTGGATCTGCCCACGGCTTGGAAATGTACCACGGAGGACGGTGATACCTATGATCCCTGTCTCACCGCTGTGGATGGTGAAACCATTGTATGTGCCGCTTCGCCGATGGAGCAAGAGGCAGGCTTTCAGCTCAGCCTAACCAAACCGCTGCCACCTGTGCAAGTGACGGCGACGCCACCTTCCCCCATTTGGCAGTTGCGTACTGCGGCTGGGGATCACTGTCGCGTCAATCGGGTAAATTCCTTGATGATCGAGGACCAACCTGTGACCCATGTCTGTGCCGATGGTATGGTTCTTCTGGGTGAGATTGACCAAACCAATGCATTGTGGACCATTGAGCGCGGTGTATTGATGAATAGCGCCGAAGGTCAGCTGACTCTCGATGAGCGCCAATCGGTGGAAATTGTCGAGGCGTGGGTCCCCGTTGCCCCCGAGTAAGGGGGTGCTTTCCTGGCTTGCAAACTTTTTACCTTACCCTAAACATTCATGGGAGGATTGCCTTGATGACACAACTCCACTCCAAGCGTTGGTTGATCATAGCGCTCACTTTGAGCCTCCTCTTCTTGATCCAGCCGGCAGCGGTAGCCGCGCTGACCCAATCGGCACACGCACCCACGGCGCGTAGCCTGCATGCGCAGGCCAATGAGCCGGTCTACGCGCTACAAGGCGTCTTGGGGCGCGCCGAGCGCCAACATTTTGACACCTACATGATCACCAGTGATGGCCGTGCCTATGCCTTGGCTGGCGAGACACCCGAATTGGAGGGGCAGATCACCACGCTACGCAACCAAGGCCCGAATACCTTGGTCAAAGTGTGGGGTACGCTCTATCCACAAGGACGGCTCTCGGCCACGCCAGAGATCGTGGTCGCGAGCATTTTGGTGGCCGAAGCCGAGCCAACGGCAACGCCAGCACCAACCACCCAACCCCAAGCAACGGTGCGCAATGCTTCGATCAATGTGCGCAGCGGACCTAGCACCGATTACACGCCGGTCAATGTGTTGCAGCAAGGACAAACTTGTACCATCATTGGGCGCAATAGCGATAACACTTGGTGGCAGCTGGACTGTGGGAGTGGGACCCAAGGGTGGGTATTGGGTCAGCTCGTCGACGTTGCGGGCAATACTGGCCCGGTTCCGGTGGTGAACGTCGCGCCGCCACCACCACAACCTACCCCTGTTCCCACCACCCCCGTCTACTATGGTTGGAAAGCCTCTTATTGGAACAACCCCGATCTCAGCGGTAATCCTGTCCAGACCGCGGACGTAGCCGAGGTCAATTTTGATTGGGGCAATGGCGGCCCTGCTGGTCAGGCGGATAATTTCTCGACCCGTTTTGAACGCACCATCAACTTTAATCCCGGGACCTACCGCTTTGTGGCACGCGCCGATGATGGGGTACGCGTCTTTGTGGATAACCAGATCATGATTGATCAGTGGCATGTGGGTTCGGCCTCGGTAGATTACACCGCCGACCGTTCGATGTATGGCAACCAAATGGTGCGCGTCGAACATTATGAAGGAACGGGGCTGGCTAGCTTGCGCTTTTCCTTCTTCCCCCTGGCCAATACAACCATCGACGGCGGCGGCAGTGGCGAATGGGAAGCGAGCTATTTTGGTAATCCTGATCTTTCGGGGAATCCGCTATTGGTGCGCCGTGAACCCCGTTCCCCCTATCCCTTGGATTGGGATTGGGGTGCTGGTTCACCGGCCCCCGGTGTCATCGGCGACGATAATTGGTCGGCACGGTGGCGCGGTCGTTTTTTCTTTGACCAAGGCGACTACCGCTTTCAAGCGCGCAGTGACGATGGCGTGCGGCTCTACATTGATGGGATTCGCGTCATTGACGGGTGGGCCGATGGCTACAAAGAACCCTCCAATCAATTCTTAGCCATTGGGCGCGGGGATCATGAGATCACCATTGAATTTTACGAGCGGGGTGGTCTCGCCTTTAACCGTGTCTGGTGGTACCGTACCAGTGGCGGCGGTGGTGGCGGGGGCGATACTAGTATGGGTGGTCGTGATCAATAGCTTATTCATTATCCCTCAAAAGGAGCTTGTTATGCGTGCTTTGCAGCGGTACAGCATGAGTTTGTTGATCGGTGGCGTATTTTTGGGTGGGCTGGTGGGCGGTATGATGGTGAGCACGCGTTTCCGTCCCCCTTTGTTACACGCCCAAGCGGTAGTGACAACCGGCGCAGCTATGCTTGCCGCTACGCCCCGGCTCCAATATCAGGGGCAACTCCTGAACCCAACGACGGGAAAACCGGTGACCAATGGCGCGTATGCCATGACCTTTCGCCTCTATGCTGTAGCAACGGGTGGCTCGGCTTTGTGGGGCGAAACCCAAAGCGTGAACACGACCGATGGTCTCTTCTCCACGCTCTTGACCGTTGATGGCAATCAATTTAATGGTCAAGAGCTCTACTTGGGGATTCAAGTGGGCAGCGACCCCGAGGCAACTCCCCGCCAACCCATCGCCTACACCGGCTATGCCTTCCGGGCTGACCGGGCTGGCGTGGCCGATAGCAGCACCGTTGCGCAAAATGCGCTCAATGCCGATGTGCTCGATGGGATTGATTCGAGCGGTTTTGTGCGGCGGGGCAATGATGGTATCGTAGCCTATGGGGTGGTTGATAGTAATGGCGCTCGGATCGATGGGCCGAGCTTTTCCAGCTCGCGCGATGGCAATGGCGTCTATGTGATTAGCATCTCTGGCGAAACCTATCATCTCAATGATTTTGTGACCATTGTCACCTCGATCACCAATAACGAATGCCCCGAGCCGATGTTGGTGAGCACCGGGAGTAGCAATGGTAATCTATTGGTGGATATCTTTGACCGGAATGGCAATCGCCGCGCCTGTAAATTCCATTTTATGACCATTGAGCCCTAAGCTGGCGGCATCAATGCCTGGCTGAAAGGATAGTGCATATGTCTTCGCCTACAAGCAAGCGGTTCTTCCTGACCTTGTTGATCATCGCTTTGCTGGCCGTGGCGCTTTGGCACAAGCCGGTGCTGGCCCAAGCCTCGCTCACTTTCGACTTGGGTTGTTGGGGGATTACGGTTGGCGGTGCTGTTCGGCAATCGCCGAATTTTACCTTGCACGATACCACCGGCCAATGGGCTAGCGGCGTGGCAACCAGTCCGAATGCCATCGTCCGCGGCGGACATGTACAAGATTGGGGCACCATCTTTACCACGCCCGATCCGGTGCCACCGCCTACGCCGTCGGCTTTTCAGATCTATCTCCCGGTCATCGGCAATAACCTGCGCGTGGTGCGCAGTTGCGCCTGGTAATCTCTAGACCTGACAGGTAAGGTAGCCCGTGTAGCATAAGGTAGATTGTGTAAAATGAAAATGAATCGTTTCTGGATTTTTGGGGTTGTGTTGGCGCTTGTAGTGGCTTGCGCACCCGCCACGCCAGCCCCAACGGCCACGCCGCTTCCTACGGTGGTGGTGGCGACGCCGGAACCGGCAGGCATCATTGTGGCCATGGGCGACAGTTTGACTGAAGGCTTAGGCGTCAATCTCGACGACGCTTATCCGGCTCAACTCGCACGGAAATTGCAAGCGGATGGCTACTCTTATACAGTCATAAACGCGGGTGTCAGCGGCGAGACAACCACCGGGGCCTTGGCGCGGGTCGATTGGGTCTTGACTTTGCAGCCCGATATTGTCATTCTCGCGACCGGGGGCAATGATAGCTTGCGAGCCATTGATCCAAAGGTAACCCAAGAAAATCTGCGGCAATTAGTACAAGCCTTCCATGCGGCGGATGTCACCGTGGTGCTAGCGGGGATGCAAACGGTTCAGAACTTGGGTGAGGAATATACTAACGCGTTTCGGGCGATCTACCCCGCCGTGGCCGCAGAGTATAACCTGATCCTGATTCCCTTCTTCCTCGAAGGCGTGGCTGGCGATCCCACCTTGAACCAAGCTGACTTTATCCACCCCACTGCGGCTGGCTACACCCAAGTCGTGGAGACGATCTACCCCTATGTCCTCCAAGCAATCGCGGCGTTACCTGCTGAGTGATACGCTGCCAAGGTTGCTGAGGGTGCTCATGTCCCAGCGGTGGGTCGTAGTTGGAAGGTCCTTAGGCAAAATGAATGATACTGACTCTTTTGTGTTATACTTACTATAAGCAGTGAGGCGCTCACCAGTGTTGACTGCTTTCGCTACTGAAGGCGTATATTCCACACGAATGGAGGGCTCGTGACACAAGTCGCAACCATTGAAAGCATCAATTTGATCGCAACTGATCCAACTGTACGAGGTGGACAACCTTGTATTGCTGGAACGGGGCTACGTGTGGCGGATGTTGTGATTGCCCAGCTATTTCATCGGCGTTCGCCCGATGAAATAGCTGGTGATTATGAAATTTCTCTTGCCCAAGTCTATGCGGCCTTGTCCTATTATTTTCAGCATAAAGATCGCTTAGATGGTGTCATTCGCCAGCAATTCAAGACGGCGCGTCTGCTAAAGGAGCAAAATCGTGGCAACCCCGCTGCGCTTCTATCTGGATGAGAACGTGCCGATTGCGGTCGCTAGGCAACTCCAAAGCCGTGGGATAGATGTGGTCACTGTCCGTGATCTTGGCCTATTAGGTGCAGCTGACGAAACGCATCTCGCGAATGCGACACGGATGAGATGCGTGCTTTGTACCTATGACATTGACTATTTGCAACTAGTCTCTGGTGGCGTGGAGCACACTGGTATTGTTTTTGCTCAACAAGATACACACTATATTGGAGATTGGGTCAACTGGCTGACGCTGATGCACGCTGTTTACAGCCAGGAAGAACTGCACAACCACGTTGAATATCTACCCTAAGCCATTTTTTCTCCCTCTAACGCTCTATCGCGGCCAATGCTTGGGCGAGGTCCGCAATCAGATCATCAGGGTGCTCTAGCCCCACCGACAGCCGCAACAGATTATCGGGTGTCTTCGTATCCGGCCCTTCCACACTATAGCGATGTTCAATTAAACTCTCGACGCCCCCTAAACTGGTCGCCTGCGTGAAAATTTGTGTACGGTTGGCGACGCGCAGGGCGTTCGCCATGCCACTGGCTGATGCCGTGGCGGACACCTGGAAGGAGAGCATCCCCCCAAAGTCGCTCATCTGTTGCGCGGCCACGGCATGACCAGGGTGGCTTTCCAGCCCAGGGTAGTGGACAACGCTCACCTGAGGATGATCGGCCAGGAAGCGCGCAACGTTGCGTGCATTTTCACAGTGGGCGCGCATGCGGTAGGGCAGGGTCCGAATGCCGCGCAGAGTGAGCCAACAGTCAAAGGGCGAAGGGACCGCCCCACCTGTGCGCTGGATCAACAAGAGCCGTGTCCAAAAATCATCCTCTTTCTTGGTGATCACCGCTCCGCCCAGCACATCGCTGTGACCGCCCAGATATTTGGTCGTGGCATGGACAACCAGATCGGCACCGAGGGCCAAGGTGCGCTGTAACATAGGCGTGGGCCAGGTGCTGTCACAGGCACAGACCGCGCCCGCTGTATGGGCAATGGCGGCCACGGCGGCGACATCGGTAATTTTTAGCAGCGGGTTCGACGGTGTCTCGATCCAGATCAAGCGGGTGTTGGGGCGCAGCGCGGCTTGGACAGCCGCAAGATCGGTCATATCGACCATGGTATGTTGCAGACCCCATCGTCCAAACAACTCGCGGACTAGCTTGCCCGTGCCAAAGTAAATATCATCGGGGATCAGCACATGATCGCCACTCTGGAGTGACTGGAAAACCGCCATGATCGCGGCCATGCCGGAACCAAAGGCCGCCGCGGCAACACCGCCTTCCAAGGTCGTTAACGCTTCTTCGAGGGCCCGTCGCGTGGGATTGTCGGCGCGAATATAAGAAAAGCCGCTGGGATACGAACCATCCTCTGCCCGTTCAAAGGTCGTCGATAGGTGAATCGGCGGCATCACCGCCCCGGTGATTGGATCAATCGTCTTGCCCGCATGAACAGCCAGCGTTTCAATATGCATACTACCCATAACTTTCTATAGAATAAAAGGGAGACTAGAGACTAGATCCTATTACTGACCCGCTCTCTTCTGACCCGCTCTCTTCTGCCTCACCACTCGCCCGATAGGACCACCGAATCAAGATAAAGAAACGCCCGCTTGGTCGTGTCGGTCTCGACAAAGAAAGCTGTATTCAACATACACCAGAGATTAGCCATCGCGGGCATGGCCATGGGTTCAACGCCGGGCAGGTTGGGTAAATCAAAGACGCGGTCGTTACACTGGAAGCGTAGATAGCGCATGGTTGCCAGATCGAAGTCGAGGCGTAGGTAATACCAATTTTGCTTGGTGGCAATCTCGTTGTAACAGAGCCGTTGGTCACCACCGGGCAAATTCTCCCAACCTTCGGGCGCGAGATGAAAGTGGGAACGGGTCTTGCCACTGCCGCCAATATCATGCAGCGCGACGCGTTCCTTCTTGAACTGCCACTGGCCGACAAAATCACCATCGCGCGCGTTTAGATAGCGGATATGGGGCATGATCCGTTGGGGCTGGTCGCCTTTGCGATCCACATCCTGTAGATCAAAGAGCACGCCTACGGCCCGCACGTCGGTTTCGGATAGATCCAACGCCGTTGCTTCCGGTTTGAAGGTAAAATAGGCTTCCAAGCGAATTGGCCCCAGGTGGCGGAAGGTGAGGCGTTTGATCGCCACAGCCAAGGCGCCTGGCGTAGGGCGGGTCGCCAGCTTGAGGGCATAGGTGCCATTCATCGAGCCGTCGGTGCCGGTATCCCACATGCTTAAATTGCTCAGCATGGGGCCGCGCAGGTCGCGATAGGGGGGCAGGATCGCATCAAGCGACCCTTCGTAGTTGCCGATGAGGCTGGTCCAACCTTGGAGCCCCCGGTCAAAATCATCATGGACAATGATGCGCGACAATGGATCAAAGCGACTCAGTCCTGGATCACTACGGAGTAAAGCGGTGCGTAACTCTTCATGCATAGCCAATTACTCGATCTTTCAGCTTCATTCCTTTAATACCAGATAGACAATCACCGTCAGGGTCGCCCCGGCGGGTAACTCACCCACCAGCCGCAGCCAACCGCCAAAGTGGCTGACTCGACAAAAGGCGACGCCAACGGTTGTTGGCAAGGTGAGTGTGCTGCCCTCATCACACCAATGGATGCCGTCGGGGGAGATCTGGACCCGCGCGGTGATCTGGGGCGGTACACCTTCGGCAGCCAACGCACGCACAAAATAGAGCGCCTCACTTGCCCAGGCCGCTTCATAGGGTTCTGCCGTAAAGTGCGCCTGCCAAGTGACGTTGCGCTCCAGAACAGCAGTATGACTTTCACGCATAGCGGTCAACCTCCTTTTCAAACCGTTTCTGAGTATAGCATAATTTTGCTAAGGGAGATGAAATCGCCGTTGCGTGCCATTAGTCAACGGTGAGCACCTGCACTATATATGTTTGTCCGGCTTGGGTGGCAAACTCGATGATGCCCGGCGCCGCGGCTGTCGTCGCCACCGGCTGACCGTTATGGGAGATGGTTCCCGTTCCGGCAAGGCGTAGACGACAAAGGCCGCCCAAGCGCGAATGAATATGGGCTTGTGTCACCTGCCCGGCCTGCCAAGTGAGATCGACCACAAAGCCGCCCCGGCCACAGAGGCCCGTAACGCGGCCCTGTGCCCAAGCCGTGGGCAAGGCTGGCAGCAGGTGCAGGTAGCCTTGGTGGCTCTGTAGCATCATCTCGGCAATGGCAGCGGTGGCGCCGGTGTTATAGTCCAATTCATAGGCTTGGCGCGGCGCAAGTTTGGGTCCCATCATCAGGCTGCGATCCCCTTCCTGCTGATAGAGGGTGAGCAGACTGGCCGCGGCGGCCGCGGCATCGCCCAATCGCGCGTGATAGAGCATAATCAGGTTGCGGCCCCAACTCCCTTCCTCATAGCCTGTTGGGGGTGCTTCCCGGCGGGTGATCGAGACCTTCACTGCTTGGGCCAGCTCTGGTGTCCCTTCGGGGGTGATCTGATCAAAGGGAAAGACGCTCAACAGGTGGCTCGTGTGCCGGTGGTGAGGGAGCGCATCGTCGTAATCGGCCAACCACTCCTGTAGCTGCCCTTGGCTGCCGATCTGAAAGGGGGGCAACTTGGCGCGGGCAGCCGTTAGCTGGCCGCGTAAGACCGGATCGACGGCCAAGGTAGTACTCGCCTCGATACAGGCGGTAAAGAGGGCGCGGAGCAAGACATTGTCCACCGTTGGGCCGAGCGAGACGGGATAGGCTTGGCCTTGAAAGAGGAAGGGGTTTTCTGGTGAATTCGCCGGGCCACTCAAGAGCCAGCCCGTGGCCGGATCTTGGACCAGATAGGTAAGGAAAAATTCGGCGGCTTCTTTCAAAATGGGGTAGGCATGGCGGGCGAGAAAAGCGCGGTCGCCTGTAAATTGGTAGTGGTCCCATAGGTGCATGGCTAGCCATACCCCGCCGGTGGGATGCATCCCCCACCAAATGCTCCAGCCCGGTGCTGTAAAGCCCCAGGCATTGGCAAAGATATGGGCCACCCAGCCTGGCAAGCCGTAGAGCGTGCGGGCCGTGTGACGACCTGATGGCACAACGACCTGTTCGATCCAACGGAGCAGCGGCGCATGGCACTCGCTCAGGTTGGTCAACTCGGCAATCCAGTAGTTCATCTGCGTGTTAATGTCCAGGTGGTAATCGCAGGTCCAGCCAATGCGACAGGCGACATTGTCGTTCCAGACGCCCAACAGATGGGCTGGCAAAGGCGAATCTGGGCGAGAAGCGCCAATGAGCAGATAGCGCCCAAATTGAAAGAGGAGCGCGGCCAAGGCTGGATCGGCGGTGCCTTGTTGGACCGCGGCAATGCGGGCATCGAGGGGCTGATCCGGCTGGGGCGCGGCTCCAAGGTCTAGGCTTACCCGACGAAAGTACTGTTGGTGATCGGCCACATGTTGGGCGCGCAACTCGGCATAGGGTATGGTTACCAACGTTGCCAGGCGTCGCTGGCAAACCGTCGCGGGCTCCGCGTGATCAAAGGTCGAAGCAAAGGCCAACAGCAGGGTAACGCTGTCGCTCTCTTCGACGACGAGTTGGCTCCCATAGGTGGAGACCCGTCCTCCAGCGGCGCGTACTAACAGCCGGGCATGGCCGTCCACACCGCTTTTGCCATCGCTGTGGAAATGTTCCCGTGCCAGTACATCCATCCCGATGGTGGCGGGCTCGTGGGTATAGACGGTAAAGGGCTGCTCATCGCCATCCAGCCCCACGCGTAGCCCAACGCGACCCGGTTGGCTGGCGGTGATCTGCATCACCAGCACCCCCGCGGGATGGCTGGCAAAGATCTCCCGGTGGTAGGTCACGCCATTCAGCTCATAATGGACACTCGCAATGGCCTGATCCAGATCCAACGTTCGCCGATAGTGGCGCAGCCCTTCATCGCCATGCGCCATAAAAAGGCGCAGGTTGCCAAAGGGGAGGTTGGTGCCATAGTTGAGCTTGCGTCCTTCGATCTGGGTACAGAGTTGGTTGGCCGCGGGCAGATCGCCAGCCAAGAGCAGACGGCGCACCGCAGCCACAATCGCCGGACCGTCGGGGTTACTATTCGCTTGCGATGGTTCGCCCGACCAAAAGGTGATGTCGCTCAGGTAGACGCGTTCGGCACAAGCACCGCCATAGATCATCGCACCCAAGCGGCCATTGCCCACGGGTAGCGCGTCGTACCATGTTTCCGCGGCTTCGTTATAGAAGAAAGTTAGGTGTTCGGTCATCTTCTTTTTCTCGTGATCTAGGAAAGACTTGACAGGTTTATCGGAAGGTTAAACATTCATTGCGGCAAACGATGCCACAGGCCGCGTTAATCCGTTTTAGCGTATCTCTCCAAGTACCACATCCGCGGCTCGCTCGGGGGGTGTCACTTGGTATTCCAATTGGCCGGCTTGGTAGCGTCCTTCGACGATGGTAGCGTAGGGTGCATGTAATTTGAAGGTCACGTCCCAATCTGTCGGCCACGCGGGCAAGAGCAAGATTTGGCGGCCAGGGCACTGCATAAGCATCTCTTGCAAGCCGATCATGCCGGAGCCTCCCCAGTTGTGATCGGGGACCCAATCGTGGCCGGGACCCCAAAAGGCGGGGCAGCGCCGCCCGGAGTCGGTGAGCTTAAGCAAGGTATAGCGGGCTGCGTCCTCGGTGAGCCCCAAACGGGCGCAGAAGATGGCCTGTTGGTGCCAACTGACGTGGCTTAATTGTCCTTCGCTGTAATCGCCATAGCGCCAGGTGTCGATGGCGACTTGGCGATCGGCTTTGCCTAGGCCATATTGTTCATAGGGAAAGACAGGGTAGAGTTGGGGCAGCTCAACGTTGATAATCTCGGTCCAAGAGATGGCCGGTGCAATGGTCTGGTGTCCCTGTAAAGTGCGGAAGGGCAACGGTGGAATGCGTTGGCGGAGTTCGGCATAGTAGGTGCGGCTTTCGTCGCTGAGGTAGGCCGCGGCGATTTCGAGCAGGGCATCGACGGTGCCCTGGAGCGCGGCGATCAGATCGGCTGGGTTTAGGGCATCCTTATAGGTCTCTAGGGCGGTTGAGGGGTAGAAGACCAGATGTCCGTTAGCATCGAGGGGGCGCAGCGCGTTGAGGGTATGCTGCCACTGGTAGTGTTCATCAAAGAAGCGGATGGCGCTCTCGATAAAGGGCAGATAGGGCTGAATATCCAGGCTGCTGTATTGATGATATTTGAGGATCATCAAGGCAAATTCGAGCTGGGTGTGATAGTAGTAGCGCAGCCAGGGGGCGATCTGCTCGGTCGGGTCAAAGTGGGGCGGACGCGTGTGGTAGCGGTCGGTTGTGCCGGGCCAGCCCCACGACCAGCCCAGGGGCAGGCCAAAGTTTTCTAATTGCTCGGTGAAAGAGCAGCCGCCATGCCCCCAATAGACGCGGGTGCGGGCCTCGGCGGCTGGCAACGCGCGCCGATAGTATTCAAACTGGGGGGGCATGAGGTCAAAATCCCCGCTCTTAAGCATGGGCCAGTAGACCAAGCGTTGATTCTGCGCGGTGTGGCTTCCTCCACCCCATAGGCGAAAGTCGGCTGATTCATCGGCGAGATCGGCGCGGACCAAGCCGGGGTCGTAGATAAAGAGGCCGCCATTAAATTTGGTGGGGTACTCTCCGGCCCGGTTACAGCCAAGCAGATAGCGGAAGAGTTGATAGTTGCGCCCCACTTGCCATACCGGGTCGGTGGGGTCGGGGTGTTGGGGCTGGAGGCAGATGTGACTGCGTTCCCAAAATTGGGCCCACCAAGCTTGGGCCGTGGCGCGGGCGGATGCTACTTCGTCGTTAGTCGTGGTGGACAACGTCTCCAGCGCGGCACGCCATTCGGCCAAGGTCGCGCTTTGGTCGGTGTGGAGGGCAATATCCAGCCGGTGGTGGGCCATGGCCTGCGCACTATGCAACTGCCAGCTTTGGTGGGGCGTCTGCCCATAGTGGCCTGTCTGCGTACCCCCAGCAACCAAGCCAGGGCCGCTCATCAGGCCGCCAAAGGTGCGGTCCCGTTGGGGATTGGGAATTTCGGCGGCGACGGCGGTCAGCCCTTGTTGGGCAATCAAGTGGTCGATCAGCAGGCGGTCGTTGCGGTTGCGGTGGTAGAAAAGCACGCCCTGCTCCACAAAGTCCACCGTATCGGGCTCGGTGGTGACAGTGCCGGGGTAGGCAACCCAACTGGCACAGGGGTGACGCCGCTCCTGGGGGATCTCACGCACGCCTTGCCGCCAGTTTTCATAGCTGGCCGTGAAGGCTAGTGGTTGGTCGCTTGTTACTTCCACGTGAATGACTGGGCGTTCGACTTCTACCCACACCACGATGCGTGTCCCATAGCTACCGGTAATTTCTACATAGCCTTGGCGCAGCTTCAACTCCTGGCGAAAGGGCTGCTCTGCCGTAAAGGGATTGGGGGTTAGGCAGATACGTACGCGCCCCAACTTGAGCATTTGGTTATTTTCATCGAAGCTGCCCGCACGGTCGATGTAGAAGAGCAATTCGCCCGCGCCGCTCGTTGCATCGGCCTCTACCCAGACGTTGAGGCCAATATCATGGCCGCCACAGGGCATGGATTCACCGGCATTGTGGCTCGGTGTCTCCCAAACCAAATTGTATTGTTCTAGGTATTGACTCATAACCTATTTCTTCTTTTCTAACGCGGTGTAAGTGGCTAAGAGGCGGGGAACTTTGGAACGCGGATAAACCTTCGCGATTCGCGTCCATTCGCGTTCTATTCTCCACCATTTAGCCATAGCACTAAAGAAAACGCCACCTGCATACGCGGCCCATCTCCATTTTGGGGGAGAGCGGTGCCGCGTGGCAGGTGGCGTAAAAGCGGATTAGCCCGCAATGGACTTTGGGTTATTGTTGGCTGGCGTCATAGGCTGTTTGCATGGCCGCTAGATAACCCGCCAGATCCAGCTGTTCCAAACCGGCCACGTAGGCATCCCAATCGCTATCCAAGCTTTGGGCCCCGGTGACAAAGGCCAACGCATTTTGGTTGACATAGTCGGTGATGTTTTGGCGCTGCATGGCAATCGCATCCGCCGTATCTGGGTTCGGCCAGATCAGCCAGAAGGGGAAGAGATCGGGCGATTCTTTGCCTGCCATTAGATCGGTGGCATCTTGTAGGCGGCGCTCGTAACCGGGCCAGTTGTAATATTCCGCCGGATCGACCGATTGCACCCAACCGTCGCGGAAGCTCTTGGGTTGGAAGTATTGAGCCATCGCTCCCCAAGAAGAGTTGCGCGGGTCGGCGTCAGCAGGCTGTTGGATCACCGCGAAGATCGGTTCCACCTCTTTGTTGAGCGCCACATCGCCTTCTTCGGGGCGCCGCCAATCCACGCCTTCTTCCCCAAAGTGGGAGCGTAGCTGACCTTCTTGGGTGAACATATAGTCAACCAACTTGATCGCCGCAATCTGGGCTGCTTCGCTGGCTTTGTTGGTCAAGACAAAGGTTGCACCCGGCACGGTGTTGGGGAGGTAAGTTGCATATTGGGCACGCGGGCCTTGCAGCGGTGGAATGGCATCATAGTCCGCACCATAGGGCGCTTCGGGGCCAACGGTGACAAAGATGGCCGGGTGCATACCGGCCCCCGCACCGAGCAGTTGCGCTTCGGCATTGTCACCGATCTTCTTGTAGGATTCAGCGTTTTGGGTAAAGGCACCCTGATCGATCAAGCCCGCATCGACTAGCCCCTTGATATAGGTTAACCCTTCCTTCCACTCGGGTTTGTTGGCAACCGTATCCACCTGCCCGTCATTGAGGATCAGGAAGGTGCGGTCGTCGTCATAAGCAAAGCCGTTCATGAGATAGGGAATCGGACGCACGCCATAGTCTTCAATCGAACCGCTCAGCGGCACTTCGTCGGCCACGCCATTGCCATTGGGATCTTGGGTTTTGAAGGCTTCCAACATGGCCTGGAATTCTTCGGTGGTCGTGGGTACCTCTAACCCAAGGGCTTCGCGCCATTTGGTGTTGACCCACATTTTATTCGCATAGGAACAGTGGTAGCATTCGATTAATTGCGGCAGCCCATAGATGTTGCCATCCGGCGCGACAGCCATGGCGCGGAACTGCGGGTAGTTATCCAGCGCGGCTTGGACATTGGGCGCATATTCTTGGATCAAATCATTGAGCGGAATAACTACCCCTTGTTGACCAAACTTTAGTAGGTCGAGCTGGGTGAATTGATCTACCCAAGGGATCAACATAAAGAGATCGGGATAGTCACCACTAGCCAAGGAGATCTGGCGTTTTTCCTTGGCGGCATTGCCATCCATCGTAGTCGTTTCCCAGACGAACTGGATGTTAAACATCTCTTGGGCTTCGAGGGTGAATGAATTGGTGGCTAGATCGACCGTCGGACCTTGGGGCGAGAAAATGCGGATGGTGACAGGCCCGTCGCCACCTTCACTATTCCCCGCCGGTTGCGCGGCGGGCGCTGTGCCAGCACCGGCACAACTCGCCAAGAGCAGGCTCAAAATGACAAGCAGAGCCAGGACAAATGATGGGGTCTTCTTCATACAAATACCTCTCCTTTGGTTCTATCGTAAGCAGAAAATGCATAATACGCACAGGTACACAAGTGGATTGAGCTACCCTAAGCTGGCATCACCTCCTTTTACGAATAATCAATAATCAATTGCTAATTGTCAATTAACAATTGGTTATTGGTTATTGGTTATTGGTTATTGGTTATTGGTTATTGGTTATTGGTTATTGATTATTGATTATTGCCTAGCCTTTGATCGAACCGATTAACATGCCCCGCACAAAATAGCGTTGGGCAAAGGGATAGATGAGCAAGACCGGTAAGCTGCCGACGACGATCAACGAATATTTAAGTAGATCGGCCATCTGTTGGCGTTCCACCATCACCGAAGCTTCCATGGAACCACTGGTGGTGGTGTTGAGAATAAGAATGCTCCGCAGCACCAGTTGAAGTGGCTGTAAATCAGGCGATTTGAGATAGAGCAGCGCATCAAAATAGGCATTCCACTGACCAACGGCATACATCAAAACCAACACGGCAATGATCGGCTTGGAGAGGGGCACGACGACTGACCAGAGAAAGCGGAGATCGCTACAGCCATCTAACGCAGCGGCTTCGGCCAACTCGTCAGGGATATTGACTTGGAAGAAGGTGCGGGCAATGATCACTTGCCATGCCGCCACGGCCTGGGGAATGATCATCGCCCAACGCGTGTCGAGCATGCCCAATTCCTTGACGACAAGATAGGTGGGGATCAACCCACCCGAAAAGATCATGGTGAAGGTGATAAAGAGCATGATCGCCCCGCGACCATAGAGCGTGCGCCGTGAGAGTGGGTAGGCCACCAAGACGGTCGCCACGACACTGATCAAGGTGCCGAAAAAGGTGTAGTAGATCGAATTGGCATAGCCCGTAATGATCTGGGGGTTGCTCAGCGCCACTTGGTAGCCACGCAGGGTGAAGTCAACCGGCCACAACCAGACCCGCCCCGACGAGACGGCCAACGGGCTGCTGAAGGACGAACTCACCACATAGACTAGCGGGTAGAGCACAATCACCAGAATGACCAGCAAGAAGAGATAGATCCCAAGTAAAAAGATGCGGTCCCCTAGTGACTCACGAATGCGACGCGGATGGTTGACTTGGCTGGTTGTTACCATATCATTTACCTTTGCTAAAGCCTCTGGGGGAAGACAGTGAGACAGTGAGACAGTAGAACAGTGAGGCAGTGGGACAGTCGCCAATCACCACAAACTCATCTCCGATACGCGCTTGACATAGGCGTTGACGAGCACCAACAGGATCATGTTGACGACCGAGTTGAACAAGCCAACGGCGGTGGCAAAGCTAAAATTAGCGTTGAGCAAGCCAATCTTATAGACATAGGTCGCGATGATCTCGGATGAACTGAGATTGAGGGGGTTTTGCAGGAGGTAGACTTTCTCAAAGCCAATGGCGAGCAGGCTACCTACATTCAGAATCAAAAGAATCACGGCCACGGGCATGATGCCGGGAAGGTCGATATTGAGAATCTTCTGCCAACGCGAAGCGCCGTCAACCCGGGCGGCTTCATAGAGCATCGGATCGACGCCCGCCAGCGCGGCGAGATAGACAATCGCCGCGTAGCCACTGGTCTGCCAGACGCCCGACCAGACATAGATAGAGGAGAAAAGATTGGGGCGGCCTAGAAAGTTAATGGGCTCCATGCCCAGTGCCTGCAACCCTAGGTTGACCACTCCCAGCCTTGGTGAAAGCAGTAACATAATCATCGAGACCAGCACCACGGTGGAAATGAAGTAGGGGGCGTAGGTCACCATCTGTACCGTGCGCTTAAAGAAACCATTGCCCGTCTCATTTAGCGCAATCGCCAGGATAATCGGGATGGGAAAACCCACGGCCAGGGCATAGAGGCTAAGGACCAGTGTATTTTCGAGCAGATCCCAAAAGACCGGATTTTTGAAGAAAAGCTCGAAATGGCGGAAGCCAGCCCATGGGCTACCCCAGATACCGGCAACGACATTATAATTTTTAAACGCGATGACCGCATTGGCCATAGGAATGTAGCGAAAGATGAAGAAGTAGAGCAAGGCTGGCAGCATAATTAGATACAACTGCCAGTGTCGCCGAAAACTTCGGCGAGCGGTTCGCCAAGGGGTTGTCCGCGTACGCACGGCTGCTTTCCCTTGTGCCCCATGGGGTGACAAGGCGGTGGAAAGCTGGGCCGGCGCGGTTTCAGGTTGAGACATGCGCGCAGCTACTTTCTTTCGACCTGAATCGGGCCGATAGGATAAATGTCACTTCGAGTATGCAATGAGACGGATAAGGGAATTCTCTTGTGCCAATCGTGCTAGGGAGCAGGCTTGGCGTCATCGTCAGTTCATCTACAAGGGCGATGCCGCCTGGGCGCAAGGCATTGTGCTTTGGCTTGCCAATGCATGGACAATCAGCGGCGTGGTGGCACCGCCGCGCGTTGCAGCCCAAAAGACTTCATGCAATTCTTGATAGATGGTTAGAAGCCAAGTATATCAAGATTAGCCCACAAATGGTATAATTTTTCGGCCAGATTCCGGCCAAATCCTGACCAAGCCATGCCCGCTCTATTGTGATCCCAAAGAAAGGGTCTGCTGCCGCAGCTATCAATCGAGGTACTTGTGCAAGAGCTAACCTATGAACAATTTATTCTCTCTTTACGCAGCGCTTTGCACTATCTCTATGATCCTGTGCAATTGCGCAACAGCCCCTTAGTGGAGTATTTCGGGCTAGGCGCCGAATTTGATAAAGCCGCGGCTTTGCAGCAGAGACTCACCGCGGCCATTCGCGCCTTGACCCCAGCCGAGGATGACCCCCCCCAATCGCGCGCGTGGCGCGTCTATGATATTTTGAACTTTCAATACCTGCGCCAGTTGAGCCGTGATGCGGTGGCGACCCAATTAGGGATTAGCGAGCGCCAACTCCGGCGTGAACAGCGTGTCGCGCTAGAGGTATTGGCGCAATCATTGTGGCCGCAATTGCAGTGGCCCGCCACCACACCCGCCGCGACGAGCGCTGTTGCGGCAGATGCGGAGCAGGCCCTTAGCGAAGAATTGGGGTGGCTCAAGCAGCCGGTCGCCGAGGAATATGTGCCATTGGTGGTTGCTCTACAGACAGTGCAGAACTTGGCGCAACCACTGGCGCGCCAGTGGCAAGTGGCCTTGCAGGTGAATGTACCGCCCGTTTTGGCAAATTTCCCCGTGACGCCGCTCGCCCTGCGGAGTATCCTATTGACCATGCTCAGTGTGGCGATTCCACGGGCTGGCCGCGGCTCAGTGGTGATAGCGGCAATAGGCACCAATATGACGTTGGCCCTCACCGTAACGAGTGGCGATCCAACGCTCGTTCAGCCTCCGTTTACGGCGAAAGATTGGGCGAGTTTACAGACGGCGCAAAATATCGCGTCTTTTTACAGTGCCGATCTTGTGATTCCGCCGACACCCGATGCGGGCTTTGTTGGTACCCTCACCCTGCGTACCCCCGAACAACTTCCGGTGTTGGTCATTGACGATAACACCGATTGGATCGAGTTGCAGCAGCGCTACGCGGCCGGATCGCGCTATCAAGTCATTGGTTGCCATGAGCCCGCCAATGCCCGCCACCTGGCCGAAAAGGTGCAACCCGCGGTCATTTTGTTGGATGTCATGATGCACAATGTCGATGGCTGGCAGGTGCTGAGTGAGTTACGCCAGGAACCGGCGACGGCGGCCATCCCCATTGTGATCTGTACGATCCTCCCGGTGGGTGAGTTAGCGCTCTCCCTGGGTGCTACCGCTTTTTTACAGAAGCCGATTACACAACAGCAGTTTTTACAGCTGCTCGACCAACAACTGCAACAGCAGCGTACCTTACTGGGCACCCAGCGCGGCTCCTGATTTTCGCAACGTGATTCCGGCGCGCGCCAAGCGGTGTCTCTTATCGAAAGGCTCGTCATGTGGTACTTTCTTCGGCAACTTGCCCAAAGCGATGGTGCGTTAGCGGCCAGCATGCAAGAGCTCTTGCGTGCTACCCTCCAACGTCTCTTGATGGTCAGTGCGCTCTTTTGGCTGAGTTGCGCGCTCTTGTTCACCACCCGTTGGGCTGGCGACCGCATCTTTGGGCTGATGGCTGGCCTGGGGGTGATTGGGCTGGTTTTTGCGTTGGCCTATCGCCTCGTGCGTGGGTATGAACTAGGGGCGTGGGTCGTTTGGCTGCTGGGCATGGCTGGCGCGACCTTGTTGAGCAGTTGGCTGATGCAGGATCCCAACCTCTTGTTGTTGAGCAGTGTGCTGCCATTGGTGGCCGTGATTACGATCAGTCGGTGGGCTGGAGTGCTTACCGAAGGTGTGCTTGGGCTATTGCTGTGGCTCGCGGCGTTGGTTGGGGTCAATCTAACGCTGGAACAAGGGGTGTTCGTCTTGGTGAGCGGTGCCTTTAGTGGCTGGTTGGGTTGGGCTGCCCGCACGGAATTGCTCACCATTGCCGAATGGTCGATTAGCAGCTTTCATAGGGCTCGGCAAAATCTGGATGAACTACGTGAGCAACGGCTGGAGCTAGAACAGTCGCGGGAAGACTTAATTCAGGCCAATCGCGAACTGACGCGCCTGTCCGATCGGCTCAAGGCGCTGGAACGGATTGCGGAAGAAGCGCGCCAGGCCAAGACCGAGTTTGTTGCTAATGTCAGCCATGAATTGCGCACCCCGCTCAACATGATCATTGGCTTTGCGGATGTGATCGCACGCTCGCCGCAAGTCTATGGCCGCCGATTACCCCCGGCGCTACTGACTGATATTGCCGCCATTCGCCGCAATGCAGAACATCTGACGGCGCTGGTCAATGATGTACTGGATCTCAGCCAAGTGGAAGCGGGACGGATGGCGCTCAGTCGCGAATGGGTGGCCCTGCCGGTCATCATTAGTGAGGCGTTGGCGGTGGTGAAGGGCCTCTTTGAATCGCGCAGCCTCTATCTGCGCTCGACGCTTGCATTTGCCCCAGGCATCGCTACGTTGCCGCTGGTCTTTTGTGACGAAACACGCATCCGGCAGGTAATTATTAATTTGCTGGGCAATGCAGGGCGCTTTACCGAACAGGGGGGCGTTACCTTGCAATGCTTGGTCAGTGCCAAGGAAGTGACCCTCAGCTTGGCCGACACCGGGCCGGGGATTGACGAACTGGACCAGCAGCGGATCTTTGAACCCTTTCAGCAGGCGGATGTCTCCACCCGGCGGCGTCATGGTGGGAGTGGCTTGGGCTTGACGATCAGCAAACAGTTTGTCGAAATGCATGGGGGACGCATGTGGTTGGAGAGTAAGATCGGTCAGGGCACGACGATCTATTTCACGCTGCCGTTGGAAAGTCCAGCCCCATCGCTCTTGGCCGATCCGGCAAACCGTGTGCGTCGGGCCATGAATCCCGACGACCAACTAGGCTATCGCGTCCGTACTCGGCGTTCGACCGCGCCGCTGCCAGTTCTGACGGAGCGCTTTGTGGTGGTCGATGCCGAACAGACCGTGCAGCGCTTGTTGGAGCGCTATGTGCCGGATGTGGAAGTCGAATTGGCCGCCGATCTAACCGGCGCGATCGCGGCCATTCGGCGTTCACCGGCCCAAGCCTTGGTCCTCAATACGCCCCCCTTTGCCCCGCTTTCCTTGTCCAGCTTTGGCAATCTACCCTTTGGTACCCCTGTGATCACCTGTTGGCTGCCGGGGGAACAGGAAGCAGCCAAACGGTTGGGCGTGGTGGAATATTTGATCAAACCCCTCGCGCGCGAAAAGCTTCTGGCGGCATTGGCAAAGGTCACGCCTGCCGTCAAAACGGTGCTGTTGGTCGATGATGAAGAGGATGAATTGCATTTGTTTGCGCGGATGCTAGCCGCGGCCCCCCAAGCGTATTCGGTGTTACAGGTCACGAATGGTCAACGGGCACTGAGCATGTTACGCAGCCGCCAACCCGATGTCCTGCTGCTGGATCTGATGATGCCCGGCATGAATGGCTTTCAGGTATTGGAGGAAAAGGCGCATGATCCAACCATTGCCGCCATCCCGGTAATCATTATCTCTTCGCGCGATCCAACCGGTGAGCCCATGATTGGTAATACTTTGACGGTTACGCATGGTGCGGGCTTCTCGCAACGCAATTTGGTTGCTTCGATTCAGGCATTGGGGGAAATCCTCGCGCCTTCTGCCGTGGCCGCTCCTCAAGCGGCGACTTAGCCCCATGGCCATATACCCCGTTGGCGTTGCCACGGCCAATCCAAGGGCCGTCCGCGTTCGGAAGGCGGACGGCCCTTGGATTGGCTGCCTAGTTAAGATCGCTGAGCAGCTCGTGAATATGCCCCTCATACAACTTTAATGTCTTATCCTGTGAGCCAGCGCTGTCATAGAAAAATTGACTGCCGCTTGGCACAGTGGCCTTGTCTGCGGTGCCGTGCAAAATGAAAACGGGCCGGGTAATGCGGGGAAACGCTTGCTTAAGGCGCTCTGTGCCACGTACTAGCGCGGCAACGGTTTTCGCCGGTTGCGCTTCGTTCGCGGTGCGCGGATCATTCTTTAATGCCTAGGGTGCCTTTGGATCGCGTGTGAAATCCTCATTTTTTAGCTTGAGCACCGGCAGGCGCGGGGCAATCGCACTTATCCCCTATAATCGCGGCTAGGGCAAAATCAGGGGCGTAGACCCGGAAGGCAAAGCTCTCGCAAAGGAGCCCTGCCAGTTCGCTTTGATTGTCCAAGGCGTAGATACAAGAGACGACGCCACCCACGCTATGGCCGAGCAGAAACACCGGCAAACCGCCATCGGCGTCTCCTGATTAGGTAGCTGAGGGCGGCCTCAGTCGACGGCCAGCCAGTTCGCGTTTGCCCACCCTGCTGTCTCTTTCTAGTGATGGTAAAGGTGTTGAGGCGTGGCAGATAAGTCTCTTGTTTCTTGAACAAATTCATAGTTGACAAGGTAGAACGGTTGTGCTATTCTGCTGGAGATAGAATAAATGTTCTAATTTCAAATTAGAACATGCATTCTTTTTAATGGAATATTGCGCAGAACTAGGCTCACACACGATCCGTTTAGATTGTTGCGAGCCTGATAGACAAAAAGCCTGGTTTCAGCGTATCGATATTACGGCAGCGTAATGGCGATCGGCTGACCAGGCTTTTTTATCTCCAACAAGGACCTGTGAACCCTGCCCAGCGTACAGGCTACCACAAGGGGGGAGAATGGCATACCGCAAACGAACGCTTGATATGCAGGCAGATATGATCGAGGCTGTCCTTGCTCGGCATAAGGTGGATGGCCGCATCAATGGTGGGGTCGTGACTCCGCGGTTTGTTCGTTTTGAGTTGGCAACCGGACTTGGCACCAAAGTGAGCAAAGTCGCTGCTTTGGCCGAAGAAATTGCATTGGCGTTGGGCAAGCGTGAAGCGCGCATCTATCGGCAGGATGGCTCAATTAATGTCGAATTACCGCGTGCCGAAGTGGGGCCTGTACGCCTGCTGCCGCTTTGTGGTCGCTTGGCTACCATTCCAGCGGCTACGGCTGTACTGGGCTTGGAGGGGAATGGCACCCCATTGCTACTGCGTCTTACTGCTCCCGATGTTACGCATGTCTTGATTGCAGGCACAACCGGCTCTGGCAAGACTGCCCTGGCTCGTACGCTATTAACTTCCTTGGCCATGCACAATCGCCAGGGGGAATTGCAATTGATCCTCATTGATCCAAAGGAGCGTGGCTTTGGGCCTTTGCAGATCTTGCCGCATATTTTAGGTGAGATCGCCGCAACACCGGCGGCTGCCATTGCTCGCCTACGCTGGTTAGCCGAAGAGATGGAACGCCGTGACCGCCAGAAGGTAAATCGGCCTGTTCTTGTCGTTGCCATTGACGAATTGGCCGACCTTTTGCAGACCGGCGGGCGCGAGATCGAAGCGATCCTCACGCGGCTCAGTCAGCGCGGGCGGGAAGCGGGTATTCACCTTGTGGCCTGTACACAGAAGCCAACCTCGGCGTTGATCGGCAGCGCGATTAAGGCGAATTTCCCCGTGCGCTTGGTCGGCGCGGTTGCGAGCAAAGATGAGGCCCGTTATGCCACCGGCCTGAGTGATAGTGGTGCCGAGAAGCTGCAAGGCAAAGGTGACTTCCTTTTAATTTCAAAAGGAGAACAAGTGCGGTTTCAAGCCGCTTGGTTGGGGCCCAAAGATCTGAACCAGATCTGCGCGGGGCTCCAATCGCGCACGCGCATCTCGCGCCGTTGGGATGTTACCTGCGATGTAAGCACGCCCCCTGTCAAACCGCCGCCCGTACAACGCCAGCCACCCCCAAGTGGCGGTATCGTGCGGGGCTTGTTGGATCGGCTCACCGCGCGCGTGGCGGAATAGCTAGAAGCCATTCAAAACGTGTCCACCTGGTTTGGGTTGCCCCACGCCGCTCCCCTGCACTGTACTTCTGGAGGAATGATGAAACGACTACTAGTTTTGATCTTACTTTGCTTTGTCGGCATTGCTGCCTGGCGGATTAGTGAACGGTTAAGCGCGGATGCGATTGGCATGGCGTTAGGCGTCCTATTTGGCGTCTTGGCTGGCGTTCCTGTCGCCCTCTTAGTCCTTGCTTCTGCGCGCCGTCGTGAACGGTGGCAAGATGAAGAGCCTGGCCCCGCGCGCCGCCGTGGCGAACCTGATGGCCGCGCCTATGCGATGCCTGTCCAGCAGCCACCGGTCATCGTGCTGGCTGGGCCTGGCTATCCAGCCCAAATGGCACAGGGCGGTGGACAGCCCGCCCAATCGCGCCTTTTGCCACCACCCCAAGCCAATGGCTACGAGGTTCCACAGGAGCGTCGCTTTAAAGTGATCGGCGAAAAGGAAGAGTGGATTGACGAATGGTAGCCGCGCTTTTTCAGAACGAATGTTGATGGGGTACGCCCTCTAGGGGGATGTCGGTGGGGGGCTGTGGTGCTGCGGTGTGCGTGTCAAAGTGATAGGTTTGGCCGTGGGTCAGCACATGGAGTTGAACCCCATGCAGGCTGAGGGGACGTGGTTGGTGCGCGGTGACAACGTCGGTATGGGTAATGGTGTTGCCATCGACAATGACCACCTGTTGGCCAAAGACCTCCAAGGTGGTATCGGGGTAGATGACTAGCCCCGTGTCCTGGGCAATCTCAACACCCACCAAAAAGGGATTATAGGCAATCGCGGTCAACAAAGCGGCCAAGCCACCGAGTAAGGGCTGGGGTTGGGGCTCAATCGCCAATAGCAACCGATTGACCATACCCAAGCCCGGCGCGAATTGAATCAAATCGTGTTGGAGCCGTGCGTTGTTGGTTGCTGGCCCGGCAATGGGGGTGATCATATGTTGACAAAGGATTGCCGCACTACTCCCTGCCCCGGCCACCGCCTTCCCCTGGGCATTGGCGCGGCGAATTGTCGTGGCCAGCGCCGTGCCTCCCACAAAAGCGGCAAAATGGAGCGCGGTTGGGGCCAGGAGCAGAATCCCTGTGGCTTGGTCAATAGCCGCCTCCGCGGCTACCTGTCGCGCGGCTTGGCGACCCGCGATCGGGATCGGCAGCACGCTTTCGGCCTCCATTTGTTGCAGCTGCGTCTGATAGACGCGGCTCTTTTCTTCCATGCCTGGCGTGGCGCAAATCACAATCCGCGCGCCATAGCCCCCCGCTTCATTCCAAAAACGTTGTAACAACAGCGCTTGCCGCTCGGGTGTACTAGCTGCGCCAAGCACAACGAGCGCGCCACGTGTATAACCGGCTGGGACAGGTGCGGGCATTACGGGTTCTCCTTCAAGGTAACATCGATCGCGGCCACAATCGCTTCAACCAACGGAACAAACTCATCGGCTAGGACCGTGTGGCTGATAAAGGTAAGTAACAGAAGCTGCTCGCCATTGGGCTCCATCAGCGCGGCTTGGTAGCCATGCAGCGCCGCTGTGTCATTGGCGGTTGACGCAGCGTTGGTGTTATCGTGGAGTGCATCATAGGGGAGGGTATAGTGTACCACAGCAATGGGCAAGTGAGCCTGATGAAGGTCATAGCGGAGCGTGGCACTGTGGATGCGAATGCCAGAACCCATGGTCAGCCGACTCTGTTCTAGCTCCTCGGTCACGGCAGCTAAATAGCCTTGTAGGGAAAGATCCGCTGCTGGTGTGCTTGCTGCGAGGAAAGTTAGGCTGGGCGCGGTGGATTGCCAAGCAACAACAAAGGTGGTCGTGGGCGCTTGGCTGGCAAGCACTTGAAGGTAATGGGCTAGCTCTGGCACCTGGCTCTGGAGTGACTGTACCTGATCTGCCCAATCCGCCGCTGGGGAATAGTAGACCGTCCAGGGCGTGGGCAGTGTAAGGGTAAAAGGTTGCATGCTGACGGTGGTGGTCAGCACCGTCATAATGGCTGGTGTGGCCGTTGGCGTGCTGAGCGCCGTAGGGGTCGCGTTGATGCGAACAACGGGCGGCAGCGGGGTTGCGGTTGGCGGTATGGTCTCCTGGTCGGGGGCTTGACATGCCGCAAACACGGGGAGCAAGAGTTGCAAAAGCAAAGTCAACAGGATCGTCGTTATGCGCATAGGATCTGATGATAAATAGGCAGAAGTTCCCTTGAGCAAGGGTAGACTTAGACGGTGCCGACTTAGACAGTGGCCGACGGGCAGAGATGGCTGAGCGTGCAGCGCGCACACCGTGGTTTACGCGCATCGCAGATCTGTCGGCCATGGAAGATCAGCAGGTGGGACAGATTGATCCACTCGGAACGGGGTGCCAAGGCTTGTAGATCAATTTCGATCTTCTCTGGTGTGCTGTGGGTGGTGAGGCCAAGCCGATTGGATAGCCGCTTGACATGGGTATCGACGACCACACCGTCGGCAATGCCATAGGCCACGCCGAGCACCACATTAGCCGTTTTCCGCGCAACGCCAGCCAAGGTTAGCAGATCGTCCATGGTGGCTGGCACCTGCCCATCATAGACACTGACCAGCCGCTGGGCCGCGAGTTGAATATTTTTTGCCTTGTTGCGAAAGAAACCAGTCGAGCGAATCAAGCCTTCCAACTCTTCGCGGTCGGCAGCCGCCATGGCCGCGGGGGTTGGGAACCGGGCAAACAGGGCCGGGGTTACCATGTTCACCCGTTCGTCGGTACATTGGGCCGAGAGGATGGTCGCCACGAGCAACTCAAAGGCATTATGGTGATCGAGGGCACACTTCACATCTGGGTAGGCAGTGTGTAATAATTGGAGAATCGGCCCAATGCGTTCCGTGGCAGGCCGCGTTGCTTGGGATTGGTTTCCATCACACATAGCGCTTCTTTCTTGATAGTGACAATCGTTGCTCAGGAGAGCGACGGCAGGATCGGGTTGGCCAGGACGCGATAGTCCGAATCGTCAATGCGTTGCCAGGGGTAGTGGATAAAATCTTCAGTCATCTCTACATAATAGTCGGGCGCTTGCTCGGGAAAGTGACTGTTGTGGGGCTTCCAGTGTAAGACGGCAACCTCGGGATAGCCACCGGCACTTTCAATGCGTCCTTTGGCTGCAATGATCGTGCGTCCTTGATTCCACAAGTTGTCGACAATGAGGATTTTGCGTCCTGCGAGCAACTGATCAGCAGGGAATTGCACAAATTTGGGCCAGCTTAGGCGTTGGGGTAACTCATTCTGCGTATCGGAAAAGAGCACTGCCGCGGTGAGCACATTGTGCATCTTGAGCGCTTCCGCAATCATGCCGCCAGGAATGATGCCACCGCGCGCAATGAGCAGCAGAGCATCGTACGGAGTGCGAAGTTTAAAGATCAGCTGACTGATAATCTCTTCGGTGTCATGCCAACTTAGATAAACGTGTTTCATCCTGCATTGTCCTTGCCGTTCAATTATGACGCGAATCTCGATGTATGATCGCCAGATGGGTGACAGACGGAGTGGTGAGGACGAGTGCAACGCCTAGCTTGGCGACACGATGAGTGCTGGCTATGGTTGGAAGGACGCTGTAGCCAGTCGGTAGATCTAGCGAAAGCTCTGCCGGTGCAATGGTTACAGCAGGTGGGGGCGTAACCGTTACTGTATATGTCCCCGGTATCAGATTCCAGAATCGAAACTCACCATGTGCATCCGTAGTGGTCTCCGCCACAAATTCAGCATTTTTGTCCTGCAATTTTACATGGATGTCGGCATAATTCAAAGAACCGCCGAGGATGGCAGCACCATCGGGGCGCAGCCGCACCTGCACTGGATCGTGGTCGCTGGCCCGCTGGCGTTGTGTTAGATCTGTCTGGGTTGCGGTGGCATAATCAGCATTGAGCCGGATGAGATCGACGGTAGCGATGGTCGGCGCAAGATTGGGGGTCACGAGCACATGATCCAAGACTTGACTACCACCGTTGAAAATATAGGTATACTGCTCTGTGCTTGGTAGAAAGTCATACAAGTGAAGGAGCGGCGGCGTGACCCCAGCTTGCAAAGTGTGAAGCGGCTCACTGGCGCGGTAGTCATTCAGATCACCAAGGACAACCACTTGCGCGAGTGGATCAACTGCTTGTTGCGCTTGAATGAGGGTGGCAACCGCCGCGGCTTGGTCGATGCGCCGCACCACATTGACGCTTTCGTCGCCACTTTTGCTCTTCCAATGGTTGACGATCACCGTCAGCGGGAAGGGTGTGGACCACGTCCCCGTTACCAGCAGTGAAACAACCAAGGGGGGCCGATCAAAGAGGGGATATTCACCGGCTGGGCAGACTGGGCCGGTGGTGGGCACTTCATAATTCTGCGGTGAGCATCCTTGGGGGAGCGTTGCTTGTCGCACTTGGACGCGATCGCGCCGTGTGAGTAGGCTGTTGGTAAGGGGGAACTCCCCATTCTGGGTTCCTGGGCCGGCCAAGGCGGTCGCTTCATAGTCGAGCTGATAGGCTGTTTGCAAAAGTTCGGCTAGGTTGATGGCATCTTGCGGTGTACCTGTTTCTTGGAGACCGATAATCGTACATTCTTGCAAGCTTTCGGCAATCGTTCGCACTCGTTTTGCCAAGTGGCGCTCATAGATCTGTGGGTCGGGATATTGCGCGCTGCCCCGCCCCAACCCCTGCAGATTGAAGCTACAGAGGGTAAAGTCCTCTGCGGTTGCCGCACTGCCCATTTCTGGCTTTTGACTGGAGGGGCTGGTCGTTCCAGGTGTGTCCACGGCCCTGTTTATCGTGGTTGTGATGGGGGTGTCGGCGAGGAGGTGGAGCTGGTATTTGCCAAAGTTATAATCGAGGATAGCCGTGGCGCTTAGGGTTTGGGTAGGTAACAAGCTGCTGTGGACGAGGGTGGTGCCGCGCGCTGGGCTAACCACAGAATGGCTGACCACTTGGCCTACACGGATTGTTGCCCCCCAATCGGCTTCTGGTAAGGTGGCCCCCAACTCATTGGTTACGTAGACCAACGCTTGCATGGCCGTTTGATCCTGCTGAAAAATCCGTCCTCCGGATAGATAGCGCTGCCAGAGGCGCGGGAGCAGGGCAAGTTCAGCTTGGCCTGTTGCAAAATGTTTGGTTGGCCCGTGGACAATGCCGGTGAGATCAGTCACCGTGACGAGCATGCCTTCATAGGCTTCGTACAGCTCCGCCGGATTGGTGCCAAGGCGGGGCAGGGGAATGGTCACCGCTGGAATGATCAAGGTGGGACAGCGGTTGCTGGGGGTAGCGCTCTTGAGCCGGGAAAGCTCCGTCTTTTCATAGAACTCATCGACATAGGCCCGCGTGACCTCGACACACTGCCCCGGTTGGACGGTGGGCGGCGTGTAGGTATAGACAAAAATGCCATCACTGGTCGCTGGATCATCGTCGCCGACTGGATCTTGGAGATAGAAACCATCGTCAAGCACGCCGGTGACAACGCCGTAGCTATCGCGCCATTGTTGATAGTAGGGCGAGACCGCGTCACGACCTTGAATGGCGTAGATGGGCGTAAAGAATGTGTTGTTCTGGGCGTACACGCTTTGTGGCGTGTCGTTGTGTGGGTGAATGGCAAGCAAACTGCATGGGATGAGCAGGGCCAGCCAAAGCAAATAGCGTATGGATAATCGATGTCGCGGGTTTAGCATCAATCCTCACTTCCCTAGCGCAAGTTGTGACTTACCCTCTTTGGATGGGATACGATCTTGTCCGGTAGGCTGCCTAAGCCGAGCTAGGGTACAACTTGGGTTACCTAGGCACGTTGAGCAGGGTCCGGTAAGAGGAGGGCATTATACTACTCCCCTGGGTGCAGACCGAAATCCTTGCATTTACGTAAGCAAACGCTGTACTAGGTAGAAATTTTGGGCTAGATGGGGTGGTTATGTGCTGGTGCGACTACCGAGGGGAGGAAACCTGCGCGCGTCGTACTTGGCCGACTGACCAAGCAGCGGCAGGGAAGGTTTGGCGTATGGCGGTGGCTGCTGGCACGCATCAGCGCACCGTTGCACTGATCGCGGACCAACCAGCCGGTTGCGCGTTTTGCTGCGGTCGATCATGCCGCCTATCCACCTTAGGGTGGCCGCTTGGCCGCGTGCGGCAAGCCTAGGCAAGCTTAGGGCGCATAGAGAATCCGTCCACAAGTGGGGCAGGTGAGCAGCTTGTCGGGCTGGCTGCGCAAGGTGCTTAAGACCCCAGATGGTACTTTGACATTACAGGCGGTACAATTCCCGCTGGTGACGGCTGCAACCGCGATACCATTTTTCCGCTCACGCATATGTTCATATTGTTGTAAAAGCGTTTGTTCCAGCGTTGTGGTCAGGGCTTCGCGCTGCTTTTTCAGATGGAGATAGGCACGCTTTAGTTTGAGTTCTTCTTCGGTTAGCTCGGTCTGGCTAGAGGACCAAGCTTGCTGGACTGTTTGGAATTGTTGGTGGGCACCGGCAAGTTGAGAGGTTAGTTCTTCCGTTTTGAGGAGCGCTTCGACTGAGGCTGTTTCTAGTGCACTGCGTTGTCGTTGAAGGGCTTCAATACTGGACTGCAGTGATTCCAGCTCTTTGGGGTTGCGCACTTGTCCACCCATCAAGCGACTCTCGCTCTCTTGAATGCGACTGGTCAACGACTGGACCTCAAGCTCAGCGGATTTCTGCTTGCCATGCCACTCGCGCTGGGCATCTTCAAGCGAGGTTGCCTGGCTACGCGCCGCCTTCACCTCGTCACTTTCCGTCAACAATTGCTTGAGTTGCCCCAACCGTCGCCGAATTTTGGTCGAGGTTGCATCGATCTTTTGCAGTTCATACAGCTTTGCAATATTGGCCATCTATCCACCTTTCTTCTCGAATTGCTTTTCCAGAATTGCTCTTCTCGAACTGCCGGGTACAGGTACTTGCGTGCTAGACATAGCTAGGGGACGCGCAAGTGACCCCACCGCTTCTGCTCTTGCTAGCTTCCCCATTTGTGCTATCGATTATAGCACCACTTGATGTCAACCCAAACCTAGACAAGAGGACTTTAGCCGAAATGGACGTAGCATCGCCTAGCGCGTCCATGTCGGGCCGGTTATGACGACCCCTTTGGCTGCCGCAGCCCGTCTTACCCACAAAAGATCGGTTAGATTGCCGAAACAACGGGAAAAAGACGTTGGCTGCTGCATTGCTGGAAGAATAACGGGCGTTGAGTGAAGTAAGAAAGCGTTCCATACACTGGATACGGCGGCTAAACCGAATAAAAACCAGTCTAGGTAAATAGTTGGCGCGTCTTACGGTTAATGCTATACTCGTACCGAAAGACAACAAGCTAGCACGGATAGGTATAGCCGGCCACAGGCTAGGACGGAAGGGCGAACAATCGTGATTCGTGTAATGGTTGTAGAAGACCATCCGCTGCTAATCCAGGGATTGCGGCGGGTGTTAGAAAATGAACCGGATCTGGACATTGTTGCCGAAGCAACCACCGGGGAAGATGCGGTTCGTCTTGCCATTGAGTTAACACCAGATGTGATCTTGATGGATATTAACCTACGCGGCAAGAATGGGTTGCAGGCTACCCATGAGATCAAACAGACCTACGCCATTGATGAAACCGCCATCATTATTCTAACGGCCTATAATGAGGATGAACAACTGATGCACGCCTTACGCTCAGGCGCATCAGCGTACTATCCCAAGGATGTGCTGCCCAGCGAGTTGATCCCCGCCATTCGTACCGTGGCCCAAGATCATTATCTGGTTCACGATAAAGTGTTGACCAAAGCGGAAGCCTATCGCTGGCTCTTGTTGGAAATGGGGAAGTTAACGATTGTACCCGAAACAACCGCAGACGCGTTTGCTCCGTTGAGTCCGCGCGAGATGGAAGTGTTGACCTTGACAACACGCGGCGCAAGCAACAAAGAGATTGCCAGTAGCCTGAATATTAGCCGGCAGACGGTGAAAAACCATATGAGTAGTGTGTTGCGCAAGCTTGGGGTGGAGGATCGCACCCAAGCCGCGGTCTTAGCGCTCCGCCGTGGGTGGGTGCGTATGGATGATTCACAAGCACTCTAGCGCTGCGCCTTGTTGCCGGGTTGAAACCCGCTGCTAACAGCGAAAAGCCGCTGAGGCGGCTAGGATGTCAACCGAATCTAGCTTCAACCGACCATGCCGTATTTTGTGGATTTAGCCTAGAAGGAAGTATTTCGTATGTCACGAATGCCCTCCAATCGCAGTGGGCAGAGCTTTATTGAATATGCGCTCATGATCATCCTGGTAGCGATTGTCTTGCTATCGATCTTGTTGATCCTGGGCGATGATCTGCGCACCTTCCTCAACGACCTACTGCGTACCTGGTTCCCATCGACCTAACCCCCGCAATGCCTGCTCCGCCATTTTTTGCTCTGGCATAATAGCTTATCTTGGTGGCAGGTGTTGCGGCTCCTTCATTGTTCAGTCCCTTTCCCAATCCCTTGGCGCTGCTTGAGCGGTTGGCGAAATTCGTTGATAATTTTTTCGGATGGTGATGCGCCAAAAGTTTTGCCAATCCCGGTCACATGGCTATAGGCATGGCGTGGTCAGTGTGCTATGCTGAGCAGTGTACTATGCTGAAAAGTGTAATAAACCACTGTGCAATTCCTATGATTGGAATAAGGGCGCATGATGGCTGCTATTCAACTTTGGCGACAGCGCTTTCAAGGGACACGAGCCGCTCTGGTGGATCTACTTTTCCCACCGCAATGTGTGGCGTGTCAGACCTACGGCACTTGGTTTTGTGCGCGGTGTGCACAGCAGGTCGAACCGGTGGGGCCTGCGTGTGGACGCTGTGGTCGCCCCCAGCCAACCGCCGTGGCGCGGTGTGCCGCGTGCCGGGAGCAAGGCAATGCCGCGTTAGCCCATGTCTACATCGCCGCGCTCCATACCGCGCCTTTGCGGGAAGCCATCCACCGTTTCAAATACCATCATTGCCCGGAACTAGCCGAGCCATTGGCCCGTTATTTAGTTGCTCTTGTGCAAGCCTTGCCTATTCCAACACCCCTGACGGCCGTCGATGGCGTTGTTCCTGTGCCTTTGCACGACACCCGTCATCGGGAGCGGGGCTATAATCAGGCTGAATTACTTGCCAGTGCCTTTTGCCGTAGTGTACAATTGCCCTTAAGTTCTGCTTGGCTGTTTCGCCAACGTGCTACCCGCTCCCAAGTAGGGTTAACCGCCACAGAACGTCAACAAAATGTACAGGATGCTTTTAGGGCTATGCCAGCCGTCGCCGATAAACGTCTGTTATTGGTGGATGATCTCTATACCACTGGTGCAACCATGCGTGCTTGTGCCCAAGCGGCTTTGGCTGCGGGCGCAACCTCGGTGGTCGGACTGGCGTTAGCTTGCCCACGCTGAGGTGGGTAGGCAGTATGAACTTTACTTGTTTCGCATACTGCTGCTTTCTGTATCCTACATTGAATCGCTTTAGTGAAGGAGAAGGATCATGGAACTCACCGTTCATGGACGACATCTGGAAGTAACGGATTGGATTCGTCAGTATATCGAGAAAAAGGTTAATCGCCTGGAACGTTACCTGCCCCAAGTGCAGGAACTGCGCGCCGAGTTAACCCAAAGCGAGACAAAGGCCGCGGCCGACCGATATACTGCCCAGATCACCTTGTGGGCCAATGGCCAGATCCTCCGCGCCGAAGAATCGACAAGCGATATCTTTGCTTCTATCGATGCCTCGATTGATAAGATGGCGAATCAGCTCCAGCGTTTCAAGGGGCGGCGTTTCCAGAGCCGGCGGCGGGCGGCGGCCGCGGCTAGCATGGAAGCCGAAATGAACGACCAACTGCCAGCCACCCAAGAAGGCGTCGAAGACGAAGAGGACGCGGGCAGCATCCTCCGCCGTAAGCAATTTGTGCTGGAGCCCATGAATGAAGAAGAGGCGCTCGAACAGATGGAACTCTTGGGCCATGACTTCTTTGTCTTTTTCAACCCCGATGTCAAGGCCGTCAATGTGGTCTATCGCCGCCGTGATGGCAACTATGGGTTGCTACAGCCTATGATCGCCTAGCCTGCATGTAATGAGGATAGTAGACAGTAAGACCGTGGACAGTAGCTAACCCACTGTCTTACTGTCTTACTGTCTTACTGTCTTACTGTCTTACTGTCTTACTGTCTTACTGTCTTACTTGAAGTCAATCTCCGCACTATTCCGCACGACATCACCCACATATAACCAAGAGACCTGGCGCAAGGTTAGCGCTTGATCAAAGTCATTGAGCGCTGAGATGCCATTGGCAGGCACGACGACATGGAACCAGCGTAGCCCTGCCGAAGCTGCCGTGTGCAGGACACAGATGCTGGAAACTGTGCCGACAATGACCAAATGTTTGACTTGCCAAACACGGGTTAAATAGTGATCTAGGGAAGTATCATAGAAGCCATCGTAGCGGCTTTTGGGACAGACCAGATCGCCAGCTTGCGGCGCTAATTCATCGATAATCTGCCAACCCCATGTTCCCGCACGACAATGTTCCGGCCAGAGTGTCCACTCGCGATCACCTTCGTAATGAGTATCTTGGGTGTAGGCCACCGGTACGCCCTGGCGGCGCGCTTGGGTCAGTAGCTGCTGGATGGCACTAACTGTTTCAATGGCCGTCGGCACAACCAGCGTGCCATTGGGCTTGACAAAATCATTCTGCATATCAACCACAATGATCGCACTTTCCTGTGCCGGTAGGGTTAGATTGGCCTTAAACGGAATTTCGGGAATTTCGACCCGCTCGCCAGCCACAAATTGTAAACTCATCACTGCACCTCGTTCTTTCCTTAATGCTTTCCGTATCGGTTGTTGCTAGAGATTTTTTTTTGGGTTACTGTACAATTAACACTAACTTTGTATTTGCCATTATGACTGAACAGCGGCGTTTTGTCCAGTGGCTTTGGTTGCAATTGGCCGCAGCGTAGGTCATGAAGATTGTGAAAATAAATGGGTAAGATGACCGCCGGGCGCTGAAGGGACGGTGCGTACAACCAATGCCAAATCACTTACCTTATAGGGTAAGAAGCTGGCTGCTATTGTACCCAGGAAGCTGCCAAACTGTGGCGCAGCGCAATCTATGCTATACTGCCATGGGCTATACGGGGAAAGTGGCGAACGCAACTTTGCTAGCCTTCCTGCGTATTTACCGGTATAAAAAGTGGTGGCTGGCCAATCATTTTGGGTTGCCAGCTCCTTTCGTTCGTATCGCGGAACATGACAAGTCCCAAGAGAGAAAAAACAAGAGGTAAAGTTTGCAGCGTTTATTAACCCAAGAAGAAGATCGACTCCTGCAGCGCGAGCGTGCTCTCCTGGATGAACTCCGCTTGCTCATTGCGCAGGTGAATGCCACCGAGCAAGATCTCACCTTGCTCAAAACGCTGACCAGCCAGATGGATGAACTCTTCTTGCTGGTCGTGGTGGGCGAATTTAATGCGGGCAAAACAGCTTTTCTCAATGCTCTGCTGGGCGAAAAGCTCCTGACAGAAGGTGTTACCCCAACGACTAGCCATATTCATATCCTGCGTTATGGCGAGCAATTGCAGCAAGAGACGACCGCCGATGACAGCTTGTTGATTCAGCTACCCGTCGAATGGCTGCGCGATATTAACTTGGTGGATACGCCAGGCACCAATGCCGTGGTCCAGCGCCACCAAGAGATCACCGAAGAATTTGTGCCGCGCAGCGATTTGGTGCTCTTTGTCACCAGCGCCGACCGTCCCTTTAGCGAAAGCGAACGCACCTTCTTAACACGCATTCGCCAGTGGAGTAAGAAGATCATTGTCATTGTGAACAAGATCGATCTGATCGAAGATCCCGCAGACCAACAGCGCATCCTGGATTTTGTGCGTGAAAATGGTCGGGCCTTGCTGGGCGCTGAACCGCAAATTTTTGCCGTTAGCACGCGCAAAGCGCTTCAGGCCAAACAGCGCGCCCAGGCGCAAGGCGAGCACCCCCAAGGCGACCTGTGGCAGGCCAGCCGATTCGCGCCGCTGGAACGTTTTATGCTCGAACAGCTGGATGATCGCGAACGGCTGCGGCTCAAATTAGAAAATCCGCTGGGCGTAGCCAATAAATTGATCGACTACTATACCCAGGTGATCAATGAGCGACAGACGATCCTTAAAGGCGACTTTGATACACTGGACACGATTGAAGATCAACTGGTGGCATACGCCGAAGATATGCGGCGCGACTTTGCCTACCAACGCAGCCGTGTAGACAATGTGCTCTATGAAATGGCCGAACGGGGGGATCAATTTTTTGACGACACCCTGCGCATCGGTCGCTTGATGGATCTGATGAACAGTGAAAAGGTCCGCGGCGAGTTTGAGCGCGAAGTCGTGGCCGATACCAGCCGTAAAATTGAGCGCCATGTCAGTGAATTGATCGATTGGGTGGTGGATAAAGACTATCGTCAGTGGCGGGCCGTGGTGGAATATATCAGCCGCCGCGCCGCGCAACATGTCGATCACATGATCGGCAATGTTAACAGCGATTTTGAGATCAATCGCCAGAACTTATTGGCAAGCGTAGGCCGCAACGCCCAGCAAGTGGTTGACAGCTATGACCATGAAAGTGACGCCCTCAAGCTGGCGCAGGAAGTTCAGATGGCGCTCTTCCAAACCGCGGCGGTCGAAGTCGGCGCGATTGGGTTAGGCGCGGTCTTGGTGGCCGTGCTGAATGGTGTTTGGTTGGATATCACCGGCATCCTAGGGGCTAGTGTGGTCGCCGCGCTGGGGCTCTACGTCTTGCCCTACCGCCGCGGGCGAGTGAAGGCCGAGTTGCGGGAGAAGGTGAACCAACTCCGTACGCAATTGGACACTGCCCTGACCCGCCAATTTGAACAAGAACTGTCGGAAAGTCAGCAACGCATGCGCGAGGCCATTGCCCCCTATACCCGCTTTGTCCGCGTGGAGCGGGAAAAGCTGGAAAAGTTGGATGCCGAGCTGCGTCTGCTCAAGAGCAATATTACCCAATTACGCAATGAGATCGGGGCGTTATGAGTAGTGCCAGCCAAATCGCGTTGATTCCGCTAGCGGCAGAGTGGCATGTCGATGCGTTGCAACAGGTCTATTGGGCCACACCTGGCTATTGGGCGCTCTATAATCTACCGGCAGCCCCCACTGGTCAAGCCGCGAACGATCTCCGTACCGCTGCCGAAACGCCAGGTCGCACTTTGCTGGGCATTGTACGCCAAGCGGATCCCCTTGCGCTAGAAAGCGCTGATCCGGCTACTGAACAGGCCGCGCCGACCTCCGGTGGTGAACTCGTTGGGCTGTTAGATTTTCGGCTGCACTGGCCCAATGAACAGGTCGTGTCGATTGGCATGTTTATGGTTGCCGAGCCCTACCAACGGCAAGGGCTTGGGACGCAAGCATGGACGCTGCTCAAGCCTTGGCTTGCCCAGCAGGCCCAAATGCAGCGGGCGCGACTGGGCGTTGAACAATTTAACCCGATGGCTCTCCAATTTTTTGAAAGCCTTGGCTTTTCGGTTACCGGCGAGGCCAATCGTCTTAAAGTCGGTGATAAATTTGTGCGGCTGTTATATATGGAAGCTGACCTCACCTAGCCAGCGTAGGACAAGCTGTATACCACCATACCATACCATACAAGCGCCGGTCATTGACTGGCGCTTTTTGTTTCTCCTTTTCCATACTTTGTGCTATCAGAACTGCAAAATTGGGGTGATCCAAAAGGACAACTGCTACGCCAATAGCAGTAGTAGCGCATAAGAGTGAGCAAAAAGTGAATAATCGTTGAAGGGGAAAACGACGGTACGGCTACCGCATAACCGTGTTGTCGAATGACCTCATCAAGCTACCCAGTGCAGCTCGTGAGAAACCTGATCCCTGTTGAATATGAATTGAGGAAAGAGTATGTTGGCACGCAACCGCACCTTGAACCGAACGTCGCAGGTCGTCAACAGGCCACTGCAGCGGCTCACGCTCCTTGTCTCTCTAAGTATGCTTTTGCTCCTGGCGCTGCCCACCGTAGCGCTTGCGCATCCCCTTGGTAACTTTACCGTGAATCGCTACAGCCGCTTAGCGGTGGTCGATGATCAGCTGCACCTGACCTATATTGTGGATATGGCCGAGATTCCCGCCCATCAGGAACGTACTCAAATGGACCAGAATGGAGATGGGATGATTGACGCGGCTGAAACGCGTATCTATGCCGACCTGCTGCTCCAACAGTGGCAACCCCATCTCCAGCTACGTCTTAATGGCGTGTTGCAGACTTGGACGTTGGCGCAGTACGAACTGACTTTCCCAGAAGGTCAGGCTGGGCTGCCTACGCTCCGTTTGGTGAGCCAGTGGCGTCTACCGTTGGTGGGCGAACCGATGACCTGGCAAGCGGACTATCGCGATGAGAATTATGGGGATCGGTTGGGCTGGCAGGAGGTGATTGTCGCGGCCAGCGCAGGGGCAACCTTGCAAGTATCGTCAGCTCCCGCCGTCGATGCGAGCCAGGAACTTCAGTCCTATCCTGCCGACTTGCTTCAAGCACCGTTGGCCGTCAACACCGCCACCTTTCGCTTTACGCCAGGCCCCGGCACCACCCAGCCGACCACCGGGGAGCGCACGAACGGCGGTACGCCAGCGGTTGCCGGTCGCCCATTCGATCCCTTTGCCCAGTTGATCCATACGACGACGCTAAGCCCAACTGCGATTTTGCTAGCACTGTTGGCCGCCTTTGGCTGGGGCGCGGCCCATGCTTTCTCGCCTGGCCATGGTAAGACAATCGTCGGGGCCTATCTAGTGGGGACGCGGGGCACGGTGCGTCATGCCCTCTTCCTAGGGCTCACGACGACTATTACTCATACAGCTGGGGTCTTCGCCTTAGGATTCATCACTTTATTTGCTGCCCAGTTTATCTTGCCCGAAAAGCTCTACCCCTGGCTGAGCATGGCGTCAGGTGTCCTGGTTGTGCTCATTGGCGCTTTCATGATCAAGGCGCGCCTACAAAGCTTTCTCCGTGGCCGTCATCATCACCACCATCACGATCATGCCCACGATCACACGCATGACCATACCCACAGCCATGATCACAGCCATGATCACAGCCATGATCACAGCCATGATCACACTCATCATGGACACCACCATCTGCCGCCGGGCGCGCAGGGGGAGGCGGTGACGTGGCGGGGGTTACTCGCGCTGGGGATCTCGGGGGGGCTTCTCCCTTGTCCGTCGGCTTTGGTACTCATGTTGGGAGCCATTAGCCTACAGCGGGTCAGCTTTGGATTGGCTTTGATCGTCATGTTTAGCCTCGGTCTTGCCAGCGTGCTAACGGGAATTGGGGTGGTGTTGGTCTATGCCAGTCGCTTCTTCCAACGGATTCCCGAGGGGGGGCCGCTCTTCCGTTTCGTGCCGGTCGCTAGCGCCTTGTTTATTACGATTGTCGGTGTTGGGATCACAGTCCAAGCGCTGCTGAGTACTGGCCTCTTGCAGCTCAGCTAAACACCCAGCGATGGCGTGCTCATCCGCCTAGCCGATGAGACCAACGTTTTATGTGCTATCTACCTTCGTCAAATGCCCCGATGTTGGCGATTCTCTTCAACGCGGCCTTGAACCGGCCATCTAACCTGAAACAGCTAGCTTTAGTAAGAAAGGAGTGATAAAGATAGCCCCTGGCTATCATCAAACGTCTACCTGTTTTCTCCGCTTGCGCCCTTTGCGCGCAAGCGGCACCAAGAAATTCTGTCACCAAGATTCAACTTGAAAGGACGAAGTCGTATGAATGCTCCGTTACGTACTCATCTCCGTCGGCTTGGCCTTGTGGGGTCTTTATTGTTGGCACCGATCCTGCTGCTCTCGGCAGTGTTGATTGCCACCCAATCCCAAGCCAATGCCTCTAGCCACCGTGAGGCTCCTTTGATTTCCAAAGATGCCTTTGCCGACAACACTGACACTTATGTCTTTATTTCCCCAGCGGATGAGGATAATGTGGTGCTGGTAGGCAGTTGGATTCCCTTTGAAGGCCCCGAAGGCGGCCCCAACTACTTTGAATGGGATGACAGCGCTCTCTATGATCTCTATGTCGATAATGATGGCGACGCCCAAGCCGATATTACCTATACCTTGTCCAGTAAGGTGGAGGTGAAGAACCTCAATACCTTTCTCTACAATGTGAACTCGATTACTAGCTTGGGTGACCCTGATTGGAATCGCCAGCAATTCATTACCGTCACCGAAACCACCGCCGATGGCGCGTCCACTGTTCTGATTGGCAACAAATCTACAGCCCCGGTCAATATTGGTGAAAAATCGACACCCAACTATCAAGCACTGGCAGATGAAGCCATTTACGATGCGGCTGACGGCGTGCCGGGTAATCTCAAGGTCTTTGCGGGCCAGACTGATGATCCCTTCTGGGTCGATTTACAGGTCTTTGATCTCTTGACCTTGCGCGGTCAAAATGCCCCGGTTGGTTATACTATCGGGGCCAATATCCCAGTCGATTCACTCTCTGGCTTTAATGTCCATAGCCTAGTGGTTGAAGTGCCGATTGCGCGCCTCAAGCAAGGGGATGAGCCGGTATTGGGCGTTTGGGCTGGCACACGGCGCTCGGCAACCCGAGTGATCCAACCGTTGAACACCATTAGCAACTCATCATCCTTTGTGCAAGTCTCGCGGCTCGGCATGCCGTTGGTCAATGAGGTGGTGATTCCGCTCCAACTCAAGGATGCCTTTAACGCCATTCCACCCAGTGTAGATGCCATACTTTATACGACCGGTGGCCCTGGTGGCGCGGCCTTCCAAAAGCTCCTGCAAAAGAGTGTCGAAGATCCCGAGATCGGCAACCTGCTTTGCACCCTTTACAGTGTACCGCTACCTGGCGATGCCAATAACGACTGCAAGACAGATGTACAATATATCTCGGATGTCGGCGCTAGCGGGTTGCGCTCTGGCCGTGGCGATATCTTTGATATTTTCCTCACTGGAATGAAACTGGCCGCCCCCTTTACCATCCAGACCAAAAGTGGCCCGATGACCTTGCCAGCTGGTTTCAATGTCAACCAACCTGCCAATGTCGTCCCGGCGGAAATGATCCGCATCAATACCAATATCAAAGGTGATCTCTGTTCGCCCACACCGAGTCGATTGGGTGTGCTAGGGGGGGATGCCTGTGGCTTTCCCAATGGTCGCCGCCTGACCGACGATGTGGTGGAGATCGAACTGCTGGCTGTGGCGGGGGCCGCCTACCCAGTGTTGGATGGGCGCGATACCAACTTTACCTTCAACCCTGTGCTCATCGACGTTTTGAGCGATGGCATTGATCACAACGATGTCCCCTACTATAAGAATAGCCAACTCAGCGCAGCACCGGCCAACTTTCCCTATCTCGGCTTGGCCCAATCGGGCCAGGACCATTTACATGCCAATCCGCTCTTCTACCTCCTGTTTCCACGGATAGAGATGGATTGAACGGCTTGTGAACGACTAAACCAGTACCCAAGCAAGGCTACGCTGTGCGAATAGAGACGGCTTGCAAAGGTACCCGATCCACCTGACAGGTTTTCAAAAACCTGTCAGGTATAGTGCTCCTATTCCCCAAAGTCGCTTAGAAAGGTGTCCCTATGTCAACCTTCCCTGCTTTCCGAGCCCAGTCTGCTTCCCGGCGCGTTTTGCTCTTGCTTGGCGTCGCCTGCTTGAGCCTACTGGTGGCGCTGACCATCCATTTCTTTGCCCCGCCCGTGGTGCAACCCTCCGCACCACCAGCGCCGGTTGAACGCTCGGCACAAGCGGCGCTGGACAAATTGCAAGCGCGCCTGCAAACCAATCCAGAAGATACCGACGCCTATGCTCAACTGGGGTTAGGGTTATTGCAACAGGCGCGGGAGCAGGGCGATGTCTCGCTTTATGCGCGTGCGGGCCAAGCCTTCACCGCCGCCTTGGCGCGCGAGCCCCAACAATTAGACGCGCTGATCGGCCAAGGGATTCTTGCCTTGGCCCTCCATGACTTTCAGGGCGCACTCACCTGGGCGGATCAAGCATGGGCGATCAATCCCTTCCGCGCCCAGATCCTCGGGATCAAAGTGGATGCGCAGATCGAGCTCGGCCAATATGACAACGCCGTGCAAACGCTGCAACAGATGGTTGATCTCCGGCCTGATCTTGATTCATATAGCCGTGTTTCCTATCTTCGTGAACTCTATGGTGATGTAGATGGGGCAATTACAGCCATGCAAGCCGCGGTCCAAACGGCGCTGCCAGGCACAGAAAGCTGGGCCTGGACGCTGACCCATGTGGGGCATCTTTATTTCAATCGCGGCAATCTCGCCCAAGCCGCGGCGCTCTATGCCCAAGTCCTCAGCCTACGGGACGATTATCCCTATGCGCTGGCTGGGCAAGCACGGGTGGCCGCCGCGCAAGGGCAGCTAGCCGCGGCCATTGCCCAATATACCGAACTGACCAAACGATTGCCCCTTCCCGAGTTTATTATTGCACTGGGTGAACTGTATGAGACAACCGGTCAACTGACGGCTGCTCAACAACAATATGCATTAGTGGGGGTGATTCAGCAACTGAATGCCGCCGCAGGCATGAATGTTGATCTGGAGATGGCCCTCTTTGCGGCCACCCACGGAACTGATGCCGTGACGACGGTTTCCCAAGCGCGTGCGGTCTATGCGGAACGACCCACCATCTATGGGGCCGATGCAGTGGCCTGGGCGCTCTATCAGCAGGAGAACTACGCCGAAGCGTGGCAATTTAGCCAGGAAGCCCTGCGCTTAGGCACGCAAGACGCACTGCTCTACTTTCACGCCGGGATGATCGCGGCCAAACGGAACGATGTGGAGAATGCCCGCGCTCATCTCCAACAAGCACTTACCATCAACCCCTCTTTCTCGCCGCTCTATGCCCCAATCGCGCAGAAGACCTTAGCCGCGTTGCCCAACCAGTAGGCCGGGCTACGCTGGCTCACGGCGCGGACGCGGCAGCACGCAAAAAAAGAAATCCGCGTACTGCCGCGTGCCCGGTGGCCTTGCGGGCGGTTTACCGAATGTAATGGTTAATCTTCATTCGCACAGCTTCCTCTCGCATGCGCTGCTTTACTTTTCAAACCGTTTCTAAGAATTGACCGCTGGCCGCTTCCTGTCACCCTTCCCAAAGTTTGACACCCTCCGCCGATTGCCCTACAATCACAAAAATAAAAATGACATTTTGCAAGAGAAGCGGACCTTATGAAACGACTCTCCACGAACGAAATTCGCCAGTTATGGTTTGAGTACTGGAGTGAACTCAATCATGCCGTGGTCGATAGCAGCAGCCTAGTTCCCAGCAATGATCCCACCTTGTTGTTGACCAATGCTGGCATGGTACAGTTCAAAGACCTATTTTTAGGTCTGGAAAAACGAGACTACAGCCGCGCCGCCACCAGCCAAAAGTGTATGCGGGTGAGCGGGAAGCACAACGACTTGGAAAATGTCGGCCCTAGCCCGCGCCATCACACCTTTTTTGAGATGTTGGGCAATTTCTCCTTTGGCGACTATTTTAAGAAGGACGCCATTGCTTGGGCTTGGCACCTGTTGGTCGATGAGCTAGAGCTGCCGCTAGAACGCCTCTGGTTTACCGTCTATACCGATGATGACGAAGCCGAACGCCTCTGGATCGAGATCGGCGCACCGCCTGAACGGGTCTTGCGCTTTGGCAAAAAGGACAATTGGTGGGCCATGGGCGACACCGGCCCCTGTGGTCCCTGTTCAGAGATTCACTACTACTGGGGCGATCTCGACCAACAGGTCAGCGGTGGTGTCAATAAAGATGATGAATATCTGGAGATTTGGAATCTGGTCTTCATGCAATATGACAGCAAGCCAGATGGAACCCTCGTGCCCCTGCCCAAGCCCAGTGTCGATACGGGGGCTGGGCTCGAGCGCATTGCGAGCATCCTCCAGGGCAAAGATAATAACTACGACACCGATGCCTTCTTGCCGATTATGCAGCGTATCCAAGCTCTGATCGGCCAAGACGAAGCCCATCGGCTTGCCAATCTAGCCCGCTACCGCGCAATTGCCGACCATAGCCGCGCCTGCACCTTTCTGATCGGCGACGGTGTGCTGCCGGGCAACGAAGGACGTAGCTATGTCCTCCGCATGATCCTGCGGCGGGCGGCGCGCTTTGGTAAGCTGATCGGCTTTGAAGGGCCCTTCTTGGCCCAAGTGGCTGAAACTGTGATCGAAATGATGGGCGGCCACTATACGGATTTGGTCAATAAGCGCGACTTTATTCTACAGACCATTACCGACGAAGAAGAACGCTTTCACCGCACCCTGAGCATGGGGCTGAGCTTGCTCGATGATCTCATGCACGAACTGCGCGCCGCGGGTAAAAGCGAAATTAGTGGCAAGGATGCCTTCCGCCTGTGGGACACCTATGGCTTCCCCGTGGACTTGACTCGTGACGTGGCTGGTGACAATGGCTTTACCGTTGATGAAAGTGGCTTCCGTACGGCGCTCAATGAAGCCAAAGACCGCAGCCGCGAAACCGCCCAAGAAAAGATCGTGGCGGATGTTACTGTCTATGCCGAGCTCTTAACACGGTTGAAGGAGCAGGGGCTGGTCGATGCAGAAGGCGTGCGGCATCTCATCTACGAGAATGTAGCCGATATTGACACCACGATTATTGGGTTGCTGGTCAACGGGCAGCCAGTGGAAGAAGTCCACGCCGGGATGGCCGTTGAGGTCGTCCTGCCCGAGACCCCCTTCTATGTGGAAAGTGGTGGTCAGGTCAGTGATACGGGTGAGATTTACTACTTCCCCGAAGATGTCGAGGTGCCGGTTTGGACCATTACGATCACCGATACCCGACGGCGGGTTCCTGGCTTGATCGTGCATGTGGGAACAGTGACCGACGGCACGGTACGCGTCGGCGATCCGGCCCAAGCCGCGATTGACACCGAGCGCCGTTGGGATATTATGCGCAACCATACCGGCACCCATGTGCTGCACGCGGTCTTGCGCCACCAACTGGGCACCCATGCCCATCAAGCCGGGTCATTGGTCGCGCCGGAGCGGTTGCGCTTTGATTTTACCCACTCGCAACCCATTAGCAAAGCCGATCTGGCCGAGATTGAACGGCTGGCCAATGAGCTTGTCTTAGCCAACTACCCTGTCAATACCCGCTGGACCAATTACAAACTGGCGGTGCAGGAAGGGGCCATGGCGCTCTTTGGCGAAAAGTATGGCGACGAAGTGCGGGTCGTCAGCTTTGGCGAAGAAGATCAGGTGAGCATGGAGCTTTGTGGTGGCACCCACGTCGATAGCACCGCCGAGATCGGCAGCTTCCGTGTGGTCAGCGAAGGCAGTGTTTCCTCGGGCGTCCGCCGTATCGAAGTGGTGACAGGCCGGTACGCCGAAAGCTTGATCGAAGAACGCTTGGGCGCGCTCGACCGGGTGGCTAGCCTGTTGCGCACCAAGCCGACCGAGGTGGACAGTGCGGTTGAACAGCTTCAGGCGCAAAATCAGCAGCTCCAAAAAGAGCTGGCCCAACTGCGCCAGAAACTGGCCCAACAAGATACCCACGCCTTGCTCGCGCAAGCTACGCAAGTGGATGGCTTTGCTCTCCTGGCGATCCAGGTCAATGCCGCGGATGTCGATACCATGCGCCAGATGAGCGACTGGTTCCGTGACAAATTAGGCAGCAGCGTTGTGACCCTCGGCGCGGTCATTGACGAAAAGCCGATGTTGGTGGCCTCCGTCACCCCGGATCTCATTGGCCGGGGCATGCATGCCGGTAACTTGGTGCGCGATGTTGCCAAGGTGATCGGTGGTGGCGGCGGTGGCCGTCCCAATATGGCGCAAGCCGGTGGCAAAGATGTCAGCCGTCTCGGTGAAGCCCTCGCAACCGTACCCGCGTGGGTCGAAAAGAACTTGAAGTAATGCCGATTTTGGGCGGAGGTGGGGGTTTGGTCTCCTGGCCCACCGTCCAGAATCCAACTGCTATTTATGACAGAAATTCTTACGATTGATCCAGCAGCTACCCTGAGCACAGTGCATCGGCTATTAATGCCGTGGCGCCAGCAGCGGGTAGCTGTCTTCCTGCCCGATGGCTGGCAAGCCATCCAAAACACAACCCAACTCCGGCTACTCCAGCGCCAAGCACAGCGGCAACGTTGTGAGTTGGCGCTGATCACGCGCAACGAAGATCTACAGCGCATGGCCAACAGTGTGGGGATCCCCGTCTTTATTAAGCCCGAAGAAGCGCTGGTGGGGACATGGCGCATGCAGCCGCTGTTGCCGTTGCTACATCCACGGCGCTTGGCTGATGGCCTGCCCGACGAACCGCGTTGGCAGCGCCGCAAAATTATTGATTTAGAGAGCTCGCCCACCTACTATCGTTCGCGTCAAGCGCGGATTCGCGCCGAGGCTATCTACCGCCAACCGTTGCCAGCGTGGCTCAGTTGGTTGGGCACGACATTGGCTGGTCTGCTGATTGCCGCCATGGTTGGCCTCTTTGTCTTCTATGTGGTGCCCGCCGCAACAATCACCTTGGTGCCAGGCCGCGAACCGATTGCAGTCAATGTGCAGGTGACCGCCAATCCCTTTATTGATGCGCCCGATCTGGACTTTGATCAACTGCCAGCGCGCTTGGTGGAAACCAATATTGAAGAGACGGGTTCGCTTGCGACCACCGGGACTCGGCAGAAAGCAACTGATCGGGCCCAAGGCAGCGTGGTCTTTAGCAACCTCGGGGCGAATCCTGTGCGGATTCCCGCGGGCACCATTGTCAGCACAGGCACGGGGACGGCGGTCAATTTTCGCACAACTACTAGCATCGTAGTACCCGGTGGCTTTAATCAACAAGCGACCGCCTCGATTGAAGCCATGGACCCAGGGATTCAAGGCAATGTCCGCGCCAATACGATCAACACCATCGGTGGCGGCTATAACCTGCGCGTGCGGGTGAGCAACCCTGGTGGCACTGGCGGTGGCGGCTCACAACTGACGGCTGTCGTGACTCAAGCGGATCGCGATCAGCTGTTGGCGGAATTGCTCGCCCGGGCCGAAGCCCGCGCTGCGGAGAGTTTACAGGGTTTTGTGACCACCGGCGAATGGCTGGCCCCTGAATCAGTGCAGAGCTTTATCACCTCCCAAGCCTTTAGCGCCTTTAACGACGAAGAGGCTCAAACCTTGGAACTCACCTTGCGGCTGTTGGTGCGGGGGGTGGCGGTGGATCAAGCCGTGTTGCGCGAGTTGTTGCTGGACAAGGCACAACAGGCCATTCCCGAACGCGGAAAATTGGTCGCTAGCACCCTTTCGGCGCAACGGGTACCGGGTGCCGAATTTAGCCAAAATATTGTGACCTTTACCATGACGGTCGGCGCTGAATATGTGATCCCTATCGATCCAGTCGAGATCCGGTCGGCCATTGCCGGGCTGCCCCCCACAGCGGCCATTACTGTGGTTCAGCAGCGGTGGCCCCTCGAGCGGCCACCCGAAATCTACCAAGATCCCGAATGGTTTGCCACTCTGCCCGCGTTGGGGAATCGCATTCAAGTGCGGGTCGAGTATGAGCCTGTACTGGCGAGCCGCTAACCAACCGGATGGGGATCTCTATGCAGGGTAAGTTGCTGGCGTTAGATGTCGGGCTGGCGCGCATCGGGGTGGCTGTTGCAGGCCCGTTAGGGTTGGCTGCGCGCCCCCTCACCGTGATTCAGCGCGCCAGCCGCCGCGATGATTTTGCGCAATTGGCCCAATGGATCCAGCGCGAAGAGGCTGTTGCGCTCATTTGTGGGCTCCCCCTGAATATGGATGGCAGTGAAGGCCCGCAAGCCCAAACGGTGCGCAAATGGGCCGACCGCTGTGCCTATGCTTTGCGCGCGATTATGGGCAAGCCGCTCCCTTTGATCTTCTGGGATGAACGCCTGAGTACCTTTGCGGCGCAAGAAATCCAAAGTAGCCATAAACAGAAAGTAGCTGAGGATGCGGCAGCGGCAGCGGTGATCTTGCAGAGTTATTTAGATGCCCAGCGGTTAGGGGAAACGCTCGATTTTGGGCGGATTGATCTGCCGATGCGGTAAGGAAAATAGAGAAGTCATGTCAACCTTTGATGGTAGTGCCCGACCGGGCTCCACGCGTGCCGACTATCGTCGGCTTTTGCTTGAACAACGCAAGCAGGCCCAATCCGGTAGTTTTACCGTGCGTTCCCTGCTGCAACCCAATACCTTGGTGGCAACCCTCGTACGTCTTGCCTTTCTGTTGATGGTTGTTGGCGTTTTGCTCGGTGTTTGGATGGTCAGCTCGGCGCATTTGGCTGAACAATTTCTAGGCGCGCCCCAAAGCGTTGCTGGCTTGATCGATCCGAACGAGGGCAAGGGCGCGCTAACGCCCGATAATATTGAAAATCAGGTGCTGGCCTACAATCTGCGCCTGCGCGAGAATGAACTCGATATTCCGGCGGGGACAAACGCCCGTCAACGCCCCTTTGTGATCAACCTGGGGGAGCCAGCGCGTTTTGTCGCAGCGCGGTTAGCGGCGCAAGGCTTTGTGCTGGATGCCGACCTCTTCAACCTCTATCTGCGTGTCACGGGCTTGGAGCGGCGGATTCAAGCGGGCAACTTTATGCTGAGCGAAACGATGAATATGCGGGAAGTGGCGCAAGCGTTGCAGCAGGCGCTCGAAGCCGAAGCCACGGTGACCATCCCCGAAGGTTTCCGCGCCGAGGAGATTGCCGATCGGTTAGCAGCTGAGAATATTATTGAGTTTGAACGCTTTATGGCCGCTGTGCGCCAACCGCGTACGCTCTCGATCTTTGCTGATTATGAGTTCCTGCAAAGCCTCCCTGGCGATGCTTCGCTCGAGGGCTATCTCTTTCCCGACACCTATCGTTTCCCGGTCTTTGCCAGCACGCCAGAGCAAGTGATTGCGCCTTTCCTGAACAACTTTGTCCGACGGGTGGGGAGCGATGGCTTGGCCGGTGGTCGCAGTGGCTATAGTGGGCGCGAATTGATCAATCTCGCGGCTATTGTGGAGCGCGAAGCGGTCCACGCCGATGAACGCCCCCTAATTGCCAGCGTCTACCTTAACCGTCTCAATGGCGTCTGCCAAGGCGAAGTCGGTGGCCGTTATCTGCAAGCCGATCCAACGGTGCAATATGCCCGTGGCGTCCCTGGCAACTGGTGGTGGAAGCCCCAGCGCATTGAAGAATACGCCGAAATCATTAGCCCGTATAACACCTACTTGAACCAGGGACTACCACCTGGGCCCATTGCCAACCCTGGGCTTGATGCGCTTACCGCCACCCAGAATCCCGCCCAAACCGCTTATTGCTTCTTTGTCGCGACGGGGGAAGACGGGCGGCATGTCTTTGCCCAAACCTTGGCCGAGCATGAACAAAACATGCGGAATTATGGGTATCAGTAAAAAAAAAGCAACTTGCTGGCGCGTTCGTGCCAATGTGACCAGCAAGCGCTGCCAATGGCAACTGCGGTCGTTGTCTCGCGGTCTATTCGGGATAGGGGTATTGCTCCTCTGTTTGGCTGCCTGCACCCCGATCCGTCCGGTGATCAAGATTGGTCTATTAGCTCCCTTTGAGGGTGTAGAGCGGCGTAGTGGCTATGGTGCCTTAGCAATGATGCGACAGGCCATTGCCGATAGTGCGCCCGCCACGGTGGCTGTAATACCGTTGGCTTTGGATGATAGTGCTGACCCAGACCAAGTAGAACGCGCCGCCCGTAAGCTCTTGCAAGATGACGCCGTACGCGCGGTGATCGGCCCCTATGATCCGGCCCTCGCCTACCCGATCGTGCCCATTTTGGCGGCGGCCAACATTCCATGGTTGATGCCGTTGGCGCTTGATCCCAAGGCTGGGTTTGTGCCTTTTGACCAAGCCGGCCAGTGGTTAACGCCCCTCTTCGTGGCAGCTGCAGAAGCGGCAGCGACCCAAGGCAGCGCGCGCATGGTGGTGGCGGGCAGTCCTGTTTGGCTGTCGGCGTCTACGGCAACCCAAGTGGCCCTACCTTTCCTGTTCAGCAGTGATGTCACCGCTGTTCAACCAACCGATAGCGTGCTGTGGCTAGGCACGGCAGAGGCTGGCGCAGCCTACTTTTCTGCTTTGCGTGTTCGCTACCCAGCAGTGCCATTTTTTATGGGGCCGCAAGCCGATAGTCCCATCTTTGCCGAACATGCTCGGATCAGCGGCCCTGTATCCTTATTCGTCTGGCGAGATGAAGGCTACGCGGCGTGGCGGGTACACTACCCCACAGCCGCGCCGCGTGATTATCTCACCTATCGCGCAACCCAACAGGCCATTGCCCGTGTCTTGGGCCAACCAGGGTTGCCGAGTGATTCTTGGTATGTGGCGCACATTGCATTGAATGATAGTGCGCCACCTGCCGATGACTAATTTTTTTCTGGAGGTTTCGCTAGGCAGTTTGTGCGCCTTGGATAGTTGCCCTGATGGGCACCGGGTTGGCGCTCTCTGTCGTGTTGACTGATTGCCATGCGCTTTGCATAAAGAAGTTCCTTTGGGGAGCTGTTTAGTGATAGCGCTCATGTCAACAGCATGTAGAAAGAAGTAAATTTATGCGTGTGCTTGCGTTAAGTTGGGAATATCCTCCCCACATGGTCGGTGGCATTGGGAAGCATGTAGCCGATCTACTACCACTTCTCGCCGGTCTACCCATGGCCGATGGTCCACTCCAAATTGACTTAGTGACGCCCCACTACGGTGGGGGCGCGCCCGTTGAGCAAGTCAATGATTATTTGACGATTCACCGGATTGCCATGCCGCCGGTGGATGTGCTGGATCACTATAATAGTGTGATCGCCAATAACGCCTATTTTGTGGACTACGCCGAGCAACTGGCCCAGCAGCATCCCTATGCTCTTATTCACATGCATGAGTGGCTGACTGGGGTGGCAGGGATACGCCTGAAACATCGGTGGAAGACGCCACTCTTGGCCACCATTCATGGGACGGAGCGGGGCCGCCACCAAGGTTATTTGCCCAGCCAAACCAGCCAGCAGATCAACCAACTAGAGTGGGAGATCTGCTTTGAGGCGTGGCGTGTGATTGTCTGTAGTCAGTTTATGCGCGAGGAATTGCAACAATATTTCACAGTGCCAGCGGACAAGATCGACATTATTTTTAACGGCGTCAACAAACCGGCGGGCGAAGCGTGCTCGGTCGCTGAGCTGAGTGACTTGCGCCAACGCTATGCCCCAAATGGCGAACGATTGCTCTTTTTTGTCGGGCGCATTGTCCATGAAAAGGGTCTACAGATTTTGATCCGCGCCATGCCCCGCATTTTGGCCGCCTATCCTAGCACGCGTTTATTAGTGGCAGGCAAAAATGGGCAACGAATGTGGCCGTTGGCCTATGAACTCGGGGTGGAACATTCGGTTGACTTTCTGGGCTTTATCAGCGACCGTGACCGCGATTGCATCTATCGGATTGCCGATGCGGCCATTTTTCCCAGCCTCTACGAACCATTCGGCATTGTTGCCCTGGAGGCCATGGCCTGTGGCTGTAATGTGATCGTCAGCCATGTGGGCGGTCTGCGCGAGGTGGTGGAGCATCAACGCAACGGGCTGACTGTCTATCCCGACGACCCGTTGAGCATCGTCTGGGCGACTGATCAGCTTTTTCAACACCCCGAAGCTGCCCAGCAATGGCGTGAGTATGCCTATACAGTGACTTTGCCCCAATTTCAATGGACCCGTATTGCCCAACAGACCGCGCAACTCTATACCCGGCTTGTGCAAGCGCGCACCTTGATCCACTGGTGAAGCCCACTGGTGAAGCCCACTGGTGAAGTCTGCCGGTGAAAGTCCAACGGTAAAGATACACACAATGCAAAATCTAACGCTCCCTGCGAATTTCAACCCCAGCACCTTGATGCTGAGCAAGACGACCGAGTTTGGCCTTTTTCATGAAACACGCCAAGCAACGCGCTTGGCCGCCCAGTTGATCGCCAATGGTACAGCGCATGATTGCGCGTTGGCTGCGGATATCTTGAAAGCGGTCTTGGCTTGCCAAGAACGGGATGAACGCGATCCCCATTATGGCAATTTCTATTGGATGCGCGAAGATAGTGTGGTCGAAGATCTCAACGCGGTGGCCTTTAACTTGGAATCTCTGATCCCGATGATGCTGCAACATGGGGAGCGCCTATCGCCTGATCTGCGCCAGCCGGTGCTGACGGCTATTCGGCTAGGTCTGGACGAGGTGGCGCGGCTGGATGTATTGGTTGCCTACACCAATATCACTGTATTAGATATCTTGAATAGCTGTTTGGGGGGGGAATTACTCGGCGATGCGCCGATCGCACAGCGTGGCTATACCAAGCTGGCCCGTTGGATGGCCTATACCAACCAACAGGGTCACCCGCTCGAATATAATAGCCCGACCTATACCGCGGTGACCCTCCGGGCCCTCAAGCGGTTGGCCGACCTGACCCAACATGCCGAAACCCGCCAACGGGCCCAAGCCATGACCGCGCGGCTGGCGCTCAGTGTGGCCTTACATCTGCATCGGGGAACGGGGCGCTGGGCCGGTCCCCATGGTCGCGCCTATCAACCTTCGGTGGTCTGTGAGACGCCACCCGAGCGTGAACTGCTCCAAAGTTGGTTGGCGGATGGGATTGTTCCGGCTTGGGTAGCAGAGCTAGTCGATACTGCCCCTGCCGCCTTTCAAGTGACCGAGACGGCGGAGCGCGACCGCAAAGTGGCGCTGACGACTTATCACACGCCGGCTTGGGTTCTAGGCACTGCCACCAGCAGCGTCAATCCTCAGGCCAATGTCTGTATGGCGCACTATCGGCGGCCCCAGGCGGACCGGCCCGGCGTGCTCTATACGCGTTATATCACCGACGATAAATGGTTTGGCGACGCCTATCACGCCACCGACCGCACCAAAACGCGCAATCTGCCCGACGAAGGAGACTTTTTCAGCGTGCAAGCGGGGAACCGCATGATCGGCGTCTATGGCCCGCAGAATTTCCGCCACGGGCGCAGTGCCAAAGCCGTGTTGATCTGGACGCAGCGCCCGCAGATCGATGAAATTTGGGTCGGTGCAACCAAGGTGACCGCACTGCCCCATGTGGTCGAGCCGGGGCAGGTTGTAGTGATCGGCAGTGGCGATATCTATATGGCCGTCCGCCCTTTGACAGTCACGCCGTTGGGCAAGGATACGCCAGTGCAGTTGGTGGAACGCGCGGGCGATTTAGTATTGGAATGCTACAACTATCGTGGCCCAGAGAAGCGCTTCTGGGAGATGGGGTGGCCCGGTGCTTTCTATCAAGGAAAGCCTATTGTGGCTTTCTATCTTGAACTGAGTGAACGAACCGCTGAGGAGGATGGTCAAGCCTTTGGCGCACGCGTGGCCAGCGGACTCTTTACCGAACATGCTGATCCGCCCTTTACCTACGCCGCCGCCGGTGAGCGGAACTATGCCGCCAGCTATGCCAGGGATGGCGAAGAGATCGGTCTCCTCGTAGATCGAATGAACTGGCAACTCAAGCGCCGGTGGACCGCCACCGGTGATCTCGGCTGGCCCCCATTGGCGGCACCGCTGGCCCAACAAACCACCGCCGATCAGGTGGCAGTTGGCGAGGCAGCGCTAACCAGCACCCATGGCCCCCTTTGGGTAGCGGCCCTCCCCGCGTCGCCGCAGTATCTGCTCGGTTACCTTGGGCTGCAACCGGCCACCCTCACCCTGACCACCCCCCAAGGGACCACCACCATTGAGGTCCCAGACGCCATAACCCTGCTTTGGCGTGACGGGCAGTTTCACCAGATCTAGTCCACCGGAGGATAGTAAGGCAGTGAGTCAGTAACTGTTTTACTGTCCTCCTGACTCACTGTCCTCCTGACTCACTGTCCACTGACTCACTGTCCATTCAAGCCGTCTCCAGAACCGCTTGTACCGGCTGCACCGCACGGTTGCTCCAGCTAAAGCTGAGGGCGGCCAATGCCACGATGCCCGCGGCGGCCAAGAATAGGGTCGTTGCGCCAGCGACATCCCACAGATAGCCCGCGAAGATAGCGCCTAGACTCCAGCCAAGTCCCCCTTGGGCCGCACCGAGTAATGCTTGGGTCGTCGCATTGAGACCCGGCGGAGCCGATTGATCGGCATAGTTGACCACCGAAACCCAATAACAGGAGAAACAAGTGCCGATCCAGACCACAGTAAGGATTAAGGTGAGCGGTGATGGAACAAAGGCCATGGCAATCCACCCAATCACAAAACCGCAAAAGCTCAGGTTCAAGATCCGGCGGTAGCCATAACGTTCGATGCTGCGCGCCCCAAAGAACATAATCGGGACTTCAATGGCGGCCATGGCTAGCCACATCAAGCCCAAGTGGATGGTGCTGCCGCCCAGATTGAGCATGTGTACACTGAGGAAGGTGAAGTAGGTCGACATGGCAAAGCCAAAGAGGGTGACGGCGAGGAGAAAGCCCATATAGCTGCGCTGACCGGCCAAGAGGCGCAGACCGACCCACAAATTGACCTGCGGTTGTCCGCGGCTTTGGACCGGTAGCAGCCAACTGAGCCCCGTACAGCCCACGATGAGAATAATCGCGTGGCTCCAGAAGGCTAAGGTCAAATCATCGGTCGTCAGGAGCCGCCCCATAATATAGCTGACGCTGGCAAAGCCAATGCTTCCCCAGAGCCGTTGCCGACCATAGGTTGAGCCACTCTGTTTGACCAAGCGGACAGCCGTGCTATCGATCAAAGGCGCGACGGGATTGCGAAAAAAGGTCATGGCGACGATAAAGCAGAGCACCGGCCAAAATTGCACCGATGTTAGAAAAAGCAGTGACGTAAGCCCCGCCAGCAAAGTCAACAAGCCAAGGACCGCCCGATGGATCTGCCAACGGTCGGCGATGGCGCTCCAAAAGGGGCCAGCTAGCAGAGAAACGAGCGGTGGAATACTGCTGATCCAGCCGATTTGGGCACCGCTGAGGCCGTTCTTTTCCAGATAGACATTCAAAAACGGGGTAATCGTGGCAACGGCGCTGTAGAATAAGAGATAGTAGAGCCTGGTGATCCACAGATCGCGAGAGACTTGGGCCGAAGCTGTGACCGCCGCGGCACGAACGGTAGGTGGACGAAGTTGCGAGAACAAGCAGATAATCCTTCTACTTTAGTTGATCAAGCCAACCGCCCCAATCGGCAGTTGGACAACGTTGGATTGTAGCATACTGCTGTTCGTTTAATGCAAAGAAATGAGTGCAGGGTAAACAAAATGATTCAGTTGGTAAAACGGAGAAAATCAGTAGAAACGCTTTGACAAAGGGGATCGGCACAGTCCAGACCTGACAGGTTTGCAAACCTGTCAGGTCTATAGGGGCTTTAACCCTGTAGCACGGCCCGAATCCGGCGTATGCCAGTGCCGACGGCTTCCTCTTTGATAATCTGAAAGTGGCCTAGTTCACCGGTCTGCTCGACATGCGGGCCGCCGCAGATCTCTTTGCTAAAGTCGCCGATGGTGTAGACCTTGACCTGCTCCCCATAGCGCTCTTCAAAGAGACCAATGGCACCGCTCTGCTTGGCTGCTTCGGTAGACATCTCCACCCAGTGGACGGGTAGATCGCGCGCGATCTGGGCGTTGACCAGGGCTTCTACCTGTTGCAACTCTTCGGCGGTGACTTTGGCTGGATGATTAAAATCAAAACGCAACCGTTCTGGCGTAATGTTGCTGCCCCGTTGTGCGACGTGTGCTCCTAAGCGCTGCCGCAACGCAGCGTGGAGCAAGTGGGTGGCTGTATGCAGGCGCACCGTCTCGGGGCGGCGCTCGGCCAATCCCCCACGGAAGCGCCCTGCCGCGCCCTGTTGCGACTCGGCTTGATGCGTGGCAAAGGCGGCTTGGAAACCGGCCATATCGACGGTTAGCCCTTGTTGCGCGGCCAACTCCTGGGTCAATTCGGCGGGGAAGCCATAGGTCTCATAGAGATGAAAGACTTGCTCGCCCGCCAGCACCGCTTCCTCGCGTTCCTGCTGTTCGGCAATCAGCTTGGCCGAAGCCCGTTCGCCGCGCGCCAGGGTCCGTTGAAAGCGCGTCTCTTCGTCGTCGAGCGCGGTGGCAATCTGATCGCCCTGGCTTTCCAATTCGGGGTAGACATCAGCAAAGGTGGCAATGACCTGATTGGCTAAATCGGCCAAGAAGTGACCGGTGATGCCAATGGTCCAGCCGTAGCGAATAGCGCGGCGAATCAACCGGCGCGCCACATAGGGCTGATCGACATTGCCCGGTCGAATGCCTTCCGCCAGGACAAAAGTCGCGGCCCGTACATGATCGGCAATTACGCGCACGGCAAAAGGCTGGGGTGTGGTGGCCCGCGTCTGGATCGCATCGACCAGCGGCGCAAAGAGATCGGTGGCGTAGGGGGAGGAAACCCCCTGGAGAATGGTCAACACCCGTTCCAGCCCCAACCCCGTATCGACATTGTTGCGCTGGAGCCGCGCCATCTGGCCGTCGGCTTGCTGGTCGTATTGCATAAAGACATTATTCCAAATCTCGACAAAGCGCTGGCCGTTGGTGGCTGGTGTCTCATCGGCAGGGCCATCGGGTTGGGTGTCATAGAAAATTTCGGTATCGGGGCCACAGGGGCCAGTCGCACCGGCAGGACCCCACCAATTGTCGGCCTTGGGCAGAAAGAAGATCCGTTCCGCGGGGATGCCGAGGTCGCGCCAAATGACCGCAGCCTCCTCGTCGCGTGCCGCAACGGGATCCCCGGCAAAACAGGTCACCGATAGGCGCTCTGCTGCCAGCCCCAAGTGATTGGTCAGGAAGTCATAGCTGTAGCGGATCGATTCTGGCTTCCAATAGTCGCCGAGCGACCAGTTGCCCAACATCTCAAAAAAGGTTAGATGGGTGGCGTCACCCACTTCTAGAATATCATTGGTGCGTAGACATTTTTGGCAACTCGCCAACCGCTGGCCCGCAGGATGGGGCTCACCCAACAAAAAAGGCGCCAACGGATGCATCCCAGCCGTTGTAAAGAGCACACTGGGATCGCCCTCGGGGATCAACGATGCACTGCCAAGCACGGCATGATCGCGCGTCCGAAAGTACTCTAGAAATAGATTACGCAAGTGATGGGCATTCATCGTCTCCTCCATGAATTTTCCAAATAAAAAACACCGTCCTCAAGCCCAGAGGGCTCAAGGACGGTGTTATCCGCGGTACCACCTTGATTGAGACGTTACCGTCTCCGCTTTGCCGCCGCCACCGGATTGCTCAACCAATCCTCATCCGTGAGGGCGCGTCCGGATCACGGCGGACTTGGCCGGCCAACCTTACCCGATTTAAGGAAGTGGGACAGTGAATCGATGAGAATACAACTGTTTTACTGCCCCACTGACAAAGCCGGTTCGGTGGCAACTCGGGTGTGGCTTCGGCGCTGCCTGCTCGTCGAGCTTTCACGCTCCTCGACTCGCTGTTGGCCCGGCGGGGCGCGTACTATTCACCGTCAACGTTGTTGATTCATCTAAGTTATGGCGCTACTGTAGCATAGGCGCGTGGGAAAGTCAATCATCATCATCTTTGTCATCATCATCTTTGTCATCATCACCCCTATTCGCGCCACTTGATGGGGCACATTGAAGGGCTGTACAAGGAGCAAGGGTGATCACGCTGCTCGCGCCGGTGCTATCCACGGCGATCACGGCGATGGTGAGCCATGGTGCTTCGACGCGCCACCCATCTTCGCGTAGTTCGGCGGTGCTTTCGTCTTTGCGGTGGATGCGCAGATCGAGCCGTTGCCCAGGCGCAATGCGCAGACCACCATCCTGTTGCAGTTGGGCCAAGATGGCTTGGGGATCGGGGCCGCGAATGTCGAGTCGTTTCTGGGTAAAGCGGATTTCGGTTTTGCGCTGTTCTTTGAAACGCGGTTCGCGTTCGCGGTCACTGGGCGGGAATTGGAGGATCACCGCGACCGCTTGTAGATTGCCATCGGGGTCGGTCGCATCGACTTGGACTTCAAAGATCCCACGCTGTTTGCGCAAGTCAAGTGGGGCAAGGGCTGCTTGGATCTGGGGTGGCTGGTTTGGTAATGGCGCTGGTGGCGCGGTGGGCTGCGGATTCGGGATAGCCGTTTCGGTTGCCGTGGGGATCGGGGTTTCCGTTGGTAGCACTGTGGGTGTCTCTGTTGGCATCGCCGTTGACGTTTCTGTGGGCGTTTCTGTGGGTGTTTCTGTGGGCGTTTCTGTGGCAAGCACCGTCGGCGTGATTGTCGGTGCGATCACCTGGGCGACTGGCAGCGCGGTCGCCGTTGGTAAGGGGGGGGCAGACGAAAAGAGGGCTTGGGCGCTCACAAAGGCCAACACTACCAGGGTCAAGACCAGCGCAAAGGTAAACCAGCCTTCGTACCGGCGCAACAAAGCAAGAAACATCAGGTTTTCCCTTCTCAAACCGCGCCTCAAACTGGCCTAGCCCCATGATGGGTGTAGCCAGCAAGGGGCAATCGTAAAGGAAGGTGTGGGAAATGTCAAATTAATGATATTTATATATGGGGTCTTGCTGGTAGGGGGAGGGGCTGACCAGCACTGCTGCAGCGCCAGTCAGCTTGAGGTAAATGGGGTGTGAAAAAGTTACCGGTAGTTGAGTTACGGTGTGGGTGCCTCTTTACGCAACAGCCCGGCCTCTTTTAGATCGGACCAAAGCGCTGGTGGAATGGGCTGTTGGAGGAGCTGGACATTGGTTTGGACCTGTTCAGGAGCAATCGCCCCGGGAATGATCGCCGAGACCAGCGGATTCGCCAGAAGAAATTGCAGGCTGGCCGCCGGTAGGGGTGTATTGTGCTTTTGGCAGATGGCCTCAATGCGGCGGGTGGTTTCCATAATCTCCGCAGAGGCGGGGGCATAGAAATAACGCGCACCTGGCACCGCACCGGTGGCTAAGATGCCCGAAGCAAAGACCGCGCCGATAATGATGCTAATGTCACGTTCGGCACAGCGTGGGAATTCCTCTTCGAGCATCACCTGCGTGATCAGGTTATAGCCATAGGCCACGAGGAAAAAGTCGAGATCGACTAGCTCTAGAAAACGGGGAATCATCCCCAGTTCATTGACCCCGGCCCCCACCCCTTTGATCAAACCATGACGGCGCAGCTCATCGAGCGCCCGCCAGCCGCTGGTGAAAAGTTGGTTGAGATAGGCTTGGACCCGGGCCTCTTCCTTATGAAAATAAAAGTCCAGATCATGGATGACAAGCAAGTCAATTGATGGCAAGCTGAGCCGCTGTAGGCTATCTTCAAAGGAGCGCATGATCCCGTCGTAGCTAAAATCGACCGTAAATTCAAAAGGCAGCCCGCCACTCCAGCCCCCCTTGTCAAAGGTGGCCGGATTGTGGGCCGCTTTGAAGACACGCCCGATCTTGGTCGAGATGACAAAGTCTTGGCGCGGCTGTTGGCGCAAAAAGTGACCGACCCGGTGCTCACTCTTGGTATAGCCATAGTAGGGCGCGGTATCAAAGTAGCGCACGCCCGCGTCCCAGGCTGCTTGGAGCGTCTGTTGCGCCTTTTCTTCGCTGATAGATTCAAAGAGATCGCCGAGGGGCGCGCTGCCAAAGCCCAATTGGGTGACTTGGGCCGCGGTTCTGCCGACGCGGCGTGTTGGAATTTCACGCATAGGTGGTTTCTCCTCTGGTTTGCCCGTGGCTGGGCGTGCTGATTCATGCTTGGGTAGCTCAATCGCTAAGGATCGTATCAGCTTGCGCGGGTGATTGTCAATCGCGCTTGGGTGATTGTCAGCGCAAGCGCTAGCTTCGTTATCGTATCGGATAAATCATTTAGAAGTTACGCAGTTGATCAGCGTGACCAGAGACCTGACAGGTCTGGCCCAGTGCGTAACGCCTATTTTCGCGTAACCTATTCGTGCAAGCAGGTTGCGAGAAAAGCCCCTCTTCGGCTACAATAGCGGTGCGTATCAAGCGTTACGGGTTTCTTGCTGCAGCGGCGCAGCAGGGTAACCATCGATGATCCACCCTCTATGGCCGACCGCGCTTGGTTGATGGCGGACGTAAGTTCGTACCCCCTTACCAACCTATTCACCATTGCTGAGACATAGTTTTGCGATGCGACTATGTTTAGAAAGCACCACAACTCCACTCATTGTTCAAGGAGCAAATGATGACAGACTCTACTCATGTTTCTAACCCGCTGCGCCGGGCGACTTTGAGCCGCCGCCAACTTCTCCAAGTCAGTGCGGGCGGGGCAAGCACCCTGGCTTTATTGGGCTTGGTTGGCTGCCAGCCCGCCATGGACCCGAGCACCGCGCCAGCCGCCGAAGGGGGAGAAAGTGCCGCGACAACACCCAGCGTCATGACCATCGGCTATGATAGCGATATCCTAAAGCTGGATCCAGGGATTCAACAAGCGGGCGTCGATTGGCCACCGGCGGCGTTGGTTTATAGCCGCTTGGTGGAATATGACAACACTATGATGAACCCGATTCCGGGCTTGGCCGAATCTTGGACGGTGAGCGAAGATGGGTTGACCTATACCTTCCAATTACGCCAAGGTGCCAAGTTTCACTCGGGCCGTGAGATTACGTCGGACGATGTAGCCTATACCTTTACGCGCGGCTTTGAGTTGGGCTCCCAAGGACGTTTCTTGGGTTACATGCTGGCTGTCGATACCTTTGAAGCGCCAAGCCCCTATGAATTTGTCATTCACCTCAAGCAAGTTGATGTCACCTTCTTCCCCAATCTGGCCGTGATGTCGGCTTCGATTGTGGACAAAGAGACAATAGCGCAGGTCGATACCCATCCTATTGGCAGCGGTCCCTATGAGTTTGTGGAGTGGGTGCCGGGGGAGCGGGTTGTTTATCGGAAATTCCCCGATTATTGGGATCAGGAACAATTGGCCCAGTGGCCCGATGAGATTGTGACCATCCCGATTCCCGAAACCCAAACGCGGATTGCCAATCTCCAAAGTGGTCAAGTGGATATCGCGACAGCGATTCCGCCGGAATTCTATGAGCAAATTACGAGTGATGCCAACCTACAACTATTAGGCCAAGAAGTCTCGGCTTCTTATCTTTGCTTGATTTTTAGCAACGAACGTCCGCCCTTCCAGGATAACAAGCTGCTGCGCCAAGCGATTGCCCGGGCGATCGACAAAGAAGCGATCTTGCAAAATGTCTTCTTTGGCTCGGGCGAGAGCCAATGTAATCTCATTCCTTCGACGCACTGGGCGTATACGGAATTGGACTGCCCGACCCGTGACCTCGACGCGGCGCGCCAACTGTTGGCCGAATCTGGCTTTGATCCCGCAACCACCATCACCTTCCGCACCTTCTCGGAACCGGGCTATGGGGTGCCGGTCGCCGAGATTATCCAAGCCAACTTGGCCGAGATCGGCTTGACCGTTGTGATTGAACCATTGGAATGGGCATTCTATGTAGAAGATGCCTGGGTGGGCCGCAACTTTGAGATGACTCTGGCCTCGTACACGCGCGAAATTGACCCGGATGGTCTCTTCAGCAGCGTGCTGCGCAAAGAGCAGGGTAACAACCCCATGCGCTATTTCAATGAAGAAGTGGAAGCCCTGTTCGACCAAGCCAAAGCCACCGCAGACCCCGAAGAACGCAAAGCGCTCTACGCGCAGCTCATGGACATTGCCATCCTCGACGACACTCCGCTGGTCAAGCTCAAGACGATGGAGATCAAATGGGCCGCCAACCAGAAGATCGAAGGGTTAGCCATTCTGCCCAAGGGGTATCCCAATTTCTATGATTGGAAATGGGTGGGCTAAGTTAGCTGCGCCGATTGGAATAGTTTTGTACAGGTGACCAGCAGAGCGACAGCGCTGATCACCTGTATGCGGAAAATACAACCTTCTCTACACATACGAGTCGCTGGGCCTCAGGTCGGCGACTCGTTTTGTTCCTTGACCGATGTCGGCTTATTGATGATTGCCTAGCGCACGGTGGTTAGCATGGCTTTGACAGAAGCTAGTGAACAGCCTATACTTGCTGGCGATAATCATCAGTCGTAATAGAAGGGTGTTTCTATGCAACAATACATTCTGCGCCGCCTGGTGCAGATGATCTTTGTCCTCTTTTTGTTTTCCATGGTCGTTTTTGCCGTCATCCGCTTAGTGCCGGGTGATCCAGTCGCTGCTCAGTTGGGGTTGGAAGCCAGCGAAGAAGCCTACCAACAATTGCGCCAAGAGATGGGGCTGGATCAACCGCTGTATGTCCAATATATGGTCTGGATCGGTGATGTTGTACAAGGTGACTTTGGCACTTCCTGGCGTTCGCATCAGTCGGCTTTCTCGTTAATTCAACGGCGCTTTCCTGCCACCATTTGGCTGACCCTAGCCTCGCTTGTGATCGGGTTGGCGATCAGCATTCCGCTGGGAATTATCTCGGGGGTACGTCCCCACTCGTGGTTGGCCCACTTTGCTACCTTCTTTTCGCTGGTGGGCATTGCGTTGCCCAGCTTTTGGCTCGGGTTGATGTTGTTATTGACTTTGGCTGTCTCGTTGCGCTGGTTGCCACCTTCCGGCTATATTTCGCCATTGGTTGATCCAGTGATGGGGTTGAAGTTTCTGCTCATGCCCGCTATTACCCTTGGGATCGGCTTGGCCGCGCCGCTCACTCGGTTTCTGCGCTCGGGCATGTTGGATGTGATGAATGCTGATTATGTGCGGACGGCGCGGGCCAAGGGCTTGGTGCCTCGGCTGGTGATCATGCGCCATGTGCTCAAAAATGCCATGCTCTCGGTTGTCACCATTTTTGGCGTCTTGTTGGGCAGTTTGTTGGGCGGTTCAATCATCACCGAATCGGTCTTTAACTGGCCGGGAATTGGTACCTTGCTGCTGCAAGCGATCCAGCAACGAGACTATGGGATTGTCCAAGGTGTGGTTCTCTTTATTTCCCTCATCTTTATGGTGGTGAACTTACTGGTTGATCTCACCTACGCCTATCTTGATCCGCGTATTCGCTATCAATAACACTAAAATTGAAATTAGGTTTTATCATCTATGGCTGCATCTAAACCAATGCCGACCGTGGCAACTGAGCTGCGTCAAGGGGGAACGAACCCGCCCCGCAGCACTGCCTATCGCCTTGAATTTATCAAAAGTGTGCTGCGTAATCGGCTGGCCGCGCTGGGTGTTCTGATTGTTGGGCTGCTGATCATCGTAGCCATTGGCGCGCCTTGGCTGGCTCCCTATGATCCAGAGACCCAATTTACCATGGACGCGCGCAAGCCACCATCGGCTCAATATTTCTTTGGCACCGATACCATTGGGCGGGACAACTTTAGCCGGATCCTCTATGGGACGCGGGTCTCGCTGGTGGTGGGGGTCGCGTCGATGGCGGTCTCTGCTTTGTTGGGCGTGACGCTGGGCCTGATCGCGGGGTACTATGGCGGCTGGCTCGACACGTTGATCATGCGGACGATGGACGCCCTGTTGGCCTTCCCCGCGGTCTTGTTGGCGATTTTTATTATTGCCGTCCTGGGCCCGTCCCTGTTGAATGCGATTTTGGCCGTTGGCATTGTCTATACACCAACCTTTGCTCGCTTGGTGCGGGCCAGCGCGCTTTCGATCCGCGAAAAAGAATATCTCGAATCGGCACGGGCGATTGGGCTGCGCGATGGTCAGATCATGCGCCGAGTGATTTTGTTAAATAGCCTCTCTCCCCTGGTGGTGCAATTTTCCTTAGGCGTTGGCTATGCCATTTTGGTTGAGGCCGGTTTGAGTTTCTTGGGCTTGGGTGTCCAACCGCCCACACCGGCGTGGGGCTC
>JAHBVH010000031.1 GCA_019637645.1 Caldilineaceae bacterium
GTAGAGGACAGAAGATAGGGTGTTGGCGTTCGTGAGAATTTTATAAAAAGAGACCGACACGATGGATGTGCCGGTCTCTTGGGTATTAGTTGTTATGCACGCTTAGCTTAGCTCGGCTGGGCGACGGGGCTCTGCTGGGGCAAAACCCAATTCTTGCGTGGGTAGTGACAGGTGTAACCCTGGGGATACCGGACTAGGTAATCCTGATGTTCTGGCTCGGCTTCCCAGAAATCACCCACCGCCTTGACCTCGGTCACGACCTTGCCCGGCCACAGGCCAGAAGCATTGACATCGGCAATGGTGCGTATGGCTTCCTGCTTCTGGGCTTCATCCACATAATAGATGCCTGACCGATAGGACATGCCCCGATCATTGCCCTGGCGATTGAGGGTGGTCGGATCGTGGATCTGGAAGAAAAATTCGAGCAACTTGCGATAGCTCACCTGCTCATTGTCGAACCAAATCTCAATGCCCTCGGCGTGGGTGCCATGATGGCGATAGGTGGCGAACTTGATGTCACCCCCGGTATAGCCCACACGCGTAGAAATGACCCCAGGGATCCGGCGGATCAGATCTTGCATCCCCCAAAAACAGCCACCGGCTAGAACAGCACGTTCCTTTGCCATTAGGAAATCTCCTCTACTTGATCCAGATACTCACCATAGCCTTGCGCTTCCATTTCATCCCGCGGGACAAAACGGAGCGACGCTGAATTAATACAGTAGCGTAATCCACCCCGATCACGCGGGCCATCTGGAAAGACATGCCCGAGATGGCTATCCCCATGGGTCGAGCGCACTTCGGTGCGGATCATGCCATGGGTGGTGTCGCGTAGTTCTTTGATATAGGCGGGTGCAATAGGTTTGGTAAAGCTCGGCCAACCACAACCACTTTCGTATTTATCGGAGGAGGCAAAGAGCGGCTCGCCCGATACGATATCGACATAGATGCCAGCTTTCTTGTTGTACAAGTATTCACCGGTGCCGGGGCGTTCGGTGCCATTTTGCTGGGTTACATAATGCTGTTGCGGTGTTAAATTTTTAAGCGCTTGTTCTGTTTTCTGATAAGTTGACACTTGTGCCTCCAATCGCTTCTGCTATTCCTGCTACTATCAATGTCAATATATCGTCAATATATCACGGTTTTTGATCTTACACGACTTTTGTTTGTTTAACGTTTCTTTTTTGTTTGTCTTTGCTTGGATTGCCCAGCTAGGCAACCTGACTTGCACCGGCTCCTCGGCTTATGGTAGAGTAATGAGCAACAATCTTTCGGCAAGGGAGTGCGTCCCACTTGTTTGGCATGATACCAGATGTTTTCGTGAGCATTTTCTGGGGAGGCCAGCAGGCGGGGACGCACTCTTCGCGATGAACAGCAAGGCAGGTTTTTCTTGCGCTCTACCCTGAGTCTCCTCCATGCGCGCCTGGAGCGCACCTTTACCGTCCCCTTGACGCCAGAGGTGCGACGGAACATGTTGATCGAACTAGCGGCGTCGGTGGCCTATGGCATTTTCTATGCCGTGGCGATTCAGTATATTCCGGTTGTCTTGCGGCGCTTAGGTGCTTCTTCCGAACTGTTGGCCCTCTACACGGCCCAAACCTACTTTGGCTCCATCCTCACCTCGTTGAGCATCGTTCTCATGCGGCGGCGACGGCCCAAGCATTTTGTGGTCTTCTGTTGGGTCGCGGCGCGGAGTCTTTTTTTCCTCTTTGCCTTGATCACCCAAACCTATTGGCTTTTATTGGTCACGGCGCTTTTCTGGATATTAGAAAGCTTTCCTTCGCCGGGGTATACCCGGATCATCCAAGTGATCTATCCAGAGCGGGTGCGTGGACAAGTGATCTCGGTGGTGCGGCTAGGGATGGTAGCGGCCATTTTATTGGCGACACCGTTGGCTGGGTGGGCCTTGGATCGCTATGGTTATCAGCTGCTTTTCCCGTTGGCCGCGTTCCTGGGCATTGGCGCGGCCTGGATCTTTAGCCGGATGCGGGTGGACGAAGGTCCCTTGCCACCCCGCCAGACACGCTCGCTGGCGAGCCTGTTGCAAGTTGTGCGCCATAATCGCCCTTTTCTCACCCATCTCCTCTCTTTTACTTTTTATGGCTTGGGCGGCTTGATTGGCTATCCGCTCTACGCCATTGTTCAAGTGGATCGTCTCGAACTTTCTTATACGGATCTAGGCATGTTGGGCTTAGTCCAATCGGCGACTTGGCTGGTGGGCTTTTTGATCTGGGGGCGTGTGGTGGATCACAAGGGGGGGCTGCCCGTTCTACGCATGAATCAGCTGATCTCGGTGATTGTGCCACTGGCTTATATTTGGGCCACCGATGGTTGGATGTTGCTACCGGCCTTTGCTGTGCAGGGGTTGATCAATGCGGGGATTGATGTGGGGCTCATTAGCACCTGTATTCAACTTGCCGAATCGGATAAAGTGGTGGAATATGCTGCCGTGCAAGCGACGGTGCTGGGGGTGCGCGGGGTAGTGACGCCCTTTATCGGGGCAGGCTTGATCCGTTTAGGCGTGGCCGATACCACAATCTTTGCGCTGGGAGCAGGCTTCATCTTGCTCTCTTGGCTACTCTTGCTCGGGGTTCAAGGCACACCAGTCACCCCACAAAATCTCCCCGTCCGCCGCTCCTTACGTGCCCGGTGGCCGCTACGTTGGCGCTTTCCGCGGCAGTAAAGAAGGCGACGGTGCCATGAATCGGACGCGGATTGTCGCTAGTTCTGCTCAATACCCCAATTCCCGCGCCACGAGATTGTGGAGTGGCTCACCGGCCCGGTAGCGTCGCAAATTTTCGGCCCAGAGATCGACGACATTGTCAAAGTGGTGGTCGACAAGCCCTGCCATGTGGGGCGTGATGATCACATTTTCCTGTCGCCACAACGGGTGATTGGCGGGTAGTGGTTCGGGTGTGGTGACATCAAGCACCGCGCCGCCGATCTGTTTGGCTTGCAGCGCCGCCAACAGGGCATCCTGATCGATCAACCCGCCGCGCCCGATGTTGATCAATAAGGCGTGGGGTTGCATGTGGGCCAACGCCGCGGCATCGATCAGGTGGCGGGTATGTTCCATCAACGGCACGCCCAGCACGACATAATCACTCTGGCGTAACAGCGCTGGTAACTCCGCCAAGGTAAACCAAGCATCGGGGAGCTTGCCCGCGGGGTCGCCCAAGCCAGCCGGGCTGTAGCCCGTGTAGTGTAGGGAACCACCAGGGCGGTGCGTCGCCAAAATTCGCATGCCGATTGCCTTGCCCATGCGTGCGATCTCGCGTCCAATGGCCCCATAGCCCACAATGCCTAGCGTGCGTTGGTAGACTGGTCGCGGCCAAAGGGCTTCTACTTGCTGCCCAGAAGCCCACTGCGCGCGTGTTTGGAGATCGAAGAGGGCGGGCAGGCGATGCGCCCAAGCCAGGAGCATGGTCAGCACATATTCAGGCAGATGGGGCAGGTGGGTCCCATTGGCGCTGGTGATAGGGAGGGATGAGTGCCATAGCGCGGTGTTATGAATATGATCGATGCCGGCATTTTCCATCTGCACCCAACGCAGGCTCTGCGCATGGGCGATGGAATAATCCCCGCGCCCCGTAAAAAGGACTTCGGTGGAGGGCGTCAGCGCTTGTTCAATTTCGGTGCCACTCTGGGCCCAAAAGTGGGTAATCTCGGCATCGGGGGCCACGGCGTAGAGCGTGGCAAGTTGCTTTGGGGTGAGTTGGCGAGTTGATAGCAGGTGGATGGTCATAGCGTGCTAGTCGATAGATCATGTCATGGGTTGATGAAGGAGGGACGGTGCTATCTTACCATGTGGCTTCACGAATGACCAAATGACAAAATTGAGCCCCAATGCCCGCCCCCCAATACCCGCCCCGAATTCGCGCATTGACAGGCGGATTCCCGCTGTGTTACATTGCGGGCTAGAACCGACAACTGACTGGCAAAAAGCTAACCGGCAACGCATAAACCGCAATAAGCAAGGAGGTAGACCAGTGGCAGAGAACCGCCCAGCTGAATATCCAGCTACGCTTGATCAAACCGACTGGGGCGCGCTGAATACGGCGCAACGGATCAAACATTTGGAGCTTGAGGGCTTTGTCTTGTTACCATCGCTCCTCAGCCAGGAGCAGATCGCAGCGATCAAAGCAGAGTTGGATCGGCTGCCGACCATTGGCACCGATTACAGCGAGAATCAACGGGGGCATAGCAACGTCCAATGGTCGGACTCGCCCCAGTGTATCGACCTGATCGCCAATCCCACCATTGTCAACTTTCTGGAAACGCTCTTTGGCGATGAACTGGTGGTGACTTCCTGTGTCTTTGCCCTCTCGCGCCCAGGACACCCTGGCATCGCCATCCACACCGACGCACAACCCTATGGCTCCAAGATCTTTGGCATGCAGGCGAGCGCGCCCAAGTTGGTGCGGGTGCTCTGGTATTTGGATGATCTCACCCCCGAAAAAGCGCCCCTGCTTGTCTTGCCCCATTCGCATCTCTCGCTGCATAGCGATGGCAACCCCTACAAACGTTACTTGACTCACCCCGAAGCGGTGATGCTCTGCTGCCCGGCGGGGTCGGCAGCCATTATTCACCAGGGCATTTTTCATGCCAATTATCCCAATCGCAGCCAAGAGGATCGCCGGTTGCTGGCTATTGCCTATCGCCCGACTTGGTCACCGCCGATTGTGGAAGTGCCGGATTGGGAGCCCGAGAAGGTCGCGAAGTTGCCGCCCCATGTCCGGCGTTTGTTCAAGAGCCTCAATACCAGCAACTTTGATTTTAATGTGCCCAATCGTCCAGCTAACATGGCAAATGAGGCGGCGGGCATTAACCCTAGCCGTTGGAATGTCTAGTCGATGAGAAATTCTACTATCTCCAACCCGTTGACGCTCAATGGTGACCGTTCCATTCGAGACGGTAGCGTTGCCGCGCTCAATGCTGCGCTCCAGCGGGGCGCGGATCTGCGCATCGCCACTGCCTTCCGGCATAACGAACACATTGACACCACCTCATCCAGCACGGAATTGGTGGAAGAAGTGGCGGAATTTCGGGAAACCTATCTCCTCGCCGACCAGTGGTCTGCTGCCTTTATGACGCTGCGCCTGCCGGTGGAGATTCCAGTTGGCTTTGGGCCGCGCCCCTCTATGTCCTTCTTTCTGTACAACCAGGATGGTCAACAAGCCATCGCCCGCCCCTACTTGGATGGCCTGCCCAAGACCGGAGAAATGGGGCCAGCGCCCTTGGACGATCACAGTGCCATGCCGCGCTATCATCAGTTAGATAACTGGGATGCTGGCACCAATGCGCCGAGTAGCAACTTCATCTACGCCTTCGATAGCTACCGTTTTCTGGTCAATGACCGTTGGCAAGAGGTCCTTTCGCACGCCGCCGACGGCACGGTGCTGGCGGGGTCGGTCACCGATCTGGCCGATGCCTTTCTGGCCGGTTTGCCGGTGAAGGTGGGGATTCGTAACCTCTGTGCCGATCTGGTGCCTGCCGGGGAACCGGCGCTGGAACACGAAGTCTTGATCCACGCCGGTTCCTGTTATTACTATACCGAGCAAAAGCTCTTTATGACCGGCACTCACCCCTTGGTGCGCGTCCGTCCGGCCATTCCGCTGCGCTATGGCAGTCGTGGCTGGGATTTCGGCTGGCTGATGGTGCGCAGCGATGGGCATGTGGCCCGTTGGCTCTGTGACCCCTACACCTTGACCTTTCAACGCAGCGCGGCGCGTTATGCCCTCCGCTGGTTTGTCGCGGCTGGGTAAGTTGAAAGGCTAGCACGTTCCTCATTAGAGCTGACAAGGTTGCAAACCTGTCAGCTCTTTCTACCGATTTTAACCAAGGGTGACAGCGAAGAGGTCGGCGTTGTTCAAGTAAATACGGAGCATTACTTGGTTCACCGGTAGCTGAGCTAGGGTGGCGCTTTGCCAGCGCACGGGGTGACGCAGGGCATCCCCTGTGATGGGTAGCGCCTCCTCACGCGTAAAGCCGGGCAAACGATAGCCTGCGCTATCTAGCAGCTCTACCTGAATCACACCAGCTGTCGCGTCGCCATTGATGGTCAGCGTTTGACTGGCCGCAAGATCGAGCGGTTTCAGCGTCACCTGTCCTACCGCTTGTTGGGGACAAAGGGCGACAAAGCGATCGCGCGGTAGGGTTGCCAATCCAATACCGGTGGTCAGGCTGTAGTCATCGGCACCAGTCGCCCCTTCGGAATAGCCGCCGTAATAGAAGCGGATCGTATCTTCCAAAATCACCGGTGTGCCATTGGTGAGGATACTGCCGCTGTCAAAGGCTACACCAGCGCTGCGCGGTAGAAAGAAAGGCTGGCGAAAGGGTATTCATGCCCCGCAATGACGGGGTTATGTGGGGCGCGGGTCAAGGGCTGAAGCCGCCGCTGGAGGCCAGCGTAATAGAGAAGGTCATGGTCATCCACAAAAAGAAGCGTGCGGGTGCTGGTGGTCATCTTCCGATCTCCTGAGAACGGTGCGCGGTTTTCCTTGCGGCTGGTAGGGATGGTTGCCAATCATACCGTATCCTGGCGGGGATGCCAAGCGCCCTCAAATTGTCCAGCCACAGGCGCACCAACGGTGTTTGACAAAGCATTTTGCCTACACTATGATGCAAATCCCATGCCACTGGCACCCAGCAAACGAACCAAGCGAATGAACCAAAAGAGGTCTTTATGCGCTATGATACCGCGATTGTTCCCCAACAACTGAATCCCACCTTGACGCCTGAACTGGAGCAGGAGGTCAAATTCTTTTTGAAATGGGGGTATTTGGTCATTGACCATGCAATCTCCCCTGAACAAGTGACACAATTGCAAGACGCGTTGGCCGCGACCTTCCAACGGACCCAAAGCCAATTTACCCACCAATTGCTTGAAGAAGACGAACGCTTCGCCTTTCTGCTCGACAATCCAGCCGTCCTCGCGCGGATCAAAGCGCTGCTCGGCAATTGTATCCAGCTCCATAGTGCCACCGCCCGCGTTACCGAACCAGGCGCGCCTGACCAAAGCTGGCATCGCGATGGACCTTGGCCGGTGGACCCGGATGGCACGCCCTATGGCAGCATTCCAGGCCAGATCAACTGTGGTTATTATCTGGACGCTTTGACCATGGAAAATGGCCCGATTGTGGTTGTCCCGGGCAGCCACCGTGCACCCTTTAAGCCGCCGGTCGGCTACCCCCGCTTCCCGGATGAAAAGTTTATCCTAGCCCAACCCGGCCAAGCGATCCTCTTTGACGGCTGGCTCTATCACCGAGGCGCGGCCAACCAATCCAAGACCCACCGTCGGGTCTGTCTCATGTGCTACCAAAACGCCTGGATGAAGTCGCGTGAATCCTTTAGCGGACCACGGGTTAGCCAGCTCAAAGAAGCGGGGACCGCCGAGCAAAAGCTGCTCTTAGGCGGCGTACCTCAGTGGTAGCGCTGTAGGGAATGTCCGTAGCGCGTTCGTGCGTAGGGGAAAGAGGACGCGGATAGACGCGGATAAAAAGAAATCCGCGTGTTTCCGCGTCCTAAAAACCTCTGTTGTTGTCCTGCGCGGTGAGGAGCGGTTATCGCCGCGCACCGCGGATCGTGCCGTCGCGGGTGATGGGGATCGGTTTGGCCGCGGGGGTTGTGCCCGGTTCAGGCATGGGCCAGGGATCGAGGCACGCGCCGATGGGCCGCTCACGGGTAGGCCGCCGTACAGGAGCGGCAGTGGGCTGGTAGGCGATGGCGAGGTGAGGCGTTTCGATCCGGCTGCCCCCTTGGGCTTTGGAGATGAGGGCGGCTTCCAACATACCTGTGGTCAGTAGGGTGCGTTCGGTTGGGCTGGGTGGCGTGCTCGTGAGGAAAAAGTCTTCGATATTGAGCCCCAGGTAGCTAAAGGTGGCGTGACTTGGCCCGCGATCACTGTGATATTCCACGGCGCTCAGGGTTTGGCCGTGGCGACTGGCGTAGGCAAAGCGCTGGACATAGCCACTGTCACCCAACATGAGCACCGCGCCCCGGAGCCCATCGTTATACTCTAGCAAAAAGACATGGGGATCTTCTACGCGGGCTGGATCGAGGTGACCGGGGCTATCTTCCATGATGCCCAGGGCTTGGTCGGCCAGTTCGCGCGACCAGCGTCCCTCTGCGGCGGCCTGCCAGACCGCTGCACCGGATAGACATTGAACCGCCCGCACGCCGGTTTCGCCGCCGGCGCGCCGCTCGACCTGACACTGCAACCCTTCCAACGCATGAAAGCCATAGCGTTCTAGCATGTGAAAGCCAATGGCGAGGGCTTCGGTCAGCGGCGCGCCCAGGGCATGTTCCCCGTTGGGTCGTCGCCACCCCACCGGGATTGATGAGCCAGCCCAGAGGGGAATACCCAATGCTTGGGCCGTTTCCACTATCCACTGGGCATCGCTCCAGCGATAGGCCAGGTGTTTGTCGTTAAAGATGGGGATGGGGCGGCCTGCTTCGGCGATTACGGCCGCGATCTGTTCAAAAAAATAGCGACGGGGGACCATCTCTTGGCCCAAGCGCGTGACCGGGTAGTCGCCATGTTCGCCAATAAGCAGCACGGCATCGACGGCCAGTTCGTCGCCGCCCAGTGTTAGGGCGGCACGAATGCTTTCATAGACGGGTACATTGTGTTCATGGGCCAACTGGAGGCCAATATCCCGCTGGTGGATCTGATCGATAAAGAGGGACGCCACTTGGGTTCGCGGCGCCACCAACCCGTCATCGGTCGGGAAGCCGCGCAAAAACTTGGTCACCAGGACGCCAGCATGGCTGTTGGGAAAAAAGGTGGTCACAATGGCGGCAATGCGGAAGGGTTGGGACACTGGATAATCACCTCTAGACTTTATATCAACTTTTCTAATTGGTGGTGCAGGGTTGCGATCTTTGATCGGACTACATCCCAGACAAGCATATCATCGACACTGTCGTAGCCATGAATGATACGATTGCGCATTGCAATGATCTGGCGAATATCAGGTATATTCTCGACCAGAGATGGATTATCATGGAATGCTAAATTCAGTGCTTCACCGATGATTTCAAGTTGGCGTTCGACGGCAGACCGCATCATGGCATTAGCCATATATTCATCAAAATCAGCGTTTCTGGTGAACTGTTCGATGGCTAAGCATGCCTGGCGTGCATCAAAGAGCCGCTTGCGAGTTTGGTTGTTCATAAACTTTTTGCCGAGTCCGGTTGACCTCTTGGATGAAGTAGGGGTTGCGCAGCGAGCGTTCAGTCAGTAAGTCTACCGGTCTTTGAAAGAGTTGTTCAAGCGCTTCGGCAAAGCCAAGATAGCGATCTGCCAATGCGCCAAAGGACTCATTGGCAAAGGAAACGATAAAATCAAGATCACTAGTGGTTGCATCAAAATGAGTGGTGGCCGCCGAGCCAAAGACCTCCAATGTTTTAACATCAAAGCGTCGGCACAGTGCATCAAGCTCCTTGCGTTGGTTGACAATCATCGGCGTCAACATGATCTACCCTTTCGTTTGACCAACCACTACATTATTCATTATCTATGCTGTATCATAACGTAGCCAAAGCAGCAAGTCAAAGGGGGTGAACGATTAGCCTGCGTCCAATCCCTTGTTGCATACTTGTAGGTGTGACTGCAATTCTGCTATGTTGTTTTTGATACGTTTGCATCTAGCGCACAGTGCGCTATAATCGCGACTGACGGTCTACGGTTGCCAGCCAGGCGAAAAGCCAGATAATGACTGTCATTCCGATAAACGATAACGGTAGAAAGAACCAAGATGAACCTGCAAAATAAAACGATTCTTATCGTCGGGGGGGCCACCGGTATCGGCCAAGCCACCGCCAACCTCTGTGCAGAACGGGGCGCGACGGTCATTGTCGCGGATTTTAATAGGGATGCGGGGACGGCGACCGCCCAAGCCATCCATGGTACCTTTGTGCAAGTGGATGTCACCGACGAAGCCAGCGTCCAGGCCATGTGCCAACAGATTGCGCAGTCACATGGTAAGCTGGATGGCTTGATCCAGACGGCGGGTATCCTCAAAGGGGCGTATGTTGCGCTAGAAGAGTTGGAGTTAGCGACTTTCCGCCAAGTGCTGGATGTGAATACCGTGGGCAGCTTTCTCTGTGCCAAATATGCACACCCCTTGCTCAAGCGCGGCCACCTGCCGGTGATTATTCTCATCTCCTCGCCCGCGGCCTATGGTGTTAGTTCCTCCTATGCCTATGCCGTGAGCAAAGGGGGTGTCAGCGCGCTAGGCACGACCATGGCGGGCAAATTAGCGCCCGAAGGGATTCGGGTCAATGTTGTCTTCCCCGGTGGTATCAATACTTTTATGAAGCGGTCGGTGATCGAAGTGGATGCCACCCGCCAGGGCCAAGATCCCCAAGCTGCGGTCGATGCTGCCATTCAAGCTGGGCTCGGCGAACCGATCGGCGTCGCCCGCGTGCTGGCTTGGCTGGTCAGCGACGAAGCCGACTATGTCCGTGGCTCTGTTAACACGCGCTAGCCATGCGTTCTCTGGCGCTGGCTAATTGACCAATCGACTAAACAACCAATCCACCAAGCAACCCAATGTAAGGACTCAACATGAATCTGATCATCACTGATATTGAGCGGATCACCGTGCGCGCCCCCATGACGCCCCGCTGTGAAGAGTGGAATGCTCGCGAAGTCTGGCAATGGTGCATCTGTGAAATCATTCGCCTGACCACCGACGCGGGCCTTGTGGGCTATGGCGAAACTTTGCCCCATTACACCTGGGGCCGGGTGCCGGATGAGGCCATTGAGCGGGTTAAGGGCAAGAATGCCGCCGACTTCCTCGGGGATGATTCGCTGGGCGCGGGCCTCCAAATGGCGATCTATGATGTGGTGGGCAAGGCGCTCGGGGTGCCGGCCTATCGCCTCTTTAACCTGCCCAAGGTGCGCGAAGCGGTGCCGATTGCTTGGTGGAATATTGACTTCCCGCCCGAAGCGCTGGCCGAAGAAGCTAAGGATGCGTTGGCCCGCGGTTACACCGCGCTCAAAACCAAGGCGCGCCCTTGGTGGGATGTCTACGCCCAAGTGGATCAGATGAGTGCCGTCACCCCGCCCCATTTCAAGATCGACATGGACTGGAACCAGATGTTGATCAACGCCAGCAACGCGGCCCCTGTCCTCAGTGAATTGGACAAGCAGGAGCGCGTCGCCCTCTATGAATCGCCGATCTTCCAGCGCGATGCCGAAGGCCAACGCCAGTTGCGCCAGAAGACAAAAAAGGCCATTGCCCTCCACTTTGGCGATCCACCCTTCCCTACAGCAGTGCGTGACGAAGTCTGTGATGGCTTTGTGATCGGGGGCGGTGTGGCGCGCGTGCTGCGGGAAGGCACCTTGGCGGCGCAGTTTGACAAGCCCTTTTTCCTGCAAATTGTGGGGGCGGGGATCACCACCGCGCTCTCGATCCAACTGGGCGCAGTCTTAACTCATGCCCAGTGGCCGGCAGTCAACTGTCTCAATAACTATGCCGACGACTTGATCGTCCACCCCATCCAGGTTTCGGAAGGTTATGCCCATGTGCCCGATGCGCCAGGGCTGGGGATCGAGGTGGATGAGGCCGCGCTGATGAAGTATAAGATGGAACCGCCCTATGAGATCCCGCGGCCCAAGCTGTTACTCTCGGTGGCCTGGCCGGGCAATCGGGTGCGTCACTATGCCTCGATGCCCCAATGTTGGACTGATGCTTTTGCGGGTAACATCCCGGTGCAAGACCGCGAGGCGCGCATGCATGTTCGCCGCGACGATGGCTCGCCGGAATGGACCGAACTCCATACCCGCGCCACGGCTGCACCTTTCTGGAGCAGCTCGCTATAGGCGCATTACGCAGAACAGGCCGCCGTGGCTGAAACCACTGCCTGTTCGCGCAAGTGGCGCTAACAAACACTCAAATGGTAGCCTGTTTTAGCAAGGCTTTCCTACCAGCCACAGGGCTTCAGCCTGTGGGACTTGTTATGAAGGAAGTTATTGATGAGAACCGAACAAAGTGCCACAGCCATTCAAGCACAATTCGCTGAACAAGGCTATGTTGTCGTTGAAGGGGTGCTGGATCAGGCGCGTGATCTGGACCCGATCTTTGCTGATTATGCCGCACTCCTTGATCAGCTGGCGGCGCGGTGGTATGCCGAAGGGAAGCTTCCCTCGACCTATGCCGAGTTGCCCTTTGGCCGCCGCGCCGCTGAGATCATCAGCCAGATCAGCGATGCCGAGAGCTATCACCTGGATATCTCTTTGCCCAAAATCGCTGCCTATACTGAAGAGACACCGGTGCATACCAGCGCCGCGGTCTTCAATTTGCTGACCAATCCGCGTCTGCTGGATGTCATCGAACAGTTGATCGGCCCGGAGATCTACTCCAACCCCATTCAACATGCCCGGATCAAGCCCCCCGAAGCCGCATGCAAAGCCGACGCGCCGGGCAATGGCTATCTCCAAGCAACGCCGTGGCATCAAGACCAAGGGGTGATCACCACCGATGCCGACGCCACCGATATTATCAGTGTTTGGATTCCGATTACAGGGGCAACTGAGGAAAATGGCTGTCTCTGTATGATCCCTGGCAGCCATCGCGAGGGGTTAGCCCCCCATTGTTTTGAGATCCCACAAAAGTTTCGCAATGTCGGTGTCACTCCGGTGCCGATGAAGGCGGGGAGCGTTCTCTTCTTCCATCGGCTGACCAAACATTGCTCGCTGCCGAATCTAAGCGATGATATTCGCTTTAGCTTTGACCTCCGCTATTCACCGGTGGGACTGCCCACGGGGCGCGACGAATTTCCGGGCTTTGTGGCGCGCAGTCGCCAAAACCCGGAAAGTGTCCTTACTGATCCGCAGCAGTGGACAGAACGATGGCACGACGCCCGTTCCCAGCTCGTTGCCCGCGGCGCGCTCGATTTTCGCAGTCGCTGGCGCGGCATGGCCCAACCCGATTGTGCATAAGTCGTCTGTTTTGTAGAGCGTGATGCGTACTTATGTATCACGCTCTACAAAATAGACTAAACCAAATTCACACTGGTGCCACTGAGTACCAGTGAACTCTTCCAAACGGTTGAGCTATCGGGCTCGGCCCCGTTGCGATAGGTGGGGATGACGGACCAGCGATCCGCACCATTGATATTGGGGCAAGAGGCGTGCAGCGTCAGATCATGAAAAAAGATGCCCGCGCCCCGTGGCACTGGCGCCGTTACAATCGGTAGCCCAGCCACTTGTTCGTCGGTAATGCGTCGGTCAAAACCGCGCTGGCTCTCGACCTCTTGCATGGTAATGACTTCGTGTTGGCTGCCAGGAATCAGTTGTAGACAGCCATTCTCTGGGGTGGCATCGTCCAGCGCGATCCAGATCGAGATCTTGGCGCTGCCTTGCCAATAGGCCCAATCCTGATGCCAGGGCGAGCGAAAGGCGGTTTGGGCATTTTTGAAGACCGCCTTATAGCTCAAAAACTCGACATCCGGTCCAATCAACTGCTGTAAAATTGCCACGACGCGTGGGTGCTGCAATTGGTCACTGCTATAGGAATCCAACTGGTCGGCCATCCAAACGCGCACGCCCGAGGGTGTCTCGAGCTTGCCCTCTTCCTGCAAGCGCGCTTTCAGCCCGGCTTTCCACGCAATCGCCTCGTCGGCGGTCAACAGATCCGGCACCACCACATAGCCATCACGCTGATATTGGGCCACTTGTTCGTTGGTTAATAAGGTTTCTGTCAGCTTCATTGGTTTATTCTCCTTACAGGCTGTTTGAAAAGAGGAGATGACCAATCCACACCTGATGGGTTTTCCAAAACCGGTCAGGTGTATAGGCTACCCTTTAATGCCAGTCAGGGCAATCCCCTCGATAAAGTTGCGTTGCATCAGTAAAAAGATCAGCAGAATGGGCACGAACATAATGCTTGCTCCAGCCATTTGCAAATGGGTCTGCGCAATATACTGTTCGGTGAAGCGCGACATGGCAATCGGCAAAGTCCAGAGTTCCTTGCGGTTGACCACGATCAGCGGCCAGAGAAAGTTATCCCAGGCTCCGAGAAAGGTAAAGATCGTCAAAGCGGCGATAGCCGGTTTGCAGAGCGGCAACATAATCGAGCCATAGATAAAGGGTTCTGGCGCACCATCGATCCGGGCTGCTTCCAAGAGTGATTTCGGGATCGCCAGCATAAACTGGCGCATCAAGAAGATGCCAAAGGGCGAAACAATCGCCGGCAGAATCATCCCCCAGTAGGTATCCACAAGACCAAGCCGCGCCATCATAATAAAGAGGGGAATCATGATGACCTGAAAGGGAATCATCAAGGTCGAAAGAATGAGCACAAAGATGACCGTGCGCCCGGGAAATTCATAGCGAGCAAAAGCAAAGCCAGCCATGCTGCTGGTCAAGAGCTGCAAAACGGTGATGACCACCGCTACCAAGGTACTGTTAATAAAGAAGCGGGCAAAGCCTGCCGCCTCCCAAACCTCCCAGTAATTGCCAAACGAATAGTGCTGAGGGGCAAACCAGACCGGCGGTACCTTGATCACCTCGGATAATGGCATCAACGAGGCCGAGATCATCCAGAGCAAGGGGAGCAACATCCAGACCCCACCAGCGGTGAGGATCAAAAGGCCCAAGATCTGGGGGAGGGTGAGCCGTCGCCGCCGCCCATAGCGCGCCGCCGGTTGGGTGGAAATCGTAGAAGTCAATTCACTCATGATCGTCCCAATTCCTTACGCTAAGAGAGTGTCGCTTACCCATATTCCACGTTCCGTTGTGTCACGCGCAGCTGAATCAGTGTGATCACCAGGATCAAGGCAAAGAGCAGGAACGCTAGCGCCGCACCGTAGCCGAGCTGGTTGTAGCGAAAGGCGGTGGCGTAAATGTGATAGACCATTACCCGTGTTGAGTTGATGGGCCCACCGGCCTCCCCTTGGGTGGTGGTCATGATGACCGCTGGCGTAAAGACCTGCAACGAGCCAATTAAACCAGTCACGGTCAGAAAGACAATCGTTGGATTGAGTAAGGGGAAGGTGATGTAGCGGAAATTTTGCCAGCGCCCCACGCCATCGATCTTGGCCGCTTCGTATAGCTCACGCGGCACATCTTGGAGCCCGGCCAGAAAGATCACCATGCCAAAGCCTAGATCCTTCCAGATGGCGACAATGATAATGGCCGGCAAGGCCCACGTCGGCGAGGCCAGCCAGCGAATACCATTGATCTCAAAGAGCCCCAAGAAGGAATTGACCAAGCCATAGCGGGGCTCAAACATCCAGACCCAGATAAAGGAGACGGCTACCCACGACGTGATCACCGGAATAAAGTAGATGGTGCGGTAGAAGCTGCGCCAAGGTAGCGCTTCTTGGTTCATGATCAACGCCAGCAATAGCGCCAATACCATCCCTACGGGCACAACGATAATGGTATAGACCAACGTGTTTTGTAAACTTTTGATCGTCAAATCATCGCTAAGGGCGGTGACATAATTTTGGAGCCCGATGAAAGGGTTGGGGCGCGGCACCAAGCTCCAATCATGCAAGCTGATCCAAAAGGCAAAGAGAATGGGGATCACAATCAAGACGATTAGAAAGAAGAAAGCTGGCGCAAGAAAGGTATAGGCCCAGAGAATTTCATGCCACTGTAAAGGGCTAATCCCTTTCCGCCGACCGATTTGCATTTTACTCATATTGGTCCTGTCACCCAAGCCCTGTCAAGTTTCAAAACCTGACAGGGCTGGCTTTGCATAAATCCGCTTATTTTCAACAGGCTAAACCGATGGCCGGGTTTGGACGGTATTTCGCGGCTATGCGTTGACGGTATGGGTCTCGATCACTTTGTTCAAGTTCGTGACCATCGTTTCAAAGGAGGCTTCGGCTGTTTCCCCGCCGATCACAACGCGGTCGCGGCCATCACCAAATTCTTTGACCCACTCGGCCCAACCGACCCACTCCCACGGCGAGGCATAGCCCAACGAGTCCATACAAACGTTGGCGTTGGCATCGGGCCGGAAAACCGGATCGCTCTGGAGTTCTGTAAAGCTGGGCAGATCGCCGCCAACATCATTCCAAATAATCTGCGCTTCTTTATTCGTGCAGGAGTGAACCCATTGCCAAGCGAGCTCAGCGTCCGGCACCCACTTGCCCACGACCCACATCCAATGGGAGCCGCCCGTATAGAGCGGCTGCTCGACTGAGCGTGGCGCAAAGGGGACAATGGTATAGGCTAGATCGGGGGCCTGTGTTTTCAAACTGCCCCGGTTCACCGGATGGGTGAGTTCCATCCCGGCTTTGCCCAAGGCAAAGCGCGCTTGACCCTTCAGGAAGGCGTCGTCATCGACCTCGGCGGAAAGTTGGCAGAACCACTTAAAGGTTTCAAGAATCTCAGGGTAGTCCATCCAGACCAGTTGATTGGTGCTAGGATCGACCCAGGCTTTGCCATCCTGTTCACGCTGGAGATATTGTTGGAAGAGAACGGTCTGGAAGGCGCTGTAATAGCTGGTGTCAAAGCCGATCTGATCAGCGAGACCGTCCGTCTTTTTGGTCAGTTTCAGGGCTTGGTCAAAGAGATCCGTATGATCGACAAAGGGGGCGGTCGGGTCGAGCCCGGCTTCTTCAAAGAGGGCGTTGTTGCGATAGACAACGAGCGTCTGCACATCCAAGGGCAGACCATAATATTCGTTCCCCTGTTTGCCCCGCTGAACGGTCCAAGGTAGATAATCCTTTTCGATGTCCGCAGAAGAGATCACCAGTTCGCTCACCGGGATCACGTTCCCGCCCGCAATATACTCCTCGACCAACCCCATGGGAATCTGGAAAATATCCGGGGCCGACCCCGCTCCAGCCGCAATGCCCGAGGCCAGCTTACCCCAGTAGTCCGCCCACGGAATCGATTGGAAATCAATCGTCACATCGTCATGTGTCTCTTCAAATTGGGCCTTGAACGCCTCTACTGCGGCTGCCCGGCTTGCACTGTGATGTTGCCAGTGGGACAAGGTAATTCCTTCGGTGCTGCCTGCTCCGGCGGATTGGCCGGGCGCTGGCGCGGCGGGAACACAAGCGACCAACGCCGCGGCCGTGGCGCCGATGCCGGTCAACTGCAAGAACTGTCGTCGGCTGAAGCGACGATCTACCGTAGATTGCATAATCTTTCCTCCTATGAAAAAGGCTTATCGAAAGAGTGGACAAACTGCACTGGGTGAGGCCGTGGTTGGTCGTGTTGCTACTTTTGCCCCACCGCTGGGGTACATCCGTTCTCGTGGATCGCTCACCGCTGTGATAGAATATTGGGCAGAGCGCAACGCTACCGCTGGAAACGACCGACTGGGAACAATCGAAACCCGTTCATGCGCCTAATAATTGCAGCTCACAGCTGTTGTGGAGTATTCTTGCGATTGTAGCACAGAATCTGTACCTGCAGGGCGCAAAGTTGCCCAAAAGCGGCCAAGGAGAGGACATAATGACCGGCCATCAGGACCCGTCAGTGGACCCCCTATTTGTGCGTGCGGTGCGCAACGCGCTGCACCATCTCTACGATCCCAGCGAATTGCGTAAAAGTCCGCTCCTGGCGCTCCTGGGGGTTGCGGATCAAGCCCATCCACCGACAGCCCTGCGCACCCTCGTCTTTGCGACCATCCGCACGTTGAAGCCAGAAGCCCAAACCCCCAGCCATGCCAGAAGCTGGCGTTTCTACCAAATTCTTCTCCAACGCTTTCAGGAACAATATACCCAACACGAGGTCGCAACAGACTTGGGCCTGAGTATTCGCCACCTGCGCCGCGAAGAAGCCCTGGCGATCCGGCTGTTGGCCGAAACGCTTTGGCGCACGCAGCAACTGGCCGATCAATGGCCTGCCCTGTGGGACGCAGCCAAGCCAACCGTACCCGCGGATCGACCTACTACGGCACTATCCCCCGATTGGCGCGCCGAGTTTGCCCGGCTCCAAGCCAGCCACACCCCGGAACCGCTGGCGGTCGCTGCCGTCCTTCAGGATGTCCTTCAGTTGATCCGGCCATTGGCCCAAGCCGCAGCCGTGCAGATCGACTATTCCCCCGCGGAAATTGAGCCGTTGGTTGATAGTCAGCGTACCTCTTTGCGCCAGGCATTGTTACATTTGCTGAGCGCCGCTATTCAGTTGGCTCCCCAAGGGCATCTCTTGCTGACCACTACGGTTCAACCACCGTATCTACAACTGATGCTAACCGTGACACCCGTGCAGCCATTGGTCGCGCCCCTCAGTGTGGAAACCAACGAAGCACTGACCATTGCCCAACAGCTCTGTGCTCTTTGCGCGGGGATACTGACGCTCCCCTTTTCTGCGCCATCGGCACAAGAGTTGCGGATTCAATTACAATTGCCGCTCTTCAAACGGATTCCACTATTGGCCGTGGATGATAACGACGATACGCGCCAATTGCTACAGCGCTATCTGGCAAACAGCCCTTATCATCTGATTAGCATTGCTGATCCACACGAGACCTTGGCCGTCGCCGAAAAATATCACCCCCACCTGATCCTGTTGGATGTGATGCTCCCCGACATCGACGGCTGGGAACTATTAGGGCGGCTTCGCCAACACCCGATCACGGAGCAAGTCCCGATTATCATCTGTACGATCTTGCCCCAACAACCCTTGGCCTTGGCGCTCGGCGCAACCGCCTTTCTACGGAAACCGGTCACGCAGCAGGCGTTATTAGCGATGTTAGATCACCAGCTTGGCCGCTGTGTGCCAGCAGCTCGGTAATCGTGGTGATACAGGCCAGGAGTTGGGCAACCGAGAGCCCCCCTTGTTGTGTCACCGTGAGCGTACTGCTGACAATCGGTTGCCCCGCCGGATCGCGCGCGGTCATGACGATGGTCGGGATCGCGCGTAGGGCTGGATCTTGGTTCTTGGCTGCCAATAGGCGAAAGCCATCCATCTTGGGCATCACAAGGTCGAGCAACAGGGCTGCCGGACGCTGACTGGTGAGTAGCTCGAGCGCTTCCTGCCCATTGCTGGCGCGCAAGACGCGATAGGGTTGTTCGGCAGAGGCCAACATCCGCCGGTAAAGTTGGAGGGCATCTGGTTCATCATCGACGAGCAAAATCGTGCGGTTGGGCAGGGGCAAGCGTTCCAACGCGGCCAGCAAGGTCGCGCGAGCCACTGGTTTGACCAAATAGTCCGCCAGCCCCCACTGATCGGCGACTGCGTGGTCCCCAGGCAGGGCACAGTGCAGCAGGGGAACGCCGTAGGGCAGTTCGGCCAGATCGCGCAATTGCTGGAAATTCTCTTCCCAGGCTAGGTCATTGATGAGCAAAGCCTGGGCGGGGGTCTGGGTCACAGCTTGGATCGCCTCGGGCAAAGTGCGGACCGCCGTGATTTCGACCTGATCCAGATAGCGGCGCAACAGTCGTTGCAGCCGATCCGCCGTTTCCAAGACCACAAAGCGTGGCTGTACTGTGGCCGTGGGCGCGGTGGAAGGACGGGTGCGCTGCCGAAAGTCCCATTCGGGATTCAACCACCCTGCTACCCCCCCTGGCGCGGGCGAAGCCAGCGGATTGACCGGTAGGCGAAAGGCAAAGGTCGTGCCAACGCCAACGTCGCTGGTAACCCACATCTGGCCTTCATGCAGATCGACAAAGCGTTTACTAATACTCAACCCCAGCCCATTGCCCCCCATACGGCGGCTCAGGGCATCATCTAGCTGCTGAAAGGGCTGAAAAAGGCGCTGCATCAGCTCCGGGGGGATGCCAGGACCGCTATCTTCGACACGGATGGTGACAAAGCCATTGGCTTGGCTAGCGCGGATCTGCACACCACCCACTTCGGTAAAACGGCCCGCGTTGCTCAGGAGGTTGAGCAAGACTTGGCGAATGCGCACGCGGTCACAGAAGATGGCGGGCAAGTCGCTGGGTAGATCGGCTTGAAGCGTCAGGTTTTTGGCGGCAAAGAGGGGACGCACGGCGACGGTTGCCGCGGTGATCAGATCGCTAACGGCCACGCGCTCTTTGGTCAATGCCATTTGTCCCGCCTCAATCTGGCTGAGATCCAACACATCGTCGATGAGATGGGACAGATGCCGACTATTGCGCAGGATGACATCGAGATCGGCCAGCAGGGCCGGTGGCAGCGCTGCCCCATAGAGGGTTGGCGTTTGGGAGATCATCTCGCTAAAGCCGATGATCATATTGAGGGGAGTCCGCAGCTCATGGCTGACATTGGCGACAAATTGCTCCTTGGCCGTACGGGCATCTTCGGCTGCTTGGCGCATGGCCGCCGCCACCATATGGAGCCGGGTCAGTTGCAGATTCGCGTCGGCCAGATCGGCGACCAAACGCCCTAGTTGCTCCTGATGATCGCGCGCTTGTTCTAGCGCACGGCGGCTCTCTTCGTGGCTGGTCCAATACCAGCCAATCGCCGTCAGCAGTGGGTAGGAGGTGAGCCAGATGAGGCTGACTACGCCCCACATACCGACCACCGTCACATTGCCCAAGAGCGGATCGAAGGGCCGGAGCGCCGCAGGTGCATACCAGAGGAAAAGGGTACTCAGCAAGGCGGCCACAATCCCGCTTTTGATCGCTAGCCAATAGGTGGCTAGCCCAATGGGTAGCACAAAGAGAAAGATGGTAGCATGTAACTGCCCATAGACGACCAATAGCAGATTGACGGCCAGACAGCCCGCGATGACTGTCCAGACCGCGGTCTCATAGTGCAGGGGGCGGATCTGCCAAACCAACAGCGCAAGCAGAAAGAGCAGCAAGGCTGGCAACCCACCCTGCAAGGGATCGGGCAGGGTGGTGGCGAGGGCCAACAAGAGGAAACCGGCCCCATAGAGCCCTGGCAATACCCACCAAAAGGTCTCTTGGCGCAGCTCATAGAGCGCGGCACGGGCCGCGCTGGGGTGGTTATCTAGGACACGGTTCATCAATCAGCGCTCGCTTTCCGCTCGCCTATGTCGCATAGACGATATGATAGACTGTATCGAGACTGCCATTGGCGACTTGGCAGGTCATCGACATCCCATGTATACTCAAAGAGATGCGCCTCGATTCTAGGATGGGTCAACAGGCTTGTCAAACTGCTATACGGCAAATGAGGACAAGTCTGGAGGCGACGCCAACGGACCTTACTAAATTCTCCGACTAAGTTAGAAAGATAGCTTGATGAGTAGTTCCGCAGTAGTAAAAATTGCTCTGGTGGGCTGTGGTGGTATTGCCCAAGCGCACTGGCGTGGGATTCAAGCCCATGTGCCGAACTTGCAGGTGACCGCCACGGTCGATACCGACCCGGCCCGCGCGGCCGCGATGGCAGAACAGACCGGTGGCCGCGCTTTTACCTCGCTGGACGCGGCCTTAGCCCAAGGCGACTTTGTCGCTGTTGATATTATGCTCCCGCACGATCAACACGAGGCGGCGGCTGTCCAAGCCTTTGCCGCAGGCAAACATGTTGTGTTAGAAAAACCAATGGCGCCTACCTTGGCGGGTGCCGCGCGGATCTTGGCCGCGGCCCAACAAGCGGATCGCGTCTTTATGGTCGCGGAGCAGGCGCACTATTGGCCGGATGCCCAAAAAGCACGGGAGCTGCTACAGGCCGGCGCGATCGGCGAGATCATCACGGCCCGGGCCTACTTTGGCAACCCGTTTGGGCAACCCCCCGTTGGTCCGCGCCCCTGGCGCTATGATCTGGCGCAAGCTGGTGGTGGTATCACGATTGATGGCGGTGCTCATTGGTTGCGTCCGCTGCGCATGTGGCTAGGTGAGATCGACGAAGTGGTCGCGGTCACGGATCGTCCACTGGCCGCGATGGAGGGTGAATCGTTAACGCGGGCGCTGTTGCGCTTTCGTTCCGGCCAGGTGGCGGTCTTTGATGCGCTCCACGCGGGGGCGGTCATGGGGCCGAGTGAGGAATTCCGCATTACAGGGACCGAGGGGGAGCTCATTATCGAGCGGGGCAACCAGGGCCGCCTGTTGCTCTTTACCCGCGCACATCCCATGGGTGAGGTGATCCTGACCAAGGGCGATGGCCGTGCCGATAGCTTTGGTTTCGAGTTGGCCGACTTTACCGCGGCTGTGCTCACGGGGAGCGCCCTGGCCGCGCCGCCGGAATATTCGTTGGGAGAACTGTGCACAGCGTTGGCGATCTATCGGTCGGCCAAGAGCCACCAGTGGGAAAAAGTGTGGGCTTGATCATGCCTATCAGGAGAACTGTCTAATGGCTATTTCTGCTCCCCGCGCGGCTGCCCTTCGGGTGGCGCTCTATGGCTGTGGCCGCTTCGCCAATCAGACCCATTTGCCTAACCTCCAAAAGCTGCCCGGTGCAACGGTCGTGGCGCTCTGTGATGCCGATGCCCAAGCGCTGGCTACGACGGGTGACGCCTTTGGCATTCCGGCGCGCTACACCGATGCCCAGGCGATGTTGGAAAGGGAGCCAATCGATCTGCTCTATTCCATTGTGCCGGCCTATGTTCGCACCAACGTCGAACTCGCCGCCGTCGCACGGGGTATTCACCTCTTTAGCGAAAAGCCCCAAGCCTTGACCATGACATTGGCTCGGCAAATTGATGACGCGATTCGTCAGCATGGGGTCATCAGCACCGTAGGCTTTCGCGAACGCTATCGCCCTTTGTTTCAGCAGGCGCGCCAATGGCTAGCGGATAAAACCGTGACCCATGTGCGCTTTATCAGCGTTGGCACGCTGCCCACCCCCCAGACCGATTGGCGCGGGGCTTGGTGGACCGACCTGAACCGCTCCGGTGGTGCCGCGTTAGATTGGGGTGTCCACGCCACCGATTATGTCCGCTTTATGACGGGGTTGAATGTGGGCCAAGCGCAAGCCTTTTATCATCAGACCGCGGCCTATACGCTGCCGTTGGCCTATTCATTTCACTATGGCTTGAGCAACGGTGCGTCGATGACCATGACCTTTCTCAATACAACACCGGTGCGCCCACCCAACGAGCCCTGGTTCACCATCTTCTACGAAGGCGGCTATCTGGCGCTGCACGGTTATGAACGGCTGGAGGCCAATGGTGAAACGATCTATACCGCCGAGCCCTTCGATCCCTGGTTTGAACAGAGCCGCTGCTTTATCGAAGCCGTGCGCACCCAGGATCCCAGCCTCTTGCAGAGTGACTACCATGATAGCCTCTCCTCCTTGGGGCCAGTCTTGGCGGGCTGGGCCTCGGCCCGGCAAGGGGGGCAGGTAGTCGATGTGGCCGCATTTATGCAGGAAAATTGATCAGGGAAAGGAATGCAATGATGCAAGCTTGGCAGGGAAAAATTGCCGTTGTTACAGGGGCCAGCCGCGGCATTGGTCGAGCGGTCGCTATCGGTTTAGCCCAACAGGGCGTGCAAGTGGTGTTGGTGGCGCGTGGGGTCGAACAACTCCAGACCACGCAAGCCCAGATCAAAGCCGTGGGCGGCACCGCTTGGGCTGTGCCTGCGGATCTCGGTCAACCGGCGACGGTGGACGCGCTCAAGGCGCAGCTTCTCGCCCAAGTGGGAACGCCGTCGATTCTGATCAATGCTGCGGGAGTCTTCGGCCCGATCCAGCTGATCAAAGAGAGCGATCCAACTGCTTGGATTGAAACCATCCAGACCAACACCATCGCGCCCTATCTGACCAGCCGCGCTTTTGTGGGTGGCATGATCGACCAAGGTTGGGGCCGGATCATCAACGTTTCTTCGGCGGCGGCCCTGCACACCCCTGGTCCCACCAACAGCGCCTATGGGACCAGCAAAGCCGCGCTCAACCACTTTACCCGCCATCTGGCCGCCGAACTGGCCGGGACGGGCGTCACGGCCAATGTCATCCACCCGGGCGAGGTCAAGACCGAGATGTGGGCCGATATTCGCGATCAAGCCGAGAAGCTTGGCCCCGCCGCCGAAGGGTACCGCCGCTGGGCGCGCTGGGTAGATGAGACGGGCGGCGATCCGCCAGAGAAGAGTGTCGATCTCGTGTACAAGCTGTTGAGCGACGCGGCCGCGGCCATCAACGGCCAATTTCTCTGGATCGAGGGTGGGCTACAAACCCCGATTCCCAGTTGGTAGGGGTGTTGATCAAGAAGTTGAGTGAGCTGACAGGTTTTCTAAACCTGTCAGCTCTTTGTGGAACGTGACCTCGCTGCACGTTCCAAACCGTATGCAAGAAAGGAAATACCCATGACACAAAGTTCCATGGTTGTCCGCCCCCTGATATTAACCGACAACGAACTCTACTTTTATCAAGAATATGGTTATCTGACTATTCCGGGTTTCCTCGCGCCAGATGTGGTGGCCGACCTGCGCGAGCAGGTGTTGGATGTGCTGGCAGCCAATGGCATTGCGCGGGCGCAGTTGGATCAGGCCAATGATACCGCCGACAAACTTCGCCAGAATCCCCAATATGTGGCTGGATCGCTCCTGGATGGCCTGATCAATGGCCCCAATACGTTGGCGATTGCTTCCCAATTGATCGGCGGGCGGGCGGTGCGCTATCTTCCCTTTACTGCGGTCAAGGCTGGCGGTGGCGGTGGTCAGTTCCACTTCCATCAGGACAACAACTATACCCAACACGACCCGGCCCTCGGCTCAATCAACATCTGGGTGGCCTTGGTCGATATGACGCCCGAGAATGGCTGTCTGCAAATGGTGCCCGGCTCGCACAAAGAAGGGGTACTCGAGTGGGAAAATGCCGGTGATGGCGATACGCATCGCAAAGTAAAGCTCGATCCCAAGACCTTCCTGCCCATCCGCATGCGGGCTGGGGATGCCGTCGCCTTTACGCGCCTGACGGTGCATGGCAGTGGCCCGAACTATACTAACCAAGCGCGGGTAGCCTATGGCCTGCAATATCATCGGGAAGATGTAAAATATTTCGATATCCGTGACGAAGCCTGGAAGCTCCTCATCGACAACCGTCGCTTCCAGACCGAGCCGGTCGCCCACTTGGGGCCACAGTAGGCTGTTTTTGCAACCCATGGGATGACCCAATCCCGTGATCGCATGGCCTAGGTGGAAGCCCGCCGCAAAATACTTAGGTAGTGTTACGAACCTGATCCGGAGGAACCATGACTGACCAGACAACTTTTGAACAAGATCTTGCCCAATTGAAGAAAGATGGCTTTTTGCTGATCCGCCAAGCGCTCGATCCCGCCTTGGTTGCCCAATGGAAAGAAATTTTATATGGGCTCTATGCCCGCGAGCAATATGAGATCCGCAACGGCGTTGGTAATGTGGCTTTTGAAAAGCTGCTTCTGTTACAGCCCGACCTCGCCAAAGGGCTGCTGGGCCATGCCAGCACGGCCCCCTATTTGAAGGCGATCATGGGCAAGCAATGCCAATTGCGCAGCCTGCGCGCCCATGTCAATCCGGGTGCTTATACGCAAGAGTGGCACATGGATTTTTATGACTATTATTACCAAGAAGAAAAGGCCGCGGCTGGGCAACCGTTGATCGGTCTCTGTATGAACGCGACCTTTTATCTCACCGATAACACACCCGAACATGGCCGGCTGACCTTTGTCAAAGGCTATATGGATCGGCCCATCCCGGATCATCTGCGGCCCAACCTGCGCTACACTGAAGACCGCAACGATCCTTTCCAACAGTGGTGTGACGAACAAGCGCGGGAAGATCTCCACCCAATGGCTGGGGATGCCGTTATCTTTTTTAGCCATATTCCTCACCAGGGGGCCAAGTTTGGGGTCGATGCCGATGGGCAGATGCGCGCCAACATTGTGCTACACTACCAGCAAAATCCCATGTTCCCGGGCATTCGTTTTGTCAGCGATCCCCAATTTACCTTGGAGACGCTCGGCTACCGTGGCACTTTCCCCTTTGCTGAGTAGAGGAGCGCTCCCATGAATGAGATTGAAAAGTACGAATTTGACCGGCTTGGCTATATCGTGATCAAAGATCTGTTGACCAAAGCCGAAGTCGCGACATTGTCCGATGCGATCAATACACTGGAGGAACATGCCCTGGCGCGGATCGCTGCCCCGCCGCGCAAGAAGGCCGCGTGGGGCAACGATTACCACGCCGATGACGAATTGCACTACCACGCCTGGGGCCAACGTGCGGAGGGCAAGACCTTGATGATCGAGGATTTCTGGAATGCGCATCCGGCCTTTGATCTCCTCCTCGATCATCCGCGCACCTTGGCTTATATCAGTGAGATCATCCTGGGCCGCTATACCATTAACAACTCCGAGATTCGCATTCGCTATTCGGGTAATGCTTCGGGTACCCACATGGGCGGGCCCATCGACCACAAATATCGCTATGCCTTTAGCGGCGGGCAGATTGACTGTATGATGGTGCGTATGGTCTACTTTGTCCATGATGTCGGCCCAGACCAAGGCCCCTTTTGTGTCGTCCCCGCCACCCACAAGAGTAACTACAAATCTCCCTATGGTAATAATCCCGACGAAGAACCCGGCATGATCGGCCTGCCCGTAGAAGCGGGTGACGCCATCCTCTTCACCGAGAACCTGCGCCACGGTGGCTTTACCAATCGTTCGTCGCAGACACGCAAAACGCTCCATGTTGGCTATGGCCCCCACTGGATGATGTCGCAAAATATCGCCACCATGGACGAGCCACCCTATCTAACCGATGCCACCCGCGCGCGGCTGACCCCCGCCCAAAATAATCTCTTCCGCGCCTGGCCCATCAAGGCCGCGGCTTGAATCCGCCCGTGATTGATGTGTCTGCCCGCGCGGTCAGGAGCGCGCGGGCAGATATGCTGCGCATGGGTAAACTTGTCGGACATACGTCAAGGACGTATCATTGTTCTATGGTTAGCCTATAAGTTTGCCCCGTGCTGGAATGCCGAAGGCAAACAACCTTGAGGAGGAAAAATAATGACCAAAGTACGATGGGCGATGGTGGGGACGAGTGGCTTTGCCCTCGATTGGCTGGCGCGTGGGATCCAGTTGGGCCGTAACGCCGAACTGACTGCAATTGTCAGCCGCGATGCGGAACGGGGCAAAGCTGCCGCTCAGAAGGTCGGCGCGCCTCATGTTTTTGCGGGGATTGACGCCATTGATAAAAGTGTGGTGGATGGCGTCTTTCTCTGCCTGCCCAATACGCAACACGCACCCTATGCGATTGCCGCGGCCGAGCGTGGGTTGCATGTGATCTGTGAAAAGCCGATGGCTCCTTCGCTTGCGGCGTGTCGCGCCATGATCGACGCGGCGCGGGCCAACCAGGTCACTCTGGCGGTGGCCCACTGTATGGAATGGGCCAGCCCCTTGGTCAAGGCGCGCGAGCTATTGGAACAGAACGCCATCGGCACGGTGATCAGCGCCACGATCAGCGCTTCGTATCCCACCGCACCCACTTCCAATGGGTGGCGACAGACCGATAGCCCGGACGCGGGCGGTGGGATTCTCTACGATATGGGCGTCCACGCGGTGGATGGGATTACGCGGCTGTTGGGGCCGATCACCCAAGTGGCGGCTTGGACCGATCAACGGCTCTTGTCCTTTAATACGGAAGATGCCAGTAGTATCCTAGCTCGTTTCCAAAGTGGCGCACATGGCTATATCCAATCCCACTTTACTTGTCTCCAAAACAGCTTAGAGATTCAGGGCACCGAAGGGCGCATTTGGAGCAATGCCTGGTGGGGGCGCGACTTTAGTGGCGATCTCCATCTCCAACGCGGCAAAGAGGTGACTGACTTTACCCTGCCCCAAGTCAATGTTTATGTCCCCCAGATCGAGCATGTGTCCGACTGTATTCTCCGGGGCGTCCAACCAGTCATCTCTGGTGAACGGGGGCTGGCGAATATTGCCGTTGTGCGCGCCGCGTTTGAATCATCCCGCACGGGCCGTGTGGTGGATGTTGAAGGCTAACCGGCCTTATGCCGTCGGTCGGTATGACCAGAGACCTGACTGGTTTTCAAAAACCGGTCAGGTGTAAAGGGTACTCAAACAGTCTCTACGTATACAGAGGAACGAGCGAAACGTTATGGCGCAGGCAACTTTTGCCACTCAAGGTCTATCCCACCATATCAGTGGGGCCTATATCAGTGATCCAACTTGGCGGGTCTACCCTGTCCCCCTTCGGCAAGAGGCCGAGCGACTTGTCATTGAAGGCATTCGCGGCGAGGCGTTTATCCTGTTTGTCACGCTGGAGGTGGTCGGCTTTGGCCGCACCTGTGTGCCGGTTGATGGCACTGGCGAAGGGCTAGAACCGGGCAACTATGACCTTGCCGTCGAACTGTTGCGCAGCCGGGCTGTGCGGGCCCAATCCCTGGCGGCGAACGACACGGTGGAGGCGTGGGATGCCATTGCCGACGACGTATTAAGCGCCGTAGAAATGAATGATACCTTTCAGTGTAGTGATCTGCTGGGGGAAGCGCTCATTGCTGTGGAAGAGCTACTCTATCAACAAGCAGAGCGCAACGGCCCGCAACGGACGACACAGCCCATCCTCTCGGCGACGCTCTTTGGCGAACGGCGGGACCAATACGCGATTGGGGTCGGGCCGGATTGGCCAACCTTGTCTCCGCCCGACTTTACCCGCGATCCGCGGGCCCAAGCGCTGGCGTTGGACTTGATCAACGGCACGACCCTGCCCACTTTCTGGCGTTATCTGGAGTTTGAACAAGGGCGGCCACGCTGGGAACGCGTCGAACGGATTTTGGAGCAGGCGCGCGATCGGGAACTGCGCATCAAATCCTTTGCCCTCTATTGGGGGGGGATCGGTGGTTGTCCCCCCTGGTTCCGCGACTTGCGTTATGGTCGTCAGTTGGTGGCGATTGAACGCTGGGTCACGCAAGTGGTCACGCGTTATCAGGGCGTCGTCCACTGTTGGGAAACCGTCAACGAAATGCATAATTGGTGCTTTGGCAATCCCTTTGGGTGGAGCCATACCCAATTGTTAGAGGTCACCCAAATGGTCAATGAATTGGTGGGCGCGCTCGATCCAGGCACGCCCCGCCTGATCAACCATTGTTGCATTTGGGGCGACTATGTGCAAACCCGCAGCGGTGGCACCTGGAGCCGTGTGCCGTGGCGCGCTGATTGGACGCCTCTGGCCTATCTAGACGCGGTCCATGCCCAGGGGATTCCATTTGAGGCGATTGGTCTCCAATATTATAACCCTGGCCGCGACTTGGCGACCTGTTACGAGACGCTGGCCCCGTATGCGGCCTTTGGCAAGACGATCCAACTTACTGAAATCGGCACTCCCGCGGCCCCGGCGTACAGTGACCAAGTGGAGACGGGGCAGACTGATCCGATGTCCGGCTGGCGGGGGACGTGGAGCGAAGCGCGCCAAGCCCTGTGGCTTGGCCGTTTCTATACTATTATGGGGGCCCATCCGCAAATCAGTGCCTTCAACTATTGGGACTTTGACGATGCCCAAGCCTTTATCCACCAAGCTGGGCTCGTAGACGCCGCCTATCGCCCCAAAGCGGGCTATCAGCAGCTCCAAGCGCTCGCACAGCAGTGGCGATAAGTATGGAGTTGTATGCGATCAGTGATCTGCACCTCAGCTATGCCGAAAATCGGGCGGCGCTGCTGGCGATGCCCGCCTATCCTGACGATTGGCTAATTCTGGCTGGTGATGTGGGCGAAACGGCGGAACATCTACGTTTGGCGCTCGCGGCGCTGACCCGTCGCTTTGCCCGGGTGCTTTGGGTTCCCGGCAACCATGATCTATGGACCATGCCCAATCGCCCCGACGAGCCACGAGGTGTTGCCAAGTATCAACAATTGGTGGATCTCTGTCGTTCGTATCGTGTGTTGACTCCCGAAGACCCCTATGTGGCTTGGCCGGGGGCTGGCGGCCCTTGTTTACTGGCCCCTCTTTTTCTGCTTTATGACTATAGCTTTCGACCCGATGAGATCCCCGCGGAAGCGGCGCTGGCATGGGCCGAGGAAGAGGGGATTGTCTGTGCCGATGAACTGTTGCTCCATCCTACACCTTATGCCACCCGCGCCGACTGGTGCGCGGCCCGCTGTGCCTACACGGCTGCGCGTCTTGCGGCAGTGGCGGGTACTCCATTGATCTTGATCAACCATTTCCCCCTGCGCCAGGATCTGGCGGTGCTACCGCGTATTCCCCGTTTCTCGCTCTGGTGTGGCACCCGGCGCACAGAAGATTGGCACCTGCGCTTTGCTGCCCAAGCAGTCATTTATGGGCATCTTCATATCCCCGGCACCCGCTGGCGGGATGGGGTACGCTTTGAAGAGGTCTCCTTTGGCTACCCCAAACAACGCCCTGCGGCACAGCCGATTGAACGGTATCTGCGCAAGATTTTGCCTGCTTGAGGAGAGAAGGGGGGCTAGGCAGTTGCCGGGGACAGGCGGGAAATGACGCGATGTGGAAATGTTTCCTCGCCTGTCCCCGGCAACTCCTTGTGACTTAACCTACTGCTCTGAGCCAAAGACTTGGGGGAAGGTTGTGCCCGTGGCGCGGTCGCACGTCGCCGCGTCCATGTAGGCAACACTAAAGGCGCGCCGGGGGGTGGCGGTCTGGTTGACGCCCGAGCGGTGCAACAAAAAATTATGGAGGAGCACAGCTTCCCCAGCGGCCACTTCCAGATCGATCACATCTTGTTCCTGGGTGTAGCGTGCCTGGTCTGTTGCGGTGACAAAGTGCTGTGGATTGAGCACCCCAAGTTGGTGGCTGCCCGGCACGATCTGCATACAGCCATTGGCGACTGTCGCGTCATCAAGCGCGGTCCAAATGGTGATGATCGGGTTGCGATCCAGCCCCCAGCCTTCGCCAATGTCTTGATGCCAAGGGAGAATCGTGCCGTGGTGGGCTGGTTTGTTCATAAACATGGCCCGAAAGATCGAGACTTCTTCTCCAATGTAGCGTTGGGTCAGCGCCCGGACCAATGGGTGTTGAATATAGGCTAGAAAGAGCGGATCTTCTTCTAGGCCCGTAATCCGCCGGTAGTGGAGGGTTGCCCCTTTGTGGCCAGGGCTGTCGGGTGGCAAGTTTTTGTATTCGCCGGTGGTGCCATCCAGCTGAAAGTGCATGGCGGGATAGGGCAACTTGCCGAGCATAATAGCGTCGATGCGTTGCTGGAGGGCAGCCAAGTCGTCTGCATCCAACAAGCGGCCTAGCCGCAAATAACCCTCTTCCATAAATTGCTGGTGTTGCTGCTCGCTAAAGTGGCTTAGCGTAGTTGCTATCATCGCTTTTCGCTCCTGTTAGGTAAGTTCTTCGACTCAGCTACGACTGGCTAGGGTGATCTGACGACCGCTACCGCGCTCGGTGATGATAATGTGATCATCTTGGCGCTGCACATCTTGCACCCCTGGAAAACCCGGCGGGATCTCGGCCAGGAAGATCGTATAGGTGGTCTTCAGCCGTTGGCGCGCGCCGATCCATTGATAGGTTGGGACGCCAAAGAGGCTGCTCCGTTCCACGCTGGCGCGTATGCCTTCATCAAAGGGCGAGGTACCAAATTCAATGCCCCGCGCGATCATCTGCCCATGCGAAGGCGTTTCTTGTCCATGCTGGTTTTCTTGCCAATCGACGATCCAAGGGTTGTCGGCGGTGGGGAAAAGATAACCGACCAGCAAGGGGTAATCGGTATTGTAGAGGGTAAAATAGCTGGTTGCCCTGGTTTGGTCGAGCAAGATCGGATAATATGTCGTCGAAGCCGGGGTCGATTGAAAGGGCCGCAGATCGATCGTCGCGCCCTCTGGCGTGTTGACATAGGGCCATTGGATGGTTCCATGCAAGGGGAGGGCACCACCAGCGTCGCGCCCGGCCATGAGCACGCCTTGGGTCCCAGGCAGATCGAGCATAGTCTTGCCTGGGGCAACGAAGGGCGCGCCAAAGGTGGGATGTTGGTCGCGGTTGAAGGGGCGATCAAAGGGTGCAAGGTTCTCGATCCACTCCTCAACTTGTACCACCGTCTCGCCCGCGTGCACCGTGACGGCCCGCTCGACGCGATAGCGCGTTTGGGGTAGATCGGCTCCATAGTAGAGCGTCACTGCTTCGTCGGTGAGCGTTGGGGGCTGATAGGGTTGCCATGCCACGGTTACGGCTTCGCCATGAAAGGTGAAATCCTGCTGGATCTCGTCTGGGCTAGGTGGTCCAAAGGCGGGAAAGCAGAGCAAATGGCCCATGTAGCCAGCGCTCAAGCGGGCGCTGGCGTTCCGGCCATAGCGGTCGCCGTGTTGGGCTGGATCATAGGTGTGGGGGTCGATGGTGGGGTAGTGGGGGACATAAAAGGGGCTAATCGCCAACCGGGGATCAGCGGTTACTAGCCGCAGATCGACTAAATGGCCGCCGCCCTGTAGGGCACTGATCCGCAGCTTACCGTTAGTCAGGGTATAGGCTTGTCGCCCGTGAATGGTTTCGGGCTGTAGGGAAAGGGTACTCATGGGATTCCTCGCTTGGTGCTCCCCGCTGGCTGGAGACTGGCACCGGTTGTTGAGCATAGATTGGGTTGGTACAGTTGGTTGGGCTGTGGGTGATTATAGCGTAAAGCCGCAAGAAGTTCCAGCTATCCTAAGGAGGGAGCCTTGGAGATCAGGAACTTCGTGATCCCCTCGGCTGATGGTGAAAGACGCCTTGCCTACCTTTTAGAAATGATGTTACACTTGTGGGCGCGCTGCGAGGAGCGCGGGCGGCATCGCATTGAGCCCTCAAGTCTGCTGCCGAGTTGAACGATTTATCTTTGGAATCGCGGTAGCGATTCCTGATGAGAAGCAGGGAGAAAACGTAATGGCAAGCTGGCAGTTTACCGACGCTGACCGCGAGTTTTTGGCACGCGCCGTCGAACCATATCTACCCGATCAGATTTTCGACGCACATGCTCATCTTTTCCGGCATGCCCACTATCCCGCTGGCGCGGTGCCAGGGCTGTTGGAAGGGACGCCAACGGAAATTGGGCTCGATGTCTTTCATGAGTATATTGAATGGCTGCACCCTGGCCGCCGCACCAAAGGTGGTCTTTTCTTTGGATTGGCTTTTCAAGGCGACCGGGTGGGCAACAATGACTATGTGGCCGAGGAGTGTCGGCAAGGGCGCGCGGCTGGCTTCCAAGCGTTGGGCCAAATGTTGATTGCCCCCGAGATGGACGCCGAATATGTACGCGAGCAGGTGCGCAGCCAGGGCTTTGTGGGGCTCAAGCCCTATCATGTGATGGCGAAGACGGCTGGGCCGACCTTCCTGGCACCGATTGAAGATTACCTGACCGAGGAGCATGTGCGCATTGCTCATGAAGAGGGGCTTTCGATCACGCTCCACATGGTGCGCGACCGTGCCATGGCCGATCCGGTTAACCAAGCCACCATCCGGCGTTACTGTGAAACCTACCCCAATATGCGGATGATCCTGGCCCATGCGGCGCGTGGGTTCAACCCCTGGCACACAATCGAAGGCATTGGCAGCTTGCGTGGGTTGGAGAATGTCTGGTTTGACACTTCAGCCGTGACAGAGGCCGGGGCGTTTGAGGCCATTGTGGAGGTCTTTGGCCATACCAAATTGATGTATGGCACTGATTTCTATGTCAGCCACATGCGGGGACGTTGTATTGCGCTGGGGGATTCCTTCCATTGGATCTATGCCGATGAGATGAACTTGGCCGAAAAGCATACCAATCTGCGCCCGGTCTTGATCGGGCTGGAGTCCCTTCGCAGCTTGATCCTCGCCTGTCATCGCCTCAAGTTGACCGATCAACAGATGGAAGATCTTTTCTATCATAACGCGATAAAGTTGTTTAGCCTGTAGAACGCGGCTAGCCGCGGATGTACACAGATAGAAGAAAATCAGCGTATATCCGCGGCCATCCGCGGCCCAGGTTTCTTGCTCAGCTCTTTATTCGTCTCCGTGCCGACTAGCACTCGCTATAGCCACAGACGTGGCACTTGCGGCAGCCTTCGACATTGAGAAAGCTCGCTTCGCCACATTCGGGGCAGATGTCCCCAATGGGGCGTTGGGCAATGGGCAAGGCGAGCTGCTCGGCCTGTAGCTCCGGTGGCGACGGTGGCAATTCACTCAAGTGCTCGGCCAAGACTTGGGCCACACCGTCGGGCAAGCTCCGCACTCGGTTCGCACCAAAGCCGAGCGGTCGTCCACCCCCAATGCCCGCCATCTCATCCATGACCCAGCGCAAGCGTTCGCTGGGTGGGAGGCTGGCAGGCATGCGCAGCACCAAGCTGATCAGCCGCCCCATGGCCTCGCTCACCGCCGAAACTTCGCTGCCAGCCTTGCCGACATTCAGGAAGACTTCAAAGGGCTCATTGCGCTCATCACTGTTGACAGTGATATAGGCGCTGCCCAGCGGTGTCTCCTTGCGGTAGGTGCTGCCTTGGAGCCGCTTGGGGCGTGGTCGCTTCAACATGATTGGCTTCACATCGGCAGCCTGACGGTCGCTCTTGCCATTGGTTGTCCCATGACCATGGCTGGTGCCATTGATTGAGCCATTGACTGCGCCATTCGTATACTCTTGGACTGAGGCATGACCCGACCCGTTGACATAACCATTGGCCGCACTATCATGGGTGCCATTGGTGGCCGCGGGTTTGTCGCCTTCGCTCTTCTTCTGTTGGGTGGCTTTGGTCTCCAACACCACCACATCGCGGCTGCCCGTGACGTAAACGGTCAAGCCTTTGCAGCCCAGTTCCCAGGCCAATTGGTAGGCTTGGGCGACATCGGCTTCGGTCGCGCCTTCGGGGAAGTTAATGGTTTTGGAAATACTGTTATCTACGAACGCCTGAATTGCCGCCTGCATCCGCACATGTTCTTCCGCCGTAATATCGCTACTCACTACAAAGGCGTGGCGGAGATGGTCGGGCAACCCTTCCAGCGTCTGGCAACTGCCATAGGTCGCGACATGGTGCTTGATGGCAGTTTTGCGCGCCTCACTGAGATCGGTCGCGGCCAACGCTTGTTCAAAGAGCGGGCTTGTGTAGGCGAGCTCGACATCCTTGTCGCCATCTTTGAAGTGACGAATGTAGCCAAGGGCAAAGACCGGCTCACAGCCATAGCCTTCGCAGCCACAGACGGTGGCAATGGTGCCCGTGGGCGCGACGGTGGTCTGCGCCGCATTCCGAATCCCGTATTGGCGAATGTCGGCGGTGATGGCGTTCCAGTCTAGCCGAGGGCGATCCCAATCGCGGGTAAAGGGGGTAACCGGCTGGGGTGCTTGCCACTGCATGCCGCCTGCTTGTTTGTCATCATAGATGCTGCCGGCAAAGGCGCGGAAGGCTCCTCGTTGTTCGGCCAAGGCAATGCTCTTGTGCATGGTATAGTAGCGCACAAATTCCATCACCTGCGCGGCAAACTCTTGGCCTTCTTCGCTGCCATAGCGAATGCCCATCTTGTACATCATATCGCCGAGACCCATAATGCCCAGACCAATGCGGCGCGCCCGATAAGCGGCTTCCGCGACCTGTGGCACCGAAGGCACATAGGCATTGGCCGAGACCACATTATCGAGGAAGTGGGTGCTCTCCTCGACGGTGCGGCGTAGCAACGCCCAATCTACCACCGGATCGCCATCCGGATCTAGCATCACATGCTCTGCCAGATTGACTGAGCCAAGACAGCAATTTTCATAAGGCCCAAGCCATTGTTCACCACCCTGATGTTGGCTTCAGCTTCGCTGCTGAAGTTACAACTCCGCTTTCGCGGAGGTTCGGACTGTCGCACTACCCGCTTCTCAAGCGACGATTGAAAAGTGGGTATCCTTTCACTCAGTCTCTCACCGTACGCAGAATGGTTCTTGCGTTTCGGCCCTGTGGCCCTTCGCCCTGGCTGGGGGCGAGGCGGGTTCCAAGTCAATCAGAAAGGATTTTCCAACCGGGATTGCGCCCGGTGGCCGCATGGACTTTACGGATTGGTGGCCTCTAGTTCATAGAGGTGGGGGACGGGATTGCTGCGGTTGGCCGCGTCAATAAAGAGCGCACCCGGTTCGCCATTGTGATGGGCATACTGGATGATCTTTTCAAACAGCGCCCTGGCCGGCACGCTCTTCCAGACTTTGCCGTCGCGCGGATTGCGTAGGTGGAAATCGGTATCGTCTTTAACGGCTTGCATGAACTCATCGGTAATGGCTACCGAAATGTTGAAATTGGCGACCTTGCCTTCTTCGGCCTTGCAGCTGATAAACTCCTCAATATCGGGGTGATCGACCCGCAGCACGCCCATATTGGCACCCCGTCGGCTTCCCCCCTGGGCGATCTCGCCAAAGGCTTGATCATAGACGCGCAAGAAGCCAACCGGGCCAGTGGCGCGGCCCGAGGAGGTGTGAACGACATCGTTCTTGGGCCGCAAGCGGCTAAAGGAAAAGCCATTGCCGCCACCGGTCTGTTGGATCAGCGCGGCGACGCGTAGGGTGCTGAAAATCCCATCGCTCTCCTTGCCCATGTCATCCGTGATCGGGAGCACAAAACAGGCCGCCAACTGACCCAGTGGCGTACCCGCACCGGTAAAGGTGGGGCTATTGGGATAGAAACGCTTTTCGGTTAATAAGTCATAGAAAGTGCGGGTGGCGGCTTCCACATCGCTGCCATGTTCCTTTTCGGGTTGCGCCACATGGTAGGCCAGCCGATAGAACATCCCCGCGGGGCTTTCCAACAGATCCCCATGAATGTCGCGGCGAAGGTAACGCTTTTCGAGGACTTTGATGCTGTTTTTGCTGAGCGCGATGGCTTGATCGTCCACATAAGTGGGTGGCGTAAGAGGAACTCGCTGTCCTTTGACATTTTCAATAACGGTAAAAGGCCGTGTGGTCGCTGTGGGTGCAACAGGGTCAACAACGGCAGACGGGAAGGGAGGTTGGGTCATGATGCGTCTCCTCAATGGAATTATCCTGATCAGAAAGCATGGACTGGCGATCAAATAGGGTGGCCAGTTGTTGGCTCTCTGCGGTCACAAAGAAACAATAATATAAATAGATGGGGTAGAGTAAGAGGCCCCACAGGTAAAAGGCAATAAAAAGCAGGCAGGCATGGCGAGGCCATGTCCGCATGGTGTAGGATTTTTATTTACGTAGACGGCTAATCAGGGAAAAAGGCGCGGCGCTGACTATGTGTTGCGGCCCATCAACCGGTCGATTTCCGAACGTACTTCATTGAGATCGTTCATGTCCAAGTAGACACTGGCAAAGCGTATATAGGCCACTTGATCGAGGTGAGCCAGGTGGTCGAGTACCATGTTTCCGATAACGCTGCTGTGTACTTCGCTTTTCCCGATAGCTTGTAGCGATTCAACAATTTGGTCAACGACTGTCTCAATGGTATCACTACTGATCGGACGTTTGGTGGCAGCGGTTTGAATCCCCGATTGCAGCTTTTGTCGATCAAACGGTTCACGCCGATCATCGCTTTTGATGACCAATAAATTGGCCGCGACATGTTCGTAGGTCGTAAAACGCTGATTGCACTGTTCACAGTGACGACGACGACGAATCGCATCGCCCGTATCGCGTGTGTCGATCACTTTGTGTTGGGCATAGCCACAATGTGGGCATTTCATGCTAGCAAAACAACCTGTGTGAGAATGTATGAAAGTATACAGAAAGTATCTACATCTAGTATGCCTTTTTATTTCGCATACTACATATTGATTTGTGGAGTGAAGTATAGCACACTTCTTGGTTGGCCGCAAATGGGAAACGTGTGTTCTACCAGTGGAATTTATCTCGGATCGTCCGAAAATGCGGGAAAGCTCAAAATTTTAAGTCGATTTTCTTGTATTTATAAGCAATTTTACTTACCAAAACGCAACTTTTGTCTAATGATCTGTGGATGAAAACCTTAAGTAATTGGGGGTCTCTTCCGACAATCGCGCTGGCCTATCCCATATATATCTTTGCTCACCCCACCGCTTTTCCATGAAAAAGAGAGGGGTAAGCAGAGATGCAAAGCACCCTTACTTACCCCTGGACTTAGGCCGGATCAAAGCTGACCCGTTCATCGGCAAGACGCTTTAGGAACGCTGACTTAGCGTCCGTTGTTGCGCGCCCGGCGTAGGAACGCGGGAATATCGAGATCATCCCGCTCAAAGGTGCGGACCGTGTAGTCCGGGTTGGCACGGGGCACCTCGCTACGCGGCGGGGTGGGGCGATCTTGATTGCGCGGTTCGTGGCTGCGCTGATTGTAGGTGGGCTTCTCTTCGTGTGGTTTGTCAAAACCCGTGGCAATGACGGTCAACTGCACCTCTTCCTTCATGGAAGGGTCGATGACGGCACCAAAGATGATATTGGCCTCGGGGTGGGCGTTACCGCGGACAATTTCGGCGGCTTCGTTCACCTCGTAGAGGCTGAGATCTTCACCACCCTTAATGTTAAAGAGAATGGCGCGCGCGCCATCAATCGAAACATCCAAGAGCGCGCTGTGAATCGCCTGATTGGAGGCATCCTTGGCGCGGTTCTCGCCGGTGCCGCGGCCTACCGACATAAGCGCGGCCCCCCCATCGAGCATCACCGAACGGACATCGGCAAAGTCGAGATTGATCAAGCCCGGAATGGTGATCAACTCGGAAATGCCCTGAATACCTTGGCGGAGGACATCATCGGCGGCGCGGAACGCTTGGTTGATGCCAATCTTCTTATCGACAACCTGCAAGAGGCGGTCGTTGGGAATGACGATCAAGGTATCGACACTCTGACCAAACTCTTTCAGCGCGCCTTCCGCGGTGCGACGACGGTGACTGCCTTCAAAGGAGAAGGGGCGGGTGACGACACCGATGGTCAAGGCCCCTTGATCGCGTGCCACACGCGCGATCACCGGCGCAGCCCCAGAGCCGGTGCCGCCCCCCATGCCCGCGGTGACAAAGACCATGTCTGCCCCTTTGACAATCTCGGCAATCTCCTCACGGCTCTCTTCTGCCGCACGTTGACCAATTTCGGGGTTGCCACCAGAGCCCAAGCCCTTGGTCAATTTATCGCCAACGCGCAAACGGACGGGTGCAGCCGAGAGCATCAGGGCTTGTGAATCGGTGTTGACCGAGATAAATTCAACCCCTTGAATGCCTTCATCGATCATTCGATTGACGGCATTCTGGCCACCACCACCAACGCCGATTACTTTGATGCTGGCAAAGTTTTCCACAAATTGCGGGTTATTTTTATCTGCCATACTCTTGTCTCCTTGGCATACTACGAATAAGTACGAAAAATCTCAGATTTCACAATGGGCGCTTAACGGATGGGCGCTACACAATGGGCCGGGACAACCAGCGATCGGTCGGGTTTTCAAAACCTGGCCGATCGTACAAGCTTGTAACACCTTGCTTAATCAGGCAATAGATTGCGTAGCCATTGCATCGTATTGCTGATCCACACGGGTTTACCATTCGCATATTCAACGTCATAACGGCGACGCCACAAGCGGTTTTCTCCCTCTAACCCCCATAGCAACAAGCCAATACTAGTGGCGTAAGCGGGCGTCAATAACTTACGGCTCAACCCAGTAATTGGCAGATGCGCAGCCGGTGCACCGATGCGCACGGGCATTTGCAAGACTTCACGGCCAAGCTCGCTAAGGCCAGTCAATTGACTAGCCCCGCCGGTGAGAACAAGCCCCGCCGGCAATTTGTTGGCATAGCCGCTGGTTTCTAATTTGTCCCGAATAATTTCAAACATTTCAATGGCACGGGCTTCTAGCACTTCGCAGATAAAGCGGCGGCTGAAACTCCGTTCGCCTTTTTCGCCGAAGACCGCCGCCCATACTTTCTCATCGTCGGCGACGCGCTCGGGCAGCACGTTGCCATACCGCACCTTCAACTCTTCGGCGGTTTCATAGGGCGCATGGAGGCCAACGGCCAGATCATTGGTGAGATGATTCCCGCCCAAGTCGAGAATTTGGGTATGACAAAGCCCTTCCTCGATAAAAACGGCGACATCAGTCGTGCCACCCCCAATGTCAACCACCGCAACCCCCATACGCCGTTCTTCGGGGCGCAGCACCGTGCGGTTGCTGGCCAGGGGCTCTAGAACCAATTCATCTATATCGATCCCATGTGCCATGACACATTGCACCAGATTATTGACCGCGGTGCTGCTGCCCGTGACAATGTGGGCATCGACCTCCAGGCGATAGGCCGCCATGCCAAGCGGTTGGTGGACATTTCCCTGTCCATCAACGGTCCACTGGCGGGCAATTGCATGGATCACTTCCTGGTTTTGGGGTAGGGCAACCGCCCGCGCCCCTTCGAGGGCACGCTGCATGTCGCTGCTCGTAACGCCTTGGCGGCGATCGATCGGCGAAACCCCTTTACTGTTTAGTGTGCCAATATGGCTTCCGGCAATGCCAACATAGGCACTGACGACCCGTTGGCCCATATCCGCTTCACAGCGTTCCACGGCTTCTGCAATCGCGGCCGTGGCCTCTGGGACGTTGACCACAACCCCGCGGCGAATACCACGGCTGGGCGCTTGTCCCTCGCCAAGGATGCGCAAGGCCAGATTGCCCAGGCTATCGTGCGTGACGCCCGCGGTCAACGTACAGATTTTGGTTGTGCCGATATCAATAGCAGAAATAATTTCTTGCACAATCGATCCTCTTTAGCAAATAATCAACCGAAAAATGCCACATCGCTGCCAATGGCATGGCGAGGGGCAAGCATGTGTGCTCAAACGCACACATTTTCAAAGTGCCTATTTGAGCACCGGTTTGTCGAAGCGTACATCAATGATATTGGACTTATTGTCGGTCGTGCGCAGATGGCGCTCAACGGCTACCATGTTATTATATTTTTTCGTCATATTGAGCCCATCGCCCCAGTAGACCCACAGATTGCTGTCGGGCATATGAAAATTGAGCCCATACCCTTGATTAAAGTAAATTTGATTGACCGTTGGTAGATAATTCGTCAGGGCCTGGGCACTTTTCAAGATATTGACATCCATGTTGCCGCTATCCGGCGTCGCCCATGACCGGGCATCACGCGTTGGGTCGATAATTTGGAGCAGCGTGGTTGGGCTATTTTCTGGCTCGGGCAGGGCCGTGCCATCCGGGAGCAGCCAGAAGTTGCCAGCTTGGGTAACCCACATCGCCACCGGCTGTTCCTCTTGAACTTGAATGATCACCTGGTTGGGCAATTGCAACGTCACTTGGGCATCGGCAACTGTTGGTAGCGCGATCATCCGGGCCCGGATCGCGCGCGGGGAAAGCCAGAAGATATTCCAGCTATCAATGCCGCTCTGTTCGTATAGTTCATCGGCGTTCAGATGGGTTAGCCCCTGAATGAGGGTCGCGTCGCGATAGACAAACCACTGCTCATCGACATGCACCCAACTAATCAGCGCGATCATGGCTACGCAGAGGAGCGCACTAATCGCTTTGCTGGCTCGCCACTCGCTCATTTGCCAACGAACCGGCCAACGCCAGTGCCACTGATCGAATTTCGGCAGGCTGATCCGCTGCACCAGTGCTTCTACTTGACGGTATTGGCGGGCAACCTGCCGCCGTCGCCGGGCACGGCGTTGCGCGTCTTGTTGGATGGCGCGTTCCCCACTGCGTAACTGGGCAGTGGAGGACAAGAGCAGCGATGCTTGGCCACTAGGTTGGCTAGTGGGCCGCTTACTGGTGGCGCGGGGGGTGCTTGTGCGCTGCTCTTTGCTCGCACGCGGTTTGGTCGTTCGTTCTTTATTGGTCTGTGCTTTGCTCGTCCGCACACCGGTAGAGCGTAGTGCCAGGGTTTGTGGAAAGGTTATCCGTGCCATGCCCATTCCTTTTGTAGACGGTTCGGATTTGGTCGCCCATCTACGTACGGGTTGTACTGTTTTGTAAGCGGTCGTTGTACTGGTCGAGCGCTAGTTGTAGGAGGCGATCCACGAGTTCAGGATAAGCGATGCCGGCTGCTTCCCAAAGCTTGGGGTACATGCTATGACGTGTGAAGCCGGGCATGGTGTTGATCTCATTTAAGTACAATGTTTGGCTCATGTCATCCAGCAAAAAGTCGACCCGCGCCAAGCCAGCACAATCGGCGGCGCGGAAGGCAACCCGTGCCATCTCCTCCACTTGGCGGATAATCGTTGGGCTAACCGGGGCTGGAATGCGTAATTCGCTGGCATCGGTTAGATATTTGGCTGCGTAGTCATAAAATTCGTTGGCGGGGACAACCTCGCCGACAACGCTGACTTGCGGCTCGTCATTGCCTAGTACGCTCACCTCAATTTCACGCGCGTTGGGAATGCCCTGTTCTACCACCAATTTGCGATCATAACGACTCGCAAGGTCAAGCGCAGGCCCTAATGCATCGCGGTCATGCGCCTTACTAATGCCAACACTGCTGCCCAAATTGGCGGGCTTCACAAACAGGGGATAGGTGAGGGTCGCTTCCAGGTTGGCGATGACGGCGGCCGGATTGGTTTGCCATTGGCGTCGGAGCACAACTTGATAGGGCGCTTGGCGCAGGCCAGCTTGGGCAAACAGCTGTTTCGCGATGGCTTTGTCCATGGCCACGGCACTGGCTAATACGCCACAGCCCACATAGGGTAGATTCGCCATTTCTAGCAAGCCCTGAACGGTCCCATCTTCGCCATAGGTGCCATGCAGCACCGGAAAGATAATATCAATAGTGGGTAAAGGTGTATCTGCTTGGGCATGGGGTAGAAGCGCCCAGGCATCTTGATCGCCCTCTGTTCCGTTGCGCGTTCCATTGAGTGTCAGTGCTTCTTGGGCAGGGGGCGTAGGCGCGCCGGTTAGTTGGGCCAACGGATTGTCGCTGGTTAACCAGTGACCTTGGGGGGTAATCCCAATCGGCACTACGATGTGACCCGCTTTGGCGAGTGCTTCCATCACATTGCGCGCACTATTCAAGGAGACTTCGTGTTCACCACTACGTCCACCAAAAAGCACCCCCACACGGAGGGAACGTTGATTCTGCATTGCTAACTCCCAGTGCTCTTGTAAAAGGGTAGATGTGGGTAGGGGTTGCGGTTGCGCCGTCTCTTAGTAGTAGAAGTTACGCACTTGGACAGGTGGTTCTGACGACCCGACCTGTTTAGATAAGTGCTGTAGTATTTACTAGAAAATATGACGTTTTTCTACCCCAATAGTAACGGCTACTTTTGCCGCTCTATCGACCCTGCTCCATCGCCCAAGTTATTTCCATTCACCGACTAATTGAATTTCCTGTTCAAGCTGGACGTTACAGCGTTCTGCCACAACTGCTTGGATCTGTTCAATCAGCCGCATCACATCGCTGGCAGTGGCTTTGCCCACCCCGCCCGGATTGACAATAAAGTTGGCGTGTCGCTCACTGACTTGTGCCCCCCCAACGCGGGCCCCTTTCAAGCCGGCTGCTTCGATGAGGCGACCGGCATAATCTCCTGGCGGATTGACAAAGGTGCTGCCCAAGCTCGGCTCAACTGGCTGGGTGCGCCGCCGATGTTGCAAAAAGCGTTCGGCCCGTTCGGCGATGGTGGTCGCTTCGCCGCGGATAAGACGAAAATTGGCACTCAGCACCACCGGCTTAAAGCCTGCCACCAAGGGCTGTAACCGTTTCAGGCTGCTATCGCGATAGGCATAGTGAAAATCGGCTACCAGATATTCTTGGACATCCCCATTGGCATCAATGATGAGCGCGTCTTCTAGCGTGTCCTTGACCTCGCCGCCATGCGCGCCAGCATTCCCCACCACGGCCCCGCCAACCGTCCCCGGGACACTGACGGCCCATTCCAACCCTTGCAGCCCATTGCGCACACTGACGCGGGCCGCACCGGCCATGGCTGCGCCGCTCTCCGCCATCAAATAGGGGCGGTCATCCTTGGGAAAGAGACAGCAAGGGGCTTCATCAACCCGCACCTGGCGACAGCGATTTTCGATGACCAACCCGCGGATGCCCGCATCGCTAATCAGAATATTGCTGCCACCCCCTAAGACAAAATAGGGTAAGGCGACAGCGCGGGCCCATCGCACCAATTTCAGCAATTGATCGGTGGTGTGAACGGTGGCATAATATTCGGCTGGCCCGCCCACCTTCATGGTGGTGAGGGGCGCCAAAGGTACATTGCGTTGGATCTGCACACCCAAGCGTGTCGGTGTGCTCAGATCCAAGGATTCCGCCACTGCCATTATCGCTTTCCTACCTGTTGGAGCAAGTTAGGCCCTATTTGGTTACTGGTGCCAGCGCCCATCGTAATGACCACATCACCTGCCCTGACTTGTTGGGCCAAATAGTCAGCAACTTCTTGTAAGCCCGCAATATGTTGGATGTGTGGGTGGCTGCTAGCTGCTACTAAGCTTGCCGCGGAAATCGTCAGATCGACCGGTTCACGCGCTGCATAAATATCGGTGATAATGACCTGATCCGCATCTTGAAAGCTGTCGGCCATTTGCTGTAAAAGGGAACGTGTCCGGCTATAGGTATGGGGTTGCACCACCGCCCACAAGCGGCGCTGGGGATAGCGACTGCGGGCTGCGGCCAAGGTCGCACGCACCTTAGTCGGGTTATGGGCATAATCATCAATCACCGTTACCCCGGCTACTTCCCCGAGCTTTTCAAAACGGCGGGCGGTGCCCGTAAACGCACCTAAGCTTTCCACCGCGCTGGTCAAGGATGCATCACAGGTGCAAGCAACGGCCAACGTAGCCAGGGCATTGCGCAAATTATGCAAGCCCGGTACTTGTAAGCGGAGCTGTTCTCTGGGGGCATTCCACCAATAGAGGTCGGCGGCATATCCTTCTGCTTGAATCATGGTTGGGTTGTGCGCGCAAATATCCGCGGCTGGCGTTAAGCCATATGTAATCCAACGTTGATCAGTGAGCGGACGTTCCAAGCGAAGCTGTTCTGCGCCCGGATCATCATTACAGGCGATAATGACCCCATCTGGCACCACCCCTTCCACAAACTTGGCAAAGGCCGCATGAAAGCTCGCTGGGGTAGGATAGCAATCAGGATGGTCCCATTCCACATTGGTCACCACGGCGATGGTAGGGCGGAGGCCCAAAAACATATGGTCGTATTCATCCGCCTCTAGGATAAAGGTCAGATCGGTCCCCGCGGCAGCATTGCCATAGCCCGGCAAATCCGCCCCGATGATATACCCCGCCGCAATCCCGGCTTCGCGCAAAACTTTGACAATCATGGCCGTCGTCGTGCTTTTGCCGTGCGTACCCGCGACCGCAATCAGTTTGCGGTTGGCCAGGAGGACGGGGAGAAAGTCGGCCCGTTTGACAATGGGAACCCCGAGCGCTGTCCAAGCTTGAAATTCTGGATTAACGCCCCCAATCGCACTGCTGATCAGGATGACATCGGGGCGTTTTTCTGCACCCAAGGTTGTCACATTGGTCGCTTGTTGCTCGCCCAAAATGGTGGCTCCTGCGGCGGCCAAGCGGTCGGTATTGGCCGTTAGCTGGCGGTCACTCCCGCTGACTTGAAAGCCCATCTCTAGCAAGACTTTGGCGATAGCGCTGAGGCCCGCGCCACCGATGCCCAACAAATGTAAGCGCAGCGTTGGATCTTTTGCGCTGAGCCGTTCTTGCCAACTTTTGGTACCGATGAGCGATGAATCCGTTGTTTTCATCTGTCCGCTTTCCCTACTTCATTGTTGCTTCGCTGGGGGCGTGTCCCTGCTCTTTGGTGGCAGGACACGATTCATCTTTTGTTAGCCTCTGACCCGCAAGATGATCAACGCGGCGACGGGAATCATCCAGTAGACCGGTGAATCAAAGAGCGTTTGGGGCAACATGCCCACCAAGGCTTGGCCGGTCGCGGTCAACGGCAATTGGATCAACCCCAACAACTGGGTGGGGTAGTCAAACCGGGCTTGGTAGTACCACAGTGTACCAGCGATCAGGTAGCCATTGAGCAGCCCGATGGCCAAGGTTAGGGCTGGCCCGATGGGGGCTGGCTGTGGCCGACCGGGAAAATCAAACGTAATGCCAGCATAGCTGGCAAAGACTGCAATAATAAATAGCACCTCAAATAGCGTACTCAGGAGCAAATTGGCCGTTTGCGCATCACCCCCTAGCAAGCTTGTCGCGATGGGGGTGAGCAAGCTCACCAACCGCGCTTCAAAAAAACTAAGGACAAAGATCGTCGCTAGAATAATGACGGTATTGCCTAGCTCTTTTGGGTAGCCACGCGCGACGGCTACCAAGGTGACAAAGATGACGATAATCCCAAAGATGACTTCGAGCGGCCCCATGTTGGTTAACTTCGCTTTTCTGCGCTACTCGGCTTTTTGCTGCTGTTGCGTAAGGTGCTGGCTGCCAGTAACAAGAAAATCGTTAGTAGAATCAACAAAACTAATGAACGTTGCGACGCGTCAAAAATCCCCCATAGTCCACCAACACTATCGCGTAAGAGCCCGATACCGCCGCTGAGAACCCTGAAAAGGCTGCCGATCCCTGCCGCGGCATTCTCATCGAGTTCGCTCGGTTGGACCAGCGTCGCCAACTTGGGTAACAAGATGGCGGCAAAGAGCAGGCCATTAAAGATGCCTAATAGAACAGCCCAGCCGTCTGATTTACTCTTCTTGGCAAAGGGTTTTAGATTGCTGATGACATAGGCTAATACCAGAATCAGGACCCAAACAAGAAAGAGAAACTCGTCGCGCTGATCGCTCGTCACCCACGCGGGTGCATCCCCCAAGGCGCTAAAGGCGGCGTCGGTATTCTCCCCCAATCCACCGGCACGAACGAAGGCCACTCCCTTGCTGCCCAGGTTGACAATACGAATCAGGATGTCACCAGCCTCTTGGAGCACAATCCAACTACCCAGCGCCGTAAATGCCACAATCGCTTCGCGCAGATTGCCGCGTTGATAGCCAATCCAGGCAAAGAACAACGTATAGATCAGGAGTGTAATCAGTATTTCCAGTTGTTCTGTCATAACTGGCGTTGGATCTTTCTACGCGATTTCTGGGCAACAGGGCTAGGGCTGTGCTGCCAGTTGGACCAACTGCTCGGCAATGGCCTGGGCGGCTTGGGGCTTGGCTAGCTTTGCCAAAGCCATTTCCATCCGCTGGCGGCGAGTCCGATCTTGGATAAGTTCCAGCAGCGTAGGCGCAAGCTGTTGGGCTAAGGTGTGATCGTCCAGTAACACGGCCCCCCCATGCTCTACCAAATACTCTGCATTTTGGCGTTGATTCACGCCTGGGTGGGGTACGAGCACTGCAGGCAGGCGAGCCACGGGAAATTCGCCAAGCGTGCTAGCCCCGGCGCGGGCCACGGTTAGATCCGCAGCGGCTAAAGCAAGCGTCATCTCTTCGTGCAAGTAGGCCACGGGATGATAGCGTTGCCACTGCTCAGTCGGTACTGGTGACTGCTGTAACTTGCTTTGCCATGTTTGCCAATCCCGCTCGCCCACCACATGGAGCACATGGGCATGCGGCAAGATCTGGGGCAAGGCTGTCCAAAGCGCCTCATTGATGTTGCGTGAACCCTGACTACCGCCCCAAACCATAACAAGCGGGAAGTTGTCATCCGTGCAGAGCGGACGCTGTAACTGGGTGGCTAATTGACAACGCGCCGCCCGCCGCGCGGCCACCTGTTTACGCACATCGGCTACTTCATCCCCGGCTACTTCATCCCCAGCCAGTTCGACCAACTCCTGGCGCACTGGGTAGCCGGTGACGACCGCTTTGCCTGTTGGATAGATCCCGCCAAAATAACGGGCTGCTTCGGGATAGCTCACTGCCACTCGGTCCGCAAAACGACTCAGCAACCGAATCGCCCAACCCGGCACCATATCCGGCAGATAGATCAAAACAGGGATATGCTGCCATCGGCAGGCCATCACCACGGGCGCACAGACATACCCACCCGTTGCCAAACAAACATCTGGTTGAAAGTCGCGGAGGATGGCTAGACTATCTTGCCATCCCTTGAGCATTTTGCTCGTACTCCGTATAATGGTCGCGGGATCTTTGCCACGTAATTGACCGGTGGCAATGCCCCGGTAGGGCAACCCGGCATGCTCTACTAGCCCTTTTTCCATGCCTGTACTCGCGCCTACCCACAGCAGTGCTGCCGCATCATCACTTGCGTACGGTGCGACGCCGGGTACTGCCAGTACTGCTGGTGGTGCTATTGCTACTTTTGCGACGGTTGGTAGCTGGGCGACGACTGCTAGCGCCGGATAGACGTGGCCACCGGTCCCGCCACCCGAAATCAAAATGCGCATAAGGCTGTTTTCCTGTTCCCGTTGGGGCTGCGGCGATTGCTGCACTTTTGCTGGCTGCTCTGCCTGTGCTGGTGGCCTCGGCATGGCGACTAATGTTGAGTAAGATGCCAATCGCGGCCAAGGCGGTGACCAAGGAACTGCCACCATAGCTAATAAAGGGCAAGGTTACACCGGTGGGGGGGGCCGCTGCCACAATGACGGCCATGTTCAAAAGGGCCTGCAATGTGAGCGAGGCGGTGATGCCCGTTGCCAACAACATGCCAAAATTATCTGGTGCCCGCAACGCTGTACGTAGCCCAAAGTAGGCCAGCATCGCAAATAAGAAAATGACAAGCAAGGCCCCTAAGAGGCCCATTTCCTCGCCGATCACGGCAAAAATATTATCACTCCAAACGACCGGCAGATAGCCAGGAATTTTGGCCTGACTATTCCCAAGCCCTTGCCCAAAGAGCCCGCCACGAATCAGCGCTTCAACCGCCCGCTGGACTTGATACTCATCGCTTTGCATGGGATTCCATAGCGATGCCATGTACTTGGCTACGCGGTCGTGGGCATAGGTGCTGTAGCGAATCACCAGCCAAAAGGTCGCCGCACCACCCGCCGCTACAACCAAAAGCTGCTTCATCTCTGCGCCCGCAATAAAGAACATGACCGAAGCGGTTGCCACGATCAAAATGGCGGTACTAATGTTGGGCTGGGCGACAATCAAAACCGCAATGGCTCCCATCAACACGCTGAAGGGTAGCAAGCCGACACGCACATCGCGGATCCGCTCGCCCTTGCTGGCGAGCCAGGCACTTACATACATGACAATGATGATCTTGGCTGGCTCGCTTGGTTGAACGCTACCGCCCAAAAAGGTACGAGTGGCATTGAACCGTTCACTGCCCACCGCAATGACGGCCATGAGGGCTAACAGCGCAATGGCCATGAGCACGACGCTCCAGCGCTCCCAAATCGGATAGGGAATGTTGGCCACAACGACCATGGTAACCAGCCCGATCCCACCCCAGATGAGCTGACGCACCACATAGAAATAGGGGTCTTCATAGTCGGCATAGCCCCAGGCAAAGCTGGCGCTGAGCACCATGACCATGCCCAAGCCGAAGAGAACCATGACGATGGACAGCAGGCCCCAATCATAGGTCCGACTAACGGTCGGTATTTGATTTTTTGTTGTCGTCATCACCGGTTGGCTCGTTGTCATTTCTACCGTTGTTATTTCCACAAAAGTGCGGTTTGCAAACCACACCTACTCGACTGGACTTTCATTGATCGGACTGGCTTCGCTCGGATCAAGGGGCAGCGTTGGCTGGGCGGTCGTCCAGCTTGCCACCAAGCGGCGAAAGTGTTCGCCGCGCTCTTCAAAATCGCGATAGGCATCGTAGCTAGTGCCGCCAGGGGAAAGCAAGACAACCGTGGGCAAAGCTGGGTGGCTATGTTCACCCTGGCCATTGAGATCGATTTTGGTTGTCGCTGGTGTTAAACCCGCTACTCGTGCGGCTAAGGCGACGGCTTCATCCAACCGTTGTACGAAAGCGCAATTCGGTGCGCGCCGCTTGGTATATTGGGCGCGCTCTTGGATCTTTTCAATGATCATGCTTCCGGCATGGCCAAAGCCAATGACATAATTGACGCGGCCAATGACCTCATCGGCGAAGCTATCCCATGGTAAGTTCTTATCTTTGCCCCCTGCGAGCAAGATCAAGGTCTGCTCTCCAGCAGTAAAAGAACGCAAGGCTGCCATCGCGCGCTCGGGGGCCGTGGCAATACTATCGTTGATCCAAGTCACCTGTTGTTCGCTGGTGACAATCTCCAACCGGTGGCGCACGCCCCGGAAGGTCGTTGCTACGCTGCGCATGGCGGCTGGCTCTGCCCCCACCGCACCGCTGATCACTGCTGCCGCCAGCAGATTGCTAATGTTGTGCTCGCCCCGGAGTAATACTGCGCTCCTTGGGCAAAGGGGCTGGCCCGCATAAACAAGTTGCTGATCGGCCAACCAAGCGCCCGTTGATAAGAGCTGTTGTCGGCTAAAGGGAATCGTCTGGATGCCCCATGCCTGCAACTTATTTTGCATGGTTGTCAGTAATTCGTCTAGGTGCCAAGCTGCAGGCAAAGCGTGGTTTGGCAGTGTTTGCTCGCCACCATAAAGGCGCTGGCAGACAGGATCGTCGGCACTGATCACTACTTGTGCGTTGGCGGGCAAATGGCGCAAGAGATTCAACTTGGCATTGGCATAGGCCGCCATGTCGGGGTGTCGGTCTAAGTGATTGGGGGTAATATTGAGAATCGCGGCGACATCGGGACCAATGTTGCTGAGCTCCCCCCAAGCAATTTGTGGATCAAAGAGTTCGAGCTGAAAACTACTCAACTCTAGAACGATCGGCTCCCCAGGTTGGATCGTGTCGAGCCGGTCGAGTAAGGGCGTGCCTATATTCCCACCAACATGGACGCTCTTTCCGTAGGCTTGCTCACGGGTGCTACTATTGGTTGCTTGTGTGGCTTGCAGCATCAGCCCCACGAGCGTTGTCGTGGTCGTTTTGCCACTACTCCCCGTGAGCGCAATGAGTGGACCTAACCCACGGCTGCGCGCTAACTGAAAGGTGAGCAAGCTATCGTTACTCAACGGAATGCCGCGGGCGATGGCCGTTTGCACCAATTCAAGTTGCGGGGGGACACCACCGCTTAGACAGAGCAGATCACAGCCATCAAGCAGGGATAAAGGATGCGCACCTAGCACTAATTCAACCGGTAGTTGACCAAGTTGGGTGAGCTCCTGCGTTAGCTTGGTGGCGGGGGCCGCGTCGCTGATCACCGTCTGTGCACCCGCTTGTACAAAAAAGCGAGCCAAGGCTAGCCCTTGGCGAGCCAAGCCCAGGATCACTACTTTGCGATTTGTAAAATCAAAGGCACTGCCTTCGCTTGCCATGCCAAACTCCGCACTCTGTTGCGTTATCACTACACCAGCGCCAAGGCTACCCCTAACATTCCACTGAGTACACTAATCAGCCAGAAGCGTTCTTTGACCTGCATTTCGCTCCAGCCCAAAAGTTCAAAGTGGTAGTGCAAGGGGGCCATTTTAAAGACACGGCGACCTTCGCCATATTTAATCCGTGTCCATTTAAAGTAATACCGTTGGATCAGCACGCTGCCCGCTTCGGCCACAAAGATTGAGCCGATAATCGGTAACAGCAGCCACTGGCCAGTCATCACCCCAACGAGGCCCAAGGTCGCGCCAAGCGCCAAACTGCCCGTATCACCCATAAACATCTGGGCCGGGTGCGCATTGTACCAGAGAAACGCTAGTAGAGCGCCGACAATGGTGAAACAAAAGGCCATGAGATAGGTCTGATTTTGCAGATAGGCGATCACCCCATAGCTGGCAAAGGCGATGCTGCTAATACTCCCGGCCAAGCTATCCAGCCCATCGGTAAAGTTCACGGCGTTGCTAAAGCTGACCAGGATAAAGATCGTTATGGGAATGATGAACGGCCCAACCCGATAGAAGCCATTATGGGGGCCATATAAGCCTGGAATACCGATATAATCCCAGTGGGGCGGCCCATAATAGAGAATCAAGGCAAGTACGGTTGCAAAGAGCAGTTGGAAGGTGCTCTTCATCCGCTCGCTCATTCCTTCCCCGCGGCCCCGAATGCCCTTGATCCCTTGCCAGTCGTCAATGCCCCCCAGCACCGCATGGGAGCCAAGACAAAAGAAGAGAATCAGCGTGCTTTGGCCGATGGCATCGAGCCCCCACAAGTTTGCGATGTTGAGGACGCCAGTGATCAACAGGACCGGGACCACAATTAAAATGCCGCCCATGGTGGGCGTCCCGGTTTTGGTCTGGCGGCTACCAGGCTCTTCCACCCGAATCTGCTTCCCAATCCCCCAGCGTTTTAGCAGCGTGATCAGGGGGCTGCCCCAAAAAACCGCGATAAAAAAGCTAACAGTGCCCAGGGTGAGTGCATATGCCATAGAGGACTCCATGAAATCTTCAAGCAATTTGGATGAGACTAGGCAGATCACCAATAGGGCTAGTAGGCGCAGGATATGCGGAAAAAGCCGCTGGGGCGGACCATCTCCTCCGCTGGCTCGTTCTCGACGGCGCAAGGGCAATGCTAGTAGCTGAAGCGGTATTCTCATTTCGCAGGTTGCCTTTCTCCCGTTGCAATAATTTCGGTCACAATGACATCCATACCTACGGCTCGACTGCCTTTCACCAAGACAATATCATCCTGGCGTAGCTCTGTCTTCAATAATTCAATGGCCTCTTCGTGGGTCGGCAGTTGGCGTACTTGCTCGCGCGCAAAGCCAATCTTGAGCGCTTCATCGCCGATCGCATGGCCCAAATCCCCTACGGTCACGAGTAGATCGACAACATCGACCGCCCGTCGCCCAACGAGTTGGTGCCCTTCATCGGTAAAGGGCCCTAGCTCTAACATGTCTCCCAAAACGGCGACCCGTCGTCCGTGCTGGGCCGGTTCGAGATCGGCCAACAAATTCAGAGCCGCAATCGTGCTGGCCGGGCTGGCGTTATACGTATCGTCGATCACGGTGCTGCCATTAATGCCGGGAACAACCACCAACCGAATCTGGCCCGGTACACTCTGGAGGCCGACCATGATCTCTTCCCAGCTGAGATTTTCTACTAGCCCAACCGCCGCCGCACGCAGCGCGGTGTGAACGCTGTGACGGCCAAGCAGCGGCACCCGTGCATGCAGCGATTCGACCTGGTTGCTGCCCGGCAACCGATGGTGGAACCGAAAACGCAGGCCCTCTAGGCCAGCTCCGACAATCTGGTCCGCCCACAGATCGGCCTCGGGGGTTAAGCCATAGCGGAAAACTTGAGCTTTGGTCCGCTGCGCCAGGGTGCGTACCCGTTCATCGTCCCAGTTGAGGATCGCCACCCCACCATCTTCGGCGGTGGGCAGGGCCTCGACAAGCTCGGCTTTGGCTTGTACGATGCGCTCCATGGTGCCCAGCCGTTCTAAATGGCTAGGGCCGATATTGGTGACAACTCCCACATGGGGCCGCGCCAGTGTACAGAGGGTGCGGATCTCGCCAATATCATACATCCCCATCTCTAAAACGGCGCGTTCATGTTGGAGGCCAAGCCCTAACAGTGTAAAGGGGAGGCCCTGTTCGCTGTTCAAACTACCGCGGTTATGCAGCAGGGTATATCCCTGTTGCAGCACCGCGGCGGCCAACTCTTTGGTGCTCGTCTTGCCGACACTCCCTGTTACGCCAACCACACGTAGCGTTGGGTTGCTGCGATGTAACCGTTGAAACGCCCCTACTTTTTGCAGCGCCGCGGTGGTCTCATCCACAACATAGGCCAAGGGGATATGGGGTTGGTAGTCGGCAGGTAACGTAACGCTCAATTCCCAGCGGCCAATGGTGCAATCGATGAGAACCGCGCCACCCGCGCGTGCTTGGTCACGCCCCTGCTCCCCGCAGATGATGGCTTGGGCACCGCGCCGTAGGGCATCCCCAATAAAGAAGTGACCGTCGGTGTGTCGTCCCGAAAAGGCAACAAAGAGATCGCCGAGCGTTGTGTCGCGATTGTCCAAAACTGCATGTTGAATCGGCTTGGCTGACAAGGCGAGCGGTGGTGTCTGCCCAGTCAAGGCTTGCCAAAGCGTATGTTGTGTAATCTGAGTGGCAATCACTGGCCGCATAAATTACTCCGAAGCGGGAACAGAAAGTTCATTGGGCAGCTCACCATCGACACGATTGTCACTGACTGTAGTGTCGTCGCCGGTGGTACTGCTGGCCGTTGGATCGAGGCTAGTTGCCCCATGGGCCACTTGGTTGCGGATATCATCCGGCGGGATGTTGAGATAGTCAAAGAGTCGACGTGATATTTGTGCAAAGACGGGTGCTGCTGTATAGGCCGCCCACTGGCTAATGGCCGGGTCCGGTTGATCGAGTTTGACCAAGAGGACAAACTTGGGGTCGTCCGCCGGGGCAAAGCCAACAAAGGTAACAATGGTGGCATCTTTCAAATAGCCACTCACATCTGGAATCTGCGCTGTACCACTTTTCCCGGCAATTCGATAGCCGGGAACACGCGCCGCCGAGTTACCTGTGTTGACCGTCTCCACCATCATTTCGGTCATCGCGTGGGCGGTTTCGGGCCGAATGGCACGGCCTAGGATCTCCGGCTGGGTATAGAGTACGGCATTATCCTCGCTGCGGGCCTGCACAATGTAGGGCCGCATGAGCACCCCACCATTGGCAATGGCCGCCGTGGCATTGATCATTTGGAGCGGCGTCACGGCCAACCCTTGCCCAAAGCTGTTGGTGCCCAAGTCCGAGAGGCTCCACATCTCATGGCCTGGTGTTTTGAGCAGGCCAGGGAGTTCACCCGCCAGATCGATGCCGGTGCGTTCGCCAAAGCCAAAGCGCCGCACATATTGGTAGAAGCGATCCCGCCCCACCCGCTCGGCGACTTGGGCTGTAATGACATTAAGCGAGCGTGCTAGGGCCTGTGTCACATCGACCTGCCCATTGGCCCGTCGGTCACTGTTGTAGATCGAGCGTTCCCCAATGATAATGTAACCGCTGTCGGTCATGACGGTAGTCGGGGTAATGACGCCCGTATCCAGACCAGCAGCCATGGTGACAATCTTAAAGACCGAGCCCGGCTCATAGATGGCACTAATGGATACGTTGGCAAAGCGGGCATAATCAGCTTGGCTCGCCGCGCGTTGGTTCGGATCATAATCTGGCCAGTTGGCCATGCCCAAGATCGCGCCGCTTTGCGGTTCCATCACAATAATCGTGCCACTTTGCGCCCGATATTTGGCGATGCCACTTCGCAACTCTTCCTCAATGATCCACTGAATGCTGCGATCAATGGTCAGAATGAGATCTTTGCCAACAATAGAGGGCAAGTAGCGACGCGCCTGGTTGGGTAAGGTGTCAAAGGTCGCGGCGGTCCGCTCCAAAAGCCCAACACCGCGTTCATTGAGAAACGCGTTGTAGTACTCTTCTAGGCCGTAAACACCAGCCCGGTTGGCTTGAATAAAGCCGAGAATATGGCTTGCCAAGGCATTCTGAGGGTGAAAGCGAACCGGCGTTGGGCGGATGGTAATGTAGCGCAGCGGCGACCGCTGATTTTCCGCCACCGCTTGGGCCTGCATGGCTCGGACCCGGTTGCTCGTTTCGACGTCGAGCGGCTCGCCCAATTCTGCGTAACGCCCCTGGGCATAGGTGTTCAATGTTTGGAGGGTTTGGAGCATTGGGAGTCCAGCAATCTCTTGTAGGCGCTGGGCTACTTCTTGGCGTGCTTGTTCGGTTTTGATCTCATTGGGCGTCGCAATTACTTGGTATAGGATCCGATCGCTAGCCAACAACTCGCCGCCGCGGTCGACAATCGAACCGCGGACGGGCAATGTAAATTGAGTCGCATCATAGGCTGGCTGTTGTCCAAATTGGAAGAGTTGATAGACAACCAACCGCGCTAAGACTAAACTCGTCAGGAGCAAAAAGAGACAGGCCAACAACCAAAAACGCCAAGCTCGGCGCTTTTGGTTCTCTTCGACTGCCTCCCCATTGCTCTGCGGTTCCGCTGTGACCAAGCTGGATGTGGCAATGGTACGGTTTTCTGGGAACAGAGACGCCATAACCCTCACTCGCCTGACTGGGCAATTGCGCCATTCGTTGCGGCTGCTAAGGTGTTGCTTGGGATGACAACATATTCACGTTGTAAGGAGGGTTGATAACCCAATGCAATCGCCCGTTCGTGTACTTTGTTCAGCTCGGTTTCCTGTGCAATCGCCCACACAAGATTGGAGTTTTCCTCTTCGACGGCTAGCTCTGCTGCTTGTAAGCTGGATAACTGCATCTTGTCTTGTAAGATTTGCGTCGAGATTTGCAAATGCAAGAACATACCAGCACAGATTACCGCAACCCCACACGTAAAGAGCACAAAGGAACGCCAGCTATTTGGGAGCCGCAACGTGTCGCGCAGGATATGCCATTGCTGCGGAAGACGAGCGCGGCGCACCGATGCAGGCCACTCCGAAGTGACCGGTGATGCAATCGAGGAGGTAATTGTTCGATTCTGTAACATAAAGGCATCCGTTTGCTACTAAATTGCTTAACACACAAAACCGCCAAGTAGACCAGCCACGGTAGGTAGGATTGGGCGATTGGGCCGAAACTAAGATTGGGTTGCCTATCCACGAGATATAAATCTCTAGCGATAGCTTCCGTTAAATTTTTTCTGCAATACGAAGTTTGGCCGAGCGACTGCGTGGGTTGTGGGTAAGTTCCGCGTCTGCTGCTGTGATCGGTTTGCGTGTTAAAATCGCTAGTGTTGGCCTCCGTTCATATCCTCCCTGTGGTATCATTTCATCGTGTACATAAGTACTTGCTTCTTTTTGCATCCACTGCTTGACGATGCGATCTTCCAAGCTGTGAAAAGTCAATACAGCTAGACGACCGCCATGAGCAAGCAGTTCGAGACACTGTGGTAGTACCTTTTCTAGCTGCTGTAGCTCTTCGTTAACGGCAATGCGCAAGGCTTGAAACGCACGTGTCGCTGGATGGATGCGGTTACCGCGCCGACCGCCATGGGCCCGTTCGATAGCCTCAGCAAGTTGCGCCGTTGTTTGAAAGGGCCGTTGCTGGACTAAGAAGCGCGCAATGCGCCGACTTTGCCTTTCTTCACCGTACTGATAAAGAATGTCGGCTAATTCTTTCTCCGGCCAACTGTTGACAATGTCCGCGGCACTCACCCCTTGGTGGGGATCAAAGCGCATGTCCAGCGGCCCATCCGAACGGAAAGAAAAGCCCCGCTCCGGTGTGTCAAGCTGAAAGCTGCTGACACCTAAATCCAGCAAAATGGCGTCCACGGCGGTAAAACCGTGCTGCTGGGCAAGGGTGGCTACGTCGCCAAAATTGCCTTGGACCAACCGTAGCCGCTGTTCGGCAATTTCTGCGGAAAACCGCAGCGCAACGCGCCGGATTGCGGCTGGATCAGCATCTATACCGAGAATTTGACCGGTTGGCGCGCTTTGGGCCAAAAAGGCCGCCGTATGCCCACCCCCGCCAATGGTGCCGTCGATGACGCGGCTGCCCGCTTGCAACGGTAACCCGGCTAGAATTTCGGCTAGCATAATGGGGATATGGTTGGCGGCGGGCGGATCAACCGCGACATCAGTGGTTACATTCATGGTATGAGCATCCAAGCGGTCTGGTTGCTATCACTGCCGTTCTAGGGCGTAGCGAACCGTAGGTTCGCTACCGTGTAGCACGTTGGTGTCGTTCAACCGACCTAAATATTCAGCGCTGCAAAAAACTCTTGATCAAATTCACCACTGTTGAGCGGTTGCAAAACTTTTTCGTCCCATAGAGTAGGACGCCAGAGCTCAATAAATAAATTTACCCCTGCAATAACAACATCATTTTCAATTTGTGCGAATTCGCGTAGACGCTGTGTGACCAAAATGCGCCCTTGGCTGTCGGGGAGTAAATCTTCGGCCGCACTAAAAAATGCGCGCCGCAACTGTGCAGAACGTGGGTCGGTTAAAGGGAGTGCACTAATTTTGGCCGCAACTTGCTCCCACACGGTCATGGGATAAATCAGTAAACATCGTTCAGTTGGGCTGCGTGTCACCACAAGTCCAGGGGCAAGTTGGTCGCGAAATTTGGCGGGAATTGTCAGGCGACCTTTACTATCCAAGCTGTGAGTGAATTCTCCCAAAAACATGGCAATGCTAGCTCAAGCTGTATAAAATGGATTACCTGTTGCGGGTTGCTGCGCTAGTCAAGTCTTTGCATCTTGTGTTGGCCGATAACAATCAAAGACTTTAAATATATAGCGATAGCGCTTTTTGGGGTGGCAATGGTACTTTGCCACCATGCTCTTAATTTTTGCTTAAAACAATAGTAATTCTCACTGCTGGGTGTTATAGCTTACGAAGAGGGTACAGTTGCTATGATGGCCGCAACCTGATAAGCTGCCTCTACGTGTTGATCGCCTTTCTCTGTGCAATATATATTTTGTGCAATATGCGTAATGGCTAGTGGATATTGCCGGCTAGTCTGTTGGGTGTAGGGCTTACGCCGTACCAGCCTTGTCAGATTTGCAAACCGGATGGGCCTCTCTGGTGCAACGAACGGCGTAAGTTCTCAGGTAAAAAGAGTTTGTCTGTGCAAGTAACGCTATTCCCTACAATCTCAGTTCCCTTTTGCACCACTTTCCCCCACTTTCCCCCACAGTATAGACAATTTCTCCTCTTTTGTCTAGTGGGTATCAAGGCGAATTTGGGATACTTGGGTATGAACCTTACATTTTTAAGAAATCTTTAGTGCTAGAATTCCTACAACCAGCTGCGATCTTCCAACCATGGATTGGGGGCTAATCGTAAGGTTTCTCCTTCTCAGTTTCCCTAGACCAGCTAGGGAAATTTGGGTAAATTTATCAGTGATATTTGACAACTTAGTTGTCCCGTGTTATCATTGCTAAGTTTAGTGATTTGGTGATTTCTCTGCAGCAGGTGTCAGTCGAGTAATGATGAAATTGATAAGGACGGTCAGGTTTTCGTACGGGAGAAAGATGACGCAATAGTGCGTTAGCGTGATAGGTCCGTAGCGATGGCCTGATTTTTTTATTGGATCAGGCCGCAATTAGCTTTGATACCTGCAGAGGTTATAGCCAGGAAGATTCCTCATTATTTTTAGGCGTAGCCGTTTGAGGAGTGCTGTTGCAGAAAAATCAGTTGAGTACAATTGTAGAGACACCAGTCGTGGGGAGTACAGGCAATGCAGCCGTCGTCATACTCGCCGCGGTGGTGTCTTGTTGTCGTTTTGCCCAGTTTATCGACAACTATCGAAACTTTGAGTGATATCCCAAATTGGGTTTGAGGATCGATCAGGAAGAGCCGTTGTAAAGCTGCTGCTGACATAGACAGGCCTGACATGGATAAGCTTGTTGCGTGTCAGCCATTTCTGTCAACCCTTCACGGTCGAGCTTGAGGAAATTGGGATATCATCACGTGTAGTGTGAGGAGCGAAGGCCAGATGATTTCAACCAAAAATGGCGCTACCACCCCGCAAACAAAGCGCGGTGCCCGGACAGAACGTAAATCGTACGCACGGACACCCACAATTCTTGAACTGCCGCGTCTCACTGAGGTGCAGCTGCGCAGCTTCGATTGGTTTAAGACCGAAGGCTTGCGCGAGCTATTTGATGAAATTTCGCCGATTGTCAGTTTTAATAAAAATTTGGAACTTCACTTTGGCGACTTTTACTTCGGGGAACCGAAGTATCCTGAGGATGAATGTCGCGAACGGGATATTACCTTTTCGGCACCATTGTGGGTCACCATCAAGCTGGTCAACCGTGACACGGGTGAAATCAGCGAGCAAGAAGTCTTCATGGGTGATTTCCCGCTGATGACCGAATCGGCCACCTTTATTATCAATGGTAGCGAGCGTGTGGTTGTCAGTCAGTTGATTCGCTCACCTGGCGTCTATTTCACAGTCGATGAAGACCGTAGCACAGGGCGTGAATTAGCTGGGGCAAAATTGATTCCAAGCCGTGGCGCTTGGTTAGAATTTGAAACCAGCAAACGCGATGTGATCAGTGTAAAAGTTGATCGAAAACGCAAGTTGCCGGTCAGTATTCTGTTACGCGCGATTGGGTATGGCGCGGATGAAGAGATTCGCGCCCTCTTTGCTGATGTAGATAATAATGTCGATCATCCCTATATTGAATCGACGCTGGAGCGTGACCCCACCAGCAATCCGACCGAAAATAGTCAAAAAGGCGTCGATGATGCCTTGTTGGAGTTCTATAAAAAATTGCGCCCGGGCGATCCGCCCACGCTAGACAATGCGAAGAGCTTTGTCCAAAACCTTTTCTTTGCCTCTCGGCGCTATGATCTAGGCAAGGTGGGCCGCTATAAGGTCAACCGTCGCCTAGGGATTCACACGCCGTTGGAGACGCGTATTCTCACCAACGAAGATTTGGTGGCGGTAATTCGTCGCATTATGCAGATCAACAATGGCGAAGGCCGCCCGGATGATATTGATCACTTAGGCAATCGGCGGATCAAGACCGTGGGCGAATTGATTCAGAATCAACTGCGCATTGGTCTGTTGCGCATGGAGCGGGTTGTCCGCGAGCGTATGTCCATTCGCGACCCTGATCAGATTACACCCCTGAGTTTGATCAACATCCGCCCAGTGGTAGCCGCGACGCGCGAGTTCTTTGGCGGTAGCCAGCTGAGCCAGTTTATGGATCAGACCAATCCCTTGGCCGAGTTGACTCACAAGCGCCGTTTGAGCGCTTTGGGGCCAGGTGGTTTGCGCCGTGAACGCGCGGGCTTCGACGTGCGTGACGTTCACTTTAGTCATTATGGCCGTATCTGTCCGATTGAAACCCCAGAAGGGCCAAACATTGGTCTGATTGGTTCGATGGCATCCTTTGCCCGGGTCAATGAATTCGGCTTTATTGAGACCCCCTACCGACGGGTCTATAATGAAGTGCCGCTGGTGCTCAATGAAATGTTGGGGCGCACCCTCAACGCCGATGTGAACGATCCCGCCACGGGTGATGTGATCGCGACCAAAGGGGCGGTCATTGATCAAGCGTTGGCTGAGAAGTTCATGCAGGTTCCTGGCTTGACTTCACTGCGAGTGAAAACTTATGCCAGCCGTGATGTGCTCTATTTGACGGCAGATGAAGATGAAGAAGCCTCGATTGCGCAAGCATCGTCTCACCTGAATGCCATTGGGGAATTCCAAAACTCACGCCCATCCGCGCACCATGCGGAAGCCTTCTTGTTTGAGCAGGCTGAACGTTTGCGCTATATGGATGTGTCACCCAAGCAGATCGTTGGTGTCTCGGCGGCTTTGATTCCCTTTTTGGAGCATGACGATGCTAACCGCGCGTTGATGGGTTCTAACATGCAACGCCAAGCGGTGCCGTTGGTCAAGCCCGATGCCCCTGTGGTAGGCACAGGGATGGAATATCAGGCTGCCATTGATTCCGGCCAAGTCATTACGGCAAAGAACGCTGGCGAAGTCGTGAGCGCAACCAGCAATGAAATTATCATCCAGGAAGCAGATGGCTCACGGCGGGTCTATCACCTGCGTAAGTACAATCGCAGCAATCAGAGCACCTGTATCGATCAGCGCCCGACCATTTTCAAAGGTGACTATGTCGAAAAAGGCGCGGTCTTGGCTGATAGCTCCAGCACCCAAGGGGGTGAGCTAGCACTTGGGCAAAATGTGGTGGTCGCCTATATGAGTTGGGAAGGCGGCAACTTTGAAGACGCCATCTTGGTCAGCGAACGCTTGGTCCAAGATGATAAATATACGTCGATCCATATTGAGAAATATGAGACCGATGCCCGTGAAACCAAATTAGGGCCCGAAGAAATCACACGCGATATCCCCAATGTGGGCGAAGATGCGTTGAAAGATCTGGACGAGGACGGCATTATTCGCATTGGTGCCGAAGTGGTGCCGGGCGATATTCTGGTGGGCAAGATCACACCCAAGGGTGAAACCGAACTTACGCCAGAAGAGAAACTGCTGCGCGCAATCTTCGGGGAGAAGGCCCGCGAAGTGAAAGACAGCTCGCTCCGCCTGCCCCATGGTGAGCGTGGTAAAGTGGTAGATGTGAAGGTCTTTGACCGGGATGAGCATCGCGATATGGCCGCCGGTGTGGAGAAGATTGTCACGGTGAGCGTGGCACAACGCCGCCGTCTCACCGAAGGTGATAAGATGGCTGGCCGCCACGGCAACAAGGGTGTTATTTCCAAAGTTGTGCCAGTCGAAGATATGCCCTTCTTGGAAGATGGCACGCCGGTGGACATTATTCTCAATCCGTTGGGTGTGCCTGGCCGTATGAATATCGGCCAAATTCTAGAATGCCACTTGGGCTGGGCGGCCAGGAACCTCGGCTTCTGGGCCGAGACACCGGTCTTTGATGGTGCTAAGGAAGATGAGATCGAAGCCGAACTCGCGCGGTCGTGGCTGATCGAACGGGCCTGGGTCGAAGTGACCAAGCGGGCTTGGGAGATGATGAACTCGGCGGAGGTCGATTCGAGCCAACTGACCGATGATGCGGATGCTCGCCGTATTTATTTACTGGAATGGCTAGAGACACATGGCTATGACGTGGAACGCATCTATGAAGATGAAACCTATGCGCGGCGTGCCTGTTTGCAACAATGGTTAACCGAACTGGGCTATGATGCTGTGTCGGTTTTGCCCGCCAGCTATGGCACGCACCGCACCACCAGCGAAGCTAACCACTATACGGTTGAAGTCGCCCTGCGTGAGTGGGTGCGGCGGCATGGCGGCGATGCCAGCGGCCTTACGCGTGAAGCGCTGACGGAGGCGGCCCAAGCCTTGAGCCAGGAAACGGGGTGGCCGTTGCCTACCACTGGTAAGCAACGCCTGTATGATGGCAAAACTGGGGATGCTTATGATTCCCCCGTGACCATTGGGGTTGTCCAAATGCTGAAATTGCATCACTTGGTCGAAGACAAAGTGCATGCGCGTAGCACCGGCCCCTACAGCTTGGTTACCCAACAGCCGTTGGGTGGTAAGGCGCAATTCGGTGGGCAGCGCTTTGGCGAAATGGAAGTGTGGGCGTTGGAAGCCTATGGTGCAGCCCATATCCTGCAGGAAATGCTTACGGTGAAATCGGATGATGTCAGCGGCCGTGTGAAGACCTACGAGTCGATCGTCAAGGGCGAAGAGATTCAGAGCCCCGGCGTGCCCGAAAGCTTCCGCGTGTTGGTGAAAGAACTGCAAAGCTTGGCTCTGTCCGTTGAAGTGATCAATGAGAAGAATGAAGTCATCCAATTTGGCAAGGAAGATGCCGAAGACCGCTTGCCCAAGCTCGGCTTCAGCTTGAACATTCCTAGCCCAATGAACCGGACGAGTGAATAAAACCAGGAGACAAGGAGAACTTACGCCTTATGGAAGTAAAAAACTTTGATGCCATTCGCATCTCGCTCGCGTCTCCAGAACAGATTCGGGAATGGAGCTACGGGGAAGTTACCAAGCCAGAAACGATCAACTATCGCACCCTTCGCCCGGAACGCGATGGGCTCTTCTGCGAACGCATTTTCGGTCCGATGAAGGATTGGGAGTGCGCTTGTGGCAAGTACAAACGGGTGCGCTATAAAGGGATTGTCTGTGATAAATGTGGCGTCGAGGTGGCCCCCAGTCGCGTCCGCCGTGAGCGCATGGGCCACATTGAATTGGCCTCGCCCGTTAGCCATATTTGGTATGTCAAAGGCGTGCCAAGCCGGTTGGGCTTGCTGCTCAATATTAGTCCGCGTCATCTAGAGCGGGTGCTCTACTTTGCCCAGTATATTATTACCAATGTCAACGAGGATGCCCGTAGTCGTGCCATTCAGCGTCACGAGCGGGAATTGGCAATGCGCCTGAGCCGCGTAGAAGCCGAGCATGAAGGCAAGCTATCTAGCCTGGAAACCCAACTAGAGGGTCGTCTTAGTACATTGGATCAGGACGAAGAGCGTGAAGTTATTGCGTTGAATGAGCGCATTAATGAAGCGACTTCGCAGGCCATTGCCGAAGCGCAAGCCCTGCAAACCTGGCTCAAGAACCGCATTGGTCAGCGCGCCAGCGAGGACAAACGGCTTTCGTGGTCAGATGAAATTGTGATTCAGCAGAACGAGGTAATCTCGGCGGATCATGACATGCTGATCAACGATGCGATGCAAGATAAGCTCAATTCGTTGCAAAATGAATCGGATGATGAAAAGCTTTATATCCGCGACAAGATTGCCGCCTTCCGCGACCATGCGCGCAGCGAATTAGGCACCCAAATTGATAGCTATCGCCAAGATATTGATGGCCGCCAGGAACAGATTCGCAATCAAATGGATCGGGATCTGGAGGATCTCAAGTCGCTGGAAGAACGGCAGTTGCTGACCGAGAACCGCTACCGCGAATTGGCCGACCGTTGGGGCAATGTCTTTACCGCGGGGATGGGTGCCGAAGCGGTGCGCGATATTGTGGCTAAGATCGATTTGGATAAGATGGCCAAAGAGTTGCGCAAAGAGATTCGCACCACACGTAGCAAGCAACGGCGCAAGAAAGCTGCTAAGTGTCTGCGCGTGGTCGAAAATTTCCGCAAGAGTGGGAACCGCCCTGAATGGATGGTGCTCACCTCGCTGCCCGTCATTCCACCAGATCTGCGCCCGATGGTGCAGCTGGATGGTGGTCGGTTTGCGACAAGCGATCTGAACGACCTCTACCGCCGTGTGATCAACCGTAACAACCGGCTCCATCGCCTGATGGAGTTGGGCGCGCCGGATGTCATTGTGCGTAACGAAAAGCGCATGTTGCAAGAAGCGGTCGATAGCTTGGTGGACAATGGTCGCCGCGGTCGCGCCGTGAGCCGCAGCGGCAAGCGCAAACTCAAGAGCCTAAGCGATATGCTCAAGGGCAAGCAGGGCCGTTTCCGCCGCAACCTGTTAGGGAAGCGTGTGGACTACTCGGGCCGCTCGGTGATCGTGATTGGGCCAACGCTCAAACTGCATCAGTGTGGTCTGCCTAAGAAAATGGCTTTGGAGCTCTTCAAGCCCTTTGTCATGCGCCGCTTGGTTGAATTTAACTATGCCCATAACATCAAGAGCGCCAAGCGCATGGTGGATCGCCAAAGCGCTGAGGTGTGGGATGTGTTGGAAGATATTTGCAAAGAGCGCCCGGTGCTCTTGAACCGTGCGCCGACCTTGCACCGCTTGGGCATTCAAGCCTTTGAGGTGACGCTGGTGGAAGGCAGTGCCATCCAATTGCACCCCCTGACCTGTGGTGCCTTTAACGCTGACTTTGACGGCGACCAAATGGCTGTCCATGTGCCGCTGAGCGGACCGGCTGTGCAGGAAGCGCGCGACTTGATGTTGGCGACGCAAAACCTGCTCAAGCCCAGCAGTGGTGATCCCATCGTCGGTCCTTCCAAGGACATGGTTATGGGGGTCTACTACCTCACGGCAGAAGAGCCAGTCAAAAATGGTTACAAACCACCGCTCTTTGCCAGCATGGAAGAGGCCGAATATGCCTATGACATGCAGCGGCTCAAGCTCCGCCAACCGATCATGGTGCGCTTTAACACGCGCTTTGACACGATGGCGCTGGAGAGCCTGGAAGTTAGCGACGCCGTCAGCGCGGCTCTGCGCAGCCATGGGCTACACTCGATTGGCGCGTTGATGGATCTCTTTAGCCGGGGCGAAAGCTTTGTGATGAGTGAAATCGCCGACTTTGACCAAGCGGCTATGGATGAGACGCGCGAAGGATTGCGCAAACTCGGCTTGTTGGGGGCTTCCTGGCCGCAAGAACGGGTCATTCGGACCACAGTTGGGCGGATCATCTTCAACCGAGCCTTGCCGCCGGAGATCTGGTTTATCAATGAATTGCTTGACCGCAAAGGCGTCGATGGTGTGGTGGCGCGCTGCTATAAGCATCTAGGCCGCCAAGTCACTGCCGATACGGTCGATAACATTAAAGATCTGGGCTTTAAATTCGCCACCCGCTCGGGCATCACCATTGCCGTGAGTGATATTCAGGTGCCGGATGCGAAAGCCACGATTTTGGAGCGGACGACGGCTGAAGAAGAGCGCGCCGAACAGCAATACCGCCGTGGGTTGATCACGTCGGAAGAGCTGTATAACAAGCGTGTCGAACTCTGGACGCGGGCGACCGACGATGTAACGGAAGCTGTGAAGGACCTACTGAGCCCGATCGAAGGCTTGGGCGCTATGGCTCGCTCTGGCGCAACCAAAGGTGGGATCAACCCCATCCGCCAGTTAGCCGGGATGCGCGGTTTGATGGCTGACCCGAATGGGCGAATTATTCCGTTGCCCATTCGTTCGAACTTCCGTGAAGGTCTAACGGCCCTGGAATACTTCTTGAGCACCCATGGTGCCCGGAAAGGTCTGGCCGATACCGCGTTGCGGACCGCCGATGCTGGCTACTTGACCCGTCGCTTGGTGGACGTGGCCCAAGATGTGATCATCACTATGGATGATTGTGAGACCAATACCGGGATCTGGATTGATGCTGGTGAAGCGCAAGCCATGGGGCAGACCTTTGCCGAGCGCATTACCGGCCGCTACCTCAGTGGTGATCTGAGCGATCCAGAGACGGGTGAACTCGTCTTGGCGAATGGTGATCTGCTGAACGAAGCGGCGTTGGCAGCGATACAACGGCACAAGATCAAGCGAGCCTTTGTCCGCAGCCCCTTGACCTGTGAAGCACGCTTTGGCCTCTGCAAGCGCTGCTATGGTGAAGACCTGGCGCGCGGCGGTGAGATCAAGACCGGTGAAGCCGTGGGCATTATTGCGGCGCAATCGATTGGTGAACCGGGTACGCAGTTGACGCTGCGCACCTTCCATACGGGTGGTGTGGCCGGTGCCGATGATATTACGCAAGGGCTTCCCCGCGTGGAAGAGCTCTTTGAAGCCCGCAATCCCAAGGGTGAAGCGGTCATTAGTGAAATTGATGGCTCGGTTGATATTGTCTGGGAGGGCGAAGTCCGCTTCCTGCGGGTTAGCCGGACCGATCTCAAGCGACAGCAGGTCACCATTCCGGCTGGCTATGAGGTGTTAGTGGCCGACGGGGATCGTGTCCAGGAAGATACGGCGTTGGCTCGCTTGATCGAAAATGGCGTGGCCAATGACGAACAAGTGGTGGCTGCCAACATGGATGGCGAAGTCTTTGTCGAGGCCGGGCTGAATGGCACAGTGACCGCCACGATCCGCCGCGAGGATACGGAAGTCTGGGAAGTGGAAATTCCCGCCAACGCGCGCCTGCGGGTGGACAAGGGGGACTATGTCCAAGCTGGCCATCAGTTGACGGAAGGGGCCAAGAATCCGAAGGATATTCTGCGGATTCAGGGGCGCGAGGCGTGTCAGATCTATCTGCTGGGCGAAGTGCAAAAGGTCTATCGGAGTCAGGGTGTAGGCATTCATGATAAGCACATTGAAATTGTGCTGCGCCAGTTGCTGCGCCGTGTTATGGTGCGGGCGACGGGCGATTCGGATCTGCTGCCGGGTGAACTGGTTGATCGCTTCCGCCTGGATGACATCAACAATGTCATTATTGCGCGTGGTGGTAAGCCCTCGCGGGCCGAGCCTGTGGTTTTGGGCTTGACCAAAGCGGCGCTTAACACCGAAAGCTTCCTGGCCGCGGCTAGCTTCCAGGAGACGACACGGGTGTTGACTGAAGCGGCGATCAAGGGCCAACGGGATGAGTTGCGTGGGTTGAAAGAGAATGTGATCATCGGGAAGCTGATTCCCGTTGGTACTGGTTTCCACACCCGCCACGATCCGCAGGTGGAACCGATTGAGACGGATCTAGCCGATCAAGTTGACATTGAATTGGACGACGATGAACTGGAAATGGGCGATCTCGACTTCTCGGATCTCGACTCCAACGAGTTGTTGTCGGGTGTCGCTGAGCTGGGCATGGAGCCCCTTGGGTTAAATGTCAGTGGCGGCGAAGAAGAGGATGAGGATTTCGACTTCGATCTAGAATCGCTGGATGAAGAGGAATCGGAAGAGATTGATGTTGAGTTAGACTGATAGAATCAGTACGCGTCAATTGATAATCGTTAATGGTGAATAAATGCGTTGACCATTGACAACTGACAGGCCCGGTATCGCTACGATACCGGGCCTGTTTTTTGATTTACACTTTTTTATTGAGTTGGATATACTCGCGGTAGGGGGTAAAGCCAAATTTGCCATAGAGTGCCAGGTGGGTTGTCCAGTCGATCACACAACCGTTGACACCGCTGTTGTAGAGACGACGTATCCCCGCGTCCAATAAGGCCGCACCGTAGCCCAAGCCGCGGCGGTCGGCGCTGACACCGATGGGGCCTAACTGGCCCCAATGGCGGGGCAATTGATAGGGGAAGAAGCGCTCCATGGGACGCAGTGAATCCTCAAAGGTCAGTTGACAAAAACCGTCTACTCCCCGTTCGCTCCACAGGATCATGTAATCAGAAAGCCGATGATCCGGGTGACGCAAAAATTCTTCAAATTCAAAATGCCACCGTCCTGAAAATTCACGTTGCAAGAATGTGCTGAGGGCTTCTGCGTCCCCTGGCTGCGCGGGGCGAACTTCGCCCTGGATCTCGCGTACGGTGGCCGGCGGTTTGTAATCGTTGAGATCGGCAGCGACATCCCAAGCGGAGCGGGGCTGGCCATAGCCGCGGCGCTGAAAAAAGGGGGCAGTCTCCAATGTACTAGGAACGCCGGGGACAAAGGGGTGTTGGCTTGCACCAAGGACAAAGGTTTGGCAGGTTTGTTGGGTGAGCCAAGCTTCGGCCCAAGCCAACAGCGCACTGCCGATCCCCTGTCGTTGCGCTTGGGGCGTGACCGCAATGGCATCGATCCAGCCGACCGTGGCTGGTGCTACATGGGGTTGGCCCGGCAAAGTGCTGGCTAGGACAAACCCCACGATTGTCTCGCCTTGGCGTGCGATTTGGCCCGCTTGCTTGCCCCCCGTGACAGGTTGCAAATTAAATTCAACAAAGCGGTTGGATAGCATCAGCTCCGATGAACAAGCGGCATTCCACACCGTGGTGACCGCGGCCACATGGGCTGGCTCTTGCGAAGAAAAGTCAAGCAACGTATAGGATTGAGTCATGGCTGAGTTGTCTCACTTTCAAAATAGCAACGAATGCTGGCCGTGATGCCACGCGACACCCGATCAGGGGATTCGCGTAGCAATGTTTGATCGCCGCCAATAAAGCCGACTTCCAAAATGATGGCTAGGGTATTGGGATCAATGCGCCGAAACGCATGATAATCGGTCATATTATGGGTAATGGTATTGGGGTGGGGAGACAGGCCCGTGGCTTCGGCATAGAAACGATCAAAACAGGCCCCTAGTTTGGTCAATGCGCTGGCTGGCTGGGTTCCATGGCTACTAACGACAAATTTGTAGCCACTAGCCTCAATACAGCTATCGGCATGGAGGCTTAACAGAAGATCGACCTGTAGGTTCGTTAGACGGCTATCAAACTCTTGGAGGATCTCCACCTGCGCGCCTGCCCGCTTGAGCTGTTGTGTCACGCGTTCGGCAATCGTGGCGACTAAAGCGGCCTCTGTGACAGTGGCTTGATTCAGCGCGTCGGCACAGACTGCTCCTGAGTCATTGCCAGCATGACCGCTGATAATCGCAATTTGGCGATTAAAGAGGGCCCCTAGCAGCCCAGGCGGGAGCGCAGAGGGGATAGCAGACAGATCATAGCCAGCTATACGCAGACCGACCGCGCCAATGCCCAGCAATGATAAGAAGCTAATAATTACTAGATAACGTTGTATGCTATGTAGTGTATGATGGCGCACAAGATAGTTACACCGCGAAAGTACATTGCCAAGTTATGTAGGGGCGTTCTCTTGGAAGGCTAACAGACGAAAGCATAAAAGCTGTCAACGACTGCTCATCTCCCCTTTGCAAACCGTCGCTTAGAAAGAATTGCGCTACTCTGTGAGTATAGTCGAACAGATTATGCTGTCAATTTATCTAAAGAGCAAAATTGACAAAGCTCGCCCATCAGGCTAGACTTGGCTGTATAGGATTTCTACTTGCGCTGGCTAAAGATGCAGGTTTTACTATGATGGGCTGGGCTTCCAGCTGGCGCACAGTTTACATTGAGGCGTTTGAGTACTGGCATTTCTATGTTTAATCTCACGAGTAGTGTTCCAAAGTCATGGCAGACTGTTTCCCGTCAGGCCGACCGTGTTACCAATGAGGCAACGGCTGTGAATGGCAACGTCCATCATGGCGGCGCGCAAGTTCCGCCACCGCGTGATTTGGGTGGCCTTTTGCGCGAACGGCGCGAGGCCATGGGCGCGTCTTTGGCGGAAGTAGAGACGGCAACACGTATCCGCCAAAAATATCTGGCAGCGCTAGAAGCCGATGAATGGAATCTATTACCGGGCGAGGTCGTAGGGCGGGGCTTCTTGCGCAACTATGCCACCTATTTGGGGCTTGATCCGACAGAAGCCGTCGAACGTCGCCGTACGGTGTCCGATATGATGCTCTCGGCAGCCCTTTCGGGCACGAGTGCTGGTTCATCCCTGCCACCAGAGCGGGCGGTTGACTATCGTCCGAAAGATGTTTCATTGAAGGATGAGCCGGAAGGCATTCAGCAACGTGAACTGCGTACAGGGCCGTTTCTGCCCATTGTCTCGATCCTGCTCGGTCTCGTCTTTCTGTGGTGGATCGTCAGCAATTTTGGGAGTGAGCTTAGTGCTGGTGTGAGTAACATCCTGGCCGCTGCTCAAACCCGTGGGGCTGAAATGCGTAACCCAGCCACGCCTATTCCGGGTGGGCTTGTCAATGCTCCGAACCCGGCGGTCTCTGCCACCAGCGAAAATAGCAGCAATGCTAACATCCCAACCCAACCGAATGACCAGGTTGCTAGTGCGCCGGATAATGCTAGCACAAACGCAACAGGGCAGGATGCTGCCGCGCCGAGTGCCTTGGCTCCAACCCCAGTGGTTGTCAACACAGAAGCGCCACCTGCGCTTGTCCTGGTTCCAACTGATACGCCCGCTCCTGCTATAGCGGAAACGGCTGTTGTCGCTGCCGAGCCTACGGATACGCCCGAGCCGGAGCCGCTGCCGACCAATACACCGGAGCCGCTACCGACCCCCACAGAAACGCCGTTACCTGAGCCGACCGAAACACCCGCCCCGCCACCTACGGACACACCACCACCAGTGGTAGCCGCTGTCTGTGGTGATAACCGCATGGCTTTCTTCACTCCAAGTGTGGGACAAGTTTTGAGCGGCCCAGTTTCGATCACGGGCCGCGCTATTCACGAAAATTTAGATTACTACAAACTTGAATATGCCGTTGGTGCGAATGCCGAAGGTGGCTTCGTCTATTTTGATGGCAATAGAGGTCAAGTGGACGGTGGTATCTTGGGGACGCTTAACACGGGGTCACTGCCGAATGGGGCCTATACCCTACAGTTAACGATTGTCGATTTAACCGGCAATTATCCGGCCCCTTGTCGGGTATCGATCGTGATCCAAAACTGATCTACCCTACCGCGGAGTTCTGCATAAAAATTAGTTGGTTACCAAAGACCTGTCAGGTTTTTCAAACCTGACAGGTTTACTTTTTCTCTTCCCGCTCTGCTTACGCTTCTGCGTTGGCGACTTTTCCTGCCGCGCGCAACAAGCGATTCCCCAACCATGCCTCTTCAATGGGGACAGCCTCGAAATTTTCATCGTCGGTTTTGACCAACTTATACAACTGAGTGGCCTTGTCAGTCATGAGTACGCCATGTAAATGGTCGATTTCATGTTGAAAAACACGGGCCAGCCAATCGTAGACCTTTAGCCGATATTCGCGCCCCTGCCGATCCTGCGCACGCACGAGCACATAGGTGGCGCGATCGACGTCGGCAACCAGCCCTGGCATGCTTAGGCAGCCTTCTTGCCCACTCTCTGAGCCTTTGGCGCGTACGATCTCTGGGTTGATCAATTCATAGACGCGCATGGTATTTTCCGGATCGTCTTCATCGTCGGGATACTCGATCACGGCCACCCGTAAATCGACGCCGACTTGGGGCGCTGCCAGCCCCACACCCGGTGCCTCACGCATTGTTTCTAGCATGTGGTCAAGTAGTTGATGCAACTTTGGCCCAAATTCGCGCACGCGTGTCGCTGGTTGGGTAAGAACCTCGCTGCCAGCGCCACCCACTTGTACAATCTCTAATACAGCCATGAATATTCCCTGTGATTTCTCAAGAATGCCTCTGTCCGCATATGTACTGTGATATACGCTATTTTAGCGGTGAACGGCGTACATACGAAATCTGAAGCGAGCGTAATCGACAACAAGTCAAGTCATCCTTGCCTGTTACGGATAGCGCTTTTATCTGAAGTTACTCCGCTTTAACCACGATTGCCCTGAGGGTTTATCTCGTTGGTGGGTACGACCAGCGGCCAGCGAGATCGGGCTGGTCCAAGTACGTAGCTTCTAACCCGATAAAAATGAATCAGCAAACGATCTTAGTAAGCTGGCAAAATAGGCCGTTACCAATTGGCAATTGCCACGTCATGGTATAGCGAAAGGGGTGGGTTCCAATCCGAATCAACTGTAGACGGCGCCCTATAGTTGATGAAATTGCCGAACCCTATCATTTAATTTTAGTCCTGTTGTCCTATTCATTGAGAACCAACTATTCCGAATAAGTTCGCTTGACAAGTTTGCTAATAGACGGCTCATGACAACAGATGGTCCACTTCAATCTTTGGAGGCAAAGCATTTTATGCAACGATTTCTACGCACCTTCCTGATCTTGCCGGCGCTGATCATCGGCTTGGTCGTGATCCCCACGGTTGTCTTTGCAAACCGTGACAATGATCAACAAGTAACACTCAACCAAACCATTAGCCCACTGCCAACACCGACGGAAAGCGGCACTGTGCCGCCGCCCACCCCCACGCGGCGCCCGCCGGTTGTTGTTTATCCAACCGCTACCCCCTATTATCATTACCCGCGGCCAACCCGGGTCTATCCGACCCCAATCGTGCCGACCGCTACCCCAACCGTTGCGGCTGTCTCCACCCCGATTGACGAGGCGATGATTGGGAATGAGCGCATCGAAAAAGTGATTGGCGATCGCTTGAGCAGTGTGATTTATGCCTATACCAAAAGCGGCTGGCTCTATCGCTCGGATGATGATGGCCGGGTCTGGCTCTTGGTGACAACGGAACCTTTCGTTGACGACTTTGTGATGAACGCGGACAACCCTGATGTGCTTTACAGCGACTCGGAAGTGACTTGCGACGAAAGCGTGAGCGCTGATGAGCCCATGTATCGCTCGATTGATGGTGGCTTGACTTGGATCGAATTGCCCGATAGCCTGAACAAGCGTCCGCTCCTTTCCCATCAGGGTGATCCCAACAGCCTCTTTGCCGCTGACTGCGACATGCTCTACTTGACGGTTGATGGCGGGTTAGCCTGGGAAGAAAAGCCCGATACTTCACCAGATGCGCTGTGGGAAAGCTATCATGTTGTGGATATGGTCGCCGCTTCCTTGCTTGGTGACACTTCGCCCAGTGAACCGAACTGGAACCAGATCTTTGCTGCCGGGCTCAACGAAAATGGTACAGGCGTGGTTGCTTTCAGCAATGACCTAGGCGAAACCTGGGTGCGACTGACCCCGAACATTGATCCGGCCCCTTGGGGCATGACCGCCATCAACGCTGATCCCTTTGTCGAAGGGTTGGTTACCTTCTCCGAACCACGCAGCGTCTGGTTCACCGAGAACTTTGGGGTGAATTGGCAGGTAACGACCAAAGGCTTGAGCAATGTCTTGGAACGGGGTGTCACTGGTGTGCCCTTCGGCTTGAATGACATTGTCTATCATCCAAGCAATGAACTGTACTTGGCGACGGCCCGTGGCCTCTACCACAAGCCCATCAATGCCAGCGACTGGGTGAAGGTGCAAGACACCGCCTTTGATCTCTCTGAGCTGACTGGGTTGCTCTTTACCCAAACCAGCCCCAACAAGCTCTGGATCAATTCGACTGATGGTGTGTTCGTCCACGTGATTGAGTAAGCTTCACAAAAGTAGTCGCTGATTGAGGGATACCATCTTTCAATCAGCGACCTGAGTGGATTATCACTTCAGCGGTCTAGGATATTCGAAACCTGACAGGTTTTTAAAACCTGTCAGGTTTTTTTATGCCGTAACCGCATGGGGGCGCAGGGCCAGCAACCGCAGCCCGTTGGTCACCACAATGAGCGTGCTCCCTTCATGACCGACAACGCCTAGGGGCAGCGGTAGGACGAAGCTAGCCCAGAGTGCTGGCAACACAATGGTGGCAAGGACTAAGGCGACAATGACACTAACCGAGAAGTAGACATTTTGTCGCACAATGCGTTCGGCTTGCCGCCCCAACTGGAGGATAAAGGGCAATTTGGACAAATCGCTGGACATTAACACCACATCGGCTGTCTCCAACGCAACATCTGTGCCACCGGCCCCCATGGCGATGCCAACCGTCGCGGTCGCCAACGCGGGCGCATCGTTCACCCCATCGCCAACCATGGCGGTATGACCTTCTTTGACCAGGCGGTGAATAATCTCGACCTTTTGTTCGGGCAACAAGTCGCTGTAGACTTCGGTAATGCCAAGTTCCTGGGCAATGCCTTGTGCGACCGCTTTGTTATCGCCGGTCAACATGGCAACCCGTTCGATGCCGAGCGCGTATAATTGCGCAACGGTCGCTTTGGCTTCGGGGCGCACTGTGTCGGCCACGGCAATAAAACCAACCACTTCCCAATCGCGATTTTCGCCGAGCGTATCTGCCACGGTGCTGCGGCGGACGACAAGCATCGCGGTTTTTCCTTGCTTTTGTAAGCTATCACCGATGGCGCGGATGGCTGGCGAAAAGTCCATTGCTTCGCTCATAAAGAGCTTATCGTTGCCAATGTAAATCGTTTCGCGATGATCGGGCCGCTGAAAGTGGGCTTCGATGCCATGCCCGGGTACGGCGTAAAACTCAGTGGGTGTTTCCAAGGCAAGACCTTGTGCTTTGGCTTGTTCAATAATGGCGCGACCCAGATGATGCTCGCTGTGCAATTCGGCACTAGCCGCAATGCGCAGTAAATCATTTTCGGTGTAGCCGCTCAGCGGCCGCAGATCGGTCACAACGGGCTTGCCGTGGGTCAGTGTCCCGGTTTTGTCAAAGGCTACCAAGTTAATCGTCGCGGCCTTTTCGAGGTAGGCACCGCCTTTGAAGAGGACGCCATTGCGCGCGGCGGCGGCGATGGCGCTCAAGACGCTAGCCGGTGTGCTGATCATGAGCGCACAAGGGCTGGCTACCACCAGTAGGGTCATTGCGCGATAGAGCGTATCGCTAAAGGGCTCGTTGCTAAAGAGCTGTGGTAGCAAAATTGCCAGTAGCGTACCGCCAATGACTACGTAGGTATAGGGCTGGCTAAAGCGGTCGATAAATTTTTGAGTGGGAGTGGTCGCTTCTTGGGCCTCCTCCACCAATTGAATGATGCGGCTCAGTGTGCTCTCACCGGCTAGCTTTTGTACCTCAATTTCTAGCACCCCACTCCCGTTGATGGTACCGGCGTAAACCGGATCGTCCTTCTGCTTTTGGACGGGGATGCTCTCGCCAGTAATCGGGCTCTGATCCAGCGAGCTGTTGCCGCTGATGACCGTGCCATCAATGGGGAGCCGCTCCCCAGGGCGAACCAGAACGCGATCGCCTAGTTGGAGTTCCTCTACGGGCACTGTGATCTCTTCTTCGCCACGCCGAATGTGCGCGGTGGCTGGACGTAGATCGGCTAAGGCTTCAATGGCACGGCGGGTGCGCTCCATGGCAAACTCTTCGAGCGCACCACTGAGCGTAAAGAGAAAGAGCAGGAGCGCGCCTTCTTCCCATTCGCCAATCGCCGCCGCCCCCATGGCCGCTGCTAGCATGAGAAAATCAATGTCGAGTTTCCCTTGTTTGGCTGCGGCAATGGTCCCAACCAAGCCAGAATAGCCGCCTGCGGCAAAAGCAACAATGGCTGCAATGGTAATGGCCCAACTGGGCAAGGCATTGGTGGCGCTTCCGCCAAACCAGCCAATCAAGAGCGCCAGCAAGGTGATAGCCGCCAGTAAAAGTTCTAGATTCGAGTGCCAAAACGCAAAGAGCGACTTGGCCTGCCGTGTTTTATGATCTGTTTGTGCTGTCAGCGACCCAGCGCGCGCAGTATGAGTGGTCATCGTTGGATTTTTCTCCATTCTTTTGTCTACAGGCGTGACGCAGCGGGTCGGTATAACCAGCGCGCCGCTAGCTTTGGGTTCGCTTGCTTAACGCTGGTCATATCGGCTATCGTCGCGGCTTCTGCCCCTTTCACGCTTCTGAATGATGCCCTGTCTCACGCATTTTTTGCTGACTGCTCGGCTTGGCACAGGTGGCAAAGCCCCAGGATATCCACTTTGGTCGCGATGGGCTGAAAGCCGATCTGTTCGAGTAGTGCCTGGAAAGTTGGTGATTGGGTGAGCAACGCCGCCGCGTCGCTGTGATAGTCCACCACCTGGTGGCATTGCAGGCAGATGAGATTGATGTGAGGGGATGGATCAGTCTCGTAGTGGGTGTGCTCCGTACCAAAGTTCAGTTCAACAATGGCCCCTAGCTGTTGTAAGGCGTTCAGGGTATTGTAGACCGTTGCCCGGCTAATTTCTGGCCGCAGTGTATGGATATCGGCATAGACCTGAGATGGTGTGGGATGTTGTTTTGTATTGGCTAAATAATCGCAGATCACTTGGCGCTGCTCAGTAATTCGCTGCCCAGCATTACGCAGGGCGGTTAAATAAAATTCCGCTTGTTTTGCCATTGGTTCCACCACAGACGAAAATAAGTCAGACCTTGCTACGTAAGTTCTAGGACAATCAAAAATTCCTTATTTAGAATGATTCTAATCTTGGTGGGCGAAAAATCCTGTAATTGATATTCCGTTTGCGGAAATTCCCGCTGTGAGAATTCTGTTGCCTTGTTCGATCGGGTTTGACAGAGCTTGTGAATCTTGGTACAATCTATGCCTGTCACAGGAGGGGGTAAAAGATTGTGAACCGCTATGTCAGCTATGGATCGTTGCTATTGGTAATTGCTTGGCTGGTTTTAAGCTACGGCGCTTGGTTGCCGGAGCCAATGCTCCTTGCGGCGCCATTCGCCCAAGTTAGCTTTGGGTTCCAACAAATAACTCTGGTCCTTCTTCTTGTCTTTATCGCCATCCAATGTTGGCTATTATGGGCTACCTTTCGCATGTTGCTACGCCGCCGAGCCAGCGAGCAAAGCTCAACCCCTATCGCCACCACCCTGAATCCTTGGGCTGAATTATTGTGGACGGCCCTCCCGCTTTTGCTCACCTTCGGCTTGGCGATTGCAGGGTATCAGGTGTGGACAAGCTTATAATCAAGCGGTTGTGTGGCAGTCCATTAAAACCCGCACAGCGCGTGGTAAATTTGGGTGTATTCTGGAAGAAGAAGTAAACTAAGCAGACCGCATAAATTCTATGCTTTGTGCTCATCAATGGGGTGTGTCGATTCATATGGCGTAAAGAGGTGGGAACCACACCCGGCCGTTGTGTTGAATGAGCTTTCTTTGTCGCGGTAAATGAATAGAGTCTTGCATATTTTTCTGCAACTTTAAATAGCAGGAGTAAACAAAGCTATGCCTAAGTCATCGACAGACAGACGTCACTTTATCATTGCGGGCGTTCTTGTCGTCATTGCGACCGTCTTAATGGATATTCTCTTAAAGAGCGCGCTGCCATTGCCTTTGCAAGCCAGCATTGAAGCCCTGACGATCGATCAATTGATTGGTTGGCACTTGACCGTGATTGCCTTCCTCTTTTCTTTGGTGCTTGTCTTCATGCTATATGCGATCGTTATCTTTCGCCGCCGCGAAGGCGATGATAGCGAGGGCGAGCACTTCGAAGGTAACACGCCATTGGAAATTGCGTGGACGGTCCTCCCGCTCATTTTGGTCTTAATCTTCGGCTATATTGGGGTTGTGGATCTCAACAAAATTTCTGAGAAAAATGAACAATTGACGATCAAAGCAACCGGTGTGCAATGGGCGTGGACTTTTGAATATGAAGGGGGCGTCTTGAGCCAGGAGCTGATGCTGCCGGTGGATAAACGCGTGCGTGTTCAGTTGCGCAGCACAGACGTGATCCACTCCTTCTGGATTCCTGAGTTCCGTGTGAAGCAAGACCTCTTGCCCGCTCCCACCGAGCCAGAATCCGAAGCACAAGCCTACCCCAGCAGCGTTTATTTTACCCCGACAACCGTTGGCGAGTATACCTTAGAATGCGCTGAACTCTGTGGCCTTTCCCATTATAGGATGTTGGCAACCGTGAAAGTTGTTGCGCAAGAGGAATTTACGGCTTGGTTGCAGACCGAACAAGTGAAGGTCAACGACCAAAGTGCGGTTGCTGAGCTGAATCGCACCAGCCCCTCTCAATAATCAGGACACCGAACAGTTAACGGTTGTTTTGTCGTACGGCCAATTTTCATAGCTTCCGTAGCGTGATGAAACGCAGGTGAAGGAGTACGTTTTATGTCATTGATGTCATTAGGACTGGTACGCGGCCTAGTTTGGCAAGTGTTAGGCACGCTTGCTGGCATGGCCGTCGTCGTGCTCATTCGGATGGTGGCTGGTGTGCCAGCTTGGGCCGAAGAGCCGGCTTGGGTAATCGGGATGCTTGTTGGTGGCATCGCCTTTTTGATCGGTGTCGGCTCCATGAGTGATTGGATGAAGTGGTGGCGCGGCATTGATACTCCTTTTGTTCACGGCCCGCCGGTGGGTGTACCAGCTTGGACACGCTATTTTGGCGTAGATTACAACCATAAAGTCATTGGCATTCAATACGGGGTGACTGGGTTGATCTTGTTGATAATTGGTGGGGGGTTCGCCGTGATTTTTCGGACGGAACTCGCCCGCTCTGGTCTGCAATTTCTAGACCCCAATAATTACAACACGATTATTAGTTTGCATGGCTGGGTAGCGCTCTTTTCCATCCTCTTGGGCATTGGTGGCATGGCTAACTATGTTGTGCCCTTGATGTTGGGCGCCGAAGATATGGCCTTCCCACGGCTCAATGCCTTTGCTTACTGGATTAATGTGCCAGCCGCCGTTCTCGTCCTCTCTAGTATCTTCTGGGGTTGGGACGGTGGTTGGACGATCTATCCACCCTTGAGCATTCGCGGCCCGATGGGCTATCAGTTTGTGATCATGGGAGTTTTCCTGCTTGGTTTCTCCTCTATCTTAGGGTCACTAAACTTGATTGCTACTATTTTCTTGATGCGCCCCAAAGGCATGAGCTTGTTCCGTATGCCCATTTTCTGCTGGGCGGTTTTGGCGACCAGTTTTATTCAGCTGACGGCTACCCAGTTTATCGCCCAAGCATTCCTGATGTTAGCCACGGAACGGTTGTTGGGGATGGGCTTCTTTGATCCGTCCAAAGGTGGGGATCCGATTCTCTTCCAGCATCTCTTCTGGTTCTATTCTCATCCCGCTGTTTACATCTTTGTTCTCCCTGGGTTGGGCATTATTAGCGAACTGTTGCCGGTCTTCTCCCGCAAACCGTTGTTTGGTTATCGCTGGATTGCCCTTTCGAGCGTCGCGATTGCCTTGGTCGGTTATATTGTCTGGGGCCATCACATGTTCACCTCGGGCTATGCGCCACAACTGCGTGTATGGTTCATGCTCTCGACGCTCTTGGTGGCTGTGCCGACCGGTGTGAAATTCTTTAGCTGGCTCGGTACGATTTGGGGTGGTAAGTTGACCTTCCCGACGCCGATGCTCTTCACGCTGGGGGCCATCTCGGTCTTCTTGATTGGTGGCTTGAGTGGGCCGATTCTGGCGACTGTGGCTTCGGACCAACCCCTCCATGACAGCTATTTTGTCGTGGGCCATTTCCATGCCACCATCTTTGGCGGTTTCGTCTTCCCTTTCTTTGCGGCCATTTACTACTGGTATCCAAAGATTACCGGTCGTATGTATAATGAAACGTTGGGCAAGCTTCACTTCTGGCTGATGACGCCTGGTTTCTGGACGATGAGTATCGGCCAGATGTCGGTGGGGGCCATGGGGATGCGGCGGCGCATCGCTGACTATGAACAAGCCATTGGTGGCATGGTCAGTGACAATCTCGGGTTGGTGGAAGTCGGCCATATCATTATCACCATTGCGGCCTTTGTGATTGCTTTCTCGATCTTGTTGATGATCTACAATCTCTTCTACAGCGCTGAGATGGGCAAAGAGGCTGGTGCGAACCCTTGGCGCTCACGGTCGCCAGAATGGTTGACCCCTTCCCCTATCCCAGAGCACAGCTTTGCTGGTCCAATTGCGGTGGTGGGTGAACCCTATGACTATGGCTTGCCTGGTAATTATGTCACAATGGCACCGGCAGCCGCGGCCGGACATGATTAACGTTTAATCCATTTGTAACGGGCAAGAAGCGAGCGTCAGTGGAAGAAAAGTAAACCGAAGCTTGCTTCTTGTTGCGTTGCCTTCCTGTCTAAACCTGGGGGATGAGATGAGTAGTTCTAAGAAGAAAACAAAGGCAGCTGCGTTTCGCACCAGCCTGATGGTAGCCACCGCCCTGGCTATTTTTACCATTGCTGAATACTTTTTGGCGCTGGTCTATTCGGGTGCCGCGTTATTATTGTTGATTGGCTTGGTGAAGGCCTATTTTGTCGTCAATTTCTACATGCATATTTCACGTCTGTGGACAACCGAAGGGGGACACTAGAGTATGGCGACTGCAGTTGCAAATCGGGCCGTAGAGTATGCAATTGCCCTACGAAACAATCGTATGGGGCTCTGGCTCTTCTTTTTGTCCGAAGCATTTCTCTTTGGTGGTCTCCTTGCCACCCGTTTCTATCTTTGGGGTGACACCCGGCCAGAAGCAAACCAATTGATCGGTTTGATCATTACCATTGTGCTGCTCATTAGCAGTGTCTCCATGAATTTGGCCGAGACGGCCATTGAGCATGGCGATCGCCGGACTTTCCTCATCGGCTTAGTTGTGACGGCCGTCCTCGGTTTGGTCTTCTTCTTCGGTGTATTGGTCTTTGAATGGGGACTCTTCCCAAGTATCTATCAAGGCCACTTAACCCCTTGGGGTGATATTTATGGGGCGGTGGTCTTTGCCATGACGGGCATGCATGCTTTGCATGTTTTGAGTGGGGTTGGCTTTATTGCGATCGTCTGGAATTTGGGACGGCGTGGCCATTTCTCTGCCGAAGAACATTGGGGCGTTGAAGCTTGTGCCATCTACTGGCACTATGTCGATCTCGTGTGGATTTTCTTTTACCCGGCGATCTATTTGATTGGCACCGTTCGTCATTGATCGGGGCTAAGCATAAATCAGATCTGTCAACGGCTGTGGGTACGGTGCAAAGCAAGCATAACGTTCCTGCGCCGTTGGCATGGGGTGGAGCGTTGTCAATCAACTGATTCCTTATGCATCCTTTACTGCGAGCGTTGCTCTCTACCTGGGATTGGCGCTTCGATGCTTCTCTGGTCTTAAGCATTTTTGCAATTCTTTATACAACGGGGTGGTGGCAGCTTCGTCGGCGGAAAAGAATTAAATTAGCGAATCGAAGACGGTTGGTCGCATATTGGAGTGGATTGATTACGTTAGCGATTTCGCTAATGTCGCCGATCGCCCCCTTAGGCGGCCAACTCTTTTTTATGCATATGCTCCAGCACATGATCACAATCATGGTATCAGCACCGCTCCTGTGGTTGGGAGCCCCTTTCCCTTTCCTGATGTGGGGACTACCAACCACCGCACGGCGGTGGGTTGTTTTCTGGATTGGCGCAAAATCACCCATCCGCGGTGCCTTAACATTCATGGCTAGCCCTGCCTTTGTTTGGTTTGCCTTTGTGGCTGTCTATGGTGGCTGGCATGATCCAATTCTCTATGATCAATCGCTTCGCTATGCGTGGGTGCATGACCTTCAACATATCACGTTCTTTGCGACAGCTATGCTTTTTTGGTGGATCATTATTGATGCTGCGCCCTATCTACACCGGACTTCACTCTGGGGAAGATTAGCGATGCTGATCGGTGTTATCCCGGTGAACATGGCGATCGGCATTGTTATTGCAACGGCGCAAGAGGTCATTTATCCCTATTATGCAACCGTGCCACGGATCTGGGGGCTAACTGCCTTGGATGATCAGTCGATGGCCGGGGTTATTATGTGGACCTCGGGCAGTGAGATGCTTGTCTTGGCGGTCGTCTTCGTCCTAGCGGGTGCGTTGCGGGGCAAAGATAAGAAGCCCCCTGGCCCCGTAACCGGATGGGATCAGGATGAAGCGATGATCGCACCGGGCCTAGAGCATCGGGTCACGCAAAATAAATGGCGTCAGTTGAAAACTACGCCAACACACCCTTCTTCTGATGCATCATAAATTAAGTATTGCTGTGCCTAGGTTTTGGCTAATCTGGATTGGCCTAAGTAGCTTAACTTTGGCCTTGTGGGCAACTCCGCTGGCTGCCCATGGTGGCGGCACGCCCCGCCTAACTAGCGAGCTAGCTGGCCCCTATCGCGTCTTTGCTTGGACACAACCCGAGCCATTACGGGTGGGCGAGTTTCATCTCTCGATTGCGGTTGTCAAGGCCGCGGCGGTTGTCAATAAGGCTGGGGAAGCATTAGATGAAGCGGTGACCGACGCAACCGTGGCTGTTCATCTAATGCCGCTGGCCTCAGATGCCGAGCCTTTTACGGTTCTGGCGTCCCTACAAGCACAGCTGGGAAACTACTACTACGAAGTGGATACGACCTTGCCGACGCAAGGTGAGTGGCGCTTTACAATCGAAGTTGATGGCGCATTGGGTGTTGGCCAAACTGCCTTTGCTGGTTCGGTCCTAGCTGCCCGTGCAATCGATTGGTGGCTCGTCGGTGTGGCTGGCGTGGCCCTACTCTGTTTGCTCAGCCTGATCGGACTTTGGAATCGTCTGCAGGCCAAGGAGAAAGTACCTTGATCGTTACACAATTATTCAGTCGTCGTTGGTGGTATGTCACCATTTTTGTGATTTTAGGCGTGATCTTCCTCACCCGCCTCGGCCTCTGGCAGTTGGATCGGCTTACCCAGCGCCGTGCGCTTAATCAGCTGATTAGCGAACGATGGGATCAAGCCCCGTATGATCTGAACCAAAATCTACTGCCGACAGAATTAGAAACATTAGGTTACCGGCGCATTCAAGTAACCGGTACCTTTGATTATAGCAACCAAGTGTTGCTAAAAAATCAAAACCGGCAAACCGAGCCGGGAACGAATATTGTCACGCCCTTGCTATTGCCCAACGGGCAAGCCATTTTGGTGGCGCGCGGCTGGATTCCTTACGATCAGTCAAAACCAGAAGCCTGGGACGCTTTTACGGAAGCGACTGGCGAGACAACAGTGATTGGTATGGTGCAAAAATCGCAGATATTGCCTGGGGCAAAGCCGCCTACCGAACCACAGACCGAATGGTTTCGGATTGATGTGGAAGCCATTCAGCGACAGATACCCTATCCATTATTACCGGGTTTCTTGACCCAATTGCCCGAGCCTGGACGAGCCTATGACGCGCTGCCTTATCGGGAGGTTCCTTTTGAGATTACCGAGGGCAATCATTTTAGCTATGCGCTCCAGTGGTTTATGTTTGCGGCGATCTTGGGGGGGGGCTACTTGCCCTACATTGCCTACCAAGAAAAGCGCCGTCAACGTTTAGCAACGATGCCCCCGCTCAATCTTGAGAGCGTACCGCAAGAAACACCAATAGGGGTACCACCGGTATTGTCATAAGCCGGAGGAACCGTACGGAGCCGGCCTAGGGTTGAGCGATGGCAGAGCAGACCGTCAGCTTTTCGCGTAAGATTTGCTCGGCGGCATACTATCAAAATTTTTGGGCTTTAGCGTAGAAGGAAGGTTCATGCTGCGCACTACAGTGATCAAAGAGGATCAGCGGGGAGAACAGGCGTTGCAAGAAACCGCTGTCTTGCCCGCGCAACGCTCATTGCGTGACTATATTGCATTGACCAAGCCACGGGTAATTTCGCTCTTGCTGGCCATTACCTTGGTTCCCATGTTTTTGGCGAGTACCACTGCGCCTAGCCCTTTATTAATTTTCTGGACGTTGCTAGGGGGTTTTCTGGCCGCTGGTGGTGCCAATACGCTGAACCAATTTGTCGATCGGGATATTGATCATGTCATGGTGCGGACACGGTTGCGCCCGCTGCCCAGTGGCCGGATGCATCCAAACCAGGTTTTGTTCTTTGGCATTGCTATCAGTGTGGTGAGCTTTGTCCAGCTTTGGCTCACGGTCAACCTGCTCTCGGCACTGATTGCCTTAGGTGGCATCCTCTACTATGTTTTTCTCTACACTTTGGTGCTGAAACGTTCCAGCACGCAGAACATTGTGATCGGCGGCGCGGCTGGCGCAGTTCCACCTTTGGTCGGTTGGGCGGCTGTTGCGAATGAGCTTTCATTGTTGCCGATTCTCCTCTTTGTCATTGTTTTTTACTGGACACCACCGCATTTTTGGGCCTTGGCTTTGATGCGCCAAAAGGAATATCGCGCTGCTGGCGTCCCGATGTTACCCGTGGTTGGGGGCGACCGCGAAACGCATCAGCAGATCATGCTCTATAGCATACTGTTATTTTTAAGCAGCGTCGCGCCCTTCTTTCTTCTCCTTCTGGGGCCGATCTATTTGGTGGCCGCCCTTGTGCTAAATGGCATCTTTCTCTGGATGGCTATCGACATTTGGCGGCAACCCAGCAATGCCAATATCTGGGCGCTCTATCGCTATAGCCTGCTTTATTTAGCGCTGCTTTTCCTGGCGATGGGGATCGATCATCTCTTCTATCAGGCACCCGCGACGATCTTTGATTTCCACTGGCGCCTTCCCTTCTAAACAATGGTTTGAAAAGTAGAGATATTATGCAGCTTCTCGTCAATGGCTGGTTTATCCATCAACTGACGACGGGTAGTGGTCAATGTTTGCATCAATTGATGGCCCAATTGGGGCACTTGTCCACAACCGGCGCAACCGCGCACCGCTTTACCGTACTCGTCCCGGCTGACCAATGGCGCGCGGGCGATCCTGAGTTATGGCCTGGGGTTACGGTGATACCCATTCGCTTGCCCGCTTTGCCCAAACCGCTGCGTAAACTTTGGTGGGAACAGATGACCATACCTTGGGCCGCCTACCGCATGCGCGTTGACTGGTTATGGGTCCCCTATTGGGCTGCACCGCTCTGGCAACCCTGCCCCACCGCGGTCACCGTGCATGATCTGATCCATCATCTCTTGCCAGCCTACCGCGGCGGACGGTTGCAGCGCCTCTATACAACCCTGGTTGCCTATACCGCGCAGCAGGCGGCTGTAATTTTTACGGTTAGCCATGCCGCGGCCCGCGATATCGCGACCCATTTGCAGATACCTTCCGAACGGATCCACGTTGTCTATAACGGTGCCGACCAGCCTGTTGCGCAGCCGGACGCCACCTTCTTGGCTGCCGTGCGCGCGAAATATGGCCTTCCTGCCCGTTTTTTTCTCTATTTGGGTGGCTTCGATCTGCGCAAAAATGTCCGCACGACGTTGCAAGCTTATCGGCGCTACTTAGATCGCGGCGGTGATCCTGCCGTTCGATTGGTGATCGCGGGGAAGCTACCCGCACAAGACAGCACCTTTACCCCCGATCCCCAAAAAATTGCCGCAGAATTGAACCTGACCACGCAAGTTCACTTCTGCGGCTGGATCGAAGAAGCCGAAAAACCGGCTTTCTATGCACTAGCGACTGCCTACCTTTTCCCTGGCCTTTATGAAGGCTTCGGCCTCATGGTAATTGAGGCCATGAGCGCGGGTACACCTGTCATTACCAGCGCTTCATGAAGGCAAGCGATCAGGGCATATAGCAAACCTGCTCAGCGGCGAGAGCCGGGTGGTTATAGCCATAGTGATCGGTAATTTGCCAGAGCGCACTATTTTCCGTAAAGATCGGTTGAATAGCAGCGCAGGCAGCCTCCGCATCGCTATCTGCCTCATAGGCGGTGAGCCATTGCTGGGCCGCTTTGGTGTAATCGCTATCGGGCTGCCCTTGGCTCAGGCTACTAAGGATAGCCTTTGCGGCATCCAGATCCCCGGCCAACGCCTGGGCTTGGACAAGCCGGAAGCTCGCCAAACCCTGGAGCAAGGGCAGCTCTTCGGCGGCAGTCAACCCAAAGAGACTACAAGCTTGTAGGCTAGGGTCGATGCTATTGGTATAAAGCTCGATCGCCGGTGCATAGCCCAAGACGGACGAGGCTTGAAGTGCCACATCGGCCTCCACCAGGCGCAGCCCCAAACAGCTAGAGCCTTCCACAGATCGATCATAGTCCCAGCGAATGCGTTGGAATGGGCCTCCGTCAATGCTTTGCCAAATTTCCGTATGGGGAACAGCCAGCCCACCATCGGGCGTATTGCTCACACCCCCTGCTAATACTAGCTGTTGGCCACGCCCCGGGTCACCAGCAGCAACGGCTGCAAAAGTGGCGCTGCCTTCCGCAATGGTGGCACCGGGCTCGATAATCGGCACATACGCGGTGCCATTCCAAGTGACAATCTGCACTTCGCGTACACAAGAGGTTGAACAGCCTTCAACACTCCAGGCAATATCGATCTGTCCATCATCATTCAGATCTTCGACGGTCAATAAGCTCGGCAGCCCATAAATTTCTGGGTGCTCCACCAACGCATAGCTGCCATCGGCAGCCCCGTGATAGATCAGCACTGCTCCTTGCGTACCATCCGGCCCAAAGCCCCGATCACTGACGAGCGTGGGGAGGAAGATCGCGTCTTGGCGACCATCTTCGTTGAGATCAGCGAGGCGGAAAGTGCCCCGTTGTCGTTGTTCTGTTGTATCCTCCCCCTCCGTTTCCTCCGGGGCATCGACGATGGCATTGCAGGAGCGTAACCACCCGTCAATGGTCGGGCGATCGACGGTGGTGGTTAAGACGGTGGGCAGGGTATCGACGTAGCCAGCGAGATCAGTGGGACAACTGGGCAAGGTTGGGCCACTTGCGCTCTCGGTGATGACGGCAGTATCGGTCACCGCAGCTGTGTCTGGAGCAGGAGTTGTCACCACAACCGCTGGAATTTCCAGATCGAGTACAGGACAAATTTCCGCCGCACCAAAGCTGGGATTTGCATAGCCATAATCGGCCAAGACCGCCGTGGCATCCGGGTTACGCTCGGCATAAGCTGTCACCGCAGCACAGGCTGTTGCTAGATCCGCAGCTGGGCTATAGGCCGTCAACCAACTGTCGCCAACACTGGCATAGATGCTATCTGGGTAGCTGTCGGTAATGCTAGCCATTAAATCCTGGGCGACATCGGCTTGGCCGCGATAGGCTGCAATCAGACCAAGCCGGAAGAGGCTAAAGCTTTGCAGTTCACCGATCGCCTGCTCCCGTTCACCACAGGCGACGAGGTTGCTGTCGGTGAGGGCCTGGGTATATAATGTTTCGGCGGCTTCAAAGTCATCTGCGCCCCCTTGTCGGAATGCCTGATTGGCGTCGAGTACAGTGTGATAGAGGCAGCTACTTTGGGCATAGCTTTCCGTAAGGAGCGCATAGGGCGCACCTTCTACGCTACCCCAGATTTCCGTACGGCTCCGTTGGGGGCCAGCCGCTTCGTTCCCATATTCGCCACCGCTCAATACAACTTCGAGACCCTGACCGGCTTCGCTCTGATCTTCCAGGCGGGTTTCGGCATTGGCCATGGTGATCTTCGCTGCTGTCCAGTTGCGCCACCCGTTGCCATCCCAGCTGTAGATCTGGACGGTATCAAAACAGCTGTCAACGCCACAGGTCGTTTCAATCCAAGCCACATCGCTTTGGCTATCGCCATTGAGGTCGAGCACACCTAATAAATTCACCTCGCTTTCGGCCCGCGCCTGATAGCCAATCGTAAAGCCGTCGGCGCTACCGTTGAGAATAAGCAGATCCATTACCGGTTGGGGCAAATCTGGCATGGGATTTTGATAGATCAGCACAAGATCGTTATACTCATCGCCGGTAATCTCCTGCGCGGCCAACGGACCAGCCGTCGCCGCATTACAGGTGGTCAAGAAGCTTTGAAGTGCCTCAAGGCTGCCTTCGGCATTGAGCGTGAGTAAGATAGCCGTCGGATAGTCGGCAAAATCACTTGGGCATTGGGCCGTGGGTGCTGTATCCTCTGCCGGTGCGGCGCTGGCGGTCGGTTCGCTTTCCACCGTGGGGGTCAACGTGGCGGTGGCGGTGGGTTCTGGCGTCGGTTCAGTGGTGGCGGTGGGTTCTGGCGTAGCCGTTGGTTCTTCCGTCGCGGTTGGGGCTAGCGTGGGGGTCGCTTCTTCCGTGGAGAGCGCCGTCGCTTCTGCTGTTGGCGTGGTCGCGGTCAAGGCTGTGGTTTCTGTCAGTGCTGCCGTTGCACTCACTGCCACGCTGGTGGTGACGGTAGCGGTTGCTGTCGTTGTCACCGTGGTGGTGAGCGCGCTTGTGGCGGCATCCGGGGGCAGGGGAATGACGAGTGTTTCATTGCGGCGTAGCACGTCGTTGGCGCGAATGGCTTGGGGATTGGCCGCTTTCAGCAGTTGAATCGAAATGCCAAATTTCTTGGCAATCACGCTCCAGGATTCACCGGCCTGTACGGTGTAGGTCTCGGTAGAAACCGGCACCGTGGAGGGAACAAAGAGCTTTTCACCTGTAATTAGCCAGCCGCTGCCCCGTACTGCTTGGGGATTAAGCCGCTGGAGTTCACTAACGGTGGTGCCAGTCCGAGCTGCGACAGAGTACCAATTATCCCCGCGCTGTACCGTATACAGATAGCCATTGCCGCGTTCATCTTCGGTTGGCTGGGCCTCTGTTTGGGCGTGAGCCGCTGGCGCCGACAGGGAAAAGAGGGCCAACGTAACGCCGCCCCAAACACAGGCGAGCGTACACAGCCCAAGCAACCAGAGGCGGCGCTTGGGCACGCGTTGGCTATGCTCAGGACGCAGCCGGTAAATTGCCGGTGGAAACTTCATTTTCTTTCCTCCTCGATTTGATCAGGCGCTAATAGCGAACATCGGTTAACTGTTGCACCACTTGCACCCAGCTTTGACCAGGTTTCATTTGGATAATGACTTCGCCAGGGCCAAACCAGCGGGGCGGTGTTTCTGGATCGGCCCGCCAAGTACCCTCATAGACGAGCCCATCGCGGAAAATACGAAAATCACCATAGCCATAGAGGGTGATGTCAACCCCCTTGGTGCCTAGGCTATCTTCCACAATATCGGTGAGACGGTGGGCGGCCACGATGACGGCAACATTTTGGGCGATGATCGGTCGGCCCGTAGCAGGATCCTGCTGTTGTTGGCCGCCTTGCCAACGTAGATAACCACCCGCGGCACTGTCATAGCGCCACTCAACACTGTTACCGCCGGGGTAGGGAATGGCGATGACGGTGGCCGTGCCCGCATTGTTGGTGGGAGGCTCGGTGCTAAATTCAAAGCCAGGGCGACTCCACACTTTGTCCAGCCCTTGATCGGTCAGCCAACGGCGTACGCCCGCGGTGCTGGCTTGCATGCGAGTACGATAGTCGCTGCCGATGCTAAAGAAATAGCGGTTGTTGGATGGATCGTCGATGTCGGCGTCGAGATAGGGGAAGCCGACTTCCCGCTTGAGCAGATAGCGAATGTGATCGCTGCCGCCCGAACAAGCCAAAACGCCATCATACATATAGGTCATCCAGAGGTTGGGGAAGCGGGCCGACCGCACCGGACCCACCCGCTCTGCATCATGGCTTTGGTAGAGGGCCGTAAGGCGGGTCATGCTAAAGCCATCGACAATGTATTCATAGACCAGATCCGCCTGGCTAAGGCCATAATGCGCGCTGCGGCCAACGGGGTCGTTGTTTACACAAATCATGACGGGTCTTTGGGTTAGATTTTCGGGGTTGTCCGCCGGTAGCCCCGTAAAGGGGGCGATATCACCCGGCAAGGGCGTGGGGGTAGCTGTTGGCCCAGCGGGGGCGGGGGTATCCGTCGGCAGCACGGGGGTCTCGGTGGGGGGCGGTGGGGTCTCGGTTGCCTGGGCGACGGCTTGGGGGGTTTTGGTGGGTGTTGCCGTCGGGACTGCTGCTGGGCTGGCACAAGCTGCCAAAGTGAAAAGCAGACCCAGCAGGACGAGCAACAAGGCATAGTTAGCTGATGATGAAGACAGGCTAAAACGACGCATAAAGTGCAGTTACCTATGATTGGGACGCTCTCGATTAAGGAATAGGCATGGTGATGACAGGCAAGAGAGCGCCATTGTTGGCCTTGATTCAATTGCCGAAGCGCAATTAGTATACCATAATCCGATTTGTGGTAGAATAAGTGCGTTTGATCGATTGATTTGCCTGTTCGTCAGGCCCAGATCTCATATTCAGCCGCTGTACCGGGATAGGGTATTCGGGCATTGTCCTGGGGCCGCCCAAGAGAGTTGAATCAGCTTGTTGTTATCTACACAAACTATGCTACCTATTGAATCGGTTCCCCAACCCTTGTCACAAACGCCAACCCCGCCCGCCGATCGCTGGGAAGTGATGGTGGCCGCGTTGCGTAAACGCGAGCTGTTGATCCCCCTGTTGCTGGTTGGCACCGGTTATGGCGCGCTACCTTTTCTCGTCAAACAACTTGTACTCTTTCTCGCACCCATGGCGGTGCTCCTGGGTATAACTGGTGACGAGCGGGAGCAAGCCGAGTGATGTATAATCAGGATCGGATCGCGATCAAGCAGCATTGGCAGCAGCAAATTGATCAAAGCTTGGAAGCGGGCGCAGCGGTTTTGCTCGAAGGCGGGGTCGGTCATCAGCTTGTGGATGGGCTACCGGCCCTGGTCGCGTTAGAACAGCTCATGGACGAACGTACTGATGTGACCAATCCTTGGCTCTTGATGGGCGGCGATGGGATTGCTTGGTCTTTCGCTATGCTCCAGGCGTCGCAACTACCCGCGCTGACCCCGCTTTACGGTGGTGCTGATCAAAGCACCTATCTAGCCACGTTAGCGACCCTGCCCGACTTAGCCACGCTTTCTGCTGGACACCGCGCTACAGGCGCACCTGTTGGGGTGCATTCTTGGCTACAGCCTGCCAAGCAGCCAGGTGTTACGCCTTCGTGGTCGCTGTTGCCGTTAGTCTTAGCCGATAGGCAGGCGGTGAACGCGCCGGCGGCGACGGCTGAAGCGGGACTGCAATGGTTGGCCTTGGTGGTGGTCGTACTCCTATTCATCAGCGCCCTCTTTATCTAGGCCCTGTTGATTTCTATGGATAGGGACCGCGCAAACGGGGACACCCTAGCTTCCTGGCTATCACTGCCAGCGCTGCCCTGTAAAATGGTAACGGTGCCTAGCAACGCTACGGGCATTTTTGAAACGGTATGAAGCCGAGCTAAACGATAGAAATACGCAATGATTTCGCTGCCGCACCGCCACGCTACCTACTTGACAACGTTGATTGGCCTTCTTTGTTTCATGCTGATTGTGCTGGATCGAACTGGCATTGTCCCCCAACTGCGCGGTTTGGTCCTCATGCTCTATGAATGGCTGCTTCTGTTAGCCAGCTTTGCCATGTTGATTGGCATTGCCCATGTGCTCTTGACCCACTTGCGCCGGATTTTGCAGGGCCAGATGGATTGGACCTATAGCTTGATCTTGGTGACCGCTTGTAGCGCGGTCCTCGTGGCCGGTCTTCTCCAACCCTCTGGTGTAACCAGCCCAACTATCGAATGGATCTTTGATACGTTGTTGGCTCCTGGTCAAGCGACGCTCTATGCGCTGCTCTTCTTCTTCCTCGCCGCCGCCGCCTATCAGTGGTTGCGGTTGACTCAACCCGCAGGCCGTTGGATGTTGGCTGGCGCGTTAGTCGTGTTGATCACCCAAATGCCGGCTAGTCACGCCCTCTTGCCCGCGGCTTGGTCGGCTTGGGTCGGCTGGCTGTTACAAGGCCCGGTGATGGCCACCGTGCGCGGCGCTTTGTTAGGCAGTGTTTTGGCACTGCTCTTCTTTGGTATGCGCTTTCTCCTGGGCAGGAGCCGCTCATGAATGTCATCCATTGTCCTCATTGTGGGACAACCAACCGCGTCGGCTCGAATTTTTGCAATCGCTGTGGGGCGGATTTACGCGGGGACGAAGCGGATGAGTCCGTGGCGGCCCCAACACCAGACTCATCACCTGGTTTATCACCAGACTTATCCGCTGAACA
>JAHBVH010000032.1 GCA_019637645.1 Caldilineaceae bacterium
GACAGCCGCCGAAGTTGTTTGGGTGACGGCAAACTCGGTTTGCTCAACGGCTGCGGCGGTGTGGCTAGCAACTGGTTGTGGTTGACGCCTCGGCAGGGTGGGTGGCGTGATCGTACTGGGCAAAGCGGGTCGCGCGTGTGGTTGCGCTGCTTCCTGAGTGGGTGATGCGGCAAAGAAAGGAAGCAGTACGAAACGCTGATTCGTGATTGGTGTAAGGTAGAGGATACCGCCTAAGCAAAGGGCGATGATGAATGAGCGAAGCTTCATAGCTGGTGGTTGGTTCTGCGAGTGTTGGGTGCCTGGGAAATCGGCTGAAAGCAGGCTGTTACTCCGCCATCATGCGTAACGAAGCAACGTTAGGATTGGTATGGCTGGCCAAGTTAGTTGGCTAGTGCGCAATGGCTAGACGTTACGCCGTGGGTCGATAGGACCAGAGCCCTGACAGGCATCGAAGTGTCCTGTCAGGGTTTGTCTAAGTGCGTACCGTCTGATGTGGATAAACGCTACTTGAACTTTGTCTGGATTCCTTGCAACTGGGCGACCACAAAAACGCGGTGAGTGCTATCATTCCATGGCCAACAGGTGATGAGCGTCAGGCGGTTGTCATCGGTGGGCAGGAGATAGGCCGCGTTTTCTGCTTGTTGGAGGAGCGAGGCACCTGTTTCGCGCTCAACGGTCACCTTCTCGATGATATAGGTATAGCGGATGCGTCCTTGGTCGAGATAGATAGTGGCTCCGGGTTTCAATTGCCAGAGGTCGCGGAAGATGGCCCCAGCGACATTGTTATGTCCGCTGATCACAATATTGCCTTGTTGGCCGGGCGCCGCGCTGTTCTTGTGCCAACCGGGGACAAAGGCCACATCTTCCCATTGGCTGACCAAGGTGCCGTTGGCTTGTTGAACTTGCTTCCAACCGCGGGCGACCACGTCCGTTGCGAGGTTGATGGCGGGAATGTCGAGCTGAAATACTCGGGATTGGGCCGCTTGGGAGCGGGCGGCAACGGCTAATTCTTCCGGCACCTGCTGAGCCGTCCACTCTTGAATCGTCGCTAGTTTGGCTCCGGTGGATGGTACCTCGGTGGGCGGTGGGAGGGTCGGCGAAGGGGTCGGCGATGGCGCAGTCTCCGGTGTATTGGTTGGGGTTGGTGAGGTTTCGGGTGTCGTTGTCGGTGTTTCTGTCGGTGTTTCTGTCGGTGTTTCTGTCGGTGTTTCTGTTGGCGTGGGTGTCGGCGTGATCACGATAGGATTTTGCTGATCGGGCGCATAATCCTCCCCAATCCCGTCATCGACCCCGAGCGCGCCCATGCCCACATGTAACTGATAGCTCAAGGGTGCTTGGCCAGCCGTGAAGCCCGGTAAGGTCGAAAAGTCGGCAATGCTAAATTCGAGATCGGGTGCCGCGGCGCTGGGTGATTGGAAGAGCGTAACCAGATTGGGCAGCCGAGTACCCCAGGCTTCGTTCACCATCTCTTCGCCGATCAGCCCCGTAAAGGCAAACGCGCCGATCTGCGACAAATCGTCGTCATCGCGTACCCCAATGACCACATCGAAAGCACCGCCGCTGGCGCTGTAGTCGTTGTTGGTGTCAATCAACAGCCCAAAGGACTCGCCGGGGCCAAAGTCGGGAATATCCTCGCCGCCCAGCGATGCCAACGTCGCACTCGTGCCGCCTGGATCACCATCGCCGTCGCTATCCCCACAGATCACGACACAATCAATGCCAACATAGAGGATATCGGTAGCCGCATCGTATTCAAAATAGATCGCTTGCATATCAAAGCCGCTTACCGTGGTGGTGGGAAAGGCCGGAAAAGGCATGCCCACATCCTTCACGGGATCATCGATCTTAATGACATTCGGGCCAGTGAAATCGGCGGCGGCATCCCCTGTAAAGATCGGCGCTGCCCAAGAAATGTTCCGCTGGACAGTGAACAATAGCACCGTGAGTAACAGCGCGCCTGCGAGGCTGAGTTGTGCAGTACGGGTCATAGGTTCCACCTTGCATATTGAGACGGAATGAACGTCGGTTTATGGGAGAAAGCGCGGGCGGTGCGAGCCTATAAACTGCCGCTGGCTCGCACCGCTTGGGCAAAGTGTGGCTATTCGGCTGCCGGATGGGCCACGACAAAGACGCGATGACTGTTGCTATTGGGCGGCCAGCAAGAGACGAGTGTGAGCCGGTTATCGGCGGTTTGGACAATGTACGAAGCTGTCTCTGCTTGTTGGGCCGCGGTAGCATTGGACTCGGGCATAATACTCACATGATCAACGACATAAGCATGCCGTTGCTCTTGGCTGTAGAGATAGATCGTATCGCCTGCCCGGACACGCCAGAGATCGCGAAAGACCGCGCCATAGACATTATTGTGGCCGCTGATCACAATATTGCCCCTTTCACCAGGTGTAGCACTGTTCAGGTGCCAGCCCGCGGCATAGCGCACATCGTCCCATTCACTGTAGGCGCTCCCATCTGGCGCGATTTTGCGTAGCCAACCTTTGCCTTCAATGGCCGTTTCTAACCCAATCGTGGGAATTTGCAAGAGAGTTGGCTGGTCGTTGCGCAAGCTGGGGCCGGTGGGCAACCGTTTGGCAATGACAGCTGGCTCAACCCACTCGCCGCGCTGCATTTGGCTCAAATCCGCGCCATTGGTGGGGACGGCAGTTGGTGGTGGCAGGGTTGGTGTAGGCGATGGCGTTTCGGTGGGCAATGTTGTGGGAGTTTCCGTTGGGGCAGGCGTATGGGTCGGTGTGGCGGTGGGTGTATGGGTTGGGACAGCTGTTGGTGTCTCGGTTGGTGCCGTCGTCGGTGTCTCGGTTGGGATTGGTGTTGGGGTCGCGGTGATCTCGACGGGGACACGGGGGTTGGGGGCAAAATCTTCACCAATGCCATCGTCGACAATCGAGCCCATTGCCATTTGGACTTTATAGCTGAGGACGGGCTCTCCTGGTGTAAAGCCAGGGAGGGTCGAGAAATTTTCAATGGTAAATTCCAGATCCGGCACCGTGGCACTTGTTGGCGCATAGAGGGTGGTGACATTGGGCAAGCGTTCCCCCCAGCCTTGATCGCGCAGTTGATTGCCAATGCGGCCACTGTAGGCATAGGCGCCAAAGGCCGTCAGATCGTCGCTGTTTTTCACGCCAACCACCACTTCAAAGTTGCCGCCGCTATCCGTAAAGTCGTTGTTGGTATCAATCAACAGGGCAAATGACTCGCCCCGGCCAAAATCAGCGACATCGATTCCTCCCAAGCCCCCTTCACTGACGGGCTTGCCCAAGATCGGCCCTGTGACATTGGGATCGCCATCGCCATCGGCATCGCCGCAGATCATGATACAGTCGATGCCAACGTAGAGAATGTCGGTGGCGGGGTCATATTCTAAATAGACAGTGCGCATATCCCAACCACTGCGGGAACCCGCCGGGAAGTTGGGGTTGGGCATGCCCACATCTCCTTCTAAATCGGGAATGACCACCGCGGCCGAGCTAGTAAAGTCCGCCGCGGCATCGCCCGTGAAGGTGGGGGCCGCTTGGGTAAAGCGCTGGAAAGTGAGTACAAGCATCAAGGGCAGTAGGAGTGCCAAAATGAAAAAGGACAGCCGTCTCGGTCGCATAACGAACCTCCCTGGGGTAAGTAACGTAGCCAATTGCCTTAAATAAGATATGACATTTGTAAGATAAACGTCAACTGCTTGTAGGGCTGTATTGTAGCAGATCTTCCAACCCTGCCAAATTTGGCGATGGGTAGGAAAGAACAGCGGTCGAGTTAGGCGTTTAGCCGTGAGACCGTGACTGGCCTGCTGCTCGCGGCTAGGCAACTACCCTGGGTGCGATGAGATCATCGAGTAGGTGTGGTAAATGGAAAACAGGGATTGGGCCTAAATATTGGGAAGGTGCTTCCTCTGCCAGCGTAAAGAGGACCAGCCGCCGCCCAGCAGCGGCCAAGTCCAGCAGGGTCGCCAGTAAATCGCTATGGGCAATGGCGGTGACAACCACCAAGGTCGCGCCCCATGGCATGCGTGGTGCTTCTTCAACCAGCAAATTTTCAATGGGTGTTGTGGCAAAGGGCGTCACCGCGGCCAATAATTCCAGAATGCGGATCAATTGATTGGGATTGCGCCCTGGCAAGAGGCGGATCGGCTGATCGCTGCCCGGCAGCACGCCATTGGCAATGATCCCAGTGGGACGCCGCTCTTCAATGGCTAGCGCGGCCAAGCTGCCAGCCACACTGATCGCCCGCTCCTGAAGTTCAGGCAGATAGCCATGCCAGTGGCGTTCAAGCGTTGCCACGTTGAGAAAAATTTGGAGTTGCTGCTCCTCACTGGGTTCGTATACACGACTCAGCAACTGTTGATGACGTGCTGTCGCTTTCCAATGGACGCGCCGTTGGCTGTCACTGCTCTGCCATTCGCGAATGCCAACGGTGCGTAGCGGATCTTCAAAGAGACTTTGGGGTGCCCGTACTTCCCCAAACGGGCTCTTGCTGGGCAATTGGAGTTCAGCGACCGAATAGAGGCGTGGATAGATGATCAAACGTTGGCGCGAGGCCCATTGGGCAGCGCCATCAAAAAAGCCAAAGCCGTCACCAGTGCTCAAGGTGGCTGGCCCAAAGTAGTGAAAGCCGCGCGTGGCACAGGTAATGGGAAAGGTGCGTTGTAGACGTTGGTAGGCCCCCAACATCCAGAAGCTGTGAAATTCGGCCAGATTGGTGCCTGGGTTAAGGGTGACTTGCTTGTCGGCTACGGGCAGATCGGGTGGAAAGGTGTCGCGGATCCGCAGCCATGGGAGCGGTAGCAACTTCTGATTCCGTACCGCCAAAGTGAGCTGGATGGTCTCCCCTTGAAAGGCGCGGAGTTCGCTCAACGTGCGTTCATAGCGAAGCCCTGCCATGCTCCATTTGCTCCAGAGCCAACTGATACCAACGATGACCCACAGGGCACTCCCACTGGCGGTGAAGAACAGGTTGTTGCTGGCCACGCCGATGACACTTAACAGTACACCAACCACCAGCCAAGCTTCGCTAGATTGGGTATCTTTGCTTGTATCAATGGTCAAGCGCCGCTGACGACCCAAGCTGACGCGCCAACCGGCGGTAAAGGGGGTTGTTGTTTCTTCGGGTGCTGCCGTGGCTACGGCGGTTGGTGGCCGCTTGCTCATGTCTGTAGATCCTAAAGAGCCTAAGGAGAGATACTACCCAATGCCTTGGGCTTCACTGGCTACAGTATAGGGGATCGCCTACCGAGTGTCAACCGCGTATGTCTAAGGATGCAGGTCAATGGTGCACCTTAAAAAAGCAGGGTTTTATCCGCGGTGATGACGAAGCGCGCGATTGACCTGTCTAAGGATCTCTGCACACTTGGGAACTTACGCCGTTCGCCAGTCTCCAATCTCCCAGCACCGCGCCGAACAAACGTGCGATTCCTTGCGAATGGGGTATAATAGGCCAAGGGTCTTATTCAGCAAGTCATGAAGGGCAAAATGGGTAGGTGATGGTAGAGAAACGGCATAGTAAGCCTCCGGCATATTCTTGGGCTGATCGCTCCGCGTCTACCAAAACTACCGAGCCGATGCCAACGGTTCAACTGACCATGCAGCAGCGCGCCATTGTTGCCCATAATCATGGTCCGGCCTTGGTCTTTGCTGTGGCCGGCGCGGGCAAGACCACGGCCATGGCGCAGCGGATTCGCCGGTTAGTACAAGAACAGGTTTTTGCCCCCCACCAGATTCTCGCGACGACCTTCAACCGCAGCGCAGCGCAGGAGCTGCGCTCGCGCATGGCCACCACGGCGGCTTGTGCCCAAGTAGACATCCGCACCTTGCATTCCCTCGGCGGCGCGATTGTGACACGCGCCCAGCAACGCGGGTATTTACCCTATCTCAAACCGCAAGCCTTTGCCCAAATCGAGACGGCAACCGAGATCCTGCTAACCAAAGTGCTAGCCATGGCGCGGAGCCGCAAAGTGAGTTACAGCGAAGAGCTCAATCACTTTGATCGGCAGCGCTTCCTGACAACCCTAGGCATTTGGAAGGGACGGCTAGCCTATGCCAATCGCAGCCAGGTGGATCTGCCCGTGGCGGCCCAATCATTGGCGAATCAAGCCGCTCCGCCCAAGGGCTTTGAATGGTATTTGGATCTCTACCGCCTCTATGAAGAGGTACGGCTCCAAGAAGGACTCTTGACCTTCGACGATCAAGTGATGACGGGCTGGGAGGTGCTGGTGCGCCACCCTGATCTGCTGCATGAAATACAGCAACGCTACCACTGTGTCTTGGTAGACGAATTTCAAGATGTCAATCTGGCCCAATCGGAGCTGCTCGATCTGATCACCGCGCCCCATCGCAACTATATGGTCATCGGCGATGATGATCAAACGATTTATGAGTGGCGGGGCGCGGATGCTGATTTTATCCTGGCCTTTGAAGCCCGTTATCGGGCCAAGGTCTATCTGATGACCGAAAATTTTCGCTGCACAGCCGGCCAGATCGTCCTTGCCAACAGCGTGATTCGCCATAACCAGCAGCGGCGCGCGAAGCGGCTGGAGTTGACCTGCGGCTTTGGCGGGGTGACGCAATTTGAACGCCATGCGACGGCAGAAGCCATGGGCCGCGCCATTGCCGAGCAGATCAAACAAGCACACAAACAGGGCTTCCCATTGGCACAAATGGCCGTGTTGGTGCGGGTCTATGCCCAAACGCCGCCGGTTGAACAAGCACTCATGGCTGCCAACTTGCCCTATGTGGTCGAGGGCGATACCCCTTTCTACCAGCGCAGTGAAGTGCAAACGCTGGTAGACTACTGCCGCTTGGCCTTTATGGAAAAGCTCTTGCTGGCCGGTACCCGCCTAACCCCAGAACAGCGTCAGCAATTTGCCCGCAGTTGGCGTCAGGTCTATTGGCAGCCCAAACGCTATATCAGCCGCGAGCTGAGTGAGAAGATCAGTGATTATGTCCTGAAAACCTACACCCCCCTCACCGATGCCTTGCGCTTGCTGGCGACGGAAGCGCGTCCCAAGGTGGCTGAACGCATGCAGCAGTTGGCCGATGACCTACTCTGGCTGGTGACAGCCCTGCCGGGCGGGACCCAATCGAATTGGCCCGCGGCCCGAGTGCTGGCCGAGTTGGAACAGCGCTTGGGCTATCGACAGGCGCTGGAAGAAGAGAGTGGCTTTGTTGAGAGTGGCGCGGCCAAGGCCGATACGATCACCGCGTTCCTCGACTATGCTCAGGGCAAGGGCAATCTCTGGGCCTTTTTGCAGTCACTCCGTCAACTGGCGGTAGATCATCTTCCAGCGGCGCACGCCGATCCGGTGGATAGAGTAACCATCACCACCATTTTCCGCGCCAAGGGGCGGGAATGGCCTCTTGTGGTTGTGCCCCATTGCAACGAAGGGTTTTTCCCTTATAAGGCCGCCGATAACCTAGAAGAAGAGCGGCGGCTGCTCTATGTCGCCATTACCCGCTCGCGTCAGGCCCTCTATCTACACGCTGTGCAAGAAGTCGCGCTTTCTCCTTTTTTGGCCCAAGCCGACTACAGAGAGCGGCTGTTGGCCGTGCGCGATCTAACGGCTGCGGTCCTCAAAGGGCCGGATGGCTGGAATACACAGGATCTGATCGCCCTGGCGCGCCATGTTCAGCCCTTACATCTTCAGCGCTATTTCCTAGAGTGGCTAGATTGGCCGACGGCAAAGAAAGAGCAAGCGGCTACCCTCCTGGTCCGTTTTTTTCGCACCGTGGCCGAACGTAAGCTCTTTGCCCAACTTCAGCTCGCCCCAGACTTTGTGGAGCCGTGGCGGGCCATGTTGACAACGAAAGCGCCGCTGCCGCCACTGGTGCTGCCCGATCTGGGGCGGGCCGACGCGGTTGAACAACCTTCGTTCTTGCAACGGCAACTAACCAAGTGGCTGGGACCACGGAACGCTATCCCCAGCCCAACCCAATGGGCAACGGGCATGCGGGTGCGCCATCCCACCTATGGTCTGGGGACTGTCATCAAAGTATTGCCTACCTTGTCGCCACCGGTGTTGTGGGTACGTTTTGAGGCGTTGGATGCCCCCCAACGGTTTCCCCTGGAAAGTGAACAGCTACAGCGGCTCGATTGAGCCCATGCTTTGCCACATGATCGAAACTTTTATTGGGTAGGCTTGCTCGTGGTAACCACTGTGACGCATCTACAGGTGCATTCCACCTATACTCTGCTGGGCGCAACTGCCTCGGTGCGCGCCTTGGTCGCGCAGGCTGCGCAAGAGGAGATGACCCACTTGGCGCTGACCGATACCAATGTCCTCTACGGAGCGGTTGCCTTTAGCCAAGCCTGTCAACGGGCGGCGTTGCAGCCGATCCTCGGGATGGTGCTCTCGGTGCGCTTGCCAACTGCTTTGGATGAGGGGGGCGTGCCCGACCAGCTGGTGTTGCTCGCCACCGGCGCGACGGGCTACCGTTCGTTATGTCGGCTTTCCTCGGCCTTGCAAGCCCACCCTGATCGTGAAGCGCAAGTGAAAGCAGGACTGGCCTGGGAGACGTTGAAAGCGGAGCGGGCTGGTCTCATTTGCATAACGGGGGGACGGCGTAGTCAGCTAGAACAATGGCTGCGCGCCGATCAGGGGAAAGCCGCGGGGATCTATCTGGGGCATCTCGCGGGCCTCTTTGATGAACAGCTCTATCTCGCGCTGGAACTACACACCCCAGCCGACCAAGTGATTGCGCGGCAAGTGACCACCCTGGGTCGTCGTTTTGGTCTCCCTACGGTTGCTGTCCAGCCGATCTTTTGTCTCCATGCCGAAGAGCGTGATCGGCTGCGCCTCTTGGCCGCGATCGATCACAACTGTCTGCTCGCAGACGTGTCCGACACTATGCTGCCCGATGGCAATGATCCGACGGTCGATCTCCATTGGCCGAACGCGGCCACCATGGCGGAACGTTTTGCCCCGTTTCCGACGGCCCTGGCCACTACCCAAACGATTGCGGCCCAATGTCAACCCGCTTTGCCCGATGGTCGTCCGCTGTGGCCGGTGCTGAAATTGCCCACCGGGGTTACGCCTGCGGGGCAATTGACCACCTTGGCAACGACCAGGGCCGCGCGTCACTATGGTGACCCGCTCCCAGCGCCGATCCAGGCGCGTCTGGCGCAAGAGTTGGCGATCATCACCCAGGCGGGCTATGCTCCCCTCTTCCTGCTGGTCGCCGATCTGGTGCGCTTTGCGCGTGGTCAGGGGATTCCGGTGAGCACGCGGGGAAGTGTGGCTAATTCGCTCGTTGCCTATAGTGTGGGGATCACCACGGTTGACCCCATTGAACATGATCTGCTATTTGAGCGCTTTCTCAATCCTGAGCGGGCCAATCCACCGGACATTGACTTGGACTTTTGTAGCCTGCGCCGCGACGAGGTGATCGATTATGTGCGCCAGACCTATGGCGAAGATCGCGTGGCCATGGTGGCGACGATCAGCACCATGCAGCCCCGTTCTGCCGTGGGCGAGACGGCCAAAGCCTATGGTCTCGCCGAAGCAGAGACGAAAGCCCTGACGAAATTATTGCCCGATCACTGGCATCCTGATCCACGACGGCGGCACCAAAGTTCGTTGGATACGCTCCTAGAAAAAGTGACAGAGCCGCACCATCGCGAAGTCGTCCAGGCGGCTTATGCTATCATCGGGCAGCCCCACCACCTGAGTATTCATCCCGGTGGCTTGGTGGTGACTCCTGGCCCGCTGACGGATGTAACGCCCGTCCAGTGGACCCCCAAAGGGCTGTTGATTACCCAGTTTGCGCATAGTGAAGTAGAGGCGATTGGCCTGCCCAAGATCGATCTGCTGGGGATTCGGGCGTTGACGGTGTTGGCGGCCACCACCACGTTGGTGCGCCGTCATTATGATCCAGACTTTCAGCTGGAGGCCATTCCTTTGGTCGAAGCGGCGACGGCCCATTTGCTCCGTACCGGCGATACAGTGGGGGTTTTTCAGTGTGAATCGAGTGGGGCTCGGCGCACTTTGCGCCAACTCCAAGTGCAGAGCGTACAAGACTTGGCGGTTGCCAATGCGTTTTTCAAGCCAGGGCCAGCGACAGGAGGGATGGCGAACCATTTTGTGCGGCGCTACCGTGGTGAAGAGCCGGTTACCTATCTTCACCCAGCCTTGGCCCCGATCTTGGGTCCTACCAAGGGCGTGTTGATCTTTCAGGAGCAAGTGTTGCGGGTCGCTCACACAGTGGCTGGATTGAGTTGGCTAGAGGCCGATGCGCTGCGCAAGGGGATGAGTAAGTTTGAAGCAGAAACCATGGCACAAATGCGCAACCGATTTGTGGAAGGGTGTCAACGGCCCGCCCCAGCTGGCCCCGCGTTTACGCCAGAGCAGGCGGCAACGCTTTGGGAGCAGGTGCTGGCCTTTGCTGGGTATGGCTTTAACCAGGGGCACGCCACGGCGTATGCCGATGTTAGCTATCGCTCCGCTTGGCTCAAGGCCCATTATCCCGCGGCCTTTCTGGTTGCGCGGCTTGCCCACGCGGGTGGCTTTCATCATCCAGCCATCTACTTGGCCGAAGCACAGCGGCTAGGCATCCCCGTATCTCCGCCCCACATCAACCATAGTCGCCGCCACTTTCGCATGACGCTAACCGGCGAAGAGGGGGACGCGCCTTTGCTCTGGATGGGGCTAGGACAAGTGCGCAGTCTGCGACGCAGTACCATTGCCGCCATCTTGGCCCAACGTAAAGTCCGTCCCTTTGCCAGCCTAGCCGATCTCCGCGCACGGGTGGCATTGCAGCAAAAAGAGTTGATCCATCTGATCCAGGGCGGTGCTTTGGATGGATTGGGCGAGAGTCGCATGGCTTTATTGGAGGCAGCCCAAGTGAAACGCCAAACCGCCAGTGCTTGGCAATTGACCTTTGCCTTTAGCGCACCGGCCACCCCTGCCGAGAGCCCTGCCCAGCGTCTCCAGTGGGAACGGCAGGTGCTGGGGCTACCGGTCAGTGTTCATCCTGTGGATCTCATCGACGCGACAACCCATGCCAGCACGTTAACGCAAGCCAGTGACCACCCAGGGCGCCGCATGCGCTTGGCCGTCACGCGGTTGCCTGGGTGGACCGGGGGGAAAGGCTTTTTTGTGAGTGATGGCACCACCTATGCCGTTGCCATCCCCACCAGCAAGTTGCCTGCGCCGCGCCCTTGGGTGCCGCTCTTGCTCACCGGGCGCTGGGTGGTCGATGAATGGGGCGGCGGCACCTTGCAAGCCGAGGGCTGGGACGCCATTGAATCAGTCAATTGAGACGAGTGCGTTAGGGTTTCAAAATCCCTAACGCACTCGCCGCTAAAAAGTGACCGCTGGGTCCAAGGGATAGATGGGGCGCGGGACATGTTGCCAGGGAAACTGCTCTAGGTGCGACATGGTTGGCCCGACCGTATCGACCCGAATGATCGTCGAGGTCATCTCTGCATAGTATTGGAAGTTGCTGGCGGTCTTCATCACCACCATTTTGGCCGTGGCTGGCTCCAGCCCAAAATGGCGATAGACAATGGGGTGGTTGCCGCCGATTCCTTCATGTTCGCTGACGACAATCTTGATCGCGCCGGCCTCTAGGAGCACGGCGCGCCCCATATCAAACGATTCCATACCAATCACCTCTGCTTCGATCCGCCCGCCACCGATGCGCATGACCTTGGCCGTGACTGGCACTGGTTGGTGAAAGGCCGTCGCTAGTTTTCCGCCTAAGGCAACGGTGATCGTCGCGCCAACGCCCGCTGTGATGGCTTGCTCTACTACTTCGGCATCAACCATGGGCAGGAGCGCGGTCTGGGTGACTTGTTGGCGGAGCAATTCGCGGAGAATTTGGGTGCTGTCTCCTGGCGCGCCACCAAAGACACTGTCGCCCGTATCGGAAAGAATGACCAGCCCGCGTTCCGCACTTTCGGCTTGGCGCACTGCTTGTTCCACGGGGATACTTTCATAGACCCAGAATTGATCGCGCATTTCCCACACCATGCGGGCATGGTCATCGGCGATCCGTTCGGCTAGTGCCTGATCATTGTTGGTGATCACGACCGTGGCCCAGCCCCCTTCGGGCACATCGAGCCACGGCTGCATGGGGAAAGGTGACACATTGATCACCCCAGGTTGGGCTTCATAGGCGCGGGCTTGATCAAACCAGCGCTTCATGGGGCCGCTGCTGGTGAGGAACTGTTCTTGGTGGGCCAACATGGGGATCTTGCGCCAAGCCATGGTTGGCTTGATCTCACCGTGGAGGATGGCAAAGAGTTGATGTGCCGCCAACTTCCCCGTCTCAAAGGGGCGGTGTGGTTGCGTCTGGTGCGCGACCAGCCCGTCCAGCAAATCGATCATGCGCTGGGTAACATTGGCGTGGTGATCGAGCGGCGAGACAATCGGTATGTGGGGGCCAAGGAGACGACGCGCTGCGGCTAACAAATAACCCTCGACATCCGGGTCATTTTCTGCCGCGGCGGCCCCATGTTGGCTAAAGAAAAAGCCATCGATCGGGAGAACCCGTTCCAAGCCACTGATCAGGCGCTCTTCCAAAAAGAGCAGGGTTTCGGCGGTCAAGGTGCCATGGGCCCCGCCCCAAGCGTGGAACACGGGTAAGGGCGTATAGTCAAGCTTTTCCTCCGCGGCGGCGGCCAGAAAGCCACCGAGCGGACCGATATTGTGCATCTTTTGCAAAAGCTCGTCGATTTCGTATAGCCCAAATGAGCGGAAGGTATCGATAGTGGTTGGCGTTGGGGTAAAGCTCCCCGTTTCTTGCCCAATGTGGGCGATGGCAATACGCATGATGTTCCTTTACCGTTTGTGGATGAGAGGTCCGCTACTTTGTAAGCAAAATGGGGCAATTTCACGCCAAGCTGGGTCATGGGGGCCACGTTGCATGAGCGCCAGCCGCGTAATCGGGACAGACCAACGCTGTTGATGCCACTCACTTTGTTGGAGCTGGGCCAAGCGCTCTTGGGCAGTCGGCCCTTTGACGCGCATCGCCAGCGTTAGGTGAGGGGTAAAGTGGCGATGTTTGTCCCGTCCGACGACCTGCAAAAGTTGTGACCGGAGTGCTAGCAACGACGGCGTTACGGCTACTTGCAGGTAGATCACAGGCCGGTCGGCAGGGGGAAAGCTGGTAACACCGCCCAATGTTAGGGTTAGCGGCCCCAGTTTGTTTTGGACCGCCTGGAGCCGAGCAATTGTCTCGGCTTCGTTGGCCGGGGTGGCCGCACCCTGTCGCCAATAGGTACCCGCCAAGGTGACGTGCGGCGCGGTAATGCGTGCCGTCACTGGATCGAGCTCTTCACGCAGCTGCTGAAGCTGATCGGCTAGTTCACCCTGGGGAAACGCACCGACAAAGATCCGATAATCACCTAGTGGCTGCATCAATAGTTCACGTCCTTCGTCTTTTCGAACTCAGTCAGTCCGAACTCATTCAGATCGACGATGGTATTATACACGCGTTTAGGCAGGATGCCTGCTTCACGCAGTTTTCATTTACAGGTATAATACACTCGATGGATCACGAGCCGAACCCTTGCACCGGCGGGATGGCGGTTTGAACCGCTTTGCGATCAAGCAGGTTGTGAGCTGGTTGAAGCATAAGGGTGGCTGCAAGCGAAAGAAGGATAGGTTTTATGCAAAAAGATTATACAATTGTTGATACGGATATTCATCCTGGCATTCCGGCCCGCCTGATTGCACCCCGCTTGGCGCAGCCGTGGCGTCTGCGCTATGAAGGGGGTAATCGCAGCTCGGGGAGCTTGGGCTATTGGAATCCGAATGGCGTGAATCGGCCCGATGCGGTCCTCCCCGATGGCCGCCGCATTGAGGATGATCCGAAAGCAACGGCTGTGCATCTGCTCGATGAATTTGGGATCGATTTTGGGATCCTGAACTGTGGTGCCGTCTTGCACCTGGGGGTTTCGCCAGAGCCAGACTATGCAGCCGCGCTCATCTCGGCGATGAATGATGTGATTGTCGAGGAGTGGCTGGCCGCGGATCCGCGCTATCGCGCCTCGATTGCCATTTACCCGAATGATCCAGAGCTAGCGGTACGCGAGATCCACCGTTTGGGTGAGCACCCTGGCGTTGTTCAGGTGATCATGCCTAGCTCGGCGCGCATGCCCTATGGTCAGCGTTTCTATCACCCGATCTATGCCGCTGCGGCAGAACATGGCTTGCCTGTTGCCATTCATCCCGGCACCGAGGGGGTGGGCATTTCGGGCGCGCCAACCAACGTCGGCTATCCTACCAGCTATTTTGAGTGGCATTCTAGCTTGGTCTGTAGCTATATCGCCCATTTGGTTAGTCTGGTGACCGAAGGGGTCTTTAAGAAATTCCCCACCTTCAAATTTGTGCTGCTAGAAGGGGGCGTTTCGTGGGTGCCGCCGATCCTGTGGCGTTTGGACAAGAACTGGAAGGCGCTGCGTATGACCACGCCCTGGGTAGATCGCTTGCCCAGCGAAATTGTCAGTGAACATATCCGCCTGAGCACTCAACCGATTGAGGAGCCGGAAGATGGCAAACAGCTCCACACGATGCTGGAGATGTTTGCCGCAGATCAGATGTTGATGTTCTCGACGGACTATCCGCATTGGGATGGCGACACTCCAGACTTTGCCGCGCGTACCTTCCCCAAGGCCCTGCGCCCCGCGATTATGGGGGGCAATGCCATTTCCCTCTATGGTCTCGCCGAAGCAATCTATGCTTGATCACCCAAGCGCGCCTCTGACGGACGCCCGTTTGGCCGCGGCGGTGATGCTCCTGGCGGCGCGTGATCCAGCACTCGCCGCCATCTTTCAGCGTCTGGGTACTCCTCCTCTGTGGGCGCGGGAACCTGGCTTCCCTACGCTGATCTGGATCATCCTCGAGCAGCAGGTCTCCCTGGCCTCGGCGCGCGCGGCCTTTCTGCGGTTGGCGGCACAGCTTTCTCCCCTCACCCCCCAAGCTTTCCTGCAACTGGATGACGAGACCCTGCGTGCCATTGGCTTTAGCCGCCAAAAAAGTAGCTATGGCCGTCACTTGGCCCAAGCCATAGTCGCAGGTCACTTTGATCTGGCGGGCCTGGCTGCCCTCCCCGATGAGGCCGCGCGGACCGCATTGATGGCGCGCAAAGGCATCGGGGCTTGGACTGCCGATATCTATCTGCTCATGGGACTCTGTCGCCCTGACATTTGGCCCGCCGGTGATCTGGCCCTGCAAGTGGCTTTACAAAGGATCCAAGGCTGGACGCGGCGGCCAACCATTGCCGAGATGGAAGCCCTGGCCGAACCTTGGCGGCCCTGGCGAGCTGTGGCGGCCCGGCTCCTGTGGCATTCGTACCTGCAAGAGCGGAGTAAGGCGCTGGGGTAGAAAAAAGAGTTCATCCCTAGCTGGTGAATGTGATGGTGGCTGCCATGGCTAGGAATGAACTCTGTCCCTCTATTGTAAGCCCTTCCCGGTTGATTTTCAACTTAGCCTAGCTTTTATCGCGCACCGATTCAGCCATGCTCTCCCTACGCTCGATCAACGTAGCCGAGCCGTTGCGTAGTGGTTAGGTTGGGGCTTGCTCAACGGCCCACTAGCTGGAAATTGCCAGCTGGGCAATCGGCCTCTACTTACCGTTCTACCAGGGGCAGATAGAGATTGGCTAAAGGTTGTGCAAGGCCACTCGGCAACGCTAGCGTCGTCCCGGCGCCCTCTGGTGGGCGGATGGCGCTTCCTTCCTGGATGAGCAAGGTGAGCGATGCCAACGGTGGCTTTCCAAGCTGAATCGTATAGCCACCGGGGGTCGCGGCGGTGGTTGTGAAATAGATGATCAACGCGCCAGAAGGGTTGATGGCAAGCGTCTCGGTGAGGGTGGTGCCATTTACCAGCAACGGGAGGGTACTGCTATAGGGAAAGCCACTCCCGATGAGCGTGAAGGTGCTGCCGGGCGCACCAAGCAGGCTGCTCAGTTGTACTTGGGGAAGAGTGCTCTCTTCTAACAAGAGTAGTTCGCTACTTTGGGCGATGATACCCGTGCCAAGCTGGCCGTCGCTGTCGCGGCCCCAACAGAGTGGCCGATTCCCTGTCACTAAGGCACAGGTGTGATAACCACCGGCCTGAAGGGCCAGCCCACGGGCAGCTAGGCCACTGACCCCGACGGGGGTTAGTCGATCCGCGGTTGTGCCGTCGCCCAATTGACTGTATTCATTGCCACCCCAACAAAAGAGCGCGCCATCGGTGAGGATGACACAACTGTGCGCGGCACCTGCCGCGATGGCAAGCGCCGCGCTGGGCAAGCCAATAACGGCCACTGGTTCTGCCCGCGGGAGCCGGTCGCCCGTGCCCAGTTGGCCTTTGTTGTTGGCTCCCCAACAATAGACCGTGCCACCACTTTGGATGGCACATGTATGGGCGTCGCCAGCGTCCAAGGCGATGATACCACTTAAGCCGATCACATCAACCGGTGTGGTGCGCATGAGGGTCGTGCCATCGCCTAGTTGCCCTGCTTGGTTGGCCCCCCAACATTGGACACCACCACTCTGGCGCAAAGCACAAGTATGGGTGCTTCCGGCGCTCAAGGCAACGACGCCGCTGGTGAGGCCGGCAACGGTGACAGGAAAGCCAGATGGCGTGGTGGTGCCGTCGCCTAGCTGCCCCGTTTGGTTCGCGCCCCAACATTTCGCGCCCCCTGGTTGGGCTAGCACACAGGTATGATTATCCCCGGCGACCAAAGCCGCGAGATTGCCGGTGAGGCCCGTGACTGGTGTCGGGATGAGCCGCTCGGTGGTGGTGCCATCGCCCAACTGGCCCGTTTGATTGCTGCCCCAACAGTGGACCGTGCTATCTTGGCGGAGGGCACAGCTATGTTCTGCCCCCAAGGCCAAGGCGACGGTCCCACTGGTGAGGGTACTTATAGCGGTTGGCTGGGTGCGCGGTAGTTGGGTGCCATCGCCGACTTGACCGTCGCTATTGCGACCCCAACATTGGACGCCGCGGCTGGGGGTAATGAGGCAAGTATGATAGCGCCCGCCCACAATGGCGGGGATGCCATCCTGGGGAATTTGACCATTGGGCAGTGCCGCCAGTTGGAGGAACGTCGGTACACTTTCAACGGCGGGTGCATCCTGGCCCAGTTGGCGGGCACGGTTGCTGCCCCAGCAATAGACTGTTTTCGCTTTGAAGATCGCACAAACATGGTCCAACCCTGCAGTCACAGCAACTGCATCCCCGGGTACGCCCGTGATGCGCAGCGGTGTGCGGCTACTGTCAACGGTACTTGTGGCTAATTGACCGCGGTTATTGGCGCCCCAGCAGTAGAGATCGCCATCAATTGCCAACGCACAGCTATGGTAGCGGCCAGCGGTGACGACGGCCATGCGATCACTGCCTTGATTGACGAGCGTAGGTGTGGAACGGTCCTCGCGTGTGCCATCGCCGAGCTGACCACGGGCATTGTCGCCCCAACATTGGAGGCGACCATCGCTCAAAATGGCGCAGGTATGTTCACTACCGGCGGCGAGCCCCTGAACGGCCCCGGCAAGGCCACTCACCGGGGTTGGCAAGGTCCGCGCGGTGGTCGTGCCATCGCCGAGTTGACCGTTGGCATTCGCACCCCAGCATTGGAGTGTGCCAGTTTGCAGCAGCGCACAGGTGTGACTAGCCCCTGCGGTCAGCGCTATCACGCCGGTGGTCAATCCTGTTACATTGACCGGGGTTGTCGTATCTTGGGTCGTGCCATTGCCGAGCTGCCCGGCTTGATTACTACCCCAACAGCGCACCGTGCCGCTCTGAAGGAGGGCACAGGTGTGGGAGCCACCCGCGGCCAACGTGGTTACCCCGGCTGATAGCTCCAGCACTGGCACGGGGACACGGCGTTCGGCAACTGTGCCATCACCAAGTTGCCCGGCGCGGTTCCCGCCCCAACAGACCACGCCACCGCTACTCAGCACGGCACAACTATGGCTACCATTTGCCACTAGCGCTTGGACACCACTTTGGCGTCCCGTAACCGCCACCGGTGGCCGGTAAGGAAAGTTCGTCCCGTCACCCGCTTGACCGTCGGCATTATCACCCCAGCAAAGTACACCGCCACTGGTGGTCAACCCACAGCTATGTTCATCACCCGCAACCACTTGGACAAAGGCGGTTGCTAAGGCGCTAGGTTGGCGCGCCGCATTCGGGGCTATGGGCTCTTGCGAAAAGCGCGGTATGGTCGCCGCGCGCGCCGTGATGTGACCAAGCAGGATACTCGCTAGGGCGACGGTGAGGAACAAGACCATACGCCAGGCGCGTCCTAGTGTGCCATTACGATCCTTGTGGAAGCGCTTGCCAAGTATTGCTTGTACCTGTTTGGCTGGGTGGAGCAAGTTTTGCGCGATTTTCATATCCATTATTGTACCTTCATCATGCCCTGGCAGCCCAGGGGTATCTGTCAAATGTCTGGGGTAATCATATCATAATTTCTTGGAATTGGGATTGGATCAGCGTTCCTGCTCAGCATCTTTCCCTAGCAAGAACACGCTGAATAACGCTAACTTGTTTACCTGTTTTGACACACCCCGCGCTCCTATATACAATAGACCTGACTTCTTATGTAGTTTATGACTTTGGGATTCCTGGAAAATAGAGCTGGAAAATAGACCTGCCCGGCCTACACCGGACAACAGGAGAGAATATGACACGTCAACTGCTTCCCTTAGATGAAGCGCATACACCAGAAACCGTTGTGACCCACGAGTTGGCTACCGACCAAACCTCGACGGCGGCGCGGCGCTACCACATTTGGACTATCGGCTGTCAAATGAACATTGCCGATAGCAACCATGTGGCGGCTGAATTGGAAAAGATCGGCTATGGGCCGACCGATCGGTTGGATGATGCCGATGTGGTTGTCTTGAATACTTGTGTCGTACGCCAAACCGCCGAAGACAAGGCGATTGGCAAGCTGGGAAGTTTGAAGCCGTGGAAACGCGAAAAGGCGGATCGGACAGTCGCGCTCATGGGCTGTATGGTGGGGGTAAAACCGAGCCCACAGTTGTTGCAAGCCTATCCCTATGTGGATGTCTTTATGCCGCCCAGTGAGGCAACCCCGCTGGTCAACCATTTGCGTCAACATGAGATCGAGGCCGAAATGGCTTCGATCGAGCGTGAGCAGCTGTTGCGCCGCTACCAATTACAGGATGAAGTGCAGCCGATTGGCACGGTTCAATCCGTTAAGCACCTTGCACTGAGCGGTGATGCGCCGGTTGCTGCCCATGTACCGATTGTCTATGGTTGTAGCCATGCCTGCACCTTTTGTATTATCCCCTTCCGCCGGGGTGTTGAGCGCAGCCGCCCGATTGACGAAATCGTCCACGAAATTCGGGGGCTGGTGGCTCAAGGTGTACGTGAGGTGACGTTGCTAGGACAGATCGTGGACCGCTACGGCTATGATTGGCGTGAAGGGGGGCTGGGCAACAGCCACACGGTCAGCGCGTTTAATGGGCTAGCCGAGGGGACGATTCCTGATTTAGCGGATCTACTCCAAGCAGTTCATGCCATTGACGGCCTGTGGCGGATCCGCTTTTTGACTAGCCATCCCAACTATATGACGGAGCGTATTCTCCAAACTGTGCGTGCTTTGCCCAAAGTCTGTGAACATATTGAAGTACCCATTCAAGCCGGTGACGATGAGGTGCTGGCGCGGATGCGGCGTGGCTATACCAATGCTGATTACCGCGAACTTGTCCAGCGGATTCGGGCTATCATGCCTGAAGCGGCCATTCATACCGATATTATTGTTGGGTTTTGTGGCGAAACCGCCGCTCAATTCGCCGAGACGGTGCGTGTGTTGCGCGACCTAAAATTAGATAAGGTTCACCTAGCGCGCTACAGTCCACGGCCCGGTACTGTTAGTGAGCGGCGGCTGGCTGACGATGTGCCTGAAGCGGAAAAGGTGCATCGACACCAGGTGATCGAAACCCTCCAAGAAGAAATTTGTGCCGAGATTAACAGTCGTCGCCTCGGTGAAATCGTCGAAGTGTTAGTCGAGGAGCAACATAAGGGCAAGTGGCGTGGCCGCACGCGTCAAAATAAACTTGTCTTTATCGAAAGTGAGCTACCGCTGCGCGGCCGCTTGGTCGAAGCCCAAATCACCTGGACGGGGCCTTGGAGTATGCAGGGCCGCTTTGTGCGCGATGTTTCCCCCTTGGCGGATCGGATTGAAGCCCCCACTACAAGCTTTTCTATGCATATCCCCCTCGCCGCTGGTTAAGTAGCACTCTGCTTTCCCGCAATACCAGCGCTGTCAGGTTTTCAAAACCTGACAGCGCTGGCGTGAGCCGTTGTGGGCACCACAGCGCCAGCCCAATGATACGATCTCCGTACCCCCACTAAGCTTCAATGGTTTGATGAAAACAAGCAAAATAGCCTATCAGCAGGCTAGATAACGTAGGTAGGCCATTCGTTATAGCGATGAAGGGCCTGGCCCTAGCTGTGCTGCCTTTCTATCGTATGGATCTTCTCGCTGAATGGACAGGGCTAAAGTTTACGCTCAATGGCTGATGCTCTCTTCGCTTTTCGCGTAGTTTGGTTGGATACGTCCTACCCAATTCAGCGTTATTTTTTGTGAACAGCTCAGTCATCATTTCTACATCTTATTGCGGATATGGCCTAGAAGAAATGATTTACTTCGATCTGGCTGGTCGAAAAGTGCTAGAAGGATAGGGCCGGCACACACTCTATTTGTTGGATGTTTCCATTCCTGCTTGATGGTAAACTGTAGGAATGTTAATTTTTTTTACGGTAACTTGTAATGAGATTTGATAGCTCGAGCAAAATTGTATAGGTTAGAAGTTACGCAGAGGATCAGCGTGACAAAGACTTGACAGGTTTGTTAAACCTGTCAAGTCTGGCCCAAGTGCGTAGCTCCTAAGGTTACCAAATGAAGATACTTTTCCCCTATTTCGTCTCATCTAACCTGTGCTCTGTGATCGAATAGGAGAAGATTGAAGTGTCGGTTGCAAGTTCGATTGACAGCATGTTAAAGCGTGAACATACAGGTGCATTATGGCTACCGTTTTATCGAGCGGTTGTCTCTAGTATCGGTATTTACGTTTTAATCCTCGCCTTTATCTCCTATGATGGCGACTGGGCAGTTTTGCTCCTCTTTGCTGGGATGACGATTGTCACAGAAACCGCGTCGGTTCCCTTATTTGCCAAAAGCCAAAGTTTTATTTCGTTAGGCTATGTACTCGCGATCGCAGCCATGTTGATTCTCGGGCCATGGGCGGCTGTATTAACCCATTTGGTAAGTAGCTTGGCGCTGACAGCTACCAATCTTGTGGTCAGCAAATTCCAAACAAAACGGAAATCACCTCCCAAGGATCTATGGGTGCGGGTGCTCTTTAACGTGAGTATGGGTGCTATATCGGCTGTTTGTTGTGGTCAAATTTATATTTGGGCTGGTGGTGTACCTGGTGCTACTATATATTGGCAGGTGATATTACCGTTATCGCTAGCCGTAATGGCTGATACATTTGTCAATATGGTATTGCTGATCTTACTGACTACTTTGAAAACAGGACGAAAGCCGCTGGCCGTTTGGCTAGAGGATTGGCAATGGGCGATGCCCATTACGATCATAACGGGTATTGTCGGTGGTGCTGGCTTAGCCATTGCCTATATGGTGGCAGGCTCGATTGGACTCATCCTCTTTATTTTACCGATTGTTGCCACCAGCTACGCCTTTCGTCTCTACGTTAATAAATTGCGTTCCTATGTTGATCAATTGGAAAGCGCCAATCGCCAATTGGATGAAGCGAATGATAGTCTCCTTCACACCCTTGGTGCGGTTATTGATGCCTATGATCTGTATACCTTTGGTCATTCGGCCCAAGTGGCTCGTTATGCTGATGCGATCGCTGAGGCGATGGATCTACCAGTCAAAGAGCGGAAAGAAATTGTGCGTGGTGCGCTGATCCATGATATTGGTAAGGTTGGTGTTGCAGATGCGATTATCGGGAAACAGGGGCGTCTGACCGATGAAGAATATGCTGCCATGAAGATGCACACGGTCATTGGCGCCGAGATTGTAAGCCAAATGCCGTTATTACAAGATTTAGTCCCCTTGGTGCGCAATCATCATGAGCGTTGGGATGGCCGTGGCTATCCTGACGGACTCAAAGCCAAGGAAAGTCCCCTTGCCGCGCGCATTCTTGCGGTGGCTGATAGTGTCGAAGCGATGCTCTCGGATCGCCCTTATCAAGCGACGCGCTCGCTAGAAGAAGTCACGCAGGAGGTTGTCCGTTGCGCCGGTCAACAGTATGATCCAACCGTTGTTGCGGCTTTCCAGAGCGTGGTGAACACGCACGGCGAGGAGTTTTTTATTAATTCAGCGGCCAAGATCGCCCGTGAATTGCAGAACGGCGAACCCATGGATGTGACCCATCGGATTGGCTACGCAAAGAAAAGCATGGTGCGCAATACTGTGCTCGTAAAGGTCTAGCCAGCCAAGGCCGCTGTCAGAGCACCCTTCTACGCGCTAGGGAAAGCTGGGCACAATTAGGGCGAGTGTAACTCAGTGGATAGATATGCTAGCGCAAAATCGAGTACCTCATCCGCCGCAGTGGCTGGATTATCCCTCACGGCAAAGGTTGGTATAATGCCTTTCCCTTCTGTCCATTCCCCAGCTGGTGTGAGCCACCTTGCAATTGTAATCCGCAACAGATGTTGATCATCGAGCGCAAAGGTATCTTGGATGGTTCCCTTCCCCTCGGTTGGCGTGCCGATAAGCACGGCCCGTTTATTCTCTGCTAATGCCGCGGCGGCTATTTCAGCGGCTGAATAGGTGCCTTCATTAATCAGGACAACCAGGGGCAACTCGGCAAATGGTGCATTCCCAGCGGCGGTGAAGGTCTGCTGCTGCCCATCCTTAAATTCAACCTTGTACAAAATCCCTTCGTTGAGAAAATAGTTAAGGATCGTCTCCGTGGCTTGGACGGTGCCACCATCATTGTCGCGCAGATCCCAGATCAAGGCTCGGATCTTTTGTTCAGTCATTGATTGCAGATAGGTCTGCATTTGGGTGGCGACATTGCGGGGGAAGAGGCTCTGTTGCAAATAGCCAATCTCATGACTGAACACCTGTGAGGTCAAGATCGGCCATTCATCACGCATGACTGGGTATTCTAAAAGAGCTTGATCCCGCTGGACAAGTATGGTTGCGGTTGTCCCAACCGAACCGCGTAGCAGGATACTTGCTTCATGTAGGGCTGTGGTTTCATCAAACCGAATATCATCGACACCTAGTAAAATGTCACCGATTTGTAGTCCGGCGCGCGCTGCCCCACCGCCTGGCGTAAGCCGGGAGACGACTATTTTGCCATCTACCATGACCTTCCAAATGCCGGGGGCACCAATATTACCGGCTATATCTGCTTCATAGGCTCTGCTAGCCGCTGGCGAATAAAGGATCGCATAGGGATCTTGGGTTGCGGAGAGCATCCCGCGGATGGCGGCGTTGGCTAGCTGTTCCTCGGTCACTTCGTGGGCTAGGTATTGTCTATTTTCGAGGAGCGTGCGTACTTGATCGAGCCGAATCGCGGCCGGGTGTTGCGTACTGGTGCTGCGTGCTCCCCATTGGCTATGCAGTATCCACCCAATCAAGAACCAAGTACAGCTCGTGAGTATGAGTAGCAGAATCTGAGTAACCTTGTTTTTCTGAGCCACGCGTCGCTATCCTCAAGTACTCCTGAAGCACCTTTCAACACCATCGGGTATTGATAAGGCAAAAAAAAGCAGCGATAGGGATCCTATCGCTGCTTAGAATTTTTGGCAACTATTTTTCTTTGTTACCAACCTTCAGAGCCGGGACCGGCAACCCAGCCTGCCACACCAGTCGATGTCGCACCCATCTCGGCGCTGCCGTTTAGGGACAGCAAGGGGCTAAACAGTAATGCCGCCAATAACACAAGCATGCTAATAAATGCGTAAAGCTTTGTCATTTTGCCTCCTTTTAGACAATCATCATACTATCTACGTCAATACGCCAAAATTATGAATAAGATGGCGAGGTGCATATGAAGCACTCTATGCCCATACTATAACCAATACAGGACGGTATTGTCAATTGACGTAATACAATTAGTGTACAAACCTTACATGTGTTAGCAAAATGCTAGTCGATAGCCTGCTATCCAGTAAGGATCGGATGATGCAAGGGTTGACCCTGAAGGAAGCGCAGGATATTCGTATAATCTTCAGCCCGCCCGCCGACTTCGTCTTTCCGCATGGCCCCCGCTGCTGTATGGGGCGTCAGTAAAATGTTCATGCCTGCTTGCTGTGCTAATTGAACTAACGGATTTGTTGCGGGGACAGGTTCCCATTCAAAGGTGTCGAGGGCCGCTCCGCCTAAATGACCACGCCGAAGGGCGACAGCGAGATCCGTTTCGTTGATCACACTGCCGCTGCCGCAACTAACGATGAACGCGCCTGCTTTCATCCGCTCGAATTGGACCTGAGCGAGGCTGAGGTTTGTTGCGGGCGAAAAAGGGAGGAGATTACAGAGAAAATCGCTCTCGGCGAGGAGCTCGGCTTGGCTACAGTAGGTAATGCCCAGTTCGGCTTCCACCTGGGGTGGGAAACGACGCCTTTTGTTGTAGAGAACCTGCTGAGGACGGAAGCCGTGGAGGCAACGGGCTAGCTCGGCCCCAATCTCCCCAAAGCCCAAAATGCCCACGGTCTTTTGATAGATGCCACGAATATCCGTCCGTTTGGACCAATTATAGGCAAAGGTATTCTCATCCGTACGCCGCGCGGGGCGGCCCCAATCGGCGGCCTGCTCGGCAACGGCCTTTACTTCTGGCAGCCGTTTGACCAAGGCCAACATTTGCATGATCATGTGCTCGGCCACCAACACACAGCCTTCCACCGGCCAGGCCGAGATGGCAATGCCCTGCTGGTGGGCCGCGGCAACATCGATGTCAAAGGTCAGAGAGCCAAGGCGTTGGATCAGTTTTAACTTCTTCGCGATGGCGAGCATGGGCGCGTCAATCACCCCCGCTCGCTCGCTAATGACAAAATCGGCCTGGGGGAGTTCCGCTAAAAGCCGCTCTCGAGCGGGCGTGCGCAGCATCGTGACCGCGAGGTTGGGCGGGGCGGCGGCTAACGCGGCTTGTTGATGATGGGGGCTGCGTTCTGTGAGAAAGAGAACTTGGTAAGTTGGGCTAGCGTTCACGTTACTCTCCCTAGAGCAGGTTTGACTTCGGTGACGTATGGGAAAATCGTGGAGATGACAAGCTACCCTGTCGCAACGGGGGCTGAGCTACGGTCGTTTCGTCCACACGGGTAGTGGCTACATCACGCGAAGTGATCAGATGAAATATCCTTGACTTGAAGCCGCTTTGACGGCTTTGTTTAGAAAGTGTATTATACAAGTATGGTTTCCCTCCCGGACAAATCCCCCTGAACTGTATGGCGCTATACATACCCTTCGCACTCGCTGTGCTAAGGCAGAGGTGCCTGTGGATATATCATGGGAAACAAGAGAATGGAGCGGTAGTTTGCACGTGCAGTTTGATGGCGAACAGCGGCGTTGGTGGTTAACCTGGCAAGATCTGTGCCTGATTATGACTATCCAAGATGGCCTGTTGATGAATGAGTATTTTGGGCCTAATGAAGATCTTTGGACCCAATCCGCTTGGGGCTGGCTGTCCGCCGAACAGCCCTACCCTGATCCTGTTCGACAGAGCTACTGTGAAGCCAATGTGCAGCTTGCACCCGATGACCGCCCTGTGCAGTGGACTCTTGTCGATTGGTCACAACCAACGCCCAATGCGTTCTGCCTCACGCTGGATGCCGTAGCGTTGCCCTTACAACAAGAGTTGTTCTTTGTGGTTGATGAAGCTACGGGGCTGCTCTGTCGTTCAGCAACCTTGCGTCAACTAGCTTCACCGCTGCCGCTTGATGTGAGCCACGCTGGCCTCTCTTGCTCACTTTGTCTACCATCCCACATTGAGCAACTCCTCTACCTAACTGGCCGTTGGGGCGCCGAAACCCAAGTGCAGCAGACGGTACTCGGCCAAGCTCCTATTTTGCTCGAAAGCCGCGCCGGCAAAAGTGGCTTTGAAATGTCACCCTATGTCGCTTTGCATGCGCCTACCCACACTTACCTCTGTCAGCTAGCTTGGTCGGGCAATTGGCAGATCTATCTACGGCGTTTATTGAGTGGGCGGGTGCAATTGGCCGCTGGCTTACACTCTTGGGGCTTTCGGCAACGCCTCTATGCTGGGGATACCCTGCACTTGCCCAGTGCCTTGTTGCTATGCGTACAGGGTGATCTAAATCGCGCAACGCAACGCTTACATGACTATCGGCGCCGCCATCAGCCCGCGCCGCCGCGGCCCCTTCCGGTTCATTTCAATACGTGGTACCCCTACAATGAAGCGCCCCAAGTGGATCACATGAAGGATGTTGCCGACCAAGCGGCTGCATTGGGGTGTGAAAGTTTTGTGGTCGATGCCGGTTGGTATACGACTGAAACCGAAAACAGTGCCGAAGGGTGGTGGCTACGTACCGGCGATTGGGCGGTTAACCAACGCCTATTCCCGCATGGCCTGACGGAACTCAGTGATCACTGCCGTGGCTTGGGGCTAGACTTTGGCCTATGGTTTGAAACGGAAGCCGTTGGTCCTAGTGCGGTCGTTCGCCGTGACCATCCAGAGTGGCTCCATCACCTGGGCGGCGTCGCCCCGGTGGCTGACCAACGGGGGATCCTGCACCTAGGCGTTCCCGCGGCCCGGACGTTTATGCGCGACCGCATCTTGGCACACCTACAAGCGACCGGCGCGACTTGGTTAAAATGGGATTTTAATACAGATTTGCGCCAAGGTGGCTGGGCCCCCACGCTACCAGAAGCGTTGACCAAGCAAGATCCGCTGTTGGGCCATTACCAAGGGCTCTATCAACTGCAGGATGAACTGCGTGCTGCCTTGCCTAACTTAGTCCTAGAGATGTGTGCTGGCGGCGGCGGTCGCTTTGATGCTGCCCTTATGGCCCATGCCCATACCTATTGGATCAGCGACCAAACGGCACCGCTGATGAAGTTAGCCATTCATTTTGGCAGTCAGCTAGCCCACCCGGCTATGCTCTGTAATGATTGGCTGGTTGAATGGCCGTTAGCGAGTGAACAGGGCATGGATGACCGCGGTGACCTTGCTTTGCGCACACGCGTTGCTATGCTCGGTGCTTTTGGCATTAGTTCGCCATTGGAACGGTGGTCAGCTAGCGACCGCGCCACGGTGCAAACTCAGGTTGCGTGGTATCGCCGCCACATCCGCACAGTGATTCAGGCGGGCGATCAATATTTGTTGACCGCGGCCCCGCCCTTGGACGGCCAGGGCGATTGGGCAGCAATCTGGTATGTGACAAAAGATGCACAGTATGGGGTCCTCTTTGTCTTTCGGCTGGCTAGCCCACAGGCAACCCAGGAATGGGTATTGCCCGGCTTAGATCCACAGGCCCAGTATCGCCTAATGAGCCCGGATGGAGAGCCGCGCGTTGTGCCTGGCCGTACTTTTGCTACCGGTTTTGCCGTTGCTATGCCAACGACATACCGCTCCGCACTCTTCGTTGTTGAACAACTCCGATAAGCTTTCTACTCATCTGGTAAAAGGAAGCAAAGCTACCCCGTAACTTCACTTTTTTGATGAGCCAACCATTTATTTTGTACTTTGGAGGAGAAAATTATGATCACGCATAAGCTCTTGAGCCGCCGCAATTTCTTGCGCGCTTCCGCTGGGGTAGCCACCGTGGCTGCTCTGGCGGCTTGCGCACCAGCTGCCCCGAGCACGGGCAGCAGCGAAGGGGGCGAGGCGGCTTCTGGCGAAGGCACTACCATTGCCTATTGGACCTTCTGGGCTGATCGCTGGGGTGAATTCCAGCAGAAGATTGTGGACGAATATAATGCCACTAGCACCGATGGCATTCAGGTGGAAATGCTGATTGTGCCGTGGGGCGACCTCTCCACCAAATTGCTCACCGCCGTTGCCGCTGGCAACCCGCCGGATTTCACGATCATTGGACGTGGCGAAGTCGTGGAGTGGGCCGTGCGCGAGGGGATCTTGCCGCTGGATGATTATATTGCGGCCTCAGATGAAACCAAGCCCGAAGATTGGTTTGATGTGGCGTGGACCGAATGTCTGTGGCAAGGAAAAGCCTTTGCCCAGCCTTTTGAAAGTGGCACTTACGCCGCTTGGTATCACAAAGGGCTGTTTGAGGAGGCCGGTCTTGACCCCAACAGCCCACCGCTCACTTGGGCCGATGTTGATGCCGCCGCCGATAAGCTGACCAAAGGTGATCCGACCGCTGGCTATACCACTATCGGCTTTGTGCCCTGGAATTCGCGGGCCGACCTGTTGGGGTGGCTCTCTGGTGGTGAATGGTACGACGAGGCTACCCAGCAGATCACCGCTACGACACCAGAAAATATTGCAGCCTTTGAATGGGTGAAGCAATATGCCGATAAATACAATGGCGAGACCTTGGATCGCTTCCTGCAGGGGTTAGGTGGTGGTGACACGACCGACGATCCCTTCTACCGGGGCCAAATTGCGATGAGCTGGCGAGGTAGCTGGTCACTTTCCGCGAAGCAAGAGTATGCCGCCGACGTTCCCTTTGGGGTCTACCCGTTGCCCTATCGCGCCGACGCAGGCAATGACAGCATTAACCAAGGCTCGGCGTGTGTTCTGCCCAAAGGTTCGTCCCAACCGGAACCGGCCTATAAATTCCTCACCTATATGTCAATTCAAGGTATTGCTCAGTGGGTACCTGTCGCGGCTGATATGGTTTCGCGCAAAGATCAGACTGAGATCTACCCCACTGTGTTGCCCGACAATGAGGAATTCCGGGGCTACTGGCAGATCTACAATGATGCCTTGGCCTATGCCCACCACGAACCGGCGATGCCCGTCCGTCGCTTCTGGGGTGATCAACTAAATGCTGCGATTGAATCCGTATCGCGTGGCGAAAAGAGCCCTGAACAAGCGCTCCAAGACGCCCAATCTACCGCTCAAGCTGAGTTGGATAAGGCGTTGGGTAAGTAGTAGGGTTAGAAGTCAGAGTACGGAAGACAGAAGACAGAAGACAGAAGTCAGAAAATCTCTGACTTCTGTCCTCGTGGGTTGATATTGATAGTAGGGTAATGGTAGGTACAAACTATGGCAACGATAGCAGGCAGAGCGGGACCGCGTCCAACGCCACGGCGTCGATGGTGGCCTTCGCGACAGGTAGTTCATGATAATTTGATCGGCTATCTCTTTTTTTCACCCTGGCTGATTGGGTTGGTGCTTTTTAATATTTTTCCCATTCTCTCCGCGGTCTATTACAGTTTTACCGAATATTCGGTGCTGCAACCGCCGCGGTGGGTTGGCCTCAATAATTTCAATGAAATGTTCTATGTGGATGAGCTCTTTTGGAAGGCTGTCTATAATACGCTGTATTATGCGATCTTCTCGGTGCCCTTAGGGCTTCTCTTTGCCATTGTGCTGGCCATGCTGCTCAATTACAAGGTTTGGGGCTTGGCCTTTTTCCGGGCAACCTTTTTCCTGCCTTCGATTGTGCCAGGGGTGGCGGCCGCCGTGGTCTGGGCTTGGATCCTCAACCCTGAATATGGCTTGGTTAACGACATGCTTGCGCGCTTCGGCTTGCCGGGCCCGCCCTGGCTGACGAGTGAGGTTTGGTCAAAGCCCGCCTTTATTTTGATGAGTTTATGGGGGATCGGCTCAACCGCGATCATCTTTTTGGCCGCCCTCCAAGATATTCCGCAGCATCTGTACGAAGCAGCCGAGATCGACGGCGCCAATCTTTTTCATCGTGCCCGTTTTGTCACGCTGCCGATGTTGACACCAGCCATCTTTTTTAACTTGATCATGGGCGTGATCGGTGCGTTGCAGATTTTTACACAGGTCTATGTTATCTCCGATGGTGGGCCTTTGTGGTCTACCCTCTTCTATGTTTTCTATCTCTATCGTCAGGGCTTCCAATACTTCAATATGGGCTATGCTTCGGCTCTTTCGTTGGTCTTATTTGTGATCACCCTGATCTTTACCTTAATTCTGATGCTGACCTCCAGGCGTTGGGTCTATTACGAAGGAGCGCAAGCGCGCTAACCGTAGCGGCCCTGTCACGGTTATCCGGTGACGACCGCCATGCATGAGAAGGAGTTGGATTGGATGACAACCATCAATCGACCGCTGTCGAATGGGGTGAAGCTATGGCAAAGCAAACGTGGCCTAACCCTCTTGAATAAAACCGTTACTTTTTTGATTCTATTGAGCGTTGCCCTGCTCTTTTTGATGCCGCTCTTCTGGATGATCAGCACTTCACTCAAGCCGAAAGATCAGATCTTTGCCTATCCGCTGATCTGGTTGCCTGATCCGCCCCAATGGGCCAATTATGCCAAAGCGCTGAATAACCCGTCTTTTAAGTTTCTGCTCTTTCTGCAGAATAGTCTCTACTACGCGGTGACCGCCACCATTGGTACTGTGATCTCCTGTGCTTTGGTGGCCTATGCCTTTGCGCGCCTGCGCTGGTGGGGCCGTGATTTCTGGTTTGTCGTTACCCTGAGCTCGATGATGATCCCGGGCCCTGTGGTGCTGATTCCCCTTTTTCTGATCTTCAAAGATATTGGATGGGTTGGTTCCTTTAAGCCGCTGATTGTCCCGGCCTTTCTCGGATCGCCTTTCTTTATCTTTCTGCTGCGTCAGTTCTTTTTGACCATTCCCATGGACCTTTCCGACGCGGCGCGGATCGACGGCGCAAGTGATTTGGGCATCTTCTGGCGGGTCATTCTGCCCTTGACCCAACCGGCCCTGACCACTGTCGCGCTTTTCGCCTTTTTGGGTTGTTGGAATGACTTTTTGGGGCCGTTGATCTTTCTCAATGACGGCAATAAATATACCCTAGCCGTTGGCCTAGCGGCCTTTCGCGGACAATATCGTACCCAGTGGGATCTGATGATGGCGGCGGCTACGGTGATTACCCTGCCCATCGTTGTCATCTTTTTCTTTGCGCAACAGCGCTTTATTCAAGGGATTACCTTGACAGGAATGAAGGGATAAACGTATGCAAATGAATGAGTCTACACCCAATACCGCGCGCCCATTTCCCGCGCTCACACCAGCACAGCGGCTCCACCTCGACATTTATGGCTATGTCATTGTGGAAAATACCCTAACGGCTGATGAAGTGGGGTCGATTAAAGAAGCATTGCAAAAGCTTAAACGCGATCTGATGGCTACCCCTGATCCAGCGAATGCCGTTGTGCGTGGCGCGCGTTTCTCCACCTACAAGCCCAATCACGTTCATTTTGCCCACATTGTCGAGGCCGACCCCGCCATTTTAGCCTATTTGACCCATCCCCGGATGGTGGCAATGGCCGAAGAATTTGTGGGTGGTTCGGTCCGGTTGGAAGAGTCGGAAGCGATTATCAATACCCGTTCGCCCGATTTTGACCCCAATGCACCGCGTCGCTTTGGCTTTCATACGGGTACCCGCCCCGATATCGGCACCTATACCGAAAATGGGCTCTTCCACTGTAACTTTGTCAAGGCCCTGACGACGCTAACCGATCTCGGTCCTGATGATGGTGGTACGGTGGTCGTTGCTGGCAGCCACAAGATCAAGGCACCTCAGCAGCAGGTCATTGCCTGTGCCTATGAAGATCCATCCTTGATCCATCAATTTATTGCGCCAGCGGGCTCAACCCTTCTCTTTGCCGAATCGTTGATCCATGCAACGGGGCAGCTGCGCAGCGACAAGGAGCGGGTCATCATCATTGGCGGTTACACCCCGCCCATGTTCCGGGCATGGCCGGGCCAGGAACCCAGCCAAGCCTTTATTGACAATCTGCCCGAAGTCTACAAACCCCTGATCGGGGCCACGGCTAGCTGGCATTGGGAGCAGCGCTACCGCACCCTCGACATGCCATCGGCCTTTAATAACTGACAAATAATCATTGACAATTGACATAGGACTTACGCAGTTGGTTGGGTAATTAGAGACCTGACAGGGTTTTCCAAACCTGTCAGGTCTGGCCCAAGGGCGTAACTCCGATTGTTAATTATTCTTTCCCGAGCCGCTCTAGCAACAGGCAATAGGCTTTCTGGCCCCGCTCGAAATTATGCAGCCGGAAGAACTCATTGGGTGAGTGCTGTTTTTCGTCATTGAGGGCAAAGGCAAAGTTGACGGTATAGACGCCAAGCACCTTCTGGAACAGACTACAAAAGGGAATACTCCCACCAGAGCGCACATACAGCGGCTCTTCCTCGTACAACTCCAGATGAACATCGCGTGCTGCCAAATTGCCAGGGTGATCGACGGGCATCAGGTAGGGATCGGCTTTGTTGGCCCCTACGTTGACATTGACTACTACCCCAGGTGGCGTATGTTTGCGAATATGGGTGGTCAGCAATTCGGCAATCTCTTCTGGCTTTTGGTCGGCGACGAGGCGGCAGGTGATCTTGGCATGGGCTTCGCTCGGGAGCACCGTCTTGGTGCCAATGCCTTGAAAGCCACCCCAAATGCCATTGATTTCCAGCGTTGGGCGCGCCCAGATGCGTTCTAGAGTGCTGTATCCTGGCTCCCCATAGGTGGCGTCCACGTCCACGCGCTCCATAAAGGCCGTATCATCATGGGGAACTGCCGCAATGTGGGCGCGGTCTGCCGCGTTGAGCGGGCGGACACGATCGTAGAAGCCTTCGACCAAGATTTTGCCATCGACACTGCGCATAGAATCCAAAATTTGCACCAAGGCATGAATCGGGTTGGCAATCGCCCCCCCATACATCCCCGAATGGACATCGACATCGGGCCCGCGCACATCAATTTGGAGCGCGGCTAGGCCACGCAAGCCGACCGTCAATTCGGGCTGGGTATCGCTATACTGCCCACCATCCGAGCTGACGACCATATCGCAGGTAAACTTGGCTTGGTTGGCTTCTACAAAAGGGGGCAGCGTCGGGCTGCCGATCTCTTCTTGTCCTTCAAAGAAATATTTGATATTGAGCGGCAACTTGCCTTCGCTCTGTAGGAGCGCCTCGGTGGCGAGGATAGGCGTGAGCATGTTGCCCTTGTCATCGTTGGCCCCGCGAGCATAGACCCGCCCCGCTTTGATGACCGGCTCAAAAGGTGGGCTCTCCCACAATTCCAGCGGATCAACCGGCTGCACATCAAAGTGCCCATAGATCATCACCGTGGGCTTGCCGGGGGCATGTAGCCAATCCCCATAGACAACGGGATGCCCTGCGGTCTCCATGATCTCCACGTGTTCAATCCCCGCGGCCCGCATCCGGTCCGCCACCCATTCCCCGGCTTTGCGTACATCACCGGCATTTTCGGGCAAACTGGAAATGCTGGGAATGCGGAGAAAATCCAGCAGCTCATCCAAAAAACGTGCTTTGTTATCGGCTAAGTAATTCTGCCAACTCATACAACATCCTTCTTTTAATCGAGCAGACTGAGAACCTACATCCCAAGATTGGTCCATCACCAAAAACTTGACAGGTTTTCAAAACCTGTCAAGTTTAGTATCACCTCATCCCTGGGCGTATTAATTGTGGCAACCACAAGAGCCACCACAGCAGCCGCCGCCCATAGGCATGGCCGAACTCATCGCTGGCATGGCCCCATCGTTGCCCTTGACCGAGCTGGCAAAGAGCGACAGGACACGTTGGGCCGCGGCCTGTTGACAAGCCGGGCAGGTCGCCGCCTCATCGGCTTTGGGGGCCGGGCGGAGCTGCTCAAAAGTGCGATTGCAGGTTGGACAAAAATATTCATAAAGCGGCATAAGCAGATATCCTTCTGGCTAAGGTTGAACAGCTGGTTGAACGAATGATTGGTGTACGAGCGGCAGAAAGATCGCGATCGGTGTGCGAAAGCTCCCGACTGCCGATAACGTGCTGCCACAACGATTGTTAGCTTGTACGCGCCAGTAGTATGGACGATCATAGGCCAGCGGTGCTGCCAAGGTTAATTCCGGGAAGGTTACCGACGTGGTGTACAGCGCATGGCTAAAGGTTGGCTCATCGGCAATTTCGACGGTATAGCTAATCGCATCACTGGCCGACCAACGGAACGTGAGCGGTGTCAGTGTCTCCACGGTCGTTGACAGGGGGGCTGTCAACGTTGGCTGGCTAGCCGATGTATGGGCTAAATGGACACGGACAATCGTCGTATCGAGGATCGTCCCTTCTGGGCTGACCGCTTCCACAGTGAAGGTATACGGGCTACTGGCCAAGGTTGAACCGGCCACGGTTAGGGTGCTGCTCGCATGACCCGTCGCCGCCATATCCACCACTGCTGGCATAAAGGTCGCGGTTGCCGTCATGGGCAACTGCTGGGCGCGTAATGATACCACTTGAGTATACTGATTGCGGGCAGATAGGTCAAATGGTATTTGAAATTGTGTTTCGTTTGCCGTTGGCTCACATAGATTGACCTCGGCCAGATGTTGGCGAAAGAGTACATCGGCGGGCAAGCGCGGCCTGACCAAAAATAGCCCACGATCCAAGGTGCTGATCGCAACCACCCCGCTTTGATAAAAGGGATAGGCCGTCCACGCTCCAGATGTGACTACCTCGTCGTTTTCGGGGTAGGTATCAAAGAAACCCGCTTCACTTAATTGGCCTTGGGTGAGATGTTTGAGATCAAGAATCCGCAACCCTGAGGTGTAGTTGGCTTCGTAGGCATAGGTAGCCGAGATATAGAGATTGTGATCCACCGCGGGCGACGCGGCAGTATAGGCATCGACAAAACGGGGCGACTCGATATCGCGTACATCAAAGACATAGGTGCGTGTGTTATGATCGCCAAACCATTCATCCATCTCATCATCGAGCAAGAAATATTGCTGATCAGGCGTGAGCCACCCTTGGTGCATATACACATTGCCTTCAACGGCAATGGTCGAAAGCCGTGTCGGCTTCGCTTTGTTGGTAACATCGACGATGGTGAATTGGGCAACACTGGCGTTAAAGCAAAGTTCATGCCCCTGATAGCGTTGGTCCGCTCCTCGGTAGATCACGCATTGGGTATCATGAATATAGCCATCGCCCGCATAGCAACCCGCGTAGGTGGGGTGCGCGAGGTTCTGAATGTTGACCATGTGGAGCCCCCCTTTGCACGTCTCTCCACCAACGGCATAGGCATAGCCGCTCTCTTCATTGATGGCGAGATTATGGGCATCACTAAAGCCAGCGTAGTGGGCGGTTTCGCTGAACAAGAGTGTCGTCGTGACGCCCGCCGTCACTGTCACGGTCCGTAATTGGCGCAGATCAAAGAGCTGCAACCCATGCCGGTTGTTCTTGTCGGCCACCACAAAGAGATGATCGCGATAGACCTTGAGGTCGCGCCAAGAGCTACGGACGGCGTGGGTTGGTAGTTTACCCAAATAGCGTGGCAGGGTTGGGGTGCTAATATCCACAAAGGCAACGCCATCCCGCGCCCCCACGAGCGCATACTCCTTGCCCGTCTCGGGATCCGTCCAGCCCCACATGTCGTTATTGGTGTCGCCACCAATCGTCGTATGGGGCAAAAAGGCTAAAAGATCCACATTCTCACAGGGATAGATATTGGCAAAGCCATTGGTGCAAGGGGTGTCAAAGAGCGGTGTGCGGTTAGCCGCCCGGATTGCGCCCGCGCTGACCAAGGTATCAGCCGGACTTAACCAGCTCTTTGCGTCGGGGGCGCGTGTGGCTTGGGTGTCGGTAAGGGTTTCTGCTGTGCCTAGCGCGAGGAGACGCGCGCGGGCTAGCCCTTCTTGGGATAATTCACAGGCTTTGGCGGTTGCATAACAAGCCGCCGCAACGGGCGGACTAAAAGGGAAGAGTTCATGGGCCCACGCCGGTTGCGCCAGGGACGCCAGCATACCCAACAGGAGGCCAGCCGCGAGCAGCAAGAGAAGGCTAAGTCGCCAGACCCGTTGCGGCTGGGCTGCCCTAGCTGGATAGTAGCGCCCTACCAAGCGCGGTAAGGAAGCAGATGTTTTCATGCAATATACTTTTCTACTAAAATCAGTCGCCGCTTCTGAGCCTGTGTATCCTGGCCGTGAGGCATATACACAGGCTCAGAAGCGGCGCTATGGCTTTATCAACAGAAGTTGGCGAAGCCTACTGCGTCACAAAGGGCAAAAACAATTGCTGACCATTTTGTACGGTAATGATCTTGGGGAGGGCGACCAGCCCATCATCGTCCTCGGCATAGACGGCAATCCGATAGAGACCGGATTCGTCAAAGCCGGGGTATTCGCTCCCAAAGGTATTCGTACTTTGTAATTGTAACACGATCGTGGGCAAAGTCTCGGGAATAAGCTCTTGGCTGTTAGTTGGTGGGCGATAGGAAGGGGGATAGATGACGGCCCATACCCGCCGCACCCGTTTATTATCGCGCACCTCTGCCGTAATCGCGCCGCGCCGGTCGGTGATTATATTCGGCCCTTGGGCGCTGACCACATAGGGAGCCCAGCTATCGTTGTTGTTCGTATCGGCATAGCCAGGGCCCCGTTGGCTAGCCAAGGCGACATCTTCGGCTTCATTGGGAATGCCGTTGCCATTGCCGTCGAGCCAGGGTTCTTGTTGGAGCCGCGTCAATTCGCGGGAAACGGCATAGGCCGCCCGGAAGCTGTTATGCAGACTATAGCCCTGGTGCAAAGAGGCAACCAATTGGTCGGAAAAATAAGCACCAGCGCTCGACGCATAGGCGACGGTGGCCGCGGTGGTCGAGGCGATGATCAAGCGCCCGGGCTTGCTCACCCGCTGAACACCTTCGATAAAGCTGCCTGAGTAGCATGCTTCAATGATCACCGTCACTTTGGCGCTGGGTGCCGCGGCTTCGAACTGATCCACCCATTCATTGAGCTGGGCGGGGGTGAGGATCTGCTGGGTGACGCCATCGAGATAGAATTTGCCGATATCGCCATGATCCATCAAGTAGATCGTGAGTTGCTGGTTTGGCCTGATCTGACCGGCTGCCCAGGTGACAATTGCCTCTTGCAGATTCGCCAAATTGGCGGGTTTATCATAGCCAGCCATGCTGGGGTCGGTGGTTAGGTATTGAATGGCGTCATCCGTATAACCATTGGCTTTGTAGAGATCGTAGACCGCTTGCGTGACAAAGTTGATATTCTTTTGGACCGCATCGGGGTTTTTGAGCCGTCCGGCCACCAGAATCAAGAGGCCACTGCTGGGGGTAGACGGTGTATCGACGGTCTGTAGGCGGCGTACCGAAAGGCGATAGGCCACTTGGGGGCCAGCTAAAGTCGGGTCGGCATCGCTCAAGCGGATGTAAAAGGTGCCATTGCTCGTTGCTGTAACGTCAAGCCGTACGCCAGGGGCAAAGGTTGCGGAAAATTGATCACTGGCGGCACTTTCGCATTGAGGATAGACCTCGATATTGACATCGGTTGGGGCCTTCAGCGGCACTTGGACTTCAATGCGATAGGTTGCCCCGCTGCTGGTGTCAAAGCGCACCCAATCGGTATCGCCTGGTTTGTGGAAGGTCCGCTCCTGACCAACGCCATTGGGCTCAATCGGTTTCGCCGCGCTACAGGTGTCATCCTCTTCATAGCTGTCACTCCCATCGGGGGCTGGGGTATCGGGCAATTTCGCATAACTGACATTGACCGTCTGGTCGTTTGAGGGCATGACCAACATAGTTGTCGGTTCGCTGCTATTTGTCGCCCCCTGCCAGCCACTGACGACCCAGCCTGCCGCTGGGGTCGCCGCCAGCGTAATGGCCTCGCCGCTCACATATTGGCCCGCCGGGCAAGTGGGCGAGTTGGCTGGCGTCGCGGTCGGATCATAGCCCGCACCACTATGGAGCCGCGTGAGGATATAACAAGGCTGGGTATATAGCGCGCTCACGGTGTGGTTATGGGCGGGCATGGGGAGGGTATTGGTGCTGCTGGTGCTGCTGTCGTTGGCCGTGCCGCTCCAACCGATGAGGGCCCAACCCGTTGCTGGGGTGGCGCTGAGGTTGATCATTTCACCGGCAATGTATTGGCCCGCTGGGCAACTGGTTGAATTGGCAGGCGTTGCCGTCGGGTCGCTGCCACCGCCGCTATGAGCTAGCGTCAGCGCGTAACAACCTTGACCGTACGCCACACTCACGCTATGGTTGCCATCTGGCATAAAGACCGTATTGGTGACGGCTGTGCTGGCGTCGTTACGGGTGCCGGTCCACCCTGCCACTTGCCAATGGATCGCTGGCATCGCCGTCGCCATAATAACCTCGCCTGCTGCATATGCACCCGCGGGGCAGCCCAGCGAATTGTTTGGGCGAAAGGCCAGGGCCTCGCCTAGCCCTGTGTGGGTGCCGGTCAGGCTCCGGCAAGCGGTCATGACATCTTCGGGGATGGTACGCCACGAGCCACTATCCCCAAGCTGCCCAGAGAAGTTGGCTCCCCAACACTTTACACTATGGCTGTCGGTTAGGGCACAAGAGTGTCCATAGCCAAGGGCAATGGCGCGGCCTTGGGCACTCACCGCGCCCGGGCTGGCCGCGACTACTGTCCCGCTAAGACCAACCACATCGACTGGTGTGGTATGATCGGTAAAGGTACCGTCACCTAGTTGTCCATAGAAGTTGGCTCCCCAGCATTTGACGACGCCCGCCGTGGTCACCGCACAGGTATGCACGCTATCGGCTGCCGCGTTACTAACACCACTGCCCAATCCACTGACTGCCACTGGCGTAAGGCGGCTCGTGGTGCTGCTATCGCCGATCTGACCATTGCCGTTATAGCCCCAACAGCGGAGGGCACCACTGCTGAGCACCGCACAGTTGTGCCAAGAACCTGTGGCGAGGCTACTGACAGTCGTGAGCCCTTGTGTCACGACGGGGGTAGAACGGTTGATCGTCGTGTTGTCGCCCAATTGCCCATAGATGTTGTAGCCCCAACAGCGGACGCCGCCACTCGTCAGGAGGGCACAGCTATGGTACCCATCGGCGCTAATGGCCTTGACACCGCTTGCCAGCCCGGTGACATCAACGGGCGTAGCGCGGTTGATGGTGCTGTTATCACCTAGTTGGCCTTGGGCATTGTAGCCCCAACATTTAACGCCACCCGTGCTCAACAAGGCACAGCTATGATAATAGCCATTCGCGACCGCAAGGACTCCGCTGCTGAGGCCACTGACCGCCGTGGGCTGGTTTTTGGCGATATTGGTGCCATCGCCCAGTTGACCATAGTAGTTGTGGCCCCAACAAAAGGCTTCACCAGCCGTTGTGCGGGCACAGCTGTGATAGCTATTGCTCGCGATTTGGCTAACTTCGCTGAGATTAATGACATCGACCGGTGCCGGACGATTGAGGGTGGTGCCATCGCCGATCTGCCCATAGCCATTCTCGCCCCAACATTTCGCCCCGCCGCCAGTCGTCACCGCACAGCTGGTATCGCCACCGGCATAGACCTGGCTAATGCCACTGCTCAACCCAACGACATCGATCAGGGTCGTGCGTATGCTGCTGGTCCCATTGCCCAACTGGCCGCTCCCATTGGAGCCCCAGCATTTGATGGCCCCGGTTGTGAGCAAGGCGCATGTATGAGCCCCACCAGCTGTCAGCGCGGCTACGTTGCGGTTGAGGGTAATGACATCCACCGGCGTGGTGCGACGCGTGGTCGAACCGTCGCCTAATTGGCCAGCATAATTACCTCCCCAACATTTCGCCCCCCCGCCCGTGGTTATGGCACAGCTGTGGTCGCCGCCCAGCGTAAGCGACACGACATCGCTGCTCAAGCCAACCACGTTGACCGGTTGATACCGATCAGACGTGGAACCATCGCCCAGTTGACCATTGTAATTATACCCCCAACATTTGACCCCGCCGCCCGTAACAACTGCACAAGTATGGTTCCCATTGGCGCTTACGGCAAGCACACCACTGCTTAGCCCGAGTACATCTTGGGGGATATTGCGCGCCGCGGCTTGACCATCGCCGAGCTGCCCATTATAGTTTTCGCCCCAACATTTGACCCCACCCGCGTTGGTTAACACACATACATGGCTGTTGCCACTGGTAATTGTTTGAATGCCACTGGTGAGCCCGCCGATCTCCACCGGTGTAGTGCTGGTGACAACAGCGCTGTTTTGGTTGAACTCTTCGATACCATTCCAACACTTGACGCTGCCAACGTTGGTCAAGGCACAAACATATTCATCGCCTACTGCCAAATCGACAACGGTTGCATTGAGTTCTTGAATATCAATCGGTAGTGGATTAGCCAATCTCTCTTCTGAGTAGTCATAGCCGCCCCAACACTTGACACCACCGGCTGTTGTAATGGCACAGCTTTGGTAGTTGTTGGCACCTATCCCTGCTATACCGCTACTCAGGCCACTGACAAGGTTTGGCAGCGTCCGTGCCTCCAGCGTGCCGTCACCGATCTGACCATAGAAGTTTTCGCCCCAGCACTGCACTCCCCCACCGACCGTCAAGGCGCAGGTATGATTATAGCCAGCAGCGATTTGGGTGATGTTGGGTAACGGAACCAATAGATCGGTGCCGCCCGCTATTTGCTCTCGCACGGGTGGGGCAGGCGGGGTGGTATCGACGGCGTGTGCCTGCTCGCCTGTCAGCAGGAGAAGCCAGAAAAGCAGGAAGAAAAAGCTGCCGATGCGAAGGCGTTGGTCTTTCACAGGTCGTGGCCGGTCGTCATCGCTCGCGCGGGGTAACCGCGGCCTAGCGGCGACTCGATGGGTGTTGGCGCTGGCAGCGCACGAAGCACGTCGGTCAAGATGGGTCCTAGCCATGACTCTATCCATAGATGAAAAATCCCTTATAACTCCTATTACACAAGCGTTTCTTGGGAAAACGGTAAGGCTGAACGATTTGTGCAGATGGCGAGACGGCAACAGATGTTGAAACTCACCCTTGGCACAGCGTATCAATGTATCAATCATGGTGGGCAACTAGGCTTGGACATCGGGGCGGCTGACGCATTGCCCATCAATTATACATGAAAAAAACAGCATGAACTAGCGGATTTTCACCTACTTCCTGTCGTACAAGTGGCGGCAAGGACCATAAATCTTGTAGCCGTTTCCTGCTGTGATATACTTGTGCTGGCAATGAGGACGAGTGATGCAATCCAGCACGGTTTATTGAATAAACGGAGTATTCCCCCTAATTTGTCCATGGTGGTGTACGGGCTAGCGCAAGCGCTGCCGTGGGCAGCCAGAAAAGTGAGGTAAGTGGATGGCTGAGCAAACATTGTTTGATTTATATAGCACAACCTTTAAGCGCGATGCCTATTCGATCTATGAACAATTGCGGTCTCAGGGGCCAGTGGTAAAAAATATTGGCCTGAATGGCAATGGCTCCCTTTGGTTTGTCACTGGCTATGCCGAGGCCGAAGCGGTGCTGCGCGACCATAAGCGCTTTGTCAAAAATTATCATAACACCCTGACTGCCCAGCAACGCGCCCAATTACCGCCCATGTCGCGGTTGACCCAGCTCCTTGACCAGCATATGTTGAATTTGGACGGGGAGGATCATTTGCGCCAGCGGGCTTTGGTGAATAAAGCCTTTTCGAGCCGGATCATCAATGGCCTGCACGAGCGGGTTCAAGCCATTGCCGATGGCTTGCTAGATCAGGTGCAGGCGCAGGGTACGATGAATCTGATCGACGATTATGCTTTTCCGCTGCCGATTGTGGTCATTGCCGAAATGTTGGGCATCCCTGCCGCCGACCGCAACCGCTTCCGGGCTTGGTCCGATGCATTTGTGACCCCTGCCGTCAATGAGGAGGAGTGGCGCCGCGCCGAGAAGCTGCTCATTGAATTTGTGGACTATCTCGGCCAGATCTTTGCTGAACGGCGGCAACGCCCGCGCCAGGATTTGATCACCGCTTTGTTACAAGCGGATGAGGGGGGCGACAAGCTCAGTGAAGAAGAGCTGCATAGCATGGTGGTTCTTTTGATTGTCGCTGGTCATGAGACCACGGTGAACCTGATTGGCAATGGCACCTTGGCCTTGCTACGCCACCCTGCCCAAATGGCGCAATTGAAAGCCGACCCCACCCTTATGCCCGCCGCAATTGAGGAGTTATTGCGCTATGATGGCCCCGTAGAGCGGGCCACCTTGCGCTTTGCCGCGGTCGATGCGGAACTAGCCGGCCAGTGGATTCGTCGCGGCGAGGCGGTTTCTGTGGTTCTCGGCGGTGCCGACCGTGATCCGGCGCACTTTGCGCAGCCCGATCAGCTAGATTTAACGCGCGAGAACAATCGTCATTTGGCCTTTGGTTATGGTGTTCACTACTGTGTGGGGGCTCCCCTCGCCCGGATGGAAGGCCGGATCGCCCTCAACACGCTGCTGCAGCGTCTGCCCAACCTGCGCTTAGCCGCTCCGGTAGAGACCCTCGCGTGGCGCTTCAATCCGATCCTCCGTGGGTTGCAACAACTGCCGGTCGCTTGGGATGTTGTATCCCCAGCCCCGCCCGCTGTTTAGAACGAACTGGAGAGGACGCCAACGGTTAATAACGCTGTGCGTAGGTAACTGTGATATTCCGTCCGCGGAATCTCTACTGTGCCAAAGCGGCGCAAGTGTTCGGTCATAAATTGCGTATCGAGCAGAGTAAAACCACCAGCGCGCAGCCGCTCCACTAGATAGACCAGCGCGATCTTGCTGCTATCGGTGGCGTGGCTAAACATACTTTCGCCGGCGAAGAGACCGCCAATGGCGACGCCGTACAACCCACCGACCAATTCGCCGTCGATCCAGGTCTCGACACTATGGGCATAGCCTAATTCGTGTAGTTCACAGTAAATCTCAATAATCGCAGGCGTAATCCAGGTGTTTACGCGGTCCGGCCCGGGCGCTGCACAAGCGCTGATCACGGCATAAAATGCACTATTGACGCGTACCTCGAAGCCACCCTGACGGATACGCCGCGCCAGCGAGCGGGGGACATGAAAGCGATCATCCAGTGGAATAATGGCCCGCGGATCGGGGTCATACCAATAGATCTCCCCGTCATCGTGCCCCATGGGAAAGATCCCTTGGCTGTACGTATAAAGGAGTAGTTCTGGGGTTAGTTCGGCTGGGTCACTCATGGCAAATTCTAGGGTAAATTCAGTGGGACAGTGAGACAGTGGGACAGAGAATACGCTACTGACCTACTGTCCTACTGACCTAGCGCGGTGTCGTCGGATAACTGACGGGGTCGAGCATGACTTCGATGACCATAGGCCGCCCACTGGTCAAGGCGGTAGCCAAGGCCACAGTGTACTCGGTTTCATTACGAACACGCGTTGCGGCCAGACCATAGGCGGTGGCAATTTGGGCAAAGTTGGGGCTGGGAAACTCGGTGCCATAGATGGGTTTGCCCGCGCGTACTTGGTGGGAGCGAATGAGGTCAATCGCGCTGTCGTTGAGTACGATAACAATCACAGGCAACTGCCATTGGGCCAGAACCCCCAATTCGCCCATGACCATCGCCATCCCGGCATCGCCGGTGAGACAGACTGTGGGCTGGCCGCCTAGCGCAAAGCTCGCCCCGATGGCGCTGGGCAAGGCAAAGCCCATGCACGAAAGCCCATTCGAGACCAAAAAGCGATTCGCCATATAGGTCGGCCAAGCCAGCGAGCTGTGAATTTTGTGCGAGCCGACATCGACAGCCAGCAAACTCTCGCGTGGCAACTGCTGCCGCAGCATGGCGAGGACTTGCTGCGGTAGCAAGCGCCCCGCGGCGGGCTCGGGCAGGGGTGCTTGGGCCACCTTCGCGTGGAAGGCCGCCACCCGATTAGCGCCCCAAGTGGTAGCGGTGCCAAACTGACTATCGGCAAGCTGCTGTAAAATGGGCTCCATTGCGCCCACAAACTCGATCTGGGCTGGCAGCACGGGATCGACATTCGCCCAAGGCGCAATCCAAATCAACGGTGCTGCCTGATCCCACTTCTTCACCAATTCCACCACATCCAAGCCCACAGCCACGATACAATCGGCTTCATCCAAAATTTCATAGGCCGGATCGGTGCGGGTCAAGCCAATCACCCCGGTTGCTAGTGGATGATCGTCAGGGATGGCCCCTTTACTTTTGGGCAAGACAATCACGGGGGCGCTAGCGGCTTCGGCTAGCTCGGCTAACGCGGCATAGGGCTGCTCTGGCTCCAGCCCGAGCCCCGCCACGATCACAGGCTTACGCGCGGTGGCGAGGAGTTGACGGGCCTGCGCTACTTTGGTGATAGGTGTCTGTGCGTCTTCCGCGACTATTGTGGCTGCCTCTGCTGCACCCGGCTCTTGTTCTTCGCGACTGGGGAGGGCTGCTTCTTCATTGCTGAGTTGGAGATGGATAGGGCCTGGTCGGCCTGCTTGGGCCAGGGCCAGGGCCTGTTGGGTTACCGATTGGACATTGTGCGCCGTTACTTTGAAAGTGCCTTTGGTGATCGGGCGATAGAGCGCGTGCAGATCCAGCACCTGGTGGGTATAGTCGGGCAGAAGGGCATCCGGCTTTTGTGCCGTGACCACCAAAACGGGCGACCGATCTAAGTAGGCATGAGCCACGCCAGCCACGGCATTGGTGGCCCCTGGCCCTAGCGTGGTCAAGACCACGCCTGGTTTACCCGTCAGGCGTGCCATGGCATCGGCCATAAAGACCGCGGAGGATTCGTTATGGACAAAGACAAAGCGGAGGTTGCGGCGGCGCAGGGCATCTAAAATTTCGACGACCTCACCACCGGGCAGCCCAAAGACAGTATCAATCCCCGCAGCGGCTAGGGTATCGACGAAGCGTTCGGCTACAGTCGGCATGAAACACTCATTTTTCCTCTGTAGTTCAGATGGTTGATTGGTATTGGCATGGCGGATGAGGACAGCAGTCAGGCTATTATAGCCGCGTTCCCCAGCGGCTCAAACCCCGACCACGTGTTGCAGCCAGCAGTCTGCCAATAAGCGATGACCGGCGGGCGTGGGGTGAACGCCATCGGCGGCCCAGTACTCAGCCGGTGCTTGACGAAGGGCCTCGCGCAGCACACTTTGGAAAGGCACAAAAATGGCGTCAAACGCGCTGGCTATCTCGCGTACGACGGCCCGGCGTTGATCCATCTCGGTCACCCACCCTTCGGTGACTACGCCACAGGGTAGGACAAAGGGCTCGCAGAGGACAAATTGGACATTGGGCAGTTGTTCACGTGTATAGTCTAGCAACATCCGGTAGATGGTGGCATACCGCTCAATCTCGACGCCGTTGTTATACATAAAGCCATGCCATGTATCGTTTACCCCAATCAAAAGGCTGATCAGATCGGGCTGGAGGTTGATGGCATCGATCCGCCAGCGGGCATAGAGATCGACCACGCGGTTGCCACTAATGCCGCGGTTCCAGATCTGGAGCCCCGCGCTGGGCTGGGTTGCCAAGAGCTGCGCGGCGATCAGGTGGCAATAGCCCGTGCCCAAGGCACTGCCCACATTGGCTTGGGCCTGCTGCTCGCGATTGCGTCCCGTGTCGGTAATCGAGTCGCCTTGAAAAAGAATTTTGCTGTTTGGTTTGAGGCTCATGAGTTTACGCTTTCAGCCGCTCCATCTGCGGATCGAATTGGGGATCGGCGGCGACAACAACAGGGTAGCGCCGATCAAAGTATTGGATTTCCAGTTGGGTGCCTTCTTCGGCATAGGCGACGGGGAGATAGGCATAACCGACCAGTTTACCCACACTGTAGCCATAGTCCACACTGGTGAGATAGCCAATCGCTTTGCCATTGGCAAAAACGGGCTCTTTGCCCAGCGCCATGGCATCTGGAACGGTAGCCGTCAAACAGCAGAGTTTGCGGGTCACCTCTTCTTTGGCCGTGAGGAGCGCGGCGCGGCCAAGGAAATCCCCTTTTTTCAGCCGGACGGCCCATCCTAGCCCCGCTTCAAAAGGGTTGTACTCGGTGGTTAGATCCGTGCCCACGGCGCGGTACCCCTTTTCCACCCGCAAGGAGTTGAACGCCCCACCACCCAAGGCAAAGATGCCGTGCGGTTGACCGGCTTCCCACAGGGTATCCCAGAGGTTGAGGCCATAGTCGCTGGTGGTGTAGATTTCCCAGCCTAGTTCACCAGCATAGGACAGGCGCGCCGCAAAGGCAGGCACGGTGCCAAGCTTGAGCCATTGGGCGGTAAAATAGGGAAAAGCCGCGTTAGAAACATCTTCTTCGGCCACCTGGGCAAGCACAGCGCGAGCTTGCGGCCCCCACAAAGCAACCCCAGTCCACTTGGCCGTTAAATCTTCGAGCACCACCGAGCCGTCGGTGGGGGCGTGCATGCGCAACCAAGCCAGATCTGCGGGGCCGGTGCCACCACCGGTAAGCACCAGGAAACGATCTGCCGCCAGCCGCGTAATCGTCAGATCCGCCTGGATGCCTCCCTTGGCGTTACAGAGCGCCGTATAGACAATGGCCCCGACGGGACGGTCGATTTGGTTGGCGGCTAGGCGGTTCAAAAAGGCGAGCGCACCTGGCCCCCGCACCTCAAATTTGGCAAAGTTGGCAATGCTATAGAGGCCCACTTTGTCACGCAGTGCCAAGTGTTCGGCCCCTTGGATGCGTGACCAATGTTCGGCTTCCCAGCCGGTACGGTGGGGAAGCTGTTCGTCATATTCTTCCAGAAGCCGGGCATTTTCAGCATACCAGTGAGCCACTTCCCAACCGGCGGACGCATGAAAATGGGCACCCTGTTCGACCAAGCGTTGATGAAAGGGTGCAGTCCGCACCGGGCGCGGGTTGAGCATTTGCTGAAGGGGGTGGATCACATCATAGACTTCTTGGTATTGGCGATCCACGCGGGCATACATCCACTTTCGGGTCGTTTCATGGGCATGGAAGCGGCGGGTCCATGCTTCATGCATGGCAAATTCGGGCGTGCCGCTGTCCATCCACTCGGCCATGGTTTTGCCCACGCCGCCCGCATGCGTCACCCAGACCCCCAGGCAGACCAAGAGGCCGGGTACATCGGTGTCGCCCATAATGGGACCCAAGTCGGTGGAGAAGGCCATAAAGCCATTGAACTGACGGGTATATTGTTTTCCGCGCAAGGTCGGCATTAATGCTTCGGCGGCTTGTTGGGCAACGGTAAAATGTTCGGGCGTAAAGGCGCGCTCGGCGCGTGCGCCTACAGAGTCGCCTTCAAAGAGCAGCGATTCATGGCGATAGTTGCCAATCCCATAGGCGTCGCCATGTTGGCGGAAATACATGGAATAGTCTTGGTGGCGGACAATGGGATGTTTGACAAAGAGATCCTTGTCTGCCGCCAACTCAGCCAACGGCTCGGTGATAGCATATTGGTGTTCGACACCCAAAATGGGGAATCGTAGCCCGACCTTTTGGGGTAGCACGCTCGCCCAGACATTGGTAGCCAACAGCACTTGCTCGGCGTGGATTGTGCCTTGCTCGGTCTGGATGCCCGTGCAGCGCCCCGCTTCGACTAAGAGATCGGTGACAGTAACATTGCCATAAAAGGTTGCGCCACCGGTGGCAATAGCCTGTTCGGCGAGCGCCGCGGCGGTGTACCACCCGCGCACATCCATATCGGTGGGCACATAATAGCCGCCCTTGATCACCTTGGGGTCGATCAGCGGTACCAGATCAGCAATTTCTTGGGGCGTAATGACATGCCCTTCCAGGCCATAGGCCGCGGCCAGCGTGCGGCGACGGTGAGCTTCGCGCAAGCGGGCGTCGGTGTAGGCCACTTCAATCCCGCCCACTTGATAGGCGCAGGGCGTGTCACGATAGATTTGGTCTTTGTAGAGCTTGACCGAGTACATGGCGCATTGGGTCATAAATTTGGACCCATTGGTCTGAAAGATGAGTCCAGGTGCATGGGAAGTCGAGCCGCCGGTCTCATAGAGTGGGCCTTTGTCTACCACAACAATATCGCGCCAGCCTAGTTTGGTTAGGTGATAGGCGATACTACAGCCGACAATGCCGGCCCCGACAATGACAAGACGTGCTTGGGTTTGCATGACGCTTTTCCTCAACTTGACTCTTTCAGGAGCGTTTCTTTGTCCATATTTAACTGACTGGCAATAGCGGTCAAAATGCTATTCGGTGTGCCAATGCGTAGAGGAGAATGATTTGGCATGGTAATATGTTGTTCTCCGCCTTCATTTCTGCAGGTTAACCGGATGTATTACTTGTCTATCTCACTTACCAGATTGACCGGATGCGCTCTGCCTGTGTTCGTATCCGTTCTTCACTTGCTTGGTGGCCCAAAGCTGCGGGCAGATTGCCTACGCCATGTGTTCCCGCGGGGCGTAGTGCTGGATGGTTTTGTTCCCGTTTGGCGTGGCTACGGACCGCCGTCTCGTAGATCGGCACTAGATTGCCATGCTCCCCATCAAACCCATGGGAGGCTTGGCCTTTGAAGCGGTCATGGGTAAAGAGTTCAATGTTATGGCGTGTTTGGCGATATTGGGCCAGATCGGCCAGGATCTCGCCGATGACGCTGCCAAATTTAAAGCCATGTCCAGAGCAGGCCGATGCATAACTCACCTGCGGATAGTCGGGGTGGAGGTCGATTAGAAAATGACCATCCGGCGCGTTGGTAAAGAGACAGGATTTGAGGGTCATGATGGGACCCGCCGCCATGGGGAAATAACGCGCGACACACTCACGCAAGATCTCTTCGTCAAGCGGCGTCACTGTCCGCGATAGTTCATCGGCGTCCCCCCGCTCTTCCAGGTGATGGTATTTGCCAATTTTGAAGCCGGGCACGCCATGGACAGGAAAGCCGTAATACCGGCCCTCTTCGACCAATAAATTGAATACCGGGAAAGCCTCATGGGTAAAGGATTCCGGGCGCAACGGTTGGAACCAGCCCAATACTTGGCGTTCTGGCACAGCCAATCCCCGCAAAAAGCTCAACATGCTGTCGTTCCACGCGCCCGCGGTGATGACGAGAGAATCAGCCTCGTAGGTGGCCCGCTCGGTGTAGACGCGGACGCCCTCGCCGCGGGGCAACGGCTCCCACTCGATCACCGCCTCGCGCCCGTGGATCTCCGCGCCGTGGTGCATGGCCTGGAATACATAGCCCAGCACACACTGTTCCGGCACGAGAAAGCCCCCTTCGGGCTGGTAGAGCGCCATAATGTCATGGGGCAGTTGATAGCCGGGAAAGCGCTTGGCTAACTCTAGGCCAGTCAAGACCTCGTGTGCTAGCTCATATTCCATAGCCGAGCGGAGCGCCCCTTTGAAGACCCAACTGTCGGCTGGCCCAATGTCGAGCGAGCCGTGGGTATAGAGCAAGGGTTGCCCATAGCGCTGCTCGATCTCGCGCCAAAGCTCATACGAACGTTTGAGCAACATGACATACGAAGGGTGCTCATAGTAGGGCAGGCGGATAATGCGGGTGAAACCGTGGTGCGCGCCCATGTCGTGGGGAATGTCAAAGCGTTCCAGCCCCAACACCCGCTGGCCGCGGCGGGCCAGATAGTAGCAGGCCGCGCTGCCCATGGTGCCAACGCCAATGACAATCGTGTTAAAGCGATTGGGGTGGCGTGCTGCGTGCTGCATAATTCGTGGCTTGTTCATGGGTAGTCGCTCCTACTGCTTAACCCGCGCGGTTTCATCACTGGCCTTCGCGCGCATCCGGGCTCCGGTGGGATCAAAGAAGGGCGTCGCGACCACGGTTGCCGTCACGGGGCGTCCTGCCATCATCACGACAACTTTGCTGCCATTCCAGGCGTGAGTTGTGCGGAGATAGGCCAGCGCGAGCGTCTTGCCGACACTATAGCCCAGCGCGCTAGAGGTGATACGACCAATCGGCGTCCCAGGGGTGACGGCCTCGCTGGTTTCCTCGGCTTCGGCTCCGCTTTTCTTCTTGCGCTTGCTCGTGGCAACGTCGCCAATGCTATAGATGGCGTCACCCGCGGTGGCCGGTGTCTTGGCATCTAGGTGGAGCCCAACCCAGCGTTCTTCAATGCCTTGCTCTTGGATGCGGAGCAGGGCATCGCGGCCAATAAAGCCGCGCTTCTCCAGGCGCACCCAGCGGTCGGTGCCTAGTTGGAAGGGGTTGATGCTTTCGTTGATATCTGGGCCATAAAGGGGCAGTGCCTTTTCGATCCGCAGGCTCTGCATGGCCAGCACGCCATAGGGTTGCAGCCCAAATTCTTTGCCCTGACGCAAGAGATATTCCCAGAGCGCACCGGCTTCTTCGGCAGGGACATAGAGTTCATAGCCCAACTCGCCTGTGTAGCCACTGCGCGAGAGCAGCAATGCGGTATCGTTGATCACCGCGGGGGCAAAGCGGAAAAAGGGCAACCGGTTCAGATCGACGCCTGCGACCAGGGTGCGTAGAAATTCGCGGGAACGCGGGCCTTGGACGACGGCCAGCGCCACTGCCGCGGAAATATCGGTGCTATAGGCGCTCGCGCCGCGTGTCTGTTCGGCGATCCACTGAACAACCCGTTTGCGCGGGCCGGAGCTGGTGACGATCATAAAGTGCTCGTCGTGAAATTTGTAGACCGTCAAGTCATCGATCAGCCCGCCTTCTTCGTTACACAGGGAAGTGTAGCGCACCTGACCAGGCTCCATATCACTGATCTCATTGGCGACCAAGCGGTTGACCAAGCGTTCCGCGCCCGGCCCTTTAATATCTACCTCGCCCATGGAGGAAATATCTTGCAAGCCGACATTGGTGCGCGTATTGACGTGCTCATGTTCCCCCGCCGTGTAGGCATCGGGGAAAAGATAGTCGCCACCGCCTTTGACCAAGTGACCGGCGTGGCGCAGGTGATAGTCGTAAAAAGGGCTGCGTCGTTCAGCCATTGTTGGGAAACTCCTCTATTCATTCGTGGATGGTGGATGCCAGCCTGCTTGAACCCAATATCGTCGAACTGTACGTGCTATCGAATTATTCAGTGTCCGTCCACCTTTTGCTACTGGCCAAACATGATCAATTTGCAATAAACCCATGGTAAAATCTTGGTGGCTTAAACAATATTCACAACGGTTGTCAGCGTGGATGCGGACAAACTCTGCTATTTGTTTGCTAATTCTTGTCATGGGTGGAGGGGGGATCGCAATCCTCGGCGTACAGCTTCGGCCAGACCTTGCGCTTTGCGGAGTAAGCCAAGCCGGTAGATTTGCATGAAAGCAAGCAACTCAATTTGTTCTGTTTGGGTTAATCTTTCTGCTTTCCCTTTTGCCTGTAGATCACCCAATCGCTCGTTCTGCTCAGGATTCATTTTTAGGTTTGCCAGATCGATCACCTCTTTGTTGGATAACGCCGCAACATCCTCGTACAATTTGTCCAGAGATGGATTGTCTAACCTGGGCCAAAGAATTTCTAGCGAATCGGTTAGGACATCCTCTAGTGTGCTTTCCGTAGATTGGCTATAGAGTTTCGCATGCTCGATCACACTATTGGGCAAATCTAAAGTTACTTTGATGCTCATCGTTGCCTCCGGCACCGATACGGCGCTTTCTTCCAACTGGCCCAAACCGTACCCGCTCGGACTTACAATCACCTTATACTATGGCCGTCTTATACGGCCGTCTTATACTATGGCCGTCTTATACGGCCGTCTTATACTATGGCCGTGTGCGCCTTACTCACTTCCCAAACCCAAGCTCTTTCTTGCGATGGGCAATAAAGCTAAGCAGTTCACGTTCGAGCCCTTCATCCAATGCCGGTGGTTCATAGTCGGCCAAGAGTTTTTTCCATTTTTGGTTGGCGCGCTGATTGGTGTCCAAGGCCCCATTCAGCTCCCATTGCTCGGCGGAATTATAATCAAAGAGGTCTGAGCGGTAGAAAGCCGTGCGGAAGTGGCGCATGGTATGTTGCGTCCCCAGGAAGTGACCCCCTGGCGGCACCTCTTGCAAGGCATCAAAGGCAAAAGCTTCGTCCGAGAGATCGATCCCCTTGGCCCAAGTGTGATACATGCCCAGCATGTCGCAATCCATGATAAACTTTTCGTAACCGGCGGTCAACCCATTTTCGAGCCAGCCTGCGGCGTGGAGCACAAAGTTCACTTGGGCCAGCACCGCAGGCAACATGACCTGGATCGACTCATAGCCAGCTTGGGCATCGGCGATTTTAGAACTAGAGAAGGTGCCACCACTGCGGAAGGGCAGCTGATAGAAATCGGCCATCTGCTTGCCTGCCAAGAGCGCCCATTGGCTTTCGGGCGAACCAAAGACCGGCGCCCCGCTTTGCAAGTCGATGTTGGTCATGAAGGAGCCATAAATGACGGGCGTGCCAGGGTTGATCATTTGGACCAACACAATGCCAGCCAAGGCTTCGGCGTTCTGTAAGGCCAAGGTGCCCGCGACACTGACGGGTGACATTGCCCCACTCATGAGGAAGGGCGTGATGAGCATAGCCTGTTTGGCCTTCGCATAGACAAGCATGTCGCCCAACATGCGATCATCATAACGCCGTGGGCTGCTGACATTGATCAACGATAGCAGCCCTGTGGTTTCACGAATTTTCTCTTTGCCAAAGACGATCTCGGCGATTGCCACACTGTCGGCAGCGTTGACGGGATCGGTTACCGAGCCCATAAAGGCTTTGTCGCTGTACTTAATGTGGGCAAAGAGCATATCCAAATGGCGCGTCGGCACCGGTTCATCGGTGGGCTCTACAACGGTGCCGCCCGAGTGGTGCAGATAGGGCGAGAGGTAGGTAAGCTTGACGAAGTTGTGAAAGTCCTCCAACTTGGCTTCACGGCGGCCACGATCGAGGTCAATGACAAAAGGCGGGCCATAGACGGGCGCATAGACGGCTTGGTTGCCTCCAAGAAGCACTTGATTGGCCGGATTACGGGCTAGTTGGGCAAACTGACGCGGGGCCATGCTAACATATTTCATGACCAAGGCTTCGTCAAAAAAGACAGTTTCGCCGACAACTTTAGCGCCATGGTGTTGGAGGATGGCCCGCGCTTCGGCATCATACATATCAATGCCCAAATCGCGCAGAATTCGCATGGACTCGTCATGGATCCGCTGGATACTGGCGCTGCTAATCAGTTCATATTGGGGGACGCCATAGGTGATCTGCTGCATGGCTGGGCGGGCCGCAGCTTCCCGTTGCCGTTCGCGGCGCTCACGGCGGCGTTCGGTGGCAACAGCAGGATTGGAAACGGTCATAACCTGTTATCTCCTCGACTATGCAATGTGATCGCGCGACATCGGGTGGTCTTAGCGCGCTAAGAACGCCTGTTGAAAATGGTGAATATGGTGACGCATGAGCGCCGCGGCTTGGTTGGCATCGCGGTCGCGCACAGCGACAAAGATCGCGTGGTGCTCGGCCATGGCACTCTGCAGCCCAGTGACCCGGTGCAGCGAGACATTCCACAAGCGCAACACATGCCCATAGAGCCATTCCAGCGTTTCGGCCAGGAATTCATTATGGGCGGCCTGGGCCAACAAGGTGTGCATCTGGTGATCCAAGGCCAGCAACATCTCATTCTCGTTGCTAAAGCGGTGGCCTAAGGCTTCGGTGGCGATCTCCTCTAGTTGCGTAAGTTGCTCAGGCGTGGCCCGTTCGGCAGCTAAGCGCGCCGCGAGCGTTTCGAGCTCTAGGCGCATTTCAAAAATTTTATAGAGATCATGGGGATTGAGATCGGCCACTAAGGTACCGCGGCGGGGCAGGATAACGACGAAGTTTTCAAAGGCAAGACGGCGTAACGCCTGGCGGACGGGGGTTAAGCCAATCCCCAATTCGCTGGCGAGCGAATGTTCATCGATCACCGAGGCCGGGGGGAGCGCCAAGCTGATGATCTTGTCTTTGAGCTGCTGATAGGCTAGCCCATTGAGCGAATCAGGATCGCCACGCTGGCGTGAGGAAACCGCTAAGATAGATGTTGAGACCATAAGTGAAATAAGCCATGTCAACAAAACCTAAGATTGAACTGAAATGTCAGCTCAATAAAAGCTGATCTTACCCAAAAGCGAGCGAAAGTCAAGTGGAAAAATAGGTTGTTTATCGCATTGTGCCTTGGCTAAGCGGCTGGATCGGGAACCCCTGGGTGCTGATGCTATGACGAAGTTCGCGGACACCCTGGTTTCCGGTTGGCTAGACCTTGGAATTTGAGATGTTGTACGGTATAAGTGCCATTGAAGGTTGGGCTGCTTAATTTTTCGGTAGCGTCAAAAAGTAGGTCGATGAACTCTTTGTTGGAAGTTCAAAAAGAATTAGGCATTACGCACTTGGGCCAGACCTGAGCGGTTTAACCCAAGTGCGTAACGCCTAACGGATTGTCCCTCCAGTATAGCATAATTCTACTATCATGCCGTGATGGATTCCCCTATGCGCAAACATGCGGCTTGATGTCCTTCCCCGCTAACCACCATGGCGGGATCTATCTGCTTGCAGCGCGCTTGGGCCACGGGACAGCGCGGATGAAAGCGGCACCCGCTGGGTAGATGGATGGGGTCGGGCGTTTCGCCTTGGAGAATGATGCGCTGGCGACGTAGCCGTGGATTGGGCGCAGGGGCGACGGAAAGCAATGCCTTCGTATAGGGGTGCTGAGGGTTGGCAAGCACGGTCGCGGTCGGCCCGATCTCCACAATGCGTCCCAAGTACATCACCGCGATGCGGTCGGCTAAGGCCGCCACGGTGTTGAGGTCGTGGGTGATAAAGAGAATAGAGATGCCGCGCGTGCGGCGGATCTCGGCGAGCAAGTTGAGAATTTCGGCGCGAATACTCACATCTAGCATGGAGACCGGTTCATCGGCCAATAACAGCGTCGGTTCCAGTACCAGCGCACTGGCAATTGCCACCCGTTGACGTTGCCCACCAGAAAGCTCGTGGGGTCGCCGCTTGATAAAGTTCTCGGCGGGTTTGAGGCCAGCAGCCTCCAGCGCACGGATGACCCGTCTTTGGCATTCACTTCGGTTACGGGCCAGCCCATGCACTTGAAGCGGCTCGGCCACGGTTTCGCCGATGGTTAAGAGGGGGTTTAACGACTCATAGGGATCTTGGAAGATCATCTGAACATGGCGCCGAAGACGTTTTAAGCCAGCCCGATCGAGGTGGGTAACGGCTTGGCCTTCAAAGGTGATGGTTCCGCTGGTGGCTGCTTCCATGCCTAACAAAGTCAACGCTAGGGTGCTCTTGCCACAGCCGCTTTCGCCCACCAACGCGAGGACTTCTCCTGGAGCGACACAGAAACTCACATCATCGACAGCATGGACAACTTCAGCACTTTTGTGAAAAATGCTGGGGGACCCAACAGGGAATAACTTGCGCAGCTGAGTGACCTCAAGCAGGGGCTGGTCATGCATGAGGGTTGCTCATTTCCGGCTCAACCAAATAGCAACTCGCTTGATGCCCCGTGGTCAAAGTATAGAGGGGCGGCTGGTTGGTGGTACAGCGGGCAAAAGCGAGCGGACAGCGCGGGGCAAAACGGCAGCCCGGTGGCAAGGCATCGAGCCGGGGGGGATAGCCAGGAATCGAGACAAGCCGTTGCGCGGGACGGGTCAGGTCAGGAAAAGCTTTGAGCAACTCCTGGGTATAGGGGTGGCGCGGTGCATTGAAAATGGTGTCCACATCACTATACTCGGCCACGACACCCCCATACATCACCAAGACTCGATCACAGATCTCGGCTACCACACCCAGATCATGGGTGACAAATAAGACGGAAAGCTGTAGCTGTTCGCGCAGGCGGGCCAGCAATTCGAGAATCTGCGCTTGGACCATGACATCTAGGGCGGTGGTCGGTTCATCGGCAATGACGATCTCGGGGGAACAGGCCAAGGCCATGGCGATCATGGCGCGCTGACGCATGCCCCCTGAATATTGGTGAGGATATTGGTCGCGCCGGTTGGGGTTGATACCAACCAGATTGAGCAGTTCGTCAACCGTGCGGCGTAGGATCGCCTTATCGGTGATCTGATCGTGGGCGGTAATGATCTCAGCAACCTGGTTCGCGATGGTCTTGGCCGGATGCAGCTGTTTCATGGCTTTACCCATATCGTGCTTGTTGGGCGGTCCAAGGTGATGACCGTTGCGATAGCCATGCGACGTGCCAAGGTGACCATTAGTGTGGCCGTTGCCATGCTGCTGGTGTTGGGAAGCCCCGTTGCGCGGGAGCGTGTGGCGAGTGATTGGCTCCGCGATTTGGCTGCCGACGGTGCGGACGGGGTTGAGGGCATTCATTGCCCCTTGGAAGATCATGGAAATATGCTTCCAGCGAACATCGGCCATGGCCTGTTCGCTCAGGCTCAGGAGATCTTGGCCCAAAAAGTTGACTTCGCCATCGACGATCCGTCCGGCGGCGGGGAGGAGCCGCATCAGGCTAAGCATGAGGGTGCTTTTGCCACAGCCACTTTCGCCCACAATCCCTAACATCTCACCCCGTTGCAGACCAAAACTCACCTGTTGCAAGGCGTGGGCTGGTGGCTTATCAGGAGCGACGTAGTCAACCGTGAGGTTGCGTACGTCGAGCATAAGAGGGGGAATATCGTCGTTTGCCATGTTCATGCAAGCTTCCTTGTGTACTACCGAGCGACTAATTGCGAGCGACTAATTGACAACGGTGCGCGCGGCAGGTCGCGCCACCATTTCGTCACCAACGGAGAGATGATGCGTTTCCAATTTCGGGTTGAAAATACGTTCTAGGCCATTTCCTAGGAGGGTCAAGCCGAGAACAACCCAGATGATCGCCAGCCCTGGCGGTGCGAGCGACCACCACGCCCCAGCACTCATGCCGCCGCGGCGAAAGGCAAAGTTGAGCATCTGGCCCCAACTCAAACGGGTGGGGTCGCCCAGGCCCAGGAAGGCCAAGGTGCTTTCGTTGAGAATCGCGGCGGAGATGACCAAGACCGCGTTAACGACCATGAGGGGAAAGACCAGCGGAAAGATATGCCGCCGGACGATATAGAAATTGCCCGCGCCAATGGCCCGCGCTCGCTGGACAAATTTCCGTTCGCGCACCGAGAGGGTTTGGGCGCGGACCACGCGGGCTGTGCCGGTCCAACCTAGAATGCCAATCACCAAGATCAAGATCCAGAGTCCGCGCCCAAGGAGGGCAATCAACACGATCATCAGGGGCAGGTCAGGGATGACCAGTAGAATATCGGTGATACGCATGAGGACGTTATCGACACGCCCACCATAAAACCCAGCAAGCAAGCCAATCAAGCCGCCGATGACCAAGGAGATAAACGAAGCAAAAAAGCCCACCAGCAGCGAGACGCGGGCCCCATAGATCAAGTTTGAGAGCACATCTTTGCCCGCGTCATCGGTGCCGAGCCAGTTGGTTACACTGGGTGGCGTGTAGATGTTGTCGATCGTCACCCGCACGGGCGCCGCAGGATCAAAGGGGGCAAGCCAAGGCGCCAGGAGGGCCATCAGCACCATCACAAGGAGCATGAACGCGCCGATGAGTGCTAGACGATTACGGAAAAAAGTAGGCCAAAAGGTGGCAGGTTCCATCTGTATTGATCCTATCCAACCCGCACGCGGGGATCGAGGTAACTATACAAGAGATCAGCGATCAGATTGGCACCGATCACACTGACTGCCAAGAGCAGAAAAGCGCCTTGCAACACGGGATAATCCTGGCGGTCAACGGCATCGACAATGGCTTGGCCCAGCCCGGGCCAGGAAAAGACCGTCTCAATTTCAATCGCCCCGGCCACCGTAAAGCCCAGATTGAGCGCAACGACGGTGACGGTAGGCAACATCGCATTGCGCAGGGCATGGTCGCGCAGGATCTGCATGGAGTGCAACCCCTTGGCTTTGGCGGTGAGGATGTAATCTTCCGAGAAGATTTCCAAGATGGCACTGCGCATAAAGAGTGTATATTGACCAGCATAGATGATGGTGTAGGTGAGGGTGGGCAAGAACATGTGGCGGCCAATATCGAGCCACCGTTCCCACCAACCGGCATAGTCCGCGCCAATGGTCAGCTTGCCACCAATAGGCAGGCCCAAGTAGCTGGAACCCCAAAAGAGCAAGAGAATCCCAAACCAAAAGGTCGGCGCGGCCCAAGCGACCAGACTGCCAATCAACACCCCATAGTCAATGGCCGTTTGTGCTTTCCACGCCGCCAGAATGCCCAAGGCAATCCCTACCAGGATCGAGAAAAAGGTGCCCGCACCGATCAAGAGGAGGGTGTTGCCCAAGCTATCGGCCAGAATCGTCGTGACGGGCCGTTGTTGGTGAAAGCTGGTGCCCAATTCGCCTTGGGCCAAATTGCGCACATAGAGCAGAAATTGCACATATAAAGGCTGGTCGAGCCCGAAGCGCCGCTGGATCGCTTCAATACTCGCCTGCGTTAGGCGTGGGTCCTTGACGGCCCGCGCGGGGTCCCCAGGGAGAATCCGAAAGAGAAAAAAGTTCAGGACGACGACAAAGGTAATCGTGACCAACGCCCAGCCACATTTGCGTAGAATATAATGGTTCATAGTGTTGTGGGACCAGTGAACGCCGCGTTCGTTGCTAAAAATGCCTAGCAACAACGCGGCGTTCACTGGCTACGGCTGGACCAGCTCTACTTTGGTCAATACACTGGAATCTTCCAACGTCAAGGTGGGCGCGTCGATCACCCAACCGGTGAAACGGTCGGTGCGATACGCTTGCACGAGATCTTGGTAGTAGGGAATGATATAAACGACATCATTCAAGACGATCTCCTGCATTTGGAAGACCAAGGCGCGGCGCTGCTCGGGGTCGCGTTCAACCGACTGCTGATCATAGAGGGTATCATAGGCGGCATTGGCATAGCCAGTCTCGCTGCTGCCGGTTGGGATCTGATCCGTCCGCATAACGCCCAGGGGATCGTTGGGATCAGGCCCCCAACTCCACCCCCAGATCATGATGTCAAAATCAAAGGCTGGACAGCAGACCGCGGTGAGGGCATCGGGGTCCATGGCCTGGGGTTCGGTTTTAATGCCAATTTGCGCCCAGCTTTGGCCCAGAATTTCGGCAATGCGGGGCGCTTCGGGAATATCGTTGGCCCACTGTAACCGGAAGGCGAGGGGCCGACTCCCATCGGGCATTTCACGCACGCCATCGCCATCGGTGTCGCGATAGCCGGCTTCGTCGAGGAGCTGATTGGCTTGGGCCAGGTCAAACGCATAGTCTTGGAGCTGATCGTTGTACCAATAGGCTTGGCCGGATGGCACCAAGGTTAACCCTGGTTTCGCCAACCCTAGCATGGCAACATCGATAATATTCTGCTTGTCGGTGGCGTGGGCTAAAGCTAAGCGCACCGTGCGGTCCAGCAAGGCCGGATGGCCGGTGCAGAGCCCATCGTCGGGGGGACAATTTTCGGGTGTCACTTGATTAAAGAAAATATCGCGCACCGAGGGGGCCAAGGGGGGGCCACTGACGACGTTGATATTTTCCGTGCGGCGCAGGACGGGTACCGCCGTATTAGGCATTTCGGTGATCATATCCACTTGGCCGGTGACCAACGCTTGGACGAGGGCATCTTCATTGCCAAAGGTTTGGAAGATCAGTTCATCGATCTTGGGGGGCGTGGCATAATGCTCCTTGTTGGCGACGAGATGGACAAATTCATTTTGTTGATATTCCTGGAGGCGGAAAGGGCCCGTGCCGATCATCGCCAGATTTTCAAATTCGGCGGCGGCATCGCCTTCGGCATATTGTGACCAGATGTGGGCGGGCAAAATATAGAGCGCCAGCAGTTGGCTTTCGAGGTTCGGGATCGCCTCGGTTAGCGTCAAAACCACGGTGTTATCATCTGGCGCGGCAACGCTCTCGAAATAGGTGGTGTAGAAATTGAGATAGGGAAAATCGACATGATCCATGTAGAGCTGGATCGAAAAGGCGACATCGTGGGCGGTCATCGGCTGGCCGTCGTGGAATTGAATCCCCTGGCGGATTTGGAAGGTCCACGTTTTGCCGTCCTCACTCGTTTCGACACTTTCGGCAGCATCGAGCCGAAAGGTGCCGTCGAACTGTAACTTATAGAGTGTATTGTAGACCATATCATAAATCACATAGGCTTCGGCCAAAACCCCGGTGCCTGGGTTGAGGGTGTCGGGACTGCCCGGCCAACCCACCCGTAGCGTGACCGGGCCAGCCGCTGCGCTATCGGTCACTGGTTGATTGGCGGCGGGGGCTGCGGGGCCACCGCAGGCCGTGATGAAAAGCAGGACCAACATGCCAAGCCAGTGTTGCCAGTTGCATTTCATGATTCCCTCCTGGAATCAGCAAGCTACACAAAATAAAAGGATTTGTCCCGCTGCCGCAAAGGTGTGGCGATATAAGCTTGGTCGTGCCGATGGGCCGTCGAGCTGCGTCCACCCCCTTCCCCAATCTATAAAAAGCCGAGCAAAGCGCGGTGTGTTTGAACAGTCATTCGCCACTGGGTGGGAAGTCAATTCACACGGTGCTTTGCTCGGCGTAGGCGACAAGGGGGAAGCGTTTGGGCTTTCCTTGCAGGGGAAAGGCGCAAAACTTGTCCTCAAAACTTGATCGTCGTCGTATGCGCAAGAAAGGGGTGGAAACTAACCGATCCGATGCGGTGTTGGGGAACGTTTACATTATACGCAATGTTGGAGAATAAACAACTAGCGTAATGACTTTGCTGCAATTAGGCCGCTGCAATGAAGCAGCGGCCTCCAAGCTCTTGCGGGCCGGTGAAAAGCTCGCTTCTGGCAGGAATGGCTAGTTGGTGATAAAGGGAAGCAGAACTTGGCTGGTAAAGAGGGGGGGGGCAAGTGGGTGAAGATCCTCTTGGCCGACAACCACGGGCTGTTCGGGCAAGACGCTTGCGGCATTGGGAATCAATTCCATGGCCGTGGAAAATTTCCCTTCGTTGTCAACAAAGCGTCCCCAAATGCCACGGCTACGATAGTACTGACCAAGCACCGGCCATTCAAGACGGTTCTGGCTAGGCATGGCATCGGTATAGACCGTGATGGTATCGATGGCAACCACGCTTTTGCCCGTACTGTAGAGGTTGAAAATTAAGTGCGGCTGTTCCGGACTTTCGTGAAAGGTAAAGGGCAGGGGAAATTCTTGGTAGACATTGGCGTCTGCAAAGTCGCTCCCTTTGATGCTGAGGGGGCCATATTCCACATTGCCGCCCATAATTTTCAGCTGCAACACTTCATCGGCAATCTGGTTGTCGGCCACTTTCAGGCGAACATAGGCCGTGAAGGGCACATTCTTGTAGAATTCGGTGGTCCAATAGCGGGCATGGCTCGGCTTGGTCGTGCCCAATTGCAGCACCGTTCCACCAATCGCATCGGCATCGCTAACCTCTTGGCCGTCGCCAGCAATGTGTTCAAAGAGCACATCGCTGTCATCGCCTTGCCAATTGACACTGAGCTGGACCGTCGGCCAACCGGTCTGGTCTAAGTTATAAAAAGCTAATTGTGCCGCGACCGAAGAAGCCTGGGTGAGGTTCAACTGGTCGAGCGGAACGGTTGCCCCAAAATAGATTGTATCAGAGACCAACGTGGTACGACCTTGCGCATCGCGCGTCTTCACATAGACGGTATGCCAGCCTTCTGTTGCGGGGAGGGTCCAAGCTTTCTCCTGGGCAAATGCTTCCCAAGTGGCAGCGGTGAACGCGGGATCGTTGGCGACCATCATCTCAATGGCATCGCCCATGCCCTCGAGCCCATTCGGCCCGACTGGATTATAGATGTAGAGCTGCACCCTGGCGTCGGTTGTATTGACGGCCTCGTTGTTGATCACGACGGGCGCATAGTTCGGGTCATAGCTAAAATCTTGCACAATGTAGCCCCGCCCAGTTGTCGGGCTACGATAGTACCCAACGCCAATTTCACGGTAGCTACTTTGGAGGATATTTTGTTGGTGGGCTGGGCTGTTCATCCAACCGTTGATTGCGTTTGTGGGAGTTGTGTAGCCACAAACGACATTTTCGCCCCAGGCTTTGGCATTGGAATAGTTGGCGAGTTTGATCCGATCCCCGGGTGAGCGGCTGTCGGTATCCAGATGACCACAATAGACCGTCGTCCGGCTCTCGACCGAATTCTGGGCGAAAGTCCGCGCGGCTGTGCTCAGTTCACGATTCCAGCGTAAGGGTGGCAACCCTTGTTCACGTCGTTTCAGGTTCGTTAGGTAGATAATCTGAAGCTCGTTGTAGAACAATTCAGGAATTTGATCCTGTTCCGTTGTCTGAGCATAGGCATTGGGGGTCAACAGGGGAAGAGGCAGCAATAAAATGGTGCAAAGAGTACTGATATACAAAATTGAACGCTGCAAAATTTTGCCCATTATCGCTGCGTGCTCCTTCGTGGTTTGAAAGGATGGTGAAACATACGATGAGCCCAATGGTTTATCGGGCCAAGTGGCTGGTTAGCTGTTTACGGGTGCGTCCTACATTGAGGGCAATGGCGCAAATGGGTACGACCAAACTTTCCCTATTATACACGACCCATCCCGAACTCAAACTTTGCGATGAGCTTAAAATAGGCAATTTTCTATACGGAATGTATACGCTGAAGGTACGGTAAACCTCTGATTTTAGACAGAATTTGGACAATTTTAAGACTGTTTTATGACTTAGGGGTGTAATACTTTATGCCGTCATTTGACGCATGTTTTGAATCGTTGGGGCTTTATCGCGGCGGACTTGGTAGAGTTCAAGATCATTGGCGACAGTGGTGGCGGGGAAGATGGCTTGGGCTTCTTCTAAAATTTCTTGGACGCGATAACGCCGCGAAATGTGGTGAAGGACTAGGTGTTTCACGCCAGCATTCCGGGCTAATCGCGCGGCTGCCGTGGCCGTAATGTGACCGTGCTGTTTGGCGAGCTCTCTGTCTGCATCAACATAGGTCGCCTCAATGGCAAGGAGATCTGCTCCTTCAACTACTTTATGCAGCGGGCCGGTATGACTCACATCGCCCACAAAACAGAGCTTTACTCCTTGTTGTGGCTCGCCAAGCACTTGATCAGGCGTGATCACTTGCCCATTGGCTAGGGTAATCGCGCGGCCTTCGGCCAGTTCGCGCCGTTCGGGGCCAGGCGGAATTCCCAATGCCGTGGCCTTGTCGGCCAAAAAGGGGCGACGGCTCTTTTCTTCAAAGGTAAAGCCAAAGCAATCCGGCCCGCGGTGTTGCACCGGAAATGTGCTCAGGGTAAAGTGGCGATCTTCAAAGAGCAGGCCAGCCTGCATTGGGTTGAGGGCGACCCCCACATTGGGAATTTGGTTTGCGCCAAAAACCACTTCCATCAGCAGTTGGACGCGCTCCAACGTCGCCGCGCCGCCATAGATGTTCAGCTCTTCGAGCGCTTCCCAGCGGCCCAATGTGCTGGCTAAACCACCTAGCCCCAAGATATGATCGAGATGGCCGTGGGTCAGCAGAATTTTATCCAAGCGCCGAAAGCCAAGCCCACTGCGCAGGATCTGCCGTTGTGTCCCCTCACCACAATCAATCATAAAGCGATGTTCTTTGATCATGACGATCGCTGAAGAGAGCCCACGCTGGATGGAGGGTGCCGATGCTGACGTGCCGAGAAACGCGAGTTCAAACATGAGTGATAAAATCCACATCGGTGGGCTACACAGGTGGGCTACACAAGCTGCTTCTCTTGCAAAGCTGTGGCTTATTCACCCCAGCAATAGCGGAAGACCAATGGTCCGAGCGTGCTTGTCCACTCCTGTGTAGCTGCCAGTTCAATAAAGCAACTATGCAGTTTACCGGATCCTCTAGAGAACGGCAAACGGCCATAAGGGCGAACATGGTTTCTCTGTTTGGGTGTTGATGGATACTGCTATGAAGTGTGGGGCAGTGGGGTATCCGTTGTGGGCGATAGCGCTGACAGCTTTGGAAAAGCTGTCAGCGCTTATCTAATGGCGTAGCGTCTAACCGATCAAGCGATCAGTCAAAAATACCTAGGCTGACATACTTACTGCCATCATCAGGCAAAAGGGTGACAATCACTCCTTGTTCCAGTGCGGCGGCTACGCGTAGCGCCCCGGCCACGGCTGCCCCCGCACTGACCCCCACAAAGAGCCCTGCTTGTTGCGCCAAACCGCGCGTCAATTGCCAAGCGCTTTCGGCATCGATCCGTAGATCTTGATCGTGGACTGTGGGATCATAGATACCAGGGGTAATGGCCGTTTCCAGGTATTTCAGCCCTTCGATCACCGATAGCTCATCCTCTGGTTGGAGTGCCACCAATTGGATGGTGGGCTTCTGTTCTTTCAGATAGCGCCCCGTCCCGATAAAGGTGCCAGTGGTGCCCAGCCCAGCGACAAAGTGGGTGAGCGCGCCGTTGGTCTGTTGCCAGATCTCGGGACCAGTGCCGCTATAGTGGGCCAGCCAGTTTGCCGGATTATTATATTGGTTCGCATAGAAGTAACGATCCGGCGCGGCGGCCACCAATGCGCGCACTAGTCGAATGGCGCCATCAGACCCCTCTAGGGGATCGGATTCGATTAAGGTGGCCCCATAGGCCCGCGCCAAAGCCTTACGCTCGGCACTAATATTGGCTGGCATCACGAGGTGAACTTCAATGCCTTTGACCGCGCCAATCAACGCAAAGGCAATCCCCGTATTGCCAGAGCTACTATCGATGAGAATCTTGCCCGGTGTCAGTTCGCCCTTCCGTTCTGCTTCCTCGACAATGCGCAGGGCAGGCCGTGCCTTCACCGAACCACTGGGGTTGAACCACTCGGCTTTGGCATAGAGTTTGACGGCGGGGGCAACGCCAAAAGAATGGGCAAAGGGGCTGAGATCCAACAATGGGGTATTGCCAATCCGATCTAAAATCGTCTCCGTTGTGGGTCGGCTACCCATGATCGTAGGGGGTTGCTCAAAACGAGTTGCTAAGTCTCTCACCACACGTTTGCTCCTGACTAGGGTTGACAACAGCAAGCCCAAGGCGGCGCGGTAACAACAGGTGCTACTCCGCTAGGGTTGGCTTGCTGATTGGACCTAGGCCGTCACGCGTTGACTCACATCGGCGCTGACATGCCCATTCTGGTTGGTGCCGTTGAGCGAAGGCAAGCCACAGAACTGCTCATAGTCGATCAGTTGGGTGACAGTGGGATGCTCACCACAGACTGGGCAATCAGGATTCTTCTGCACCTTGAGGGTACGGAAGGTCATATCCAAAGTATCGATCATGAGCAAGCGCCCTATCAAAGGCTCACCAATACCCAAGATCAGCTTGATGGCTTCAATGGCTTGGGCCGACCCCACAATCCCCGGCAAGACCCCAAGTACACCCGCTTCGGCGCAGCTGGGAACTTCTCCGGGGGGGGGGGGATCGGGGTAGAGACAGCGATAGCATGGTCCACCGGCTTGGCCTTTGGCTGCCTCCGCCGGTTGGTAGACGGTGACCTGGCCCTCGAACATAAAGATGCTGCCATCGACCAAGGGCTTGCCCAAAAATTGACAGGCGTCGTTAACCAGATAGCGGGTGGGGAAATTATCCGAACCATTGATGACCACATCATAGTCTTGGATAATGGTCAGGGCATTGTGGCTGGTGATCGGCTCGCGGTAGCCAACGACCTTGACATCGGGGTTAATGTCTTTGATGCGGTCCGCCGCGGATTCTACCTTGGGGCGGCCCACATCCTTGTTGCCATGGAGCAACTGGCGTTGTAGATTCGAGACATCGACGGTGTCAAAATCGACAATGCCCAGGGTGCCAACACCCGCCGCGGCAAGGTACATGGCCGCGGGACTGCCCAAGCCCCCGGCCCCGATTAGCAGCACTTTGCTCTCTAGCAATTTGATCTGACCGGCTTCGCCGACATCGTTGAGCAAGGTGTGGCGGCTATAGCGAATGCGCTGATCTTCGGTCAAGACGGTCGGCACTTTAAAACCAAGCCCGGCATTTTTCCAGCCGTTAAAGCCGCCGATCAAAGAAATGACATTATTGTAGCCCATCTCCTTGAGGTTGCGCGCGGCCAAGGCCGAACGCACGCCGCCCGCACAATAGACCACTAAAGGTTTATCGCGGTCGGACTGATGTTGTTCGATCTGGAGTTCGAGATAGCCACGCGGGATAAAGACGGCCTCTGGCAGATGCCCTTGGACAAATTCGTCGCGCTCCCGCACATCAACGACCGTCAGATCTTCGCCAGTATCTAGGCGGCGTTTTAACTCCTGGGCCGAGATCTCAGTGATCTGGCTCTTCGCTAGTTGGACCAATTGGTCACGGTTCAGTCTACTCATTGCTGGACTCCTGAAGTAATACGGCGTTCCTGCCCGCCAGCCATCGCTGGCACAATCGAAACTCGGTCGCTGGCTTGGACTGGTGTCGCCAGCCCTTGCCGGGTGCGGATTTCATCGTCGTTCACAAAAATATTGATAAAGCGTTTGACGTTGCCGTCGTCATCTAAAATTTTTGCGGAAATGCCGGGGTATTGCGCGTCGACGGCTTGCAGCAAGGTGCTGATGTCTTTGCCTTCTACTGTTACTTTAGCTTGACCACCAGTTAGGCGGCGCAAGGGTGTGGGCACTAACACTGTTGCCATGAAACTATATCTCCTTGAACAATTACTCGAGGCGTAATAGGATAAAAATAAAAATCGACTTCATCAAAACGATGAAGTCGATAGCGAACTAAGCGTCCGGTTGTGTCGGTTCTCTAACTCAATGGGCTGAAGCGGCGTGGTTATATAAACGACAGCGCAACAACGACATGGCTCAGAGCAATTTGTATCGGTTTCATCGCGTTGGATTGTTGGCAAACGCCAATGGCGGGGCAACCAGCTTCGGCTGGTTAGCTCCCGCTATCGACACAAGCAACAACAAAATGGCGCATGAAACACTGTACACAAACTCCTAGATCTAGGTGTGTGTGGCAAAATATCGATCAACTATCCATACGATGCGTACAAAGATCTTGGGTTCCCCATGCGGGGTTTCTCAAGGATCGTAAGGGTATTTTTCTGTATAGGCACTATAAAATTTATATCGCCTTTTGTCTAGTATACTTCCTTCCTATCCCGCTTGTCAATCCGCGCTGACAATGGGGGTATTTCAGCGTTGCGGCGAATTTCATTAGGCAGTGACCGCAATCGCATATTCCTCTAGCGAGACGGCTCGGGCATCCATGTCGCCATACGCGGTTGAATAGACCACATAAAAGGGCCGCGGTACTTCCTCTGCTACGGATTGCAGGGCCGCAGGGATAGCTGCTTCGGCACTCTGGTAGTAGGCAAAGAGTTGAGGCCGTGTTTCATAAAAACTTAGCGTCTGTTGGAGGGCAGCGACATCCAAATCCAAGAAATGGGGTGTCATGCGAAAGGCGCGCAGGACGGGCGCTTCGTCATATTCTAGCGAACAGATAAAATAGATACTGTCGGGGTAATAGGCGTTCCAGGCATCAGTGGCCGAAGGATAGGCAACGGAGATGGGATGGGAGTGATAGACACCCATCATTTCGTCGCCTGCTTCCTCAAACTGAAATTGTAACAATAGCGTTTGTTGATCAACGGCGTAGTTGTTGACGCGATCTTCCGCAATATTTTGACCGCGAAATATTGCTTCAGCAACGAGCCCGCGCCCACGCAGGACGCCACAGATCTCCTCGGGCTTTCCCTCACGCGCATGGGCGACGATAGCATCGTAAAGTGATTGCGGTAGTTGTACGCTCATCCTTTGCTCGGTTCATTCCATTGGGGCGCGCTGACCAAATCCGTCAATGGGCGTCTCTGCCATTGCGCCTAGCGATTGGGGATACACACTTGGGCAAGCGCTGTCAGGCTTTCAAAAGCTGGCAGCGTCTTTGGTTGGCGGTGGCGGGGACCACCGCGCCAACGGGTACAAGCTCTCCGGTAGTATATCAACCCTCTGCCGAAACGAAAAACAAACGCTTATCTCGCTTTGTTGTCTGACCGGATGCCGTCTCTGGGTTTTCATCGAGCTACAGTAGGATTGCTCGCAAATTCGGCGTACTTTACTTGACACCGTGAGCTTCGTTCTTATACAATCACGTAAGCTTATTCGCTGCTCTCCGTCACTATGCTACCCAGATTTAGAGCTAATTGAACTGTTGCATAAAGTGTTTGTCAGGTTATGGCAACGCTTACACAATGTGCACAAGGTTTCATGATGTAGCCGTTGTATGCCCGCTCCAATGAATTTTTGTTGATCAGTGGCGCGGTTATTTTTGATGTCATTCACCCAATCGAAGGAGAATCAGGTATGAATCGTCGTGAATTTATGCAAAATCTGGCTATTCGTACTACGGCTGCCACGGCGCTCGGCCTTGCGGCTGGTTGTGCGGCCCAGGAAGCCGGTGTTGCCCCCCAAGCGGACCAAGCCCTGGCGCAGGATCTACCCGAACTGAATTGGGATATGCCCACCAGTTGGCCGGTCGCGCTCGATACGATTTTCGGTGGCGTACAAACCTTTACCGAAACCGTGAGTACGCTCAGTGGTGGCCGCTTCAAGATCAGCCCGCGCGCCGCAGGGGAAGTTGCTCCTGGCACCGAGGTCTTGAATGTGGTGCAAGAAGGCGCTTTCCCGATTGGCCATTCCGCGTCTTACTACTATATCGGCAAAAGCCCCGTGACGGCCTTTGGCACAACCGTGCCCTTTGGCCTGAGCGCCCAACAACAAAATGCTTGGCTCTATGATGGCGGTGGTCTAGCCTTGATGCAAGAAGTCTATGCCAAGCTCTTTAATGTCATCCAATTCCCGGCGGGCAATACGGGGATTCAGATGGGTGGCTGGTTCCGCCGTGAGATCAACACCGTGGCCGACCTCCAAGGGTTGAAGATGCGCATTCCCGGCCTCGGCGGCCAAGTCATGTCCAAACTCGGGGTGACGGTACAGACTATTGCTGGTGGTGAGATCTTCCAGGCGTTGCAGACAGGCACTGTGGATGCTGCTGAGTGGGTTGGGCCTTATGATGATGAAAAGCTTGGCTTGCAGAAGGCCGCACAATTTTACTACTACCCTGGCTGGTGGGAGCCGGGAGCGTCACTCGAGATCCAGCTCAACTTAGATGAGTGGAATAAGCTACCGGCCTTCTATCAGGAGGTGATCAAGGTCGCTGCCTACACCGCGAACATCACCATGCTCTCTAGCTACGATGCCAAGAACAACGATGCGCTCAATCGTCTTGTTGAAGGAGGCACCCAATTGCGCCCCTACAGCCAAGAGATTCTGGAAGCCGCCGAAGCCGCATCTTTTGCCCTCTATGACGAATTGGCCGCTAAAGATGCCGACTTTGCCAAAGTCTATGAGTCATGGAAGATTTTCCGCGAACGCATCTTCGCCTGGAGCAACCTCAATGAGGGCAGCCTCCTCCGCTACTATAGCAACAAAGCCTAAGAATGGGCTAGAAGGTACAGACCGCTAGCGTTGACGGGTTTTATGAAGATTGCGAAAATGTTTCGGGATATGCTGACCGCCCGGCGTTGAAGCGCCAAGCTAGGGCACAACACCCGCTGCCTTTCGGGGGGCCGTTAGGCGCGGGCGGCTTACCGATTTTCATCGTTACCCTTCATAAAATCTGTTAACTCTTCGGCGTTACCCCACCACAGCGCTGCTGTGATTCATTCTCCGCAAGATGCGCCCCACGACCACAAGGCCCAAGCCCGCAAGCAGGCTGACCAGCCAAATACTCATCAGATTGCCACTGCCTTGGCCGACGCCATTGTTTATTCGCATCTCTGCCGATAGGTCCACCAACCAATTGACTGTTTGGGGGAAGATGATCACTAGGATCAGCACCGCGATCTGAATAAACATAAAGGGTAGCGCGCCGCGGTGAATATCGAGGGTGCTCACTTCTTTGGGTGCAACGCTTTGGAGATAGAAGAGCGAGAAGCCAACCGGTGGTGAAATAAAGGCGGTCTGTAGATTGACCGCCATCATGATCGAGAACCAAGTTTTATCAATCCCCAGTGCTTCCATGGCTGGCACAAAGAGGGGCATGACAATAAAACAGATCTCGGTAAATTCAAGCGGAATGCCCAAAATAAAGACGGCGAGGTTGGCAATGACGAGAAAGCCAATCAAACCGCCCGGCGCATTGACAAGCAACTCCGTGATTAATGTCTTGCCACCGAGCGCATCAAAGATCAGGCTAAAGAGCGAGGCGCAGAAGAGAATCATCACGACCAGCGCTGTGGTTAACATGGTGGACCACGCCGACTCCTTGACGAGCTTCCAGGAAAACTTCCCATCAATGGCCGCCAAGATACAGGCCCCAACTGCGCCAACGGTACCAGCCTCGGTTGGTGTGGCAATGCCATTAAAGATGCTCCCTAGCACGGCGATGATCAACAACACGGGCGGCAAGACCGAATTGATGGTCAAGAGCACCAGGGGCCAACCTTTGATGTTGCGCTCCTCTGGGGGGAGAGCGGGCGCCGCGTCGGGGCGAAAATAGGCGACGACGAGGATATAGATAGCAAAGCCACCTGCCAATAGGAGGCCAGGAACGACTGCGCCTAAAAAGAGATCCCCAACATCTACCCCCATTTGATCGCTGAGCAAGATCAAGACTAAACTCGGAGGAATGAGCTGAGCCAAGGTCCCAGATGCAACAATGGCCCCTGATGCTAGGCGCTTGTCATAGCCATAGCGCAACATGGTGCGCAGTGTCAACATGCCCATGACAATAATGGTCGCCGCGACAACGCCCGTGGTCGCGGCCAGCAGTGTACCGACAATCACCACGGCCAGCCCTAACCCACCCCGCAACGGCCCGAGTAGAATGCCCAGGGCTGTCAATAGCTCTTCGGCTAGGCCCGATTTTTCTAGGACCGCGCCCAGAAAGATAAAGTAAGGAATCGCCAACAACGTAAAGTTGGACATGGTGCCAAACCAGATAAAGATGAGCGCCCGCAAGCGGTTTGGATCAATAATGTCGAATGCATAGCCAATAATGCCAAAGATGATGGCCGTACCCGCGAAGGAAAAGGCGACCGGATACCCACTCATCAAGATTAAAATAAATCCGGCAAACATGGCAACTGCCAGCCACTCGTAGCCCATGAACGCGCTCCTTATCCGCTGTGGGATGGTTGTCAATCAATCAGGTGATGATAGCAGTGATAGCGTGGGATGGTTAGCGTTATTCTGCCGCCCGCTCATAGCCTTGGCTTGCGAGCCGATGTTTGACTTCACTGTAGCCCCGCATGAGAGCGTAGTATTTAATAGCCTGTGCTATCCCTTGCACCAGTAAAAACGAAAAGGCAATGATCACCAATGACTTGACTGGCGCGCGCGGCAGTCCATTGGCATCGCTGGACATCTCCCAAGTGATCCAGGAGCGCAGGACAGGTGTAATCGTCACATAGAGCCCCAAAATACAAAAAGGGATGAGAAAGAGGACCGTTCCCCAAAAGTCCAACTGGGCGCGCTGCGTTTCGTTCCAGCGGCTATAGAAAAAATCAACCCGGACATTGATATGGTGTTTGAGGATATAGGCAAAGCCCAAAAAGAAGATGGCCGAGAAAAGGTACCACTGCAACTCGATATAGGCATTCGAGGCGAGCGTTATGCCAATAAGCTTGCCGACGTAGCGGGTAACTACATTGTAAAAGCCAACCAAGACAACCAGAACGACGAGAAAGGCCGAGGCCCCTCCTTGCCACTCGGTAAAGCGATCAACCGCATCGGCAAATTTTAAGAGAGCTTTCACGTATCGCTTCTTTCTGCTGCGTATTTGTTGGTAATATCACGCGTAACGCACCTGCAGAATTCTGTCTTAACCGGCAGGAGCGTCAATCGACCAAGTTTGATCTCAGCGGTGTTTTGCTGGGAAGGGCTAGCGCGTCGCCACGCTTGAGTGGTTTCGCAAAACCGCCTCTCTGTGCGAGGACCGAGAAGCGGTTGGTCATAAACCGATAGCAAGTGTTGATAGGGAGTGGCTGCGCGGCTATTCACCCGAGACACTGGGCTGCAATGTCATGAATAGTGGTAGTATAAGCGAAAGGGAAGGAAACGAGCAACTTACTTTTTTCCTCCGGATCAATCCATTGTAGAAGTTACGCACCTGAGCAGCGTGACCAGAGACCTGACAGGTTTAACAAACCTGTCAGGTCTGGCCCAAGTGCGTAACTTCTAACATTGTTGATTCAGCGCACCGTCCCTTTAGAGCGGTGCGCTGAATCAACACCGGCTCAAGCCCGCTTCAGCCGGTGTTGTTTGCTAGCCCTGTGTCTTTAGGCCAAGGCGGTTTGAGAACGACCGCGGCAGGGGGAATGCCACAAACTGAATCAATCGGGCATCGCCTGTCGTCAACCGCACCCATGAACCTGGCTCATCCAGGTGCGCCTCACAATCACATTCGTTCGGGAACGGCGATCCCAAGCAGATCGAGCACCAAGATAATCGTCCCCACCATCGTTTCGGTGAGGGTCAGCCAAGCGGCTTGTTGCGCCGGGTTGGTCTCGCTGAGAATATGGTGCTGATGATAAAAGCGGTTGAAGGTTGTCGCTAGTGTGTAGACATATTCACAGAGATGGTGGGGCATCCGCTGGGCAAAGGCCAACTCAACGACATCGGGTAATTCTACGAGCTTGAGAAAGAGTGCCCGTTCATCGTCATCAACCGGCGCTTGGAGTGGCCCAAAAGGGAGCCCTTCCTCCGCGGCTTTGCGTAGAATCGATTTGGTGCGCGCCGCGGTGTAGAGCAAATAGGGTCCAGTGCGTCCTTCAAAGGCGGAAAAACGATCTAAGTCGAAGACATAGTCGCCCGTGCGTTGGTTCGACAGATCGGCAAATTTGAGCGTCGCAACCCCCACCAAACGGGCAATCGCTTCCTTTTCTGCCGCGGGGTAATCCTGAGCCGCCTTGACTTCGGCCAAGCGCTCACGGGCTTTTTCCGTAATCATCTCAATGAGGCTGCGCAACTTCATCACGCCACCGCTGCGCGTCTTAAAGGGTTTACCATCCTTGCCATTCATGGTGCCAAAGCCCAAATGCTCTAGCTGCATCTGTGCTGGCGCAATACCGGTCTTGTGCGCCGCCCGAAAGACCTGCTCAAAATGCAAGGATTGGCGATTGTCCACCACATAGAGAATGACCTCCGCGGCCAAGGTTTGGACGCGTTGCTGAATCGTGGCTAAGTCGGTGGTGCCATAGAGCACGGCCCCATCGGACTTCTCCAGAATCAGCGGGGGAATTTCCCGCTTTTCGCCCGGCTCGCTGACCGGAATAATCAGCGCTCCGTCACTGATCTGGGCAATGCCCTCTGCACGCAACTGTTGGAGTAGCGGCCCAAGAATCGATTGGGTATCACTCTCGCCCAACCACAAATCAAAATGAACATTGATGTCGCCATAATCGCGTTGGAGTTCCGCCACCGAGACGGCCACAAAATGTCCCCAGAGCGCTCGATAGCCGGGTCTGCCTTGTCGTAGCTCCTGCGTGGCTTGGCGTGCGCGCTGGGCAAAGGCTTCGTCGCTCTTGGTGCGCTGGCTGGCCGTGGGATAGATCTCTTCCAAATCCGTAATCGATACCGGCGATTCGGCAGGATAGCGGCCGGCGTGGGCTGGGTCAAAATAGATCCACTCAGGATGTCGGTCGGCCAGCTCCGCAAGGATCTGACCCATGGGCAGCCCCCAATCCCCCAGATGAACATCGCCAATCACCGTGTGCCCGACAAAGCGGCTCAACCGTTTGATGCTCTCCCCAATGATCGCGGCCCGCAAATGACCCACATGCATCGGCTTGGCAACATTCGCTCCGCCATAATCGACGATGATCTTTTGCGCCGTTGGTGTTGGGGTACAGCCGCGCCGTGGGTCCGTAACCACGTGGCTGGTCTGCTCGACTAGAAAGGCGTCAGTGACGATCAGATTGATAAACCCTGGCCCGGCCAGACTTACCTGCTGAAAGATCGGAAGTTGCTGCAGTCGTTGGGCAATCTCTTCGCCAATCTGGCGGGGCTGGCGGCCATATTGCTTGGCCGCGGCCAGCGCGCCATTACATTGAAATTGGGCCAGATCTGGGCGGTTGGATAGGGTCACCTCGCCATATTGGGCCGCATAGCCAGCCGCAAGGAAGGTATCACTGACGATCTTCGTCAGTTGAGCTTTGAGTGAAGACATAAAAAACCTTGTTGATTCCGGTTGAAGAGATGACAATCTGGCGGCGTCGCTTAGACGTGCCGGGGACGGGCTGTCTGTAGTCGCCGGACGGCGGTTTCTTGTAGCCCGTCCCCGGCACGTCCACCTAATCAATACGCACATAGCCGCAGTGGTTCAGCCGTTTACGGCCACTGCGCGCCTACCGTCTCGACATAGATCGCATAGATCGACTGACTGGCAGCCATGAACAGGCGGTTCTTCTTGGCACCGCCAAAACAAAGATTGGCGCACGCTTCGGGCAGATGGATCTTGCCAATGAGGTCGCCATCCGGCGCATAGCAATGGACGCCATCAAAACCTGGGCCACCCCACCCGGCAGAGGCCCATAAATTCCCGTCACGGTCGGCCCGGATTCCATCCGAGGAGCCAGGCTTCATGTCGACAAAGACCTGACCACCCGTCAAGCGCTGATCAGCGGTCACATCAAAGACACGAATGTGGCTGGGGCCATCGGGTTGGTGGCTGGCCCCCGTATCCACAATATAGAGCTTGCGCCAATCGGGCGAGAAGCAGAGACCATTGGGCCGCACAAAGTCGTCCACGACCACGGTCGCCTCACCCGTCTGCGGATCAAGCCGATAGACATTGGTCGGTAATTCAAAGGTATCAACATGGCCTTCGTAATTCAGGAGAATGCCATACCCTGGATCGGTGAACCAAATGGAGCCATCGGGGTGTACTACCACGTCATTGGGCGCATTGAGCGGCTTGCCCTGATATTGGTCGATCAGCACCGTGATCGCCCCATCGTATTCGGTGCGGGTCACGCGGCGGGCGTCATGTTCACAAGTGATCAAGCGCCCTTGCTGATCGCGGGTATGGCCGTTGCTGTTGTTGGCATTATTGCGGTAGACACTGACTGCCCCGCTGATTTCACACCACCGCATGATCCGATTATTGGGAATATCGCTCCACAACAAATAGCGGCCATCGCCAAACCAAACGGGACCTTCCGCCCAGCGCATGCCCGTACAAATGCGTTCCAGCGCGCCATTACCAATGCGATATTTGGTAAAGCGTGCATCAATGATCTCAACGGCGGGATCGGGGTAGCGGACAACATCCTTGGCCCAATCGCGGGGAAAGCCAGGATCATAGCCATTGCTCATCTTGCTCATCTGATTCTGCTCCAGGTTCTGTTTTGAGGAGTGATATAGAGTTAGGAGTTACCCACTTGGATCAGACCTAACAGGCTTTCCAAACCTGTCAGGTCTCTGGTCACGCCGATCAAGTGGGTAACTCCTACACGATCATGCGTTTGGGTTAAGCACTGCGAATGAATTGAAGGACTTCCTGCCGCTTTGTCTCATCGAGCTTGCCAGCTTGGACAAGCGTATCGAGCATTTCGCTCACGGTGAAGACACAGTGGGCAGTGACACCAGCCGCGGCTAAATTTGCCACGCCGCCCTGTTCACGGTCAATCAGCACAATGACATGCTCAACCTGTAGCCCGACCGCGCGCAGCCGTTCGACGGTCTGGAGTGTACTGCCCCCCTTGGTGATCAGATCTTCAATAATGACCACCCGTTCCCCAGGTTGCCATGCCCCTTCAATATCTTTGCCCAACCCGTGGGCTTTGGCCTCTTTGCGCGGATAGATCAGCGGCTTGTCGGCGGCTAGCGCCACCGCGGTGCCAATGGGGAGGGCCGCATAAGGAACGCCAGCAATGCGTTCACAGGCCAATGGCGCGAGTTTGGCAGCGTAGGCTTCGGCGGCTTGGGCCAACAGCTGTGGCTGACTGACCAAGAGGCGCAGATCAATATAGATCGGCGACTGGAGGCCACTGGCGAGGGTAAAAGTTCCAAACTTCACGGCACCCAGATCCGCCAGCGCGCTGATGAGCGCGGTCTGCTTGGGCTTGGGCGCAACCGGTTGGGGTGGTGCTTGCCGATGTTGATTGATCTCCTCGCGTAGCTGTTGGGCCGCGGCGCGATAGTCTGCGGCCAGACAGATGCCCCGGCTGGCATTAAGGATCAACCCTTTGCCATCAGCGCGGAGACCCGCGGCCAGGGTGCCTGGCAAATCGCCCCCCTGTACACCAATGCCTGGTACTAGAATCCAGGTGTTGGGCGCAGCAGCACGTACATTGGCGAAGACATGGGGATAGGTCGCGCCGACGACCAAACAGATATTGGGCGACCAAGTGATGGCTGTGCGCGCCACATGGACATAGAGCGGCTGATTCCCTTCCCGATCCAGCGCCCGCCAATCGGCAATTTCAAGCTCCTGAAAGGAACCGGCGCTGGGATTCGAGGTGTGGCAGAGCACAAAGAGCCCCTTGCCAGGATAGCGGGCAAAGGCGTCAATGCTATCGCGTCCTAGATAGGGACTCAACGTAACGGCGTCGGCGTCCCACTGGTCAAAACAGGCTTGGGCATAGGCATCGGCGGTGCTGCCAATATCGCCCCGTTTGGCATCCAGGAGCACCGGTATGTTGTTCGGGATCAGCGCCAAGGTCTTTTGCAACAGCTCTAGCCCGGGCAGCCCCAACGCCTCATAGAAGGCGATGTTTGGCTTGTAGGCACAGACCAGATCGGCGGTTGCTTCGATCACAGCCTGATTCCAGCCATATAATCCCGCGAGTACATCGCCATTGTCGGCTCGGTGACGTGTGGGTAGCTGCGCGGGTGTCGGGTCGAGCCCAACGCACAGCAAACTCTGGTTGTGGTCTACAGCCTTGTCCAGCTTGGTAAAAAAGTCTATGGTCATTGTCCTATCCTGCAATTTGCTTCCAGCAACCAGCGCTGTCTGGTTATCGTAGAAGTTTGGGAACAGATGCATGGTCGCAATTTACTACCGGTTCTACTACCGGATCTACTTCCGGCGCGCAAACAGGCAAGACGACATATGGGGGCTAGCCACAACTGTCCTGCCGTGCCTATCGAGCGGCTTGTCCATCGGCCTGCCGCCATCGCTTGTCATAGTCTGTCTATTGTAACGAAGGGTTGGGGAATTCAACAAGAATCTAGAGGAGCAAGCGCGCCGGTCAGCGGGGATGCAACGCCTCGCGCACGCGGCCACGGCTATCGCTCAGGCGCTCTTGCGCTTCGGGTGCGTCAACCGCGGCGAGGCCCATGACCACGGCTGTTTTCACTTGCCAGTTGGCCGCTTGCAACCAGCTTGCGGCCACGGCAGCGTCGGCACCGGTAATTTCGGTTACAATGCGGATGGCGCGTTGGCGCAGTTTGAGATTGGTCGGTTGGACATCAACCATCCAATTGCCATAGACTTTGCCCAGCTTGACCATGGCACAGGTGCTGAGCATGTTGAGCACCAACTTGGTGGCTGTACCGGCACGTAACCGGGTGCTGCCTGTCAGCACCTCTGGTCCGGTGACAATTTCAATGGCTAAAGCGGCGGCCGCGGCCATGGGTGAGGCGGGATTACAGACCACGGCCATGGTCGGTGCGCCAAGCTGATTCGCATAGGCAAGGCCACCCAACACATAGGGCGTGCGTCCACTCGCTGCAACCCCGACCAGCAGATCACTGGCTTGAAATTGGTGTTGTTCCAGATCGCGCGCGCCTTGTTCACGGTCGTCTTCGGCTCCTTCCACCGCGCGCATCATCGCGCCATTACCCCCAGCAATGAGCCCGATCACTTGGGTAGGTAGCACTCGAAAGGTGGGAATGAGCTCAACCGCATCAAGCACCGCGAGACGACCGCTTGTCCCGGCACCCTGATAGAAAAGACGCCCACCCGCATCCAGGGTCGCCGCGATCTGGTCAACGGCTTGGGCAATCTGGGGGAGGACTTCGGCAATCACCGCTGGAATGGTGGCATCTTGGCGGTTCATCAACCGCACCATCGCTAGCGTTGATAGGCTATCTAGATCCGTACTCGCTGGATTGCGCTGTTCGGTCGGTGGCAGTGACATGGTGCGCGGCCTAGCCTTTCTGTAAATGATGAAGCGCTAATAGCGCGGCACCCATAGCTGGTTCAACCGTAGGCCGCACCAACTGGGCTTTGGGGATGAGCGTATGGAGATGTTGGGAGACGAGGCTACCAAAGAGACCACTCCCCAGATTACCGCCAGCGAGGACAATGGAAATGGGTTCGTTGAGGAGATTAAGGGTACGCACTACATGTTCAACGGCGGCGGCTAGATCGACAGCCGCTTCTTCAATGATGCCCGTCGCTACCGGATCGTGCTGCTGTGCACATTCCACGACCAGCGGCCCCAACTCCGCGATCCTAGCCCAGGAGAGATCGCTATAGGCCCAGGAAATCAATGCTTGTGGTGTGCTGAGGTCCAGATAATCTAGGAGCGCCCCCTCGAGCGAAGTGGCGGGGCCTAGGCCATCGACGGCTTGGGCAATGGCGGCCAGCGCTGCTGTCCCAATGGCATAACCACTGCCTTTGTCCTGGAAGAGGGGCCCCCACCCGCCTGCGCGCCTGGTCTGGCCATTAGCATCAACGCCGTAGACGAGCATGCCCGTGCCACTCACCACGACCGCGCCATAGAGATCACCCCCTGTTCCCGCCGCCAAGGCGATCAAAGCATCGTTGTAGATCAAGGGGGGTACGCCAGGGAATAACTCTTGAAACCAGCCACTGACAAGCGCGCGTTCCTGGGGGCGATCCACACCAGCCATGCCCGCACAAACCGCGCTGATCTCCGCGGCTGTGAGCCCAGCCGCGGCCAGCGCATCTTGGATCGCGCGGGCCAAGTTGGCATGCGCGGCTTCGTCGCCGACGCTGTTGCGGTTACTGGAACCTGCTCGTCCTTGTCCCAGAATTGTCTTCTGGCCATTGATGACAACGCAGGCAGTCTTGGTGCCGCCTCCGTCGATCCCAATCGCATATTCTTCGCTATGCTGGCGCTCTGTGCCCATTGTCTCCGTTCCTGCCGTTCCTGCTGCAAAGATTTATTTTGTGTCCCAGGATGATCCTGCATTAGCTCGCCATGAAAACCGTTTCTTACCCCAATAAGCTTGCCTGTGCGCGTTGTACCAAGCTCGTATAATTGGCTCCAGGTGCAATTTGCCCAAGGATCTGGTTACTTGTCGCACCTGTACAGGCCGGTACATTGCCTGGCCACCCATGCAAAGCGAGATAAGCTAATAGGGCAAAGGCGAGTGCTTCTTTGGCCTTATCATCAATACCCAAGGTGGCATGGGTGCATAGATCGATGGCCCGCTCTCCAGGTGGCTGTAGATGATGGCGCAACCGTTGGATCAGATAGGGGTTGCGCGCGCCGCCGCCCCCAATCACAACCTGAGCAAGCGGGCCGGGAGCAAATTGGTGGTATGCCTCAGCAATACTGGTTGCGGTCACTTCAGTGATGGTAGCGACAAAATCTACCGCACTCAACCCCGCGTTCATGGCCTCGGACCACCATGTTTCGGCTAATGTAGCACTAAAGAGCTCACGCCCTGTGGTCTTGGGGGGCTGTTGGCGAAAATAGGGTAATGCCAACCAACGTGCTACCAAGGTTGAGGAAATTTTACCTTGTTGGGCAAGGAGACCATCATGGTCATACTCCTGTTGCCCATTGGTTGCCCGGTGCGCTGCCCAGTCGATCAAGGCATTGCCTGGGCCGGTATCAAAGGCCAATGGGGGCTGGGGGCTGCCCTGAGGGGGCAGGAAGGTCACGTTGCCAATCCCACCAATATTTTGGACAGCACGCCAACCGCCCACGACGCCGTTAAGCGAAGCCGGTGGTCGTAATAAGTACCAATCAAACGTTGAAACTAAGGGCGCTCCTTGTCCCCCTGCTGCCACATCCGCTACCCGAAAATTGCCGATGGTTGTTTTGCCGGTCTGCACCGCGATCACCGATGGATCGCCAAGCTGTAAGGTGCTGGTGACTTCTCCTTCGACGACATCATGCCAAAGGGTTTGACCATGGCTGCCAATGAGATCAATCGTGTTGAGGGGTAGCTGTGCGCTGGTAAGCACTTGTTTGACCGCCGTAGCAAAGGCTGTGGCTAGGGTAAAGTTAAGCCGACAGAATGCCGCTGCTGGCATGGCCTGAGCAAAAAAGGTAAAAATACTTTGGCGAATAGTTGCATCCCATGGTATGGTTTGGAAGGCAAGCTGTTGAACGCGTAGCGTCGCCTGGTTGGGGGCTCCTTCAATGTCAGCGATGGCTACGTCAATGCCATCCACCGATGTTCCACTCATGATACCGACAACCCGCATAGTTATGCAACTTTCATAAACACTGTTTAGCACAGATAATGCACTGTTTTATTCGTGTAGTGATGATTGGTGGGTTGGTCCCATCCACTGGGCAATGCTGTAGCCCTTGTCCTATTCATCAGTACTAGTCTGCGGCTGCCTCCACGCACGATGCTACGAAGGCGCTTCTGGCCTGCAAGATAGCCATTGAGATCAGTCGGCTGGGGGCGTGTTTTTCAGGTCGTCAAGGCTAGCGCGTGGCCTTCTCGCGAACCCAATGCATGGGGCAGTAGCTTGGCCTTGCTAGCGTAAAGACGCAACTTCGTTTTGTTGGACAGTGAACAGTACGGCGTCCAGAATTTTATGCCCAACGCACGTGGGCCGAGAGTAGAGGAGCGTGTCAAAGAAACTAAGCTGCTTGACGTGTGCGTTGCATAAGCCACCTGCATCCTGTGCTTAGCAGTGCTGATCTTTTCCCTGCTATCAGGCGCAAGGACTTCATGTAGCTTACGTCAAAATGGTAAATCGCGCAAGAGATGACCTTGCATAAGCAGGGTAATCGCCAACTTCGGTATAGTTAGGACGTACGCACTTGGACCAGACCTGTCAGGTCTGGTCCAAGTGCGTAACTTCTAATAGTATCGGCCTTCTCACATTTTTCAAGGCCGCGCTTGCCCTGTCGCATCAGCGATACGTCACGTGAGACGTGATCCTCACTGTGCCTCACGGATCACAAATCACGCCTCACGAATCACGTCTTACATCGTCAGCACATGGCCTGCCCCTGGGCCAGCTTGGCAGGGGAAGATGGCCGGGATGCGCCCGACTTGGGCCTGAAAACGTTGTTGAATATGGTTTTCAAAATCGGTCACGGCATCGGCATGGACCAAGGCAACCATACAGCCCCCCCAGCCTGCTCCGGTGAGACGCGCCCCAGCAACACCATCCACTTCATATGCGCTTTGCGTCAGAATCTCTAGTTCAGGGCAGCTGATCGAATAGTCATCGCGTGCGCTGGCATGAGCAGCATTGAGCAGACGGCCCAATTCGCCAATCTCCCCTTGCTTGAGCGCGCGCTGCGCCGCTTCTACCCGATGGTTCTCGGTCCAGACATGGCGGCAGCAGGCACGTACGCGTAATGGCGCGTTTGGATCGAGCCCTGGAATTTCACCCAAGTGGAATCCTTGGGCTTGTAAGGCCGCTGCGGTGGCAGTTTCTGGCAACTGGGCGGCGAGCGTCTGCCAATCTTCTTCATGTAGATCGCGCAAGTGGGTGATGGTTGGCCTTTCGGCTTGGAGAATGGCTACCCCGGCGCGACACGCGGCCACCCGCTGATTAAATTCACCGCGCACATTACCATGATGGACACCACTGTCCACCACCAAGAGGCGATAGGCCGTTGGTAATGGGATAGTTGTATAGTGATAATTACCCGCCGTGTCAGGGCGACAATCTAGGCAGAGGGCATGACTGCGCTCGCTAAACAACGACACAAATTGATCCATAATGCCGCCGCGCGTGCCCACATACCATTCGGCATCCGAGCAGAGTTGGGCAAAGGGTGAGCCATTGGTCGGCCAACCGCTCAGGTGCGCCAGCGCCACCGCGGCCACGACCGTAAAGGCCGAGGAAGAACTGAGCCCCGCGCCCCGTGGCACGCCATAGGGCGGGGCGCCAACGACCAATGCGTCCACGCCGGGGGCTGGTTTCCCCATCACTTGGGTCAAGGTTTGGGCTGCACCCCGCACATAGTTGCTCCAATCGCCTGGGGGCGCGCTCGGAATCGCGCGGCTGATCGGAAAGCTAACCGGCGTAAACCCTGCTTCAAAGTTCGCTAGCCGGATGAGACCGTCAGCATTGGGCCGTACTAGCAGTAGTACATCTTTGTCCAGTGCCGCGGGCATGACAAAGCCATGGTTGTAGTCGGTATGTTCCCCAATGAGGTTCACGCGGCCCGGCGCACGAAAGATCGAGAGCGGGCCATGGGTGCCATAGTGGGCGCGATAGGCCGCTAGGGCCGCTGTGTAGCGCTCAAGTTGCGCGGTTGCGCCTTCCCCATAAATCGGTTGAAGCGCCTCTTCTAATTGATAGTGCATATCTCATCCATTTTCTTGGCTAGCCACCGCTGGCTAGCGGCTTTTGTATCACTTGCGGGATTACGCACTTGGACCAGACTTGTCAGGTCTAGTGTAATGACGTTGTTCTTCAGTTGCATGGTGTTGTTTGCTACACGGCGATGAGTTGTTGCGCCCAGTCGATCAGTTCTGCGGCTTTGGCTGGTGTATCGGCTTCGGTAAAGATGCGCAAAAGGGGCTCTGTGCCAGAGAAGCGTAGGAGTAGCCAATTGTCGTTTTCTAGATAGAATTTAATGCCATCTTGGTAGGAAACCCGTTGGACAGGGTAGCCAGCGATGGTATCTAAGGGCAGGGTAGCCAGTTTGCGGGGTACTAAAAGCTTCATATCTGGTGTGGCTGGCAGATTGATCTCGCGGCTGACCAGCTGACCGATCTTGCCATAGATCTCCTGCAACATTGCGGCCACAGTTCGGCCTGTGCGCGCGATCATCTCGACGACCAACGCACAGGCAAAGATCCCATCCTTGCCCAAAATATGGCCGCGAATGGTCAAGCCGCCACTGCTTTCGCCTGCAAGCAACACGTTATGGGCCTTCATGCTGGCGGCAATGTGCTTAAAGCCGACGGGTACTTCATAGAAAGGTTCACCCAAGTGGGCCGCTAGGCGATCCAACAAGTGGGTCGTAGCCAAGTTACGAGTAATGCCCCCCCGTTCGCCGCGCACTTCATGGAGGTAATAGTAGACCAGCAATAGGAGCTCGTTTGTTGTGACATAGGCCCCGGTATTGTCAATGATCGCAATGCGATCGGCGTCACCATCCATCGCCAGCCCAAGGTGGTAGTGGCCTTCTTGAACGAGGCTAATCAGTTGGGCTAGTTCTTTGGGATCAGGCGCAGGATTGCGCCCTCCAAAGAGGGGATCATGGCGGGCGTGGATGGTATCTACGCGACAGCGTGCTTCGGTGAGGATAATGCCCAAGGTGACTTGACCAACCCCATGCATGGCATCCAGGACCACCCGCAAGCCAGCCTCACGGATGACCTGCAGATCGATCAACGCTTCGACCGCATCCACATAAGCGTTGGTATAATCGACATCGCGGACAATCCCATTCCGGCGGGCAATGGCTAGATCGACTTTGACGACTTGGCCGGGACTCAGGGCATTGGCCTCATTTTCAATGGCTTTGGTCTGCTCATCCAGGGGTAAGGAGCCATCGGTGGCAAAGACCTTCAACCCATTCCATTGCGATGGGTTGTGGCTGGCCGTGAACATGAGCCCATAGGCGGCTTGCTCTTTGGCTGTGGCATAGGTGATCAACGGGGTGGGCGTGTCACCCTGCTGGAGTTTGACCGGAATATTATTGCCAGCAAAGACTTCGGCTGCGACTTCGGCGGCACTGTCGCTGAGGAAGCGCCGGTCATAGCCAATAATGACGCTCGCTGGTTCCTGCGCCGCCCGAATGATGTCATTCGCCAAGGCTTGACAGAGGCGGCGTACATTGTCCAAGGTAAAGCCTTCGCCGATCAACGCTCGCCAGCCACCGGTGCCAAAGCGGATCAGGTTATGTTCTTCTTCGCGGCGAGGCTGGAGTTGGCGTTTTTGAAGAATAAAGGTCGCTTGGTCGAGATTTTCTTGAGAGTTAATCCCCAACAATTCATCTTCATCAAGGATCTGATAATTGGTGACGGTATGGCCTGCTCGCAAAATTTGGCGGACGCAGGCCGTAAAGGGCAGGGGGCCATCGCCTTGGCTGCTAACACGGTAGAGGGCTGGCCAAAGCGCCGCCGTTTCCACCACATACGCACCGACGTTCAGCTCCTTGATCTGTCGCTCGCTCGCGGTCGCTTCCTCTTCTTCCACGACTTCGATCAGCCGGCCTGCTGCGTCGCGCACAATGCGGCCATAGGGGAGGGGCTGATCACTTTGGGCGGTCAAGAGGCTAAGCCCGGCCCCTTTGAGCCGGTGGCGCGTGACCAAGCCCAAGAGCGAGGCTTCGCTGAGCAAGGCGGTATCCCCATAGAGGATCAAGACTGGCCCATCGTAGTCTCCGAGGGCCCGCTTGGCCTGCAATACCGCGTGCCCTGTGCCACGCAGGTCGGCTTGTTCTTCATAGTGAAAGGCTTGGCCCAAATGGTGGGCGACGGCATCGTCACAACTGCGCACGACCACGACAAGGTCGGTTGGGTCCACAAACAAACGGGCCAAGGCTACAACATAGTCGATCATGGCGCGGTCACCCAACTTCTGTAACACCCAAGGGGTGCTGCTCGCATTGTGCTGTGAACCGGCGGCCAGTAGAATTACTTTCATGGGCTTCTCTAGTCCTGTCGTCAATTGGTCGTGTCATCGATGATTTGCAGGGGATGATTTGCAGGGGATGATTGGCAAGGGATGATTGGCAGGGACGCTATGGGATTTTACACCTGTCCTAGCCTCGCTGACAAGAAGGGTGGCATCCTAGTCGGACAACTAACTACACCGGGTTAGTCTGTTACACCCTTGTTACCGGCTGAGCACAGCGCGTGTTACCCGTGCCGATTACGCTAGTCTAGCGAGATATTGTCTGTGCGCTTGCCGCGAGGCAAGATGCCAATCGCACTTGGTGTACCAATCTTAATTCGATGAAAAAAGTGTTCATGCAACCGCCATTATCGTTCAATCGAATGACACGGCTCTTTCTCCCGCATCTCCTCTGCTGTCCCTGCTGTATGTAGCGGGCATCGACGGCTTGGCTGGTTGGCGTTGCCGCTAGCCGAAGTTGTCGGTCGCCCGCGGTAAGCATTTCCCTACTTCTCATTTATTTGTCGTGATAAAGGTTGTCAGCAAGCAACGGCCCTGTTGCCCAAGTACCTGGTTGGTGCTGGGCTGTCATCGGCTCGATTGGTTGCTGCTCCGGTCTGTTTCTCTTGTGGTCTCATAGAAAGGATCATCTTGTGTCTGACGTTCTCACCATTGCGGGTAGCCCTTCGCACGCGTCCCGTTCGGCGGCGATTTTGGGCTATGCCCGAGAGTTTCTGCAAAGCTATGGCCTCACCACCAGCACGATCCATGTCCGCGATCTCAACGCAGAAGATCTGCTGTGGGCCCGCTTTGACGGTCCAACGATTCGTGAGGGGGTCGCCAAAGTGCAAGCGGCCCGCGCCGTGATTATTGCGACGCCGGTCTACAAAGCGGCCTACTCGGGCGTGCTCAAGACCTTCCTCGATCTGTTGCCCCAAGATAGCCTGGCCGACAAAATTGTGTTGCCCATTGCCACCGGTGGCACTTTGGCGCATCTCCTTTCAATTGATTATACCCTAAAACCGCTCTTCTTTGCACTCGGTGCCCAACATATTCTCAAGGGAATTTATATCCAAGATGCACAGTTGCAGTTGACCAATGGGGCGTTAACCGCGCTAGACGCGGAAGTCGAACAGCGGCTGCATGGTCTATTGCGCACCTTAGCTGGTCATCTGCGCCAGCCTGCGACGATTGAAGCGCCCGCGGCCCAAACCGCGGCAAGCCAAAAGCATGCCCAAGCCGTGATTGCGGTCTAGGGCCGTAAATATTTATTACTTTTTTATCTTCAAAGGAGAGTTTATGTCGAAACGTTTTGCTTCCTATGTCGGAAGGTTACTTGCCACGGTAGGTGTATCCTTGCTTGTCGCTGCTTGTGCCACTGTGGCCCCAGCCACCACACAAACCGATACAACCGCTGCTGATACGGTTAGCCGCGAACCCGTCGAAGTGCGTATCGGCTATCAACGTGGTGGTGAGTATTGGAATTTGCTCAAGGCGAAAGGGACTCTAGAGGAACGCTTTGGGCCGGATGTTAAAGTGACGTGGGCGCTTTTTGCGGCAGGTCCGCCCTTGTTAGAGGCGTTGAATGCAGGTGCGATTGATATTGGTGCCGTGGGCGAGACGCCACCGATCTTTGCCCAAGCTGCTGGTGCACCATTGCTCTATGTGGCGCAACAATCGGGGAGTGGCGCTGGCTCTGCTGTCTTGGTACCCGAGGATTCACCGTTGCAAACCGTGGCGGATCTCAAAGGCAAGAAGGTGGCTTTTGCCAAAGCCTCCAGTGCGCATCTTTTGACCATTCGCGCCCTGGAAAAATTTGGGTTGCAATATAGCGATATTGAACCTGCCCTGCTGGCACCACCGGATGCACGCGCTGCCTTCCAAGGGGGAAGCGTCGATGCTTGGACCGTTTGGAATCCCTTCTTTGAAGCTGCCGTGCAGGAGTTGAATGCCCGTGTTTTGATTGACGGCGCTGACGTTTCGCCGACCAAAGGTTACGTGATTGCCGCCCAATCCTTTGTTGAGCAGCAACCCGAAAATCTCCTCGCCATCATTAAAGAATTACGGGCGGCGCAAGAGTGGGCTGCGGAAAATACCGAAGAATTTGCTACCTTGTTGGAAAAGGAGACTGAGATTCCAGCTTCGGTCTGGATCGGTGCCTTTGATCGAGAATTACCGGAACTGCTCTTTATCGATGAAGAGACGGCTGCGTACCAACAAGGTATTGCCGATATTTTCTATTCGCTCGAGCTGATTCCTGAGAAGCTCGATGTATCCAGCGTGATCTGGTATGGCGACAAGGCAAGCCAATAAGTTAGGCCAATAAGTTAGGCCAATAAGGTTAAGTGAAATGACAAGGATAAGTTGCTAGCTAGGCACACAAAGGATGTACTATGGAAATCAATTGGTTCTTACCGACGGGCGGCACAGATGGCCGTTATTTAGGCACAACGCATGGCAATCGCGTGGCGGATTTTGCCTATCTTCAACAGGTGGCGCAAGCGGTTGATACGTTGGGCTTTCATGGCGCTTTATTGCCCACCGGGCGCCAGTGCGAAGACGCTTGGTTGATCTCCGCTAAATTAGCGGCGGTGACCAAGCGCATGAAATTTATTGTTGCCTTTCGCCCTGGGCTCATCTCACCGGCATTGGCGGCGCGCCAAGCAGCCACCTTTGACCGGATCTCCGATGGTCGCCTAGTAGTCAACATTGTCACGGGGGGCAGCGATGCAGATACGGCTGCCGATGGGCTTCACCTCAACCACGACGAACGGTATGAGGTCACTGACGAATTTCTGACGGTCTACCGTCAACTGTTAGGCAGCCAGGAAGAAGTTAGCTTTGCAGGTAAGCATCTCAACGTGAAAAATGGGCGAAATATCTTCCCGCCGATCCAACAACCCTATCCACCCATTTACTTTGGTGGCTCATCCGCGTCCGCTCATCGGGTGGCGGCCAAACATGCCGATGTCTATCTCACTTGGGGCGAACCACCCCAGCAGGTCGCAGAACAGATCGCCATTGTGCGCCGCCAGGCCGAAGAAGCGGGGCACCCCATTCGCTTTGGGATTCGTCTCCATATCATTGTGCGTGAGACTACCAGCGAAGCGTGGGCGGCTGCCAATGATTTGATCAAATATCTGGATGATGATGCCATTCAGGCGGCCCAAGCGTTTCAAACTGGTTCACAGGCCGTGGGCCAACACCGGATGCAGGCCCTGCACAAGGGGCGTCGCGAAAATCTAGAAATCAGCCCGAATTTGTGGGCTGGTATTGGGCTGGTGCGGGGTGGCGCAGGCACAGCCTTGGTCGGCGACCCCGATACGATTGCCGAACGCATGCAAGAGTATGTCGATTTGGGGATCGACTCCTTCATCCTTTCTGGCTATCCGCATCTGGAAGAAGCTTATCGCACCGCGGAACTGCTCTTCCCCAAGTTACCCAAAGCGTATTTCACCAGCAACACGCCCAAAGAGCAGAGTGACAGTATCTATCGTTGGGAATTTGCGCCTACCCAAGCCGCGGCTGTCTTTCGGCGTTAGGTAATCCAACCGCCGTTGACCCAATGCTAGCTCCCTGGTGAGCAGCAAAAGGAGTAGCATATGCTCAGTGAAAATACGGTTGTGACAAAACCGTTAGCAGAATCGAAACCGGCGCGGCTCGACGACAAAGGGGTTGTTACGACCGTCGCTGGTTCAATCGACGCTGCTTCGTCCTGGCGAGCGAGATTCTTGGCTTTTTATGATCGCTACCTAATCTACTGGATGGTCCCGCTCTTGATTTTGGTGATTTGGCAATGCTTGATCCAATTTGGGCTCGTTGCCGAGCGGATCCTACCCGCACCATTGGCCATTGTCCGCGCGGCCATCCGCTTGACCCTTTCGGGACAACTCTTTGTTGATGTTGCCTATAGCGCCCAACGGGCGTTGATTGGCTTGCTGATCGGTGGTGGGGTTGGCTTCTTCTTTGGCTTGTTGAATGGCATGTTTACCCGCAGTGAAAAGTATTTGGACACCACCTTTCAAATGTTGCGCACCATCCCTAATCTAGCCTTGGTGCCCTTGGTCATTCTCTGGTTTGGTATTGGTGATGGCGCACGCTTGTTCCTGATCTCCCAAGGGGTGCTCTTTACCATGTACATCAACACCTTCCATGGCATTCGCCAAGTCGATACCGGGCTGATTGAGATGGGCCGCGCCTATGGCCTGTCAACCCGCCAGCTCTTTTGGGAAGTCATCTTGCCGGGCGCCTTGCCTTCGATTTTATTAGGCTTGCGGATTGCCTTAGGCGTGATGTGGCTCACTTTGATTATTGCGGAAACGATTGCCGTCGATATTGGCATCGGCCACATGGCAAATCAAGCCCGCGAATTTATTCGCACCGATGTCATGGTCTTTGCCGTGATCCTCTATGCCCTCCTGGGCAAGTTCGCCGATGTGATCGCCCGTTGGCTCGAAGGGATCCTGCTTCAGTGGCATCCCCGCTATGAGCACAAGACTGGAGGGAACAACGCATGACAACCCAATCCCCAACCCAATCCCCAACCCAATCCCCAACCCAATCCCAAGGCATCCCCTTGCTCCTTAAAGGGATCGAGAAGCATTTTAGTACGAAGCGCGTCTTGCATGGCATCAACCTAGAGATAAAAGCTGGGGAGTTTGTAGCGATTGTGGGCAAGAGCGGTTGTGGCAAAAGTACGCTGCTGCGCTTGATTGCGGGTCTTGATGTGCCGACCAGTGGTCAAATTTTGGTCGATGGGCAACCCTTGCAAAAGCTTAATAACGTGGCGCGGATTATGTTCCAAGATGCGCGGCTCTTGCCGTGGCGGCGGGTCTTGGACAATGTTGACATTGGTCTCAACCGGGCCGAGTGGCGCAGCCAAGCCGAAGAAGCGCTGGCCCATGTCGGGCTCTTGGATCGACGCCATGAATGGCCCCGTGTCCTCTCGGGTGGTGAACGCCAACGGGTTTCGTTGGCGCGTGCCTTATTAACACGGCCACCCTTGCTTCTCTTGGACGAACCCTTGGGCGCGCTTGATGCGTTGACTCGGATCGAGATGCAGGGCTTGGTGGAGCGGCTTTGGCGCGAAGAAGGCTTTACGGCCCTCTTGATTACCCACGATGTCGAAGAAGCCGTGGCGCTCGCCGACCGGGTGGTTGTCTTGCAGAATGGTAAAATTGGGCTCGACGAACCAGTACACTTGAGCCGCCCGCGCCGCCGTGGCGATCCAGAGTTTGCCGCCATCAAAGAACGCATTCTCGCCCAAGTGCTAGGCCATGCCAGCAATGAATATGAACCCGTGCTGCCCGCCCGCCTAGCGGCTTGAGCGTTATGGAAGGTGATTCGTGAAACGTGCCACCAATCACCTTCCACACCTCATTTCGCGACCAGCAGAGGACAAGTTGCCCCGTTGATCAGCGGCCTGACTAATTCGCCACAGAACCAGCGGAAAAGCCGTGGCCGCGATTCCGCGGCAATGACAATCAGCTCTGGTGGTCGGGTAGCTATCTCGGTCGAGATCCGTTCGTGGGGCTCGCCGACGGCCAAAGACAAGGTTGTTGCAAGCTGTTGTTGGCGGAGCCGCTGCACCACTTGCTGGATCATCGCCCCCGTGTGTGTATTGGGCGCGAGCAAAACGGCTGGGCTAGGTTGGGCGTGGGGCGTCATCCGGTGGAAACGGGGCCAAGGTGGTACGACCGGCAGAATGGAAACCACCGTTTGGCCGGGGCGAGCGAGCCGCTCGATCCAAGCGAGCGCGCCCCAATCCGTGGGATCGGCCCGCATGATAAAGAGCAATTGCCGGAGCGGCCAGCGCGGCTGGTGGACGAGCAAGCAAGAACGCTCTGCCTTTTCGACCAGCGCACAGACTGGCGAAGGCCATAGCCAACGTTGGTACCACGACCGCGGTGGCTGGACATAGATTTCCAGATCCAAATCGATCATTCTGGGCCTCACCTTACATTTGCTTCGCTTTTGGGTGGTAGTAACACGAAGTAAGTGGCCGTCCTCGGTGGCGTGACCATGGGTAACAGGACCTAAGCTGACGATAGCAGGAGCAAGTAACAGGCGTGGTAACAGCGCTGTAACAGGATCGTAACGAGCGGGCCTTGGGCGGCTGAGGCGGGGTTGTCGATAGAATTTTGCGCTGACTGTTACAGGGCTGTTACGTGCCGCTAACCATCGCCGTGACTTGCTCGCTCTAGGCTAACAGGGAATGACTACGGTTATCATCGTTGATTGGGAGTAAGGCATGAGCGAGTTACCTGATTGTACCCACGGCTGGCGCGTTTATCGGCAACCACGGGTTGGGATTATCGGTGCAGGCTTTAGTGGCTTGTTGGTCTTGGCACATCTGGTCGAACAAGCTGATTTCCCGCTTGCCATCGAACTATTCGAGGCGGAAAGAACACCTGGCACAGGCGTGGCCTACCGTACGACTGAACCCCGTCATTTGCTCAATGTCCGTGCGGATCGCATGGGCGCATTTGCCAGCGAACCAGAGGGGTTCTATCGTTGGTTACAAAGCCCCCAAGGCCAAGCTGCCGCGGCCCGTCATGATTTGCCCATGTCTTGGGTAGCTGATAGTTATGCTCCCCGCTTGCTCTATGGTTACT
>JAHBVH010000033.1 GCA_019637645.1 Caldilineaceae bacterium
ACGCCCATCGAACGCGCCCAAGCCATTGCCGCCGTTCAAGCCAATCCCAATGTCTATCTAGAGACCTGTTCGACATTTCGGACACCGGGCGTGGTTGAACAACTCGTCAATGAGGCTGGAGCCGACCGTGTGCTCTTTGGCTCGGATCAACCGTTGATGGACCCCCGCCCGCAGTTGGGCAAGATCATCACCGCCGCCATTCCCGATGCAGCCAAGCGCCTCATTCTCGGTGACAATGCGCGCCGCCTATTGCGTTTGGCCTAATAACAGCGCATGCTTGTCTCGCTGGGAGATCGGACGCGGATGAACGCGGAAGGACGCGGATAAAAATCAATCCGCGTCCCTAAAAATCATCCAGCTTGGTATCCTACGCGGTCAACGTCAATTCGGCCAAGTAGATGTTGCAAGGGGCGAGGCTGGTGCCGCTTCCTTCGTGGCTGGAATAGTAGGAGAGCAGGCCACGGGTTGGGGTGATCGGCACAAAGCCGGGATAGGAGGTGTCGCCACCGCTGGGCAGTTCGCGGATCTCTTCAAGCTGGCCGTCGTTGAGCCAATAGAGGACGGTGGTTGGTTTACTCCGATCTACTACTTTGCGGCCACCGACGAGATAGCGCTCGCCCCATTGGGCCAGGAGCGGTCCGCCTACATAGCGCGCTAGATCGCTCCGGCTCCATTCCGTATAGGGTGGTTGTGCGCGGCAAAACTGGGCGGGTTTGCCCCAAGTACAACGGGCCACCGCCCAAGCCTCGCCCTCTTCGGTAAAGAGCAACGCGGTTTCATCGCCATAGGCCGGTTGGATCAACCCCCGCGGTTGCCAGTGGATGCCATCTTGGCTTGCCAAAAGCCAAGATTCCTGGAGCGCATCATCCTCTTGGCGGTCTGCCACTACCCTAAAATCGCGCGTGCGGCGGCCATTGAGATAGGCGACGCCACCATAGGTTGCCGCACGCCAAATATAGTAGCCATGGGTGCCTTCACAACGTTCGGGCCCGTGCCAGTTGACGCCATCCGCGCTCCAGGCACAGTAGCCTTGATGCTCATTGGTGTTGAGCCGGTGTGGTTCGCCAGGGTAGACCAACCAAGTGCCTGTATAGACAAAGAGCTTGTCCTGAAAGACGAGAAAATGGGGATCACGCACATCGCGTTCGGGTACACTAAAATGATGCACGTGTGACCAATCCTGCCCATCGACGCTGCTCAAGACCACAATACGGGATGAGGTGAAGAGCATATGCCCTTCGGGGCAACTGCGAAAGGTCAGATAATAGCGACCTTGAAATTGGCAGAGGTCGGTAAAGGCATTGTGGTTTCCATCATTGTAGATCTGGCGTACGGTAGCCAATTGAACTGTGGTCATGAATTTCTCCGTGAAGGTGGCCTGTCGCGCTGAATGATAGACGGGGCTTCTGAAATAGAGAGGTCTATCAGGTTTACAAAAGCTGACTGTGTCTTGCATTGGCGGTTGTGGGGATCACAGAGCCAACCAGATGACAAGTATCTAGACGACATAGATTCTAGCCAATAAAAAATCCGATGACTATACTTGCAGTTCCCCCGAAGCGGCAAAGCCGCACTGCAAATACAATCACCGGACAACTCTGATTATATATGATGCTAGAAAAAGATGCAAAATGGTGATTGGCTAAATCACCATAATAGAACTTACATAACTGCATACCTGTCAGGTATGCAGTGAGAGGCCAACTCTGTGCGTAAAATCTAAAGCAAAAAGAGCATAAAAGAACGGTTGCGTAACTTGCAGTTCCCCCGAAGCGGCAAAGCCGCACTGCAAATTACGCAACCGTATGCAGCAAATTATAGATGATACTAAGAAAAGATGCAAATTTAATTTGGGGCGATTTTGCATGAACGTTGGCTTCACGCTGTGATCGGCACGCTGATTGGGGTGTCATCTAGATGGCGTTATGGGTGTCTAGCAGCGTGGGGCATCGGTGTAAAAAATTGGGCGATGGCAACCGTTTTTGGTATACTTTGGCCGCACGCAAAAATTGCCTGTATAGGGGGTGTAGCCCTGAGCAAACTGGGGAGAAAAGTGGGGGCGAAACGCGGCGATGGACAAGACCTTAGTGATCAATGCTGGTGGCCAAAGCTTGCGAATGGGGCAGCCCAAGGCGCTATTGCCTGTCCCGCCGAATGACCAGCCTCTGTTACAATGGATTGTGCAACGGTTGCAGCCGCTTGCCCCAACCCAGATTCTCGTTATTGCCAACGATCCGGCGCTACCTGCCCAAGTCCAGCTACCTGCCCATACGCGTTGGCTTGTGGATGCCTACCCAGATACGGGGCCGCTCGGCGGGCTAGCGACCGCGTTGGCCGCCTGCACTGGCTGGGCCATCTGCGTGGCCTGTGATATGCCGTTGCTCAACCCAGCTATCTTTGCTGATTGCTGGCGATTGGCCACCACAACGACGGCACCGGATGGGACTGCTTGGGATGCCATTGTGCCGGTGGTTGCGGGCTATCCAGAGCCTTTCCATAGCCTCTATCATCGCCGCTGCCTATCCGCCATGGTGGCGCGGCTGGCCACTGGTGAACGGCGTGTCACTAGTTTTTTGCCCGATGTTCGCGTCTGCTATGTCGAAGAGCGCGCATTGCGGCGCTTAGATCCAACTTTGCAATCCTTTTTGAACACCAATACGCCCGCCGAGTGGGCGCAAGGGCTAGCAATTTTAGCGAGCCTGGAACCATCTCACACAGATTGAGTAGAAGTCATCAAAGGCAGGAGGGAAGGGTATGATGGCAAAGCGGCCTAATTTGTTGATTTTCATGACCGATCAAGAGCGCGCCGATGTGGTTGCGCCGGACCATCCTTGTCTGACGCCCAATGCCGAACGTTTGGCGCGAGAGGGACTACACTTTACTCAGACTTACTGTCCCACAGCCCATTGTTGTCCTTCGCGTGCCACCTTTATGACGGGACTTTACCCAAGTCGGCATGGGGTGTTTAACAACGTACGAACCCGTACGGCCATTCATTTTGGGTTGCGCCGCCATGTCATTACCTTTTCCGAATTATTGCGTGAGGCTGGCTATGATCTGACGCTCTGTGGCAAATGGCATATTAGTGCCGAGGAGGATCCCAAAGATCGGGGCTGGCATGAACGCACGGTCACCGGCGCGAGTGGCACCTTCCATGATCGTTCGATTGATGACTGGCGGAGGGGGCCGCAAGGCCAGGACTCGAGCGGCACGCCGCGCCAACCTGGTGTGATTCAGCGGCCAGGTTGGGGCGATTTTCAGCTCTATGCCACGCTCCCCGATGCTGGCCCGCTGGGCTATGAAAACGACCATGACTATGAAGTGATCCAGGCCGCCAAGGAGACGATCCAGCAAGGCGCGACCCAAAGCGCGCCGTGGTGTCTCTTTGTCGGCCCCATTGGCCCCCACGATCCCTACCGCGTGCCGGAAAAATATGTCAAGCTCTATGATCCGACGCAATTGCCTTTGCCCAAAAGCTATACCGATTCGCTGGCAGACAAACCGCGGATCTATCAACGCCAGCGTCGCCAACTGTGGGATCAGCTGAGCGAGGCTGAAGTGCGTGAGTCATTGGCGCATTATTATGCCTATTGCACCATGGAAGATGCTCTCTTGGGCGAAGTGTTGGCGACGTTAGACGCTACCGGCCAAGCTGACAATACGTTGGTGATCTTCCTCTCCGATCATGGTGACTATTGTGGCGATCATGGGCTCTATCTCAAAGGTGTACCCGCTTTTCGCCAAGCGTATCATGTGCCCTGTCTCATGCGCTGGCCGAATGGCATCCGTCACCCAGGGCGGGTGGTGGATGCGTTTGTTTCGCTGGCCGACTTTGCGCCAACCTTTCTTGAATTGGGCGAAATCCAAGCCACCCATCGCATGACGGGGCAAAGCTTGGTGCCCTTCCTGCGCGATGAAGCGCCGCCAACTTGGCGCGATGCGATTCATACGCAGTTCAATGGCGTTGAACTCTACTACACCCAGCGTAGCGTTACCACCAAAGAATTTAAATATGTCTATAATGGGTTTGATTTTGACGAACTCTACGATCTCCGTACGGATCCCGATGAGCTGAATAATGTAGCCGAACGGTCTGATTATCAGGCCATTAAGCAGGGCCTCGTCCGCAAGATGTGGCACTTTGCTGCCGAGGAGGAAGATATAATTTTTAACCCCTATGCCACTGTGGGGCTAGCCCCTTGGGGTCCAGCCGATGGCCTTAGCAACGAATAAGCCATCGGCGTAACGTCTAAAGAAAAATAATAGCGATTATCCAGTTGGCTTGGCAAGCGCCCCAAAAAATGGTACGATACCGTTTCAAGATCAGCAATGGGGACTGGGAGGGGTAATGGCTGCACAGAGCGTGCCAAGTCGCGTCGATAGGGAAAGTACACTGGAACCTACACTGCATAACGATATGTCACACACCGATGAACGCAATCATCAACCGCAGGATAGCCAGTCCGCCCGTAAGCATCCAGGCGTGCGGGCAACAACCGGCTGGGATAAAAATCCTGAGCTGCTCCAGTGGCGGGCCAATGTTCTCCTCGATGAGATGATGTTGGGCGCGGTGGATATTGCCGCCAGTGAAGTGACATCGCCCATGCCCACCCGTCCGACCTATAATATGGCTGATAACGCCCCGCATGCTGATGAAGCCGAGCCCGCGCGACGGAATACCCCAACCCCTGCGTCACCACCGGCCCAGCCCGCAGCTAGCTATGCCAATGGGCGTAACCATACCCAAGAAGCACCCTCCCCGCACCCTGTGGTAGACGATGTTATGCCCCCCGCACGTGAACCACAAGATGAATGGGCGCGCCCAGCTTGGCATTTTGCCGAACCAACGGCCCCGATGCCCACGTTGCCACCGCCGCTACCATCTAGCCCTTCGGCGCGCGCCGTTGCCTTGCAAGAACATACCCGCCATCATCAACCGTCAACGACGGAGGGCAGCGTCCGTTCCGCGGATCGACAACGGGTGACAACCCCTGCAACCAATGCCCCAGAGATGCGGACAACCGCGGTCGGCACGCCGCCCCCTCGCCCAACGCCATCCGGCCCCGCCAAAGGCGCGGCCGATCATGCCGCACCTGCTAGCCCAAGCGACCAGTGGGTATTTGCTGCCGAGCAGCGCTATCAACAGATCGCCGCGCGTCAGGGCCCCATGCCAACGGAAGTTGGGCAAGCTGGGTGGACAGAAACAACCACCGGCTTTTTTGATGAGTTCGCTGCCAATGACTACGGTTATGGGAATGGGACCCAGCCCGCGGGGCGCAACCGCAATGGACAAGTCCGGGTCAATCAATCGATCCGTCGCTCGAATTTATTGCCGCGTATGTCCACCTTGGATCCCAACGCGCTCCAACAAGAGATGGTGATGTTGCAGACGGAACTGGAGCAAGCCCTGCCCGCTGGACATGAATCGCGCGAGCGGGCCCTTCATCTGTTGCAAAAAGCCTATACAATTCTCCATGCCGATCCATCACGGTCGGCAGAGGTCGATTATTACCTGCAACAGGTGCGTACCATCGGCCAACGGGTACAGGAGACTCTCCAAGGCTCTACCCTCTACCACGGCCGGTTGCGGACCTATTTATTCGCATGGGCTTTACTAAGCATCCTTGTGATCGCGTCGCGCTATTTCTATCAAGCCGGGCTGTTGGCGGTGCTGACTGGCCTCAGTGGTGCAACAACTTCATTGCTCGCCTACAACCTTCTCACGGTTGTGACCGCCTTTTTTGCCGGGGCGCTGGGCGGGGCCGTGGGCGCTTTTATGAATATGAGGCAGTATGCCCAGCTCAAGCAAGGCTTTTTTGACCGGAAATATAGCCTACGCGGCTTGATTCTTCCGCTGATTGGTGGCTTGGCTGGCTTGGTGCTTTGCCTGTTCTTTGGGTTGATTTATCTCCTGCTACGCTTTGATCCGGCCACTAGTTGGCTCTTCGGTCTTCTGCCGGCGGTCTTGGCCTTGGCCTTTGGCATCCTGCAAGAATTTATTTATGGCACGCGTGACTAAGCGCGGACCGCGTTATTCGGTGCGCCCATCGGTAGGCCCAGTAGTGCTGTTTGATACCCCATGATCTTCGTTGAATTGATCGTCAACCGTCCCATCCGGCGCTCCTTTCGTCCCAGCGAGCCTCCCGCCGCGGCTGAGCTTTGGGAGGCCGAACCCCTGGCCGATGAAGAGGGGGCTGCGGATGGTATCATTGTTCAGCCGCGCAAGCAAGCACCCCAACTCGACACCTTTCATTATCATGTGCCATTGGCATTGGAGCCCGTGATCCAGCCTGGTCATTTGGTGTGGGCCCCCTTTGGCAGCCAAGAAGTGCAGGGTGTGGTCGTCCGGCTCGCCGACGCCGCACCCGTGCCGACGCGTCCCCTATTGCGCTTGGCGCGGACCGAGCCCGTATTAACGCTGGCTCAGGTGGAGTTGGCGTTGTGGATTGCGTCCTATTATGTTGCCCCCGTGGCCGAAGCACTGAAGCTCTTTCTGCCGCCCGGCTTGCTGAGTAAGGCGGATGGACGCCCAACCGCCCGCGCCAAGCGTGAATTGCAGATCCAGCTGTTGGCTACGCCTGCGGAAAGGGCGGAAAAGCTCACCGTGCTGGCCCGCGATACCGCGCAAACCAAGGTGCTGCAATGGTTCTTACAGCACCCCACAAGCCAGCCCTCCCTGTCTCTGTTACAGACACAGTGCCGGTTGGCAAGCGTATCGGCGGTCCATACGCTGATTAAGCAGGGGATTCTAACCAACCATGGGGAAGCCGTGGGGTTGGCCGTTTCTGCCGAAAAGGCTGCCGATGCGCTGGTCGAAGCGCAAGGCATTGCCAAGTACCAAGCCGTGTTAGCCGCTTTGGAGCAAAGTCCTACCCCGATCTGGAAAAGTGATCTTCATGCACAAGTTGAAGTGACCCTCGCGTTGCTGCGGACCTTGCAAAAGGCTGGGGTGCTCCTATTAACCGAAAAGGTGCGCTTTCGCGATCCGCTGGGCGGTCGTACCTATGCCCAGACTCAACCGCCACCGTTGACCGCAGAACAGCAGGCCGTCTGGTCGATGATTGCAGCGGCTTGTTTTGTCCCAAACGAGACTTCAGCACCGGTAACGCCTGGACACTTCTTGTTACACGGTGTTACGGGGAGTGGAAAGACCGAGATCTACCTGCGCACGATTGGGGAAACCTTGGCCCGTGGGCGGCAAGCGATTGTGCTGGTGCCCGAGATTGCGTTGACGCCGCAAACCGTGGCCCGGTTTGCGGGGCGTTTCCCTGGCCGTGTGACGGTGATCCATTCGGGGCTAAGCCAAGGGGAACGTTATGACGTGTGGCGGCATCTTCGTGAAGGCAAATTTGATGTTGTCATCGGCCCGCGGAGTGCGCTCTTTGCACCGCTGCCCCGTCTCGGCTTGATCATCATTGATGAGGAGCACGAGAGTTCGTATAAGCAGAGTGCCGAGGAATGGGGGAGCTTTACCGTTTTCTATGATGCCCGTACCGTTGCGCGCCAACTGACGACCGTAAGCCAAAGTATACTGATCTTGGGGAGCGCTACCCCTAGCTTAGAAAGCTACACCGCAGCCGTGGCGGGCGAGCTGCAGTTGCTCGAGATGCTGCGCCGGGTGATGGGCCACCAACCGACTCTCCAGCTAGAGCAGGGCGAGCGTGCCAGCTATGGCGAACTGCCACCGGTGGAGATTGTCGACATGCGCCAAGAATTGCGCGCGGGGCACCGAAGTATCTTTAGCCGCACGCTCTTGGCCGAACTCCATGCAACCCTGGATGCTGGCGAGCAGGCCATTATTTTCCTCAATCGCCGCGGCACGCGTACCTTTGTCCTGTGTCGGGATTGCGGTCATGTCCAAGCCTGTACCCGCTGTGATGTCCCGCTAACCTTTCATGAGCATAACGAACTACTGATCTGTCATCACTGTAACCAGCGCTATCCGATTCCCGTGGTCTGCCCTCAGTGCCAGAGTAAGCGCATCAAATACTTTGGTAGCGGCACGCAGCGGGTGGAAGAGACGATCAAGGAGATTTTGCCGCGTGCCCGGTTGCTGCGCTGGGATGCGGACACCGCAACCGGCAAACATAGCCACGAAGAGATTCTGCGCGCCTTTGCGGCTCAGGAAGCTGATATTCTGGTGGGCACCCAGATGATCGCCAAAGGCTTGGATTTCCCCTTGGTCACTTTGGTCGGCGTTGTCGCGGCGGATGTCGGGCTGCATCTACCCGATTTTCGGAGTAGTGAACGTACTTTTCAGCTATTGACCCAAGTCGCTGGCCGAGCTGGGCGGAGTGTCCATGGGGGGCGTGTGGTTTTTCAGACCTATAACCCCGAGCATTATGCGATTCAAGCGGCCGCGCAACATGACTATCGTGCCTTCTATGAACGCGAACTCCATTTCCGCCAAGCCCATGGCTACCCACCGTTGCGGCGGTTGGCACGCCTGATCTACTGGGATAAAAAGCTGGAAAAAGCACAAGCCGCCAGCGAGTTGATGGCGGCCACGCTGCGGCAACGGCTGCAGCAGATGGGGATCGAAGGCGATGCTGCCACGGTGCTTGGGCCAGCGCCTGCCTTTTTTGCTCGCTACCGCAACTACCACCGTTGGCATGTTCTCTTGCGCGCGCCTAATCCAGCCCATGTGTTACAGGGCGTGCCCATTCCCTTTGGCTGGCGGATTGATATCGACCCCGTCTCTATGTTATGATGGCACTAGTGCGGATCTAGAAATGGTAAAGTTGGGGAATTCCTCTCCTGCATAGCTCTCGTGTAGCCGTATCATCGGTTAGAGAATAAAACCAATGGCAAGTGAAAATCAGCAACTACCGGCGACGGCCCCACCAACAGCTGCTTCTGGCAAAGCCAAGGGGCAGCGTCAATGGTTGACCTTAAAAGAAGCCAGTGAATTTTTAGGCGTCCATTTTACCACCCTGCGGAGTTGGGCCGATAGTGGCGAGATCCAGGTCTTTCGCACACCGGGGGGGCATCGTCGTTTTAGCTTGGCGGACCTCCGGCGCTTTCTCGAAGAGCGGGCGGGCCGGAGCGCGACGGCGGATGCCGAAACGATGGTCACCGCCGTCATTCAACACGTTCATCAAGAGATGGAGCTGTTGCCGCGTGAACAAATCCGTTGGCATTATGCGTTGGATGACCAAGCCAGCCAACGGCGCCGTCAGCGTGGGCAGCAACTCTTTGCGCTCGCGCTGGCCTTTGTCCTCAAGCCTGCTTTGCGCCCGCGGTTACTAGACGAAGGGCGCAAGCTTGGCATGGAATATGGCTATGAAGTTTATGCCAGCAAGGTGAGCTTGGCCGACGCTGGCCGGGCGGTACGCTTCTTTCGCAACCAACTCATCCAAGCTGTCCAAGCTAAGCAGGAGCCCGACCTGTTGGATGCGGATGATCTGCGCATTCAGCAACAAATTGACCTCTTCTTAGACGAAGTGCTCTACGCAGTCTTGGCTGGCTATGACGAGCAGTCGGCCGAGATTGCCTCATAGGCTGGCGACATCTGTGCTCGCTTGGTGCGTTTTTCTCCGTTGGTTTCCTGTAGATTACAGCGGAATAGCACCATGGGGATGTAAAAAAACGGGTTGAATAGCAGTTGCCAAGTTGGTAAAAGCCTGTTATAATCAAAGCCCCAGCAGAATGCCTTCAATTCTGCGTTTTGTAATTACCACAGGTTGAGATATAATCCGTTGTAATGCAGCCTTGCAATGCAGGGCTGTACATATAATATTACCACCATAATTCCGTAAGCAGTAGACACAAAGGGAGGATTCTATGCACAACCGAAAGATGTGGGTGTTGACCCTCGTGCTTGTTCTCGTCATGGCCAGTATGTCTGCCTGTGCAATGGGCGAAGCCACAACCGCGGACTGCGAAGTTGATATCAGCGTCGATAATGCCTTGGCCGCGCAAAATGCTGGTATGGCTGGCTTGGCTGCGGGTTCAGTGGAATGGAGCGAGAGCGAGCTGAGCAGCTTCTTGACGGTCCTGCTGCAACAGAACACGGGTGCCAATTTCCCAGTCGATTCGATCCATGCTTGTGTTGCCCCTGACAATGCCATCGCCTTCTTTGTTCAGTTGAAGGATGATGTACTGTTGGGTAGTGATACACTGGCATTAGCTGGTACGATTGGCGTAACCGATGGTCAGATTGCAGTTGATCTGAGTGAAGCGTCGGCCAATGGCTTTGTTGCCTCGAGCGGTCTGTTGGCCCCGATTAATGCCCAAATCAATGGGGCGCTTTCTGGCGCAGTCTCTGGCCTACCGGTGAGTGTTGAGACCACCGAAGACACCCTGACCATTAGCTTGGGTGGCATGTAAGTCATTATCTGGAAAATTACATTATGGTGCTTGTTTAAGAACGGGATAGCCGTAAGTAAAAAGTTTATTCAGTAAAAAACAACTTCGGCACTCAGTGATCTAAACAAGCGTGCATAGGTTAAAAGACCTGAAGGAAGCTCCTTCAGGTCTTTTATTGGTAAGCTAGCAACATCTTGTAAAAGAACGACTACGCGATTTGACCCACCCCAGTCGCTTATGCTACACTTAGCGTTCGTGGGTAAGTGGCCGCGATCGGGCTCGATTAGGTTGCTATTTGGCTTGCCTTTTGCTCTCTATGAGCAGATGAAATCGTAAGAATGAAAATAGCTGAAGTTGATTCAGCTGGCCTACACTAAAAATATAGAGGACAGACGCAACGCTAATGCTGTCTCGCTTGACAGCGTTTGGGTGAAACGAGTGTGTGCAGCGTACGTCCTGTGGAACCTAAAAAACGCGAACTCATCAGTTCAACCGGCAGCGATTGAACGAGATCTTAGAACTAGCATGGAGGACTCTTTTGCCAACGATTAATCAGTTGGTCCGCAAAGGACGCAAGAATTTAGCCAAGAAAGAAAAAGCACCTGCGCTGCGTTTTACCAAAAATACGCTGACCGGGAAAACGAATCGTGTGAAAAAAGGCAACCCAATGAAGCGTGGTGTGTGTACGAACGTACGTACAACAACACCGAAGAAGCCTAATTCTGCTTTGCGCAAGATCGCCCGTGTTCGTTTAACGAATGGCATTGAAGTAACCGCGTATATCCCAGGGGAAGGCCACAACTTGCAAGAGCATAGTGTTGTGCTTGTGCGCGGTGGTCGTGTGAAGGATCTACCTGGTGTGCGCTACCACATCGTCCGTGGCGCTTTGGATAGCACCGGGGTTGATAAGCGCAAACGCGGTCGCAGCAAGTATGGGACCAAGCGCCCCAAGAAATAAGGAATAGAAGAAGCAAGTTTTGAGCTTGCTTCCTGGTTGAACTGAAATTGTCGAATAGATTAGATAGCTGATTGACCTATCTTCCGCTTTGCTGGCTTAGCCAAGCATTGGAATCGCCCTCGGGGCTTTGATAAGCGGAAACATTTGCGGAGAGAAAGACATGCGAAGAAATCGTTCCGAGCGACGACCTGTGACACCGGATCCGCGCTATAACAGTGAAGTTGTCGCGAAATTTGTGAATAATGTCATGGAGCGTGGTAAAAAGAGTTTGGCGGCCCGCATTGTTTATGATGCATTTGGGCTTATTGAAGAACGCACGAAGCGTCCAGCCATTGAAGTTTTTGAAGAAGCGATGAAGAATGCGACGCCGCTGGTTGAAGTGAAACCACGTCGTGTTGGTGGCGCTACGTACCAGATTCCGGTTGAGATCAGCTCTTCGCGGCGCATGGCGTTGGCAATGCGCTGGTTGATTGACAATGCCCGTGGGCGCAGTGGCCGTGACATGGCTGCGCGGTTGGCGGCTGAACTTTTGGATACGGCGCGCAATGAGGGTTCTACAGTCAAGAAACGCGAAGATACCCATCGCATGGCTGAAGCGAATCAGGCTTTCGCACACTTCCGCTACTAGGCTTCATCCTGTGCACTTTGCCCAAATGTATTTCTAGTAGTTTGCCAGAGCGTTCGTTAAATGGATTGACCCGATAGAATCTACGCGACTCTACAGTACGTCTTTTCATTTGGTGAGCCTTATACTTAGGTGCGGCGCCTATCCCACAACTCCGAATAGCTTTGTTGATCGGGCATCGGTCTGGTTGATTTCCGATCAGGAATAGCGAGGAAACCTCTGTGGTGTACAGGCGTCGTTTTATTTTGCTAAAAAATAAGGTATTTACATGAGTATTGAATATCCTATTGAACGTACACGCAATATTGGGATTATTGCCCATATTGATGCGGGCAAGACCACGACGACGGAACGTATTTTGTTTTATTCTGGGCGCATTCACCGCATGGGTGAAGTGCATGAAGGTACGGCTGTCACGGACTGGATGGTACAGGAACGCGAGCGCGGGATTACCATTACGGCTGCAGCTATTACCACGACGTGGACCGACCGCTTGACGGGCGAGGAGTGTCAGCTCAATATCATCGATACGCCTGGCCACATTGACTTTACTGTCGAAGTCCAACGTAGCTTGCGTGTCTTGGATGGCGGCGTGGTGGTCTTTGATGCTGTTGCCGGTGTGGAGCCACAATCGGAAACGGTGTGGCGACAAGCCGATCGGTATAAAGTACCGCGTATCTGTTTTGTAAATAAAATGGATCGGGTCGGTGCCAGCTTTGAGCGCACTTGCCAAATGATTATCGATCGCTTGGCGGTCAAGCCATTGTTGATCCAATTGCCGCTTGGTCGAGAAGATACCTTTAAAGGTGTGATCGATCTCTTTACCATGAAGGCGCTGGTCTTTACTGATCAGCTTGGTGCCGCACCAACTGTCGAAGAGATTCCGGCTGAGTTCCTCGCCGATGCCCAAAAAGCGCGCGAAGAATTGATTGAACGCATTGCCGAAACAGATGAAGAATTGACCATGAAGTTCCTTGAAGGCGAAGAAATCGCGGTCGAAGAACTCTATGCGGCGTTGCGCCAGGCTGTGGTCACGAATAAATTGGTGCCGGTGCTTTGTGGTACGGCGTTGCGCAACAAAGGGGTTCAGCCTTTGTTGGATGCGGTTGTGCGCTATCTGCCCAGCCCATTGGATGTACCGCCGGTGGAAGGGATCGATCCTGATACCGAAGCGCCGTTGCAGCGCAAGCCTTCGGTCGATGAACCTTTCTCGGCCTTGGTCTTTAAGATTATGACTGATCCCTTTATTGGGCGTTTGGCCTATGTGCGTGTCTACTCCGGCAGTCTTGAAGCTGGTTCGACGGTTTATAATGCCAATAACAAGCGCCGTGAACGCATTGGGCGCTTGGTGCAGATGTATGCTGACAAGCGCGAAGAGATCAAAGTCTGTGATGCGGGTGATATTGCCGCCGTGGTCGGCTTGAAGCAGACTTTCACCGGTGAAACTCTCTGTGATCCAGATAATGAGATTGTGCTCGAAGCGATTGAATTCCCCGAACCTGTCATCAAGGTTGCGGTGGAGCCAAAATCTAAGGGCGATCAAGACAAGCTAACCGATGCTTTGGTGAAATTGGCGGAAGAAGATCCGACCTTTAAGGTCAATTATGATAACCAAACCGGCCAAACGGTTATTGCCGGGATGGGTGAATTGCACCTGGATATTATTGTGGATCGGGTGAAGCGCGAGTTCCGTGTCCAATGTAACGTAGGTGAACCGCAAGTTGCTTACCGGGAAACAATTACCAAAGCGATTAAGATCGAAGGGCGCTTTGTGCGTCAATCGGGTGGTCGTGGTCAATATGGCCATGTTTGGTTGGAAATGGAACCAAATACCCCGGGCGCTGGCTTTGTCTTCGAAGATAAGATCGTCGGTGGCGTTGTACCGAAAGAGTACATTCCGGCTGTTCAAAAAGGGGTAGTGGAAGCCATGGAAAGCGGCGTATTGGCTGGCTATCCGGTGGTTGACCTAAAGGTGGCCCTGATTGATGGTAGTTACCATGACGTTGACTCGAGCGAAATGGCCTTCAAGATTGCCGGTAGCATGGCTTTTAAAGATGGTTGCCACAAGGCTGGTCCTATTTTGCTAGAGCCGATGATGCAGGTAGAAGCCATTGTCCCAGAAGATTATGTCGGTGATGTGGTCGGCGACTTTTCGAGCCGCCGCGGTACCATCGAAGGGATGGAGAGCCGGGGGAATGTCCAAGCCATCAAGGCATTGGTCCCGCTGAGCGAAATGTTTGGCTATGCTACCGCGCTACGCTCGACGACTAGTGGTCGTGGTAATTTCTCCATGGAATTCTCGCGGTACTCGCCCGTGCCAAACTCAGTTGCTGAGAAGGTTTTGAAGGGTAAGTAAAAAGACCCTATTTTTTTGTTTTGTTTGTTTTAGCAGCCGACAAAATTTGTCAAATTGACCTGACGACGCTATAATGGACAGGTTGCGTCAGGAGACAAAAACTTTCCCTGTTTTTGTCGGTTTCTACTGTTGCACTGGAATGGCGTTTACTAACGTTCTTCCATCCTGGAACAGCCTTTGACAAACAAAACACAAAAGCAATGCTTTTTTCTGCACCGCCAAAGGGCTCTTTGGCGGTGCAGTATTGCCTAGTATGAAAGTATCTGCTGACTGTTCGGCATCAGTAGTCAAGAAATACAGTCGATATAAACGAAATGATTATGCTGGTCTATCGTGCCAGTCGTGAGAAACAATTTCGCTAAAGAAGCAGATTTGTAGATTCGTTTTACTACACGGAAGGATAAGTCGTTATGTCCAAAGCAGTATTTGAGCGGACAAAGCCTCATGTGAACGTGGGGACGATTGGTCATATTGACCATGGCAAGACATCGCTGACCGCTGCGATTACCAAGACCTTGGCGTTGAAGGGGTGGGCCGATTTCCGCCGCTTCGATCAAATCGACAATGCGCCGGAAGAACGGGCCCGTGGGATCACGATTGCGATTTCGCATGTGGAATACCAAACCGAGACCCGGCACTATGCGCATGTGGACTGCCCTGGTCATGCTGACTATATTAAGAACATGATCACCGGTGCCGCGCAGATGGACGGTGCGATTCTGGTGGTTGCCGCGCCCGATGGCCCGATGCCGCAGACCCGCGAACACATTTTGTTGGCGCGTCAGGTGGAAGTGCCAGCCATGGTCGTCTTCCTGAACAAAGTGGACATGATGGACGACGAAGAGCTGCTGGAATTGGTGGAGATGGAGCTGCGCGAATTGCTCGACAGCTATAACTTCCCCGGCGATGATATTCCGATTATCCGTGGCAGTGCGTTGCAAGTGTTGGAATGCACGAGCATGGACCCCAATGCGCCGGAATATGCGCCGATTTGGGAGCTCATGCGGGCGGTTGATGAATACATCCCCACGCCGGTGCGCGAAACCGAGAAGCCCTTCCTCATGCCGATCGAAGATGTCTTCAGCATCAAAGGTCGTGGCACGGTAGTGACAGGCCGGATCGAACGTGGCTTGGTCAAGCCGATGGAAGAAATCGAGATCGTTGGCTTGGGCCCCACCCGTCGCACAACCGTGACCGGGGTAGAAATGTTCCGCAAGCTGCTCGACCAGGGCATGGCCGGTGACAATGTCGGTTGTCTGCTGCGTGGTATCGACCGCGAAGACATCGAACGCGGCATGGTTTTGGCCAAGCCGGGTAGCATCACCCCGCACACCGAGTTTATGGCCGAGGTCTATGTCCTCAAGAAGGAAGAGGGTGGTCGTCACACGCCGTTCTTCAAGGGCTATCGCCCCCAGTTCTACATCCGCACCATGGACATTACCGGTGCGATTGAACTGCCCGAAGGCGTCGAGATGGTGATGCCGGGTGACAACATCAACATGCGTGTCACCTTGATTTCGCCTGTTGCCTTGGAAACCGGTAGCCGCTTCGCCATCCGCGAAGGTGGTCGCACCGTTGGGGCTGGCGTCATCACCGAAATTCTGAAATAAGTGGTAGACAGTGAGTAGGAGTAGGCTGGTTTCTGTAAGGATACTGGTTGCTCCTACTTCTGCTTCCTTTCTTCTATACTTGAAAGGGCAATGTAATGGCAAAACAACGGATTCGGATTAAGCTAAAAGCCTATGATCACCGTGTCCTTGATCTGTCGGTGCGCCAAATTGTGAGTGCTGCCGAACAGACTGGTGCGCAGGTTGTAGGTCCAGTACCGCTGCCGACGCGTAAAGAGAAATTTACCGTCATGCGCTCGCCTTATATCGACAAAGATAGCCGCGAGCAATTTGAGATTCGAACCCACAAAAGACTGATTGATGTGGTTGATCCAGGTAACAAAACGATTGAAAACCTGACACGGTTAAATTTGCCCGCCGGTGTTGATATTGAAATCAAGCTTTAAGCTTTGATGGATGTGCGATAGTTACTGATTCGTTGTGGATGTAGCCTTGTTCAGCAAAATGAAAAAGGTTGCAGACCACGAGGCCCAGGATGCAGAACCCTTTCGTAAGAAGGGCCAGCTAAATCTCAGTGGCACGAACGAATGAGTGTCGTTGTTTGGCTTGTTTTGTTGTGTAAAGCGTGAAGATGATAAATGAGTTATCTATCGCCTAGTCTACTCTATTGCAACTGAACAACTGAATATCGTACCAGCATGGCGGGATGATGAAAAGGTTGAACAGTAGCGTTCAGCCGTTGGCAGTCCCAGGGGGAAAAAATGCGAGGAATTTTAGGCAAGAAGGTCGGCATGACCCAGCTCTTTGATGAGAAGGGTAATGTCGTACCTGTTACCATTATTGAAGCGGGCCCTTGTTACATTACCCAAGTGAAAACAACAGAAACTGATGGGTATAATGCGGTCCAAATTGCTTTTGAAGAAGTAGCAGAACGTAAATTGAGTAAAGGGGAGCGTGGTCATTTACAGAAGGCCAATGCCCCTACTTTGCGTCAGATACGTGAAGTCCGCTCTACTGAACCTCCTGCCCATACCTTGGGTGATGTCATTAAAGCCGACATCTTTCAAGAGGGCGATATTGTCGACGTTGTCGGCATCTCCAAAGGCCGCGGTTTTGCAGGCGCTGTGAAGCGACATGGCTTCAGCGGTGGTCCGAAAACCCATGGCCAATCTGACCGTCACCGTGCTACTGGTTCGCGCGGCGCCGGTACGACCCCTGGTCACACTTTCCCTGGAACTCGAGCGCCTGGCCAAATGGGCAACCAGCGTGTCACAGTTCAAAATTTGAAGATTGCTTTGGTTGATCCGGAACGGAATTTGATCGCCATTCGGGGTGCCGTTCCTGGCCCGCGTACTGGTTTTGTGCTGGTTCGGGATGCAGTGAAGAAGATCTCCAAGGCATAAGGCTTTTGGCCTAAGCATGGGTTGATCTTTGGGCTGTTGATCGCGCTAGCCAGACCAAGAGAAAACGGTTTGACGTGGTGCTGTGTGCGTCGGTGTTTCATAGCATAGACGTTCATGGCGAGGTACGTTGAGCCAGATAAGGAGAGTGAACAAATGTTATTACCGCTCAAAAATATAGCCGGGGAACAAGTCGGTGAGATTGAACTGAATGATGCCGTCTTTTCTGCCCAGGTGAGCAAACCATTAATGCACCAAGCTTTGCTGCGACAACTGTCAAATGCACGGCTGGGTACGCATAAGACAAAGACCCGCGGCGAAGTCGCTGGTGGTGGTCGTAAGCCTTTCCGCCAAAAAGGAACCGGCCGCGCCCGCCAAGGTTCGATCCGCGCTTCGCAATGGGTTGGTGGTGGTACCGTTTTTGGCCCCCGCCCACGGAAATATATTAAGCAACTGCCCAAGAAAATGAACGCGGCTGCCCTGCGCAGTGCGCTCACCATCAAGGCTGCTGCTGACCAGATTGTTGTAGTCGATACCTTGCCTTTTGAAGCGCCCAAGACCAAGACGCTCGTCAAGGCGCTCGGCGCATTGGGCATCACGAGTGATTCAGTGTTGCTGGTGACAGCAGAGAAGAGTGTCGCGGTGAACCGCAGCGCGAGCAATCTGCCGAATGTCAAGACCATTCTGAGTGGTTACCTCAACATTCGTGATCTGCTTGGCTACGATAAGGTATTGCTATCTAAGGATGCGCTTGAACACCTTGAACTTTGGCTAACGCCCGCCAATGGTCTTGTGGAAGAAGTCGTTGAGGGTGAGGATAGTGCGCCAGAGGGAACGGAAGGTTAATCATGCACATTTATGATGTATTGAAGCGCCCGATTGTGACGGAAAAAAGTGTGGAAGGCGTCGATTCGGCCAATAAGTATGCCTTTGAAGTCGATATGCGTGCCAACAAACTTTTGGTCAAAGATGCTGTTCAAAGCGCCTTTGATGTAACCGTCAACGATGTCCATATTATGGTCATGCCGGTAAAGACGGCGCGGCGTGGCCGTCGCTTGTCTATCCGCAAGACAAAGTGGAAGAAAGCAATTGTGACCTTGGCACCCGGGAACAACATTCAGTTGTTTGAAGGCGTGTAGGTAAAGGAGCGCATAAATGGCTATTAAAATTTACCGACCAACCTCTGCAGGGCGTCGTAATATGAGCGTCTCTGCCTTTACGGAGATTACTCGCTCCAAGCCCGAACGCTCTTTGTTGGCTCCTTTGCGCAGCAAGGGGGGACGCAACAATAGGGGTACAGTTACCATGCGCCACCAAGGTGGTGGCCACAAGCGCCGCTACCGCATCATTGACTTCCGCCGGGATAAGTGGGATGTGCCGGGGCGTGTTGAAACCATTGAGTATGATCCCAATCGCTCTGCGCGCATTGCGCTCATCATCTACCAAGATGGTGAACGTCGCTACATTTTGGCTCCGGGCGAAATTCGGGTCGGCGACAGCATTATGGCCGGTCCCAATGCCGAAGTGCGTCCAGGTAATGCGTTGCCCATCCGCAACATTCCGCTCGGCACGGTGATCCATAATGTGGAGCTATACCCTGGTCGTGGTGGGCAGTTGGTGCGCAGCGCGGGTAATTCTGCTCAGTTGCTGGCGAAAGAAGGCAATATGGCGCAGATCCGTTTGCCCAGTGGTGAGGTACGCTATATTAACGTCAATTGTGTGGCGACCATCGGTACCGTGTCGAATTCCGATCATTCCAATCAGAACCTAGGCAAGGCTGGCCGCAAGCGCTGGTTGGGTATCCGCCCTGGTGTTCGTGGGATTGCCATGGATCCTTCTTCGCACCCCCATGGTGGTGGTGAAGGACGTTCGCCTGTAGGTATGAAGGCGCCGAAGACCCCTTGGGGTAAGCCAGCTCTTGGTAAAAAGACCAGACGCAACAAAGATACGAATAAATTTATTGTGCGCCGACGTGGCGGCGGTAGCGTCTAAATTCGGTATGGCTGAAGCAGGAGAATGAGATGTCACGATCACTGAAAAAAGGACCTTTTGTCCAACCGCAACTGTTGAAAAAAATTGAAGAGATGAATCGCAAAGGCGAGCGCAAAGTCCTGAAGACTTGGTCACGCGCGTCAACGGTGTTTCCCCAATTTGTGGGCCACACGATCGCTGTGCATGATGGGCGTCGTCACGTTCCGGTCTACATTAGCGAGAATATGGTGGGGCATAAGCTCGGCGAATTTGCACCGACGCGCTTCTTCCGCGGCCATGTCAAGTCGGAAAAGGCCACCAAGGCTCGCGGGCGGTAGTCTACTTCCTGTTAGCTGCGTTCCTGGCCTGCTCTCTATGCTGTAGCATAGCCAAAGAGTAGCCAAGAAACAGCACAGGGACGACGACGCAAACGAGTGCAATGGGCGATAGATTGGAGAGCCACAATGGAAGTGCGAGCAATTACAAAATATACGGGTGTCAGCCCGCAGAAGACGCGTTGGGTCATTGACGAAGTACGCGGTCGCCAAGCAGAAGAGGCACTGGCTATCCTTGCCTTTATGCCGCAAAAATCAGCGAAGTTGGTGGCGAAGACCATTAAAAGCGCGCTGGCGAATGCGACGGAAAATTTTGGATTAGAGTCTGGTGAAATGTATATTAGCAAGATCTTTGCCGACGGGGCTCCTGTCCGTAAGTGGCGTCGCTTTGGCGCCCGTGGACGTTTCAAGCCTTGGTTGCGCCGGTCTGCCCATATCACCGTAATCTTAGATGAGCGTGTTGTTGCTGCGAAATAAGTGGCGGTAGCCAAGCTTGTACAAGTCATACGGCGCTCTGGTTGGGCGTTGTTGTGCAAGGTAGGCTAGACCGCCCCATAGTATGAGGAGGATTCATTTGGGTCGCAAAGTACATCCTATTGGGTTTCGCCTGGGCATCATTAAGGATCATAAGAGCCGTTGGTTTGCTACAGGCAAAAAGTATACCGAGCAGTTAGCTGAGGATCGCGAAATTCGGAAGACCGTTCAGGTCGACCTGCCGAAGGCTGGGATCAGCAATATTGAAATTGAGCGCCAGCCCAATCAAGTGCATGTCATTATTGACACGGCCCGCCCAGGCGTCATTATCGGGCGCAAAGGGGCCAGTGTTAATGTCCTTCGCTCCAAATTGCAGGACATGACACAGAAAAAAGTCAAGATTGATGTTCGTGAGATCACCAAGCCGGAATTGGATTCCTATTTGGTGGCCGAAAGCATTGCTGAGCAATTAGAACGCCGGATTAGCTGGAAGCGTGCGATGAAGCAAGCGGTCCAAAAAACCATGAAGGCTGGTGCCAAAGGGGTGATGATCACCGTGGCGGGCCGCTTGGGTGGTAGTGATATGGGCCGGGTGGATACCGTGCGCGATGGGCAGATTCCACGCCATACACTGCGTGCTGATATCGATTATGGTACAGCCGAAGCGAACACCACCTTTGGGGTGATTGGCATTAAAGTTTGGATTTATCTGGGTGAAATTCTGCCTGGTGAAGAGTATCACGCTCATCTGACAGTTGAACCACAGTAGATCTCGGAAACAGTGCCTTGGTGGGGATGTAGTTTTGCCATCGGGCTTGGGCCGAGATACAGGAAATGGGAGATACGAGTATGTTAATGCCAAAACGGGTGAAGTATCGCAAGATGCAGCGTGGTCGCATCCGCGGCTTGGCCCAACGTGGTAGTCAGATTGCCTTTGGTTCTTTTGCGTTGCAGGCGACTGACCGCGATTTTCTCACCAGCCGCCAGATCGAAGCGGCTCGCCGTGCGATTGTGCGTTATATTCGCCGTGGTGGTAAAGTGTGGATTCGCGTTTTCCCGGACAAGCCAATAACCAAACGGGCTGCAGAGACCCGCATGGGTTCTGGTAAGGGGAGTGTCGATCATTGGGTTGCGCCGGTCCGTCCTGGCCGCGTGCTCTTTGAAATGGCTGGTGTCCGTGAAGAGCTTGCCCGCGAAGCGTTGCGTTTGGCTGCCCAGAAATTGCCAGTGCGGACGCAATTTATCAAGCGCGAAGAGTATGGCGCGTAGGAGGTTGTATGACGGCCAGTGAATTGAAAAGCATGGCGAACGCAGAGTTAGCGACAAAGCTGGATGAAGCTTATCAAGAACTGTTTAACCTACGCTTCCAGAAAGCTACGGGCAAACTGACCAACACAGCGCGTCAAAACGTTGTGCGCAAAGATATCGCTCGCATCAAGACAATTCTGCGTGAACGAGAGTTGGCAAATAGCTAACCGTACAGGGATGAAGCGCCATCAAGATTAGTTCGTTGGTGGTGTTTGCTTGCCTGTTATACTTGAGATGAAGGATAGAATCTATGCGAGAACGACGTAAATCTTTTATCGGCACCGTTACGAGCGATAAGATGGAGAAGACCGTTGTTGTGTCAGTAACGCGGGTGACCCGGCATCCCCTGTATGGGAAAGTGGTCAAGACCAACCAGAAGTTTAAGGCGCACAACGAGAATAATGATGCGAAGGCTGGCGATCGAGTACGGATTCGCGAATGCCGCCCCATCAGCAAAGATAAGAAGTTTTTTGTTGAAGTAATTCTTGAGCGAGCAGAAACTGTTTAGGGGAATAGGCTATGATCCAGCAAGAGAGTCGGCTGAAAGTCGCTGATAATACTGGCGCTAAAGAATTACTGACGATTCGGGTGCGTGGCGGTAGCACGCGGCGCTATGCCTCGATCGGTGATATTATTGTGGCCAGTGTTAAGAGTGCCAGTCCTACGGGTAGTGTGAAAAAAGGGGACGTTGTGCGGGCTGTGATTGTGCGGACCACGCGCCCCATTCGGCGAGCCGATGGTAGTTACATTCGGTTCGATGAAAACGCCGCCGTAATTATCGACGATGGCCGCAATCCGCGTGGAACACGTATCTTTGGGCCGGTCGCGCGTGAACTGCGCGAAGGTGGCTATATGAAGATTGTTTCACTGGCGCCTGAAGTATTATAAGGGCGAGGAGCGATTGGTATGAAGCTAAAGATTTGCAAAGGCGATACCGTTGAGGTCATTGCCGGGAATGACAAAGGGCATCGCGGGGAAGTGCAGAGCATTATCCGCAAAAAGAACAAAGATGGCTCTTACGACCACAATCGCGTCTACGTGATTGTGGCTGGGGCTAATATTGTGGTGAAGCACCAACGCCCGACCGGTCGTGTGAATACACAGACGGGCCGGATCGAGAAAGAAGCTCCCTTGCACATCAGCAAGGTGATGTTGGTAGGTTCTGATGGCCGTCCCACCCGCGCTGGCTACGAAGTTGCCAGCAATGGTGATAAGACACGGATTGACCGCCGGACTGGGGCACCCTTGCCCAAGCCGCATGATAAGTAATCTGGGGATTTCGCATGGGCACTGTGGCGCACAGTCGCGCACTACTAGCTGTGACCATGAGTGAGTTTCCTAAGTAGATAGCCTGAACTGGTGCCGGACACGTCGGCGCTTGCGGGTAAGGAGTGGAAAATTATGAGTGAAAATGGAAGCCAATCGAACCATGTGCCGCGTTTAAAGACCCAATATCAGAACGATATTGTGCCAGCACTATTCAAAGAATTTGGCTATCGCAATGTTATGCAAGTACCGCGCCTAGAGAAGGTTTCGGTCAATATTGGTCTGGGCGAAGCATTGCAAAATAATAAAGCGATCGAAGCCGCGACCGAAGATCTGCGCATTATCACGGGCCAAAAACCGGTGGTGACCAAAGCGCGCAAATCGATTGCGACCTTTAAGCTGCGCGAAGGGATGTCCATCGGTGCCAAAGTTACGTTGCGCAGCAACCGCATGTGGGACTTTATGGATCGCCTGATCAATATTGTGCTACCGCGCCAGCGTGACTTTCAAGGGGTTTCGACCGATTCCTTTGATGGTCGTGGCAACTATAGTATCGGTTTGCGTGAGCAGTTGGTCTTCCCGGAAATTGACTACGATAAAGTAGATAAAGTCCGTGGCCTAGAAATTACCATTGTGACAAACGCCCAAACTGATGAAGAAGCGCGTCGGCTGCTCGCCTTATTTGGGATGCCATTTAAGCGTTAACTGACATTACATCACAGCCTGGGTAGGCAATATTGGTAGACAATAGTTGGCTTGCTGGGCAATCGTGATGATGGCTACTCGAACTTTGTGGACTGAAAAGGGGAAAAAACGTGGCAAAGAAGTCAAGTATTGCACGTGAAACAAAACGAAAATATGCCACGCGTGTGCGCAATCGCTGCTCCAAGTGTGGTCGCCCACGTGGTTACATGCGGCGTTTTGGCCTTTGCCGCATTTGCTTCCGCGCGGAGGCTAACCGGGGTACGCTGCCCGGTGTCGTGAAATCAAGTTGGTAATTGACCAGCTTGAATGCTAACTACAGTTTTCTGAAGCACAGCCAATTATTTTCATAGTTGACGGTGGGGATAGAAAGTTGCAAGAGCCAGAAAAGGACTACAGATGGTAACGGATCCAATCGCAGATATGCTCACACGCATTCGGAATGCGTCTATGGTGCGCCATACACAAGTGGTGTTGCCAAGTTCCAAAATCAAGGTGGAAATTGCAAAAATTTTAGCGCAAGAGGGCTTTATTCAAGGCTACTCGGTCATTGAGGACACGCCATATGCGAAGCTTGTTTTAGGGCTAAAGTATACGGGCCGTGGCAAATCAGTGATTACTGGTATTGAACGGGTGAGCAAACCAGGTCGCCGTGTTTATACCAGTTATAAGGATATTCCGTGGGTGCGCAGCGGATTAGGCATTAGTATTGTCTCAACGCCGTCAGGGTTAATGACTGGTCGTAAGGCTCGTCGGACCAAAGTGGGCGGCGAGATCATTTGTAACGTTTGGTAGGATGAGGAGGTGTAAACATGTCTCGTGTTGGACGCAAGCCAATTCCGGTACCGGCGAAGGTTTCCGTAAAGATTGAAAAGAACAATGTCGTAACAGTGAGCGGCCCCAAAGGCGCGCTGACTGAACGATTTGGCCCAGACATGTCGATTACACAGGATGATGCCACCCTGGTTGTAACTCGTCCTACGGATCTGCGCCACCATAAAGCGCAGCATGGGTTGACCCGCGCCTTATTGAATAATATGGTGACCGGTGTAACGCAAGGTTTTTCGCAGCGTATGGAAATTCATGGCGTTGGGTATCGGGCCGAAAAGCGCGGCAACAATTTAGTTCTTCAGGTGGGGAAAAGCCATCCTGTGGAGTTTGCGCCGCCAAGCAAAGAGATCGCGTTCGAGGTGGACAAAGATGGTCGCGGTTTCGTCATCAGTGGCATTGACAAATGTGTCGTTGGTGAGTTGGCCGCGGTGATCCGCAAGACGCGTCCGCCGGAACCCTACCAGGGTAAGGGGATTCGCTACGCGGGTGAGTATGTCCGTCTAAAGGCGGGTAAGACTGGTAAGAAATAACATTGTGTATACGGGGGGTAAGGGGTGGATGCCCTTTACCAAGACCCAACGGTATGCAGTTACGATATGAGGTGAGATATGGCTCATACTTCTCGGGCCGTGGCGCGCAAACGACGCCACATTCGGGTTCGCCGCAAAGTACATGGCACAGCAGAACGGCCGCGATTGAATATTTATCGCAGCTTAGAACATATTTATGCGCAAGTGATTGACGATGATAGTGGCCGCACGCTCTGTGCCACCTCTACCATTGCAACGAGTGCACGCAGCGACTTAGCCGCGCTCTCCAAGATTGAACAGGCGAAAGTTGTGGGAAAAACGATTGCCGAAATCGCGCGGGCACAGGGCATTGAACAAGTTGTCTTTGATCGAGGGGGCTTTCCCTATCACGGGCGCGTGAAAGCCTTGGCAGAAGGTAGCCGCGAGGGCGGTCTCGTCTTCTAATTCGATCGTGAGCAAAGAGTTGTTAGCGAGAAGTAGCGCTGATACTCTGGTTGTTTGCGGTCTTAGTCACCCTAGAGGAATTTATGGCAAAGCGAGAAAGACGCAATAAAGAGCGCGAACGTGAAGAGCGCGAAGAGCTTGTAGAACGTGTTGTAAACTTGGCCCGCACGGCGAAGGTTGTCCAAGGTGGCCGCCGTTTTGCCTTCCGTGCCGTTGTCGTCGTTGGCGACCAAAAGGGGCGCGTTGGCGTTGGCGTTGGCAAGGCGCGCGAAGTGCCTGATGCGATTCGCAAGGCATCGGACCAAGCACGCAAGACGATGGTGCAGATCCCGCTGTTGGGGACAACCATTCCGCATGCTGTCGAAGCCGATTTTGGCGCGGGCAAAGTGTTGCTAAAACCAGCTAGCCCCGGTACGGGCGTTATTGCCGGCGGTGGTGTGCGTGCCGTGGTCGAAGCTTGTGGTGTCAATGACATTCTGAGCAAATCACTCGGTAGCGATAATATTCTGAATGTGGTGCAAGCGACTTTCAAGGCCTTGCAACAACTACAGGATTTCCGGCGTGAGGCGCAGAGCCGCGGGGTTGACCCAGCTCACTTAGCGCCTTTCTGGTATAAGGAAGAGAACTATGCCTAAGACCATCCAGATCACCCTGGTGAAAAGCCCCATTGGCTTTAACAAACGCCAAAAAGCGACAGTCAAGGCATTAGGGCTTAACAAATTAAATCAGACAGTTGAGCAAGCTGATACACCAGCGATCCGTGGCATGATCAACGCGGTTTCTCATTTGGTGGACGTGAAGCCGCAAGCTTCTGCCTAAAGCGCTGTTTGGGTTGTCCGTCTAGCTCAGTTCTTTCAAATTGTGATGTTCTGCTTGGTTGCTTAGATAACAGGCAGTTTTCAAGGAATAGATTCTCATGCAATTACATGACCTGCGTCCCGTAGAGGGTACCAAGAAAAAGCGTAAGCGAGTAGGTCGCGGTACTGGTTCTGGTAAGGGTAAAACCAGTACGCGTGGCACGAAAGGGCAAAATGCCCGTACCGGTGGCGGCGTTTCGGCTGTCTTTGAAGGCGGTCAGCTACGGTTAGTCAAACGCCTGCCCAAACTGCGTGGCTTCAACAATCGCTTCAAGATCTCCTATTCGCCCATTAACTTGGACACGATGGAGCGCGTCTTCGACAGTGGTGCTACCGTGGATCCGGCTGCGCTCTCTGGCGTCGGCCTCCTTGGGAAAGAGTCAGATCCGGTGGTCGTGTTAGCGCGCGGTGATCTGCAAAAGGCTGTCCATGTGAAAGCCCATCGGGTTAGCGCGACGGCACGGCAGAAGATTGAAGCAGCTGGTGGCTCTGTTGAGATTTTGCCCATTGCGGTAAATCGACGCATGCCCCGTTCCTAGTACCGCCGTTGTACTAGGATACTGCTTGGCAAGTCATCTTCTGTTCAAAGCCCCAACCGGTTGTGTCCCCCTATCGGTTTGTGCTATACCGTTACCGGAAGGGGCTGATTCGTCATTGATGTCTAGCGTGCGTTAGGGCGCTAGACATATCGTGTCAAAGGAAAAAAGCCATGATTGAAGCAGTTCGTAATGCATTTCGCTTACCCGATCTGCGCCAGAAGTTGTTAACAACCTTTGGAATATTAATCCTTTATCGGTTTGCTGCCAATATCCCTTTGCCTGGTGTCAACCGCGAAGCGCTCCAACTAATGTTCCGGGGCGATGATCAAAATATGTTGCTGAGCTTGCTTAACTTCTTCAGTGGCGGCGGGCTAGCGCAAATGGGGATCATGGCGTTAGGCGTTTATCCCTATATCACCTCTTCAATTATTATGCAGTTGTTGACCCCGATTATCCCGGCTCTGGAAGAGCTGCAAAAAGAAGGTGATCAAGGGCGGCAGCGGCTGAATCAGTATACCTATTGGCTTACTATTCCCCTTGCGATCTTACAGGCGATCACCCAATCGACGCTGTTGAGCCGTCAGCAGGTCGGGAATGGGCTCGTTGTGCTGCCCGATTGGGGCTTTACCGGTGATAACTTGCTGCCTTCCTTGACGATTATTGTTGGTATGACGGCTGGTACCATGTTTGGTGTTTGGTTGGGACAACTCCTAACTGAACAGGGCATTGGCAATGGCGTCTCTTTGATTATCTTCTCAGGGATCTTGGCTTCTGTCCCCTACCAAATTCGTCTCTTGTCGCAGCAGCCGGTGTTATTGATTGTCTTTATCATTATCACTATTCTGACGATTGCATTGATTGTTTGGATGCATGAAGGACAGCGGCGTATCCCTGTCCAATACGGAAAGCGCGTCCGTACAATGCGGGGCAACCGGATGATGATGGTCGGCGGGCAAAGCACCCATGTGCCGTTGCGCGTGAACACAGCAGGGATGATTCCCTTGATCTTTGCGCAGAGCTTGCTGATCTTGCCGAGCACAATTGCTAGCTATTTTACCGCGAACACCGGTTGGGTTGGTTCAGTTGCGTTGTGGCTGACAACCTACTTTGGTCCTGCCAGTGGCTTATATTGGCTGCTTTACTTCTTGTTCACCGTCGCGTTTACCTATTTCTACACCGATGTGATGTTCCGTCAGCAAAATTTGCCGGAAACCTTGCAAAAACAAGGTGGTTTTATTCCTGGGATTCGGCCAGGCCCGCGTACGGAAGCCTATCTAAATGGGGTGCTCTCTAGAATCACGTTGGTCGGTGCGCTCTTCCTTGGCTTTGTGGCGGTCATGCCCTTTGTCATCGGTATGATTATGAGTGGTTTTACAGGTAATAGCGATGCGTTGACCAACAGTAATTCCCTCATTATTAGCAGTACGGGTCTGCTCATCGTTGTCGGTGTTGTTTTAGACACCATGAAGCAGATTGAAGCGCAGCTGTTGATGCGCAACTATGAAGGCTTTATTCGCTAAATGAAGATGCCTTTGGCTTGGCATAAAGTTTATCCATAGACCCGATGGGACGAAGGAAAGGATTGCGGTTGTGCAAAGACGCACTTACTTGGTGTTGTTAGGTATACCAGGAGCTGGCAAGGGGACGCAAGCGAAGCTATTAGAAGAGAAGCTGAACTTACCCCAGATTTCTACCGGTGATATCTTTCGCTACAACATGAAAAACCAGACCGAATTGGGTAAACTAGCGAAGAGCTATATGGACCGTGGGGATCTGGTGCCAGATGAAGTGACCATCCGCATGGTCGAAGATCGGTTACAACAGCCAGATTGTGTGCGTGGCGCTCTGATGGATGGTTTCCCACGGAATCTAGTGCAGGTAACCGCTTTTGATAAGATCGTAGCTCCGTATGGTGGTGTGACGTTGACCCCGTTGATCAATTTAGATGACGACGAGGCAATGAAACGTATTACGGGGCGACGGATTTGTCGTACTTGCGGTGCCGTTTATCACGTGGACTTTCACCCGCCAAAGCAAAGTGGTATTTGTGATCTGGACCAAGGGGAGCTATACCAAAGGGCTGATGATGCACCCGAAACGGTCCGCAATCGACTCTATGTCTATTATAAGCAAACCGCGCCGCTTATCGGCTACTACTATGCTAAATCGCTGCTCAGAGAGTTGGATGGCGCGCAACCGATTGAAGCTGTGCAAGCGCAACTGGTCCAACTGATTGCCAAGGCTTTACAGCAGTAATGATTCGTTCCTTCGGTGGAGTTTAGGCGTAATAAGATAATTCTTGCCAGGCGATCGACTGTTGAATAGCTTTTGAATTATGCGCGCTTTTGCCGCTTGGATACAAACCATGTTTCGAAGAACAAACCGTAAAATCTTGCGCCGGCCAAAGCCAGAGCAGCAGCGCTCGGTTGCTCCGGTCTTGAAAAGCCCGCGCGAGATTCAAATTATGCGTGAAGCGGGGCGCGTTGTTGCCCGTGCTCATGCCGCTTTGAAAGAGGCGATTCGGCCTGGCGTTAGCACTTGGGAATTAGATCAGATCGCACTCGATGTTTTGCAGCGCTATGGTGCGACATCGGCCTTTCTGGGCTATCGGGGCTTCCCAGCCCATATTTGTGCCAGCATCAACCAAGAGTTGGTCCATGGCATTCCCAAGAAAGATCGCATTTTGCAAGAAGGCGACATCGTTAGCATTGATATCGGGTCGCGTTACCGTGGTTTTGTTGGTGATAGCGCTTGGACCTATCCTGTTGGCACGATTAGTGAAGCAGCCGCTACCTTGCTCAAAGTTACCGAGGAAAGCCTGCTTGAAGGCATTAAACAGGCTGTTGTTGGTAAACGCGTCGTCGATATTAGTCGGGCCGTGCAGCGCCATGTAGAGGGGTATCATCTGCATATTGTCCGCGAATATACCGGCCATGGTGTTGGTCGGCAAATGCACGAAGCACCCCAAGTGTTGAACTATGTGGCTGGTGACGCTGATGGCAATATTATCTTGGCGCCAGGTATGGTGATTGCGATTGAGCCGATGGTCCAGTGTGGCACATGGGAAACCGAAACCTTGCGTGATAATTGGACTGTGATCAGCAAAGATCATAGTTTGGCCGCCCACTTTGAGCATACGGTGGCGATTACGAATACTGGCCCTGAAATTTTGACACTGCCTTGACTTTGTGCTAAACTTGACAAGTTACGCAAAATAGAATGTTGTTTGGGAGAACAGAATCATGAAAGTTCAACCTTCGGTGAAGAAGCGCTGCGAAAAATGTAAAATGGTACGGCGGCGTGGTGTCTTGTATGTGATTTGCAGCAACCCAAAACACAAACAGCGCCAAGGATAAGATTTGAGGCTCTTTTCCATAGAGGGCCTCTTGCCTGAGCGAATTAAGAAAAGACTGATATAACGCGTCGCCGATAACGCGTCCAGATAATGTGTAAGAGCGTGTAAAGGAAGGAAATAGAGATCCATGGCACGTATTGCTGGTGTTGATATTCCGCGTGAAAAGCGCGTTGTTATCTCTCTGACCTATATTTATGGCATTGGTCGCCATACCAGTGAGGCGATTCTACAGGCTGCTGAGATCGATCCCTCGACGCGGGTACGCGATCTTGATGAAAATCAGGTTACGAAACTCCGTGAATATATTGACCGCAATTATATTGTCGAAGGCGACCTGCGCCGTGAAGTCAATATGAATATTAAGCGGCTGATGGAAATCGGTTGCTACCGTGGCTTGCGCCATCGTCGCAACTTACCCGCGCGCGGTCAACGAACACGGACTAATGCACGCACCCGTCGCGGTATCAAGAAGACTGTGGCTGGGAAAAAGCGGGCCGCACGCAAGTAATTCTTGGGCGACGTTGCTTAGATATGCCAGGACATCAGTTTATGCTGGTGTTCCAGCCGCGTATGGTTAGAAACGATTGCATGCATAACAGCAAACGCCTGTTATGCATGTCTATTCTAAAAGATTAATTGTTTACTGGACCTTCCTTTGGGCTCTGTGGTAATGCAGCATGACCCATAGGTAAACCAGTAAGCATTTTTTGTTCGTATGAGTTATGAAGGAAGGCCGTATCCTTGCTTTGCAGCAGCTATGCCCATTTAGAGCGGGGTACGCGCTGATAAGTAGACGGCTAACCCATGAGTCTAACTGTAAGAACGAAGGAGTAAGCATGGCGCGACCACAACGACGACGTGATCGACGGACGACAACTAGACGTGAAAAGAAGAGTGTACCGGTTGGGCAAGTACACATTCATGCTTCTTTTAACAATACGATTGTAACGATTACCGACCTGACAGGCAACACCCTTTGCTGGGCAAGCAGCGGTAGCAGTGGCTTCAAAGGTAGCCGCAAGTCCACCCCGTTTGCTGGTCAATTAGCTGCTCAAAATGCGGCCAGCAGTGCTCGCAACGACTTCAATATGCGCGAAGTCGATGTCTTTGTCAAAGGACCTGGGCCGGGCCGGGAAAGCTCGATTCGTTCGGTGCAAGCCGCGGGGCTGACCGTCCGCTCGATTACTGATATTACGCCATTGCCGCACAATGGTTGCCGGCCGCCGAAGAAGCGCCGCGTTTAGTTTTTTATTTTTTAATGGTGCATTTACGTAAAGCATTGCTAGCTTAAGCGTCGCTTGTTTCTCATCGAAAAAGCAAGTGACAAATGAAGAGAGCCCCTTTACTGATGCAAGCTCTGGAGGAAAAATGGCACGACACATAGATGCTGTCTGCAAATTGTGCCGGCGTGAAGGCCAAAAATTATTTTTAAAAGGTGAACGTTGTTTAAGCCCAAAGTGTGCAATTGAAACACGCAACTTTGTACCGGGTGATCATGGGCGTAAGGCAACTTTCCGTCGTAAAATGTCCGATTATGGAACCCAGTTGCGGGAAAAGCAAAAAGCGCGGCGCATTTATGGCGTCATGGAAAAGCAATTCCGCCGCTATTTTAAAGAAGCGAGCCGCCGCACAGGAATGACAGGTGCAACCCTGTTATCTATGCTGGAAAGCCGCTTAGACAATGTTGTGTACCGGCTTGGTTTTGCCGATAGCCGTTCACAAGCGCGCCAACTGGTGCGCCATGGGCATTTCTTGGTCAATGGAACCAAGACTGATGTTCCTTCCTTCCAAGTTCGTATTGGAGATGTGATTGCAGTGCATCCGACTAGTCGTAACTCGACCTATTTCAAGGATCGGGCTCAATTGATGCAAGGAACCCGCTCGGTTCCGGCTTGGTTGAACCTGAATCTCACTGAGATGGGCGGCTCCATGGTGAATAGCCCCAGCCGTGAAGATATCGAGATTCCGCTCAACGAACAGTTGATTGTTGAGTACTACAGCCGCTAAGTAACCTAAAAGTTTACGACAGACTACCAAAAGCCAGATTAACGATTCTCTGTGCTTCTGGGCGCTCATTACGGTATAAGATGCTGGATGGATCAATCGAATGACGTTCAGGGAGTTTTGATAGAGGAGGCGCGAATCTGGCTACAGGGCGTATACTGCAGAGCAGGGAGGAATACCATTGCTAAACATGGTTCTGCCCAAAATTGAAACTGAGGCCAATTCACAAAATTATGGCCACTTTGTTATTAGTCCGCTCGAGAGTGGCTATGGAATTACCCTGGGCAATGCATTACGGCGTGTTCTCCTGTCAAGCCTAACAGGGGGCGCAATTACGTCTATTCGCATCAGTGGTGTCCATCATGAATTCTCGGCGATCCCCCACGTGCGCGAGGATACAACGCAGCTGATTCTGAATGTAAAGCAGATTCGTATGCGTAATCACAGTGAAGAGCCAGTTCGGATTCATGTGGAAGTTTCACGTGAAGGCCCGGTTGTGGCGGGTGATTTGATTTGTCCTCCCGAGGTTGAGATTGTCAATCCGGATCAATACATTTTGACGGCTGATTCAAATGATGTGGATCTGGATATTGAAATGGTTGTTGAAACTGGCCGTGGTTATAGCCCTGCCGAAGAACGCACACGCTTACCACTGGGCGAAATTCCAGTAGATGCAATCTATAGCCCAGTGCGCAAGGTTGCCTATCGTGTCGAGCGCACTCGTATTGGTCAGCAGACTGACTATGATCGCCTTAATCTCGAGATCTGGAGCGATGGTACGGTTGCACCGGAAGATGCCCTGCGCAAAGCGGCCAGTATTTTGCTTCAGCATTTAACCTTACTCGCTGGTGCCGAAACGGTTGCTGTGGAAGCCAAGCCCCGTGAGGAAGAAGGCATTCCTAGCCGCATCTATGATGCTCCCATTGAAGAGCTCGAACTCACTGTCCGTGCCTACAACTGCCTGAAACGGGCTGGGATCACCAAAATTGGTGAAATCCTAAAGCGCATGGAAAAGGGCGAGGAAGAGATGCTGGCGATCCGCAACTTTGGCAAGAAATCGCTAGATGAGTTAGTCGATAAGTTGCGCGAGAAGAGCTACCTCAATGTGCCGGGTGTTGATCTAAGCGCATTTTGGAATAGCACCAGCAGTAGCGATGACGAAAATGAAGATGACCTTGTTGCCGAAGGTGATGAGGACGAATAAAAAGCGACGATCCTGTCGTGAATTGTCCCGTTGGGACCATCCTTGTCAATCGTCGCTGTTTGCAGCTTAATTGGTCGTTGCGCATTGACGGTTGGTAATTAGTTAGATTCTACTTAGGAGTTAAACAATGCGACACAATGTTGCTGGGCGCATTTTAGGGCGCGATGCCAGTCATCGTAAAGCGCTCTTTCGCAATTTGGTGAAATCGCTCTATACGCATGAGCGCATTATGACCACCGAAGCAAAGGCGCGCGCGATTCGTGCCGATGCTGAAAAGTTAATTACCAAGGCCAAGCGTGGGTTAGCCGAGGGTGGCAGCCGCGTGCATGCGCAACGCCAAGTCGTCTCCTACCTCAATGATAAAACATTGGCCAAGAAGGTCTTTGACGAATTTGCACCACGCTATGCCGCTCGCAATGGTGGCTATACCCGTATGATTAAATTGGGGAAGCGCCAAGGTGATGCCGCCGACATGGTGATCTTAGAGCTGGTCGACTCGGAAGTATAAGCCTGGGACAGCTGAGGAATTCCTCACCCAGATGAGTAACCCGTCTCTTCACGTATGTGGCCTAGTTGCCTATGATGGTACCGATTATCATGGCTTTCAGCTTCAAGTCGGTGTTCCAACGGTTCAGGGTACGCTAGAAGCTGCTTTCCAGGCCGTTACCGGTGAGTCTGTCCGAGTCACTGGTTCAGGTCGAACGGACAGTGGTGTCCATGCCCGTGGGCAGGTAATAGCTGCTATCGTCCCTTGGCGGCATTCAGTGCAAAGTTTGCAACGTGCCTTGAATGCTAATCTGCCGTCTACCATTGCGATTCGCCAGCTACGGGAAGCTCCTGAAGGCTTTCACCCACGATTTAGTGCGCTACGGCGTACCTATCGTTACACGGTTTATGATAGGGCCGGTGTGGATGAGCAAGCAGCGCCACGGCAGTCACCTTTGACCGATCGCTTTGCTCTTTCGGTCTCTCGAGTACTGGATGTGGCGGCGATGCAAATGGGGGTTGACCATTTGTTGGGTGAGCATGATTTTGCCACCTTTGGTCAACCGCCGCAGGGTGAAAATACAGTACGCTATTTGTATCAAGCGGAGTGGCAAGCGGTTCGAATCACACCGCCGTCGCTTAGTCATTATCCTGGTCGTTGCCTCGTTTTCACGGTTTCTGCAAACGCTTTCCTGCGCCAAATGGTGCGCAATCTGGTTGGTGTTTCTTTAGCGGTTGGGCAGGGGAAATGGCAAGTGACTGATGTACAGCGGGCGCTTTTGGCTTGTGACCGTAGCCAGTGTACACCCCCTGCGCCAGCTCATGGACTTGTTTTAGAATCTGTCAGCTATGCAGCTGATCTAAATTTGTGGAAAGAATAAATTTGCGGTTTGCGAAAGCCAGCTTTCTTGCCCGAGCGATTGGTTTTCTGAACCAGGATAAGGAGTGAATTGCGTGAAGACCTTTAGTCCCAACGCCGAAGAAGCAAAAGCAGAACGCGACTGGTGGGTTGTTGATGCAACCGGAGAGACCTTAGGTCGTTTGGCTTCTCGGATCGCTGCGGTTCTCCGTGGCAAACATAAGCCGACCTTTACCCCTCACCTGGATGCAGGTGATTTCGTGATTGTCACCAATTGCGACAAGATCCATGTGACTGGGGATAAGCTGAATACCGTGCGCTACTATCGCCATTCGCGCTATCCGGGTGGTCTGAAGAGCCGGTCCATGCGTGAGCAGTTAGAGCGCTTCCCGGATCGTGTGATCTATGAAGCGGTGAAAGGCATGATGCCCAAGACACGTCTTGGCCGTGCTCAGATGAAAAAGCTGCGCATTTACAGCAATGATGAGCACCCGCATGCGGCTCAGCAACCTAAGCCATTGGCGTTCTAGGAGAAAGAATAATGACTCAATATATTGAAGCGATTGGACGCCGCAAAACTGCTACTGCGCGTGTTCGGCTTTATCCAGGCACTGGCGAGATTGTTGTCAACGATCTTCCTGCGAATGACTATTTTGGTCGTGCATTGGATCAGATGATCCTGCGCCAACCTCTGTCGCTGACAGGAACGGAAAGCACCTATAACATTAGCGTGCATGTCAACGGTGGCGGCGATAGCGGTCAAGCCGCGGCGGTGCGATTGGGCATTGCCCGTGCTTTGTGTGAATCTGACATCAACTTCCGGCCTACCTTAAAGAGCGCCGGTTTCTTGACCCGTGATGCGCGGGCGAAAGAACGCAAGAAACCTGGTCTCAAGCGTGCCCGTAAGGCACCCCAGTACACCAAGCGCTAATTCCCTGCGTTTGGGACTAATTACTTGTCCACGCAAGCCTTACTGGCGCTTGACTCTTGTCAAACACAGTAGGGCTTTTTGTGTTCCTGAGGCAATGATCCGATTCCTATGTCTTCGCCGCGATTGATACGCGTTGGTCTGCTTTGTATCCCCATGCTGGACGATGAGGCCGTCACTACGGTTTTTCGCGCGCTTCAACGCGCTCATCCCGCTGTGCTTGTGATGACAGCTGCTGCGCTTAGTCAGCGTAACTGGATTGAAGAGATTTTACGGACGTGGTGTGATGTCGAAGAATTAGATCTGGTGTTGACCATCGGTGGGACCCTGCCAGCTCCTGGTCCAAGTGCTAGAGAAGTTGTCCCCGAAGCAACACACCATGTGATTGAGCGCGCGATGCCTGGTCTCGCCGAGTCTATGCGTTATCATGCGCAAGCGGAAAGCAACCTAGCTTGGCTAGAACGCGGCATTGTGGGGATTCGTGGTCGTTCATTGGTGGTCAATTTGCCCGCCGGCGCTGCACCAGCTTTGTTGTTTTTAGAAGCCATTCTGGAACTGATTCCCGTTGTGATTGCTCATCTCCAGGATGAGCCTAATGTGCCGCAACTACAGGATGAAGTAGCGTTAACGCAAGCCATACCTGACGAAGTAGGATTCCTCCCAACGACCCCTGCCGTGCCGGGAAAAGGGCTGCGTCCCGAAGAGTTTGCTGCCTTTTTAGCGCGCAAACAAGCGCCCTAAGCTTCTCCTGGATTGGGCCAACATCATTGGTGAGTGCAACCAGAGAGCTGACAGGTCTGCAAAACCTGTCAGCTTTTGTCGATTTTTGTCGGTCACCGCGCTGAATCGCCGTGCTGATTGGCTTTCTGTCAATTGCCTAGGGTGTAGCCGCAACTTGGGCCGACTGTTGTTCAATCGTCTTGATCAGCGCATTGTAAGATGCTGCAAATTTTTCTACACCGTCCCGCTCGAGGTAACTGGTAACTTCGTCGATAGAAATACCGAGGTGAGCCAGTTGCTGGAAGACTTGCCGCGCTGCTGCCACTCCTTCCTCAATGCGATTTGCCACTGTCCCATGGTCCCAAAATGCCTGTAGGGTTGCCATGGGCATGGTATTGACGGTATGAGGGCCAATAAGCGGCTCGACATACAACAGGTCCGAATAGGCCGGATTTTTGGTGCTGGTGCTGGCCCAAAGCGGACGTTGCACTTGTGCCCCGGCGGCGGCCAGCTTTTGCCAACGTTCGCCACTAAACTTGGCCTGGAATTGGGCATAGGCTAGTTTCGCATTGGCCAGCGCAGCTTTGCCAAGTAGGCTTTGAGGATCGAGCCCGTTCTGCGGCGAGCGTTTACCTAGTTGGTCGTCAATATTGGCATCGACCCGGCTGATAAAGAAGCTGGCAACCGAAGCGATATGTGCCACCGGTTGGTTGGCCGCAACGCGGCTTTCGAGCCCTTGGAAATAGGCTTCCTTGACGGCGGCATAGCGTTCGATGCTAAAAATGAGAGTGACATTGACATTGATGCCATCGCTGATCAATTGGCGTATAGCCGCAACGCCAGGCACAGTTGCTGGCACCTTGATCATGATATTGGGGCGGTTGAGGGTTGCAAATAAGCGCCGTGCTTCGGCAATGGTGGCTTCGGTATCATCGGCCAGATCGGGCGCAACTTCGATGCTGACATGCCCATCCTGCTGTTGCGCACGGTCAAAGACGAGGTGCAGAACATCTGCCGCAGCACCGATGTCGGCAATAGCTAGTTCATCAAAAATCGCTTTGGCCGCTAATCCACGTGCTGCTAGCTGTTGCAGATCGGCACGGTAGGCTTCACTTTTGGAAATGGCCTGTTGAAAGATGGTCGGGTTGGAAGTAACGCCGGTGACACCGGCATCGACCAACCGTTGAAGTTCACCAGATTGGACCATGCCGCGCTCAATATAATCGAGCCAAATGCTTTGACCAATCTGATGTAATGTTTGCATTCGATCCATAGTTTCTCCTTTATGGGGTCGCGTAGACGGTATTCATAGCGTGAGCAACAAGTGTCGGCATTATAGCGTTTTTGCAGACAAATGGAAAGTGTAATCAGGTGACGGAAAGGGCTTGCTATCCGCGGTGCATTCAACGCATGACGTTGTTGGACTTTGTTTGACAAATTGTTCTTTTCGGGGTACTATATTTTTTGTAGTGCAAATTACCGCTATTTGGTTGATATCGGTATAAAACAGAAAGACTTATTTACTGGTTCGTGGCAAGCTAGCTCACCACGTGAGGGTTGGCCTTTTTGCCCTAATTGGTGATGAGTAAAATAGACACCCATTGTCTAGCTGGTATTGATACGAGCTTGCATTGACAAGCGTGTCGTCGTCCATAGGTATAGTTGTCAACTACGTCGTAAATTATAGTAGTTCGGTTGTCGTAAATACAATAGTACGCGACAGTGCAAAAGAAGCGAGGGAAAAATGGCCGCTCCTGTAGAAGTAACCGATACCACCTTTGAAGAGCTTGTGGTAAAGTCGGATAAGCCTGTTCTGGTTGATTTCTGGGCCACTTGGTGTGGGCCCTGCAAAATGATTGCGCCTGTGCTCAATGAACTGGCTAACGAGCTTGATGAGCAACTGGTGGTTGGGAAGCTAGATATTGATGTCAATCAGGACACTGCCATGGCTTTTGGCGTGATGAGTATCCCCACGCTATTACTCTTCAAAGATGGTGAACCGATTGAGCGTATTGTTGGCTTTCAGCCCAAGGCACAGCTGTTGGCACGGCTTCAGCCCCATTTGGGCTAAGCTCGGCTCTGGTTTGGCTTTGACTGCCCGACCAATGTTCATGTGGTGGTGGGTGCCATAAAAGCATGCCGGTGCCGTCTAATTGAATAAGGATAAAAAAGGGGCATGAATTTGCCCCTTTTTTGTTGCCACGTTGTGGTTAACTTAACCACGAGCCACAGGTTGCGGCGCGATCAACTTGATGAGCAAGTAGAGGATGGCCAGGATCACCAGATCTAGCGCAATGGTGAAGAGCAAGGCGTTGGTAATGTTGTGCAGAATAGGGGCAAGCCAATCAAGGAGCAAGGTAAAAGGGGCAACGGGAAGCCCAAAGAGCAGGTAGAGGCCAATAACCAGTATCGTCATGAGCAGGAGCGGACGAAGTGGCTCCCGATCGCTTGCACTCGGCATCATGGCGTTGGCAATGGCAAAGAGTAAATAGGCCCAAACCATGCCATCAGGGGCTAATAGAGATTGTTGAAAGAAAAGAATGCCTTCTAACCAGCGCTGTTCACCCAGGGCTAGGGAGAATTGCTGGGCATCAAAGACATGTTCGGCAATCAGCGCAATCAGTGCGGAGCCAGCGATCAACGGTGCCAACCCCACGAGGCTTTCCTGCCAAAGCATACCCCCACGCACACTGACGCTGCCAAGGCCAATATGTTGGCGCTGCTTTTTGGGCCATACCCGAAATTTGCTCGGTTTTAGCCCTAACACATAGGCCGCTATCCAGTGCGCTGCTTCGTGAATTACCACGCCTGGTAGCAGCAGCAAAAAGAGCAAGACGACCGTCAAATCGGCGCTACGCGTGATCAGATGGAGCAGAAGTTGAATTTGAAAGCTCAGTTGGCGGCTGAGCCAAGCCAAGCTCAACAGCGCGACCGTGAAGGCAATGATCATCGGTATGCTCATCATTAGCTCGGACACGTCTTCACGCTCGGTTTCTGCTTACTTCGCTTTCGATGGGTAGACACAACCCGAGTAGGACTTGAATAAGCCCTACGTTAGGTAGACACGGTTCCATCGTAGGAGGCAAAGACCCGTTTGGTTATCCTGCTCTGCCTAGATGAATTATTGAGGTTCTAGGTTGTAGGTGAGACGTTCAATGAGCCAACAATCATGCTGGCGGACAAGGACCCAACGATCGCCCGCGGGTGAGATCTCGTCGCCAATCTGTGTAGTGGCAGTGATAATTGCTTGGTTGTCAAACAGTTGAATCTCGAGATCCTTGGGATCAGCTTGTGCCGGTGCGCCTGGAAAGACAGTCCGTACATAGCGGTGACGAATGGCATCTTTATCAAACCACGCTTGATCATCAGCCGTCGTGTCAGGTGTGTTTTTGGCATTGACGATCTTGGCACCGTCGTCCCACAGTTGCATGAGCGCATCGATTTTTTGTTCAACCACCAATTCGCCCTCGGCGGTTAGCAGGGCACGAATGGCGTCTGTATCGCTTGCCGCGGCTGGCAGTGCCAAAGAACAGGAGCCGACGGGCGGCGGGGGTGGGGTGGGGACGGCGGAAACGCAGCCAGTGATCAAGAAGATACAAAAGGCCATAGCGACTAAGCACCGTTGCATAGCAGAGACCTCAAACCCAACTGAAAGGCCAACACCACTTATTCACTTTGATTCTGGGCGCTAGTAAAAAACTGCTGTACGAAATCGGCATGGATGGCTAAGGTCTCTTCCAATGTGCCATAACGGGGGGATGTTAATTTAAATAAGACAATGCCATCATTGAGCGCACGCTGGTCATTGGGAAAGAGATAAAAGTAGTAGACAATATGCTCGGTGAGGGTATCCTCACCAGGCATCTGCTTTTTGGCGTCGAGCCATAGACCATACAAGTTACCGCCATCGGCCAATGCCATGGGATATGACCCTAAGTTATATTGCCAGCCATCGGCATCATAACAAATATCTGGCGCGTGAAATGGCTGCGAGCTACGCCCCCCAATCATGCTGAGCCAGATATATTGCTCCGAACTATTTTGATAGAGGCGTTGAATATATTGCTCGGGCTCAAGCAGAATCATGACCTCTTGGTTTGTTTCGGGGACATCAATGCCGGCCCAATTGCCAATACGGAGCGGAACATCATTCAGATCGTGGGCTAGATCAAAATGAGCCGTGGCGGTTACGTGTGTTTCGCGATTGGTGCGCTGCCAAAAATCTAGATCGGCAATATAAACTAGCGAATTGTCCTCTGCCAACAAGGAAGGGGACGCCCAAGGTAACTGGAAGCGTGGCAGATAGACAAAGGGAATGGCAAGGGCAAATAACGCAAGGATCAAAAGCGACCGCGCCTTGCCCGTATGTGGTGGCGCGTCCGGTACCATAGTCTCTCTTTTGGGGTCAAGCTCTGTAACAGCCATCGCAGGTCCATCTATCATTGGATTAAATCACATCAAGCCGTAGCTTTCGCACTTGTAACAAGCGGGTCAGCGGAAACATAAGTAGAAAGACTAATAGGAAGAAGATCAGCCCTGAATAGTCGTGATAAAAGATAAACGCTGCTTCTGCGCCCAAACTGCGGGCAACAAAGAGCAGCGAGGTTACCCGCAAAATGTTGCCCACCATGGCTAATGGGATCGAGAGCAGTACCAAAACGATTCTGCCCCACAACGGGCCATTGAGTACGTAAGCGGCCAAGGTCATCAGCGAAGTGAGGGCGATGAGCGAGTTGACCCCACTGCATTGTGCCCCAATCACCAACTCGGCATTGGGCAAACTAACCGCATTGCCCACAATAAGCACATCGCTACCCAAAAAGCGGGCCAAGCCACCAGCACAAACCCCAGTAAAGAGCGCCAGGGGCAAGGTGACGCGATCGACAAAGGGCAAGGGAATCATCAAGAGCAAATAGGCTACGGGAAAGAGCAATCTCCGTAGGAGGCCAAGGCCGCCTAGGGTCCAGATCGCCCCTGCTGCCATGCCGATCATGGAAAAAGCGGCAAGATAATACGCTTTTTGGTTGAAGAACCAGAGATAGCTAATGAGGGTCGCGCCAAGCAGAAGAACGCCTAGATTATGACTCAGCGCGCCTGTCCGCGGCAGCGGTTGTTTATCAAGCCGTAGCCGCTGTACAGCCAAAAAGAGGGAAACCGGCAGGATCAAAAGACCATGACTGTAATATTGATTGCCCAGCCACTCTCCCCATAGCCACTGCCAGACCGGCCAAGTGAGTGCAAGAAAGCCCAGGGCAACCAAAAGCGGTAGGATCAATGTTTTGGGTTGAAGAGGATTCATGAGCAGGTTATACACCAAGAACCGACGTGCGATTACTAAGGTTGGCGAACGTTGGGCCATGTATTTGCAGATGCATCGGCCCCATACCTAACAACCAACCGGGGTCGGGGGCGCACGTCACTAATGACATTGAGATCGGTTTGCGATGATAGTGCGTGCGCCCCGCTTCGCCCTGCGCTGACCATGATCAGATCATGCTTGAGCGGATCACTGATGGCTAGGTAGGATGCATGCGATAGGCTGATCATCTGCTTGCAGGATACCATTGACCTTGGCTTGCGTCAAAATGCGAGTCGACAAGGAAAGGACATAGAATAAGCCCGGAATCATCACAATTCCGGGCTTGAACGAGTCTGTGTTAGCGTGGTGTGTATCCTAACTTAGGTTGACACCCGGTGGGCGGTCGTTAGGGGCACTGCCATGGTGTGTAATTGTCGGTAAAGGAACGGAGCCGGAATTCGGGCTGTCCAGCGTAGAAATCACCGGTCGATTGGGCTACTTTGCCATCGATCCACTGCTCGATTTTATACGGTTCACCAGCGCCGCCAAAGCGATTGGAGTCTACTGGGAGCCCATCGATCTTGAGAAAACCACTGGCTTGGATGGCGCCAATGCCCCGACCAATCGAATACCACTTATTGTTCCCGTCAAGGCGATAGAGCTTGATCCACGCATAGTTTTTGGGCTGTGGTGGCACACAGGTGATCAAGTTACCCACGGGAGCTTGAATATCACTTTGGCGCTTCCAACTCAATTTGGCCTGAGCCCGGCCAGTGCGCTCAAAATATTCCATCCGTAGCTTATGGGTGCCCTTGCTCAGATTTATTTCATAGGTCACCTTAGCGCCATCCCGTTCCCACCATTGATCGATGACCAAACGGTCATCGATATAGAGACGCACGCCATCATCCGTTTGGGCGGTAAAGAGATAGCGACCTTCGTCAAAACGCACGTCGCGTGTCCACCGGACCGAAAAATTATCAGCATTGATACTGCCATCCGGCGAGCCATTCCCCCAATCAAAGTTAATGTCGCGGTCATCGCGCACCAAAGTCGGGCTACCACTGAGATCGCGATTGTTGAAATATTCACCACGCCACCGGCTCCCTTCGGGCTCAGTGGGCTGATCGGTGCGATTCCATGTCAACCGGATGCGTGCGCCGCCGGCCCGTTCAAAGTATTCCACACGGATCGGAATGGCACCCCCAGGTAGATAAATATCACCTTGGTAAGTACTCGTATTTTGTTCGCGCCACTGATCAATGAGCAAATGGTTATTGACCCACAGTCGTACACCGTCATCGACGCGCACTTCAAAGCGATAGTTTCCGGCCCCCAGATCAACCGAACGCTGCCAGCGTACGGAAAAGTTGTCGGCGTTGATGCTGCTATCTGGGGAACCATTGCCCCAGTTGAAATCAATGTTGCTGTCGTCGCGTACCAATACGGGCGCGCCACTTAGATCCGGATTATTATAATACTCACCGCGCCAATTCCTGACGGAGGGTTCCCCGCCCCCACTATCGACCCGCGCCCAGTTAAAGCGAATCACCGCCGCGCCGGTATTGTCATAATAGTCAACCTGTACCAAGTGGTGACCTGTCCCAAGGTTTAACGTGCCAGAAAAGGTGCGCACGCCATGGTCGCTCCACCCATTGATGATCCGTTGACCATCGACATAGACCCGTACACCATCATCGCTGGTCGCTTCAAAACGATAGCGGCCTGCCTCGAGATAAAGATAGCGGGTCCAGCGTGCTGAAAAGCGGTCGCTATTAACACCATCGGCTGGTGCATTGAGTCCCCAATCATAGTTGATCTCTGGCTCATCACGCTCCAAAACGGGATCGCCCGATAAGTCACGGTTGTTCCAATAACGTACTCGCCAAGCCGGGTCCGAATCTGCCGTGCGAACGGGGCCATCGTCTTGGCCCTGTACAGGAATGGCGACAAGCGGTATGAGAAACAAGGCGAGGAGCAGCGCCAAGCCGCTACGCCACCCTACCGGGCGTTTCCAACGACGTTTTTTATAAAAATTCATATCAAATCCTCCATCTACCTATGACTCACCTTGCTTTATTATACCCCATTCTGTAAGTCCCATCTACTCGGTACTTCCAGGGGAAAAAGGCACCTAAAGCCCCGCGCATAGCCCCATATATCGTAAGGTTACTGCCCTGTAATGGTTGTATGGATTGGACGAGTGACCCCTGTTCCATGTTCCCAAAAGCATGGCGCACGATGTGTGAAAGCTGGCCGGGAACTATCGATCAAGAGTACACCTGACAGGTTTTCCAAAACCTGTCAGGTGTGGCCGCGTCCTCGGGCCTTTCAAACTGTTTCTAGATCACTAACGATGTTCGCAAAGTTGCGTTCGTCTGCATTTAGTGGCACGATATCCACCGTAATAGGACTTACGTAAGGCTGGGCCGGACTAGTTCTGAAAACCAGTCAGGTTTTTGACGACCAACCTTGGTGCATAAGTGCGCTCTGTAAACTTAGCCTTGCTGTCGGCATAGCCGTTAGGGAAAGAAGGATCGTAGGGATGATCGTAGGCGCGCTTGTTGTTGGCGGAACACTCTATGCTGGCGTCCAAGCTTATCAGCAACTCCGGACCAAAGTGCCCGCGCCGTGGCGGAAATGGTCGTTGCCGCGCCTGCGTGCGCAGCCGCTCCCACAAGCAACGCCCGCTAGCCCCGCCCTACAAAAAGCCAATCAAACATTGGCGCTCTCTTCGGCGTCCTTGGGCCTGACGGTGACCGCGATTGTTTTGATGCAGCCTCTCCTCAGCGTGGCGACCCTTCCCTTGGTACTCTATGTCTTTGCACCAACCTATCGCATGGCCTACCAAGCGTTGGTAAGGGAACGGCGCATTACCAACGCCGTGCTGGATGCAACCCGCATGACCGTCTGTGTGGTCATGGGCTATGCGCTGATCGGTGCAATCAATGCATGGTTACAGGCGTTCAGCCAACGGATTGGCGTTCAGGCCGATGACGAACTACAGCAAATCCTAACCCGGCTGATGGGCGAGACAGAGACCGCCATTTGGCTCTACCGCAATGGGGCGGAAGTCGAGGCGCGCCTAGCCGATGTGAAGAGCGGTGATGTGGTTGTGATTGGCCCTGGTGATGCTGTGCCTGCCACAGGGGTGGTTATCTATGGGACAGCCCAAGTGGATCAGCGGCTTGCCTTGGGTGAAAGCCTGCCAGTGGAAAAGCAGAGTGGGGATCGAGTGGCTGCCGCAACAATAGTCCAACGGGGCCGTCTCTATGTGCAACTGGAACAAGCACCACCGCCGCCCTTGGCGACAATGGTTCGCACCTTGTTAGAAGAGACGCCCACTCACACGACCTATGCGCAAGCCTGGGGCGAACAGCAGGCAAATCGCATGGCCCCAAGGATGTTTGCGGCCTTTTTTCTGACGCTGCCTCTGCTCGGGGTCAATCATGCTGCCGCCTTCCTCTGTACGGGCTTTGGCGCACACATGCGGACGCTCGGCCCACTGGCGGTCCGCCGTTTTATCGGGCAAGCGGCCCAAGCTGGGTTGTTGATCAAAGATCCGCGGGCATTAGAAGCCGCCAATCTGGTCAATACGGTGATCTTTAACGCTGATCTGCTGGCCGACCCTACCCTACGGGGCCAGGCAAAAACGCTACTCCATCACTTGCGCCAACGACCGTGGTTGATGGAGGGAATAACGCCCCATCGCTTTGCCGCCTATGTATTGGTCAAGAACGATGAGGAGGCTGCTCGTCAGCTCGTCGCCGAAGTGGGCTTGGATGATTATCTGCTTGAACCTTCGAGCCTGGGGCAAGCGACCTTGGTCGAGCGGCTGCAAACAGGGGGAAGACGTATCTGTTATGTGGGCCAAGGGGAGACCGACGCCCCCGTCATGCAAAAAGCCAGCGTAGCCATCGCGCTGCGCGCGCTCGCCACTGCCCAAACAACACCCGCCCATGTATTGCTGCTCGACAACAATCTGCTGGCGATTGAATCGTTCTTTCGCTTCGCCACTGCCTTTGGGGCCAAACAAGGCGTCAGCCTACTCGCACCGATTGGGCTAGATATTCTGGATCTCTTTACCACCTTGGTTTTACAGTTTGGTCTGATCTATTCTGTTTTATTCAACTATAGTGGTCTATTGTTGGGGGCTTTTTATGCCAATGCGCCCTCTCTGGGGGAAGCGCTGCCCGATCCTACGCCAGCCACCGATTTTGCCGGGCCTGCCTTTCCCGCGCCGACTGCGACCACCCAACCTACCTAACGCACCATGAGCTTATTGGAGTCGCTCTTAACCGCTGCTATCAACGCTGTGCCATCCCCACTGCTCTCCACTGCCTTTCCCATCAATGCCGATGAGGTATCTGTATGGCAAGTGACACTGGATCAACCACAAGCCGTTGTGAGCCAACTGCGCATTTTGCTGAGTGAAGACGAGGTGCAGCGCGCGGCACGCTTTCATTTTCCTGCCGATCAACGGCGCTACATCGTTGGCCGCGGCACGCTGCGTTTACTCTTGGGCTCCTATCTCCAAACCGCGCCAGAAGCACTCTGCTTTCAGTACAACGACTACGGTAAGCCCGCTTTGGCAACAGCGTCCCCCACTCTGCCTATCCATTTTAATGTGTCGCACAGTGGTGAGATAGCGCTCTTTGCCATCAATCAGCACTATCCCCTCGGCGTAGATATTGAGCAGATTCGGACGAACCTGGATTGGCAGGCGTTGACCAATCATGTCTTCTCGGCCCATGAACAGCGCGCCCTGGCTGCACTACCCGCCGTAGCGCAACTGCCAGCCTTTTTCCGCTGCTGGGCGCGCAAAGAAGCCTTTATCAAAGGCCGTGGGGTGGGACTTTCGCTCGGTCTCGATCAATTTGATGTAACCTTAGCCCCCACCGAGCCGCCCCAACTCCTTGCGACCCGGGACGATCCAACGGACGCGAGTCGCTGGACCTTGGCCGATTTGCCCTGCCCTGTTGGCTATGTTGCCGCGGTTGCCGTAGCAGCCCATGGGTGGCGCTCCACCTATACAGTGCTATAAGCAAGCGTTGTATGCCCAGATACCTTCACCCAAAGGAGATGCGGAATGAGTATTGATCGTTGGCTGCGCCGCCTGCGGCCACAGTTGCAAGTGCGGCTGCGCCTCTTTTGTTTTCCTTTTGCTGGGGGCAGTGCTAGCGCCTATCGCCCTTGGGTGGCCCCTCTGGCGGCTTTGTGCCCAGAGGTCGAACTGTGTGCGGTGCAGCTGCCTGGCCGGGAGAACCGCTTGGCCGAAGCCCCTTTCACTCAGATGGCCCCGCTGGTTGAGACGCTAGCCCCCCTGTTACGTCCCCTCATAGACGACTCTCCCTTTGTCTTCTTTGGCCATAGTATGGGGGCTAACATTGCCTATGAGCTGGCCCAGACCTTGCAACGTATTGGCGCGCCGCCCCCGCTGCACCTCTTTGTGTCGGCCCGCCGCGCCCCATCGCTGCCTGATCGGAACCCGCCCCTGCATCATCTACCGCCGGATGAATTGCTACAGGCCATTGGTCAGCGCTATGGGAATATGCCAGCAGCACTTTTACAAAATGAGGAATTAAAAGCCATCTATCTGCCACTCTTGCGCGCGGATTTTGCCATGGTAGAAAGCTATGAACCGAGTACGTTAACGCCACTCGCCTGCCCCATCACCGCTTTGGGCGGCGATGCTGATCCCATTGTAACCCAGGCTGAGCTACTGGCTTGGCGTCCCTTGACGAGCAAGGCGTTTGCCTTCCATCTTTTTGCAGGTGATCACTTCTATGTTCAGAAACAGCTAACGCCGCTGATCCAGCAGATTGCCACTACCCTTGATCTAGTCACTTTGTCGGACCCTACAGGAAGGTAGTGGGAGAAGGCAAGTACGGCATCTGTTCCACGTTCATCCCACATTTGCTTGATATAGTGGCGCTGAAGAATGGATATCCATGGCTTCCCCTCGCTTGCTAGCCCGTGCTTCTAGTAAAACGCTGGGGAGTGGGTATATAATATAGGACTTACGCCGACCCAAACATGACCAGTTTGCAAAACCGGCCAGCGTTCTCGGCAACACCTGCTGCTTGCGTAAATTGCCCTTGGGTCGATCGCTTAGGGGCCTACAGGGCTCATGGCCTGTGTGAGTTAGGCCAACGACCAACAACCTAGCAGACCCTGCTCACACTTTTGTTGATAAATGTATCCGGCTTGCCCAACCCAATCTAAGGGTCGTTGGCTATGGCGATGCCCGTCGGCTAGGCCGCTTTTCCAAGGATAGAGCAAGGAAGATGTTATGGTGATCACCAATCTACTCGTGGCTGGCAGTCTACTCTATGCTGGCGCAAAGACGGTGGCGGAACAACGTCTGCCAGCCAAGCGACGACCGCACGCAGAGGCGGCCCAGAGTGATTCACTGCTGGCTTCTTCTCCTACGGTAGAGCTTGAACAAGGCCCTACCCAGCCCTATGGCCTACCCTTGGCAGAGCGACGGCAGCGCGCGGTTGCGGCCACGTCGTTTTGGCTTGCGGTTGGTGGCCTCTTCTTCACCCCACTCACGGCTGTCAGCATTCCGTTGACGATCTATAGCACTGTGCCAATTCTGGAAGCCGGTTGCCGTTCACTCTATGTGGAAGGGCGCTTGAAGCCATCGGTGATCAATTCGATCTTGCTCGCCAGCACTTTAGTGACCGAAAACTATCTGCCGGCGGCGACCATTGCCTGGCTACACCATACGTTTCGTCATCTAGGCCGCCGTGCCCAGTTGGCTGGTGAACAGATGAGTGCTGAAATTAACAACGAATTGGGCGACTTAGTGCGCCAGGTCATGGGCGGCGCGCCAAGTTCTGTCTGGATCGTGCGCGAACCCGATTCGGCCACCCCCTATGAAGTCAAAGTACCCTTTGCTGACTTAAAAGTCGGTGATCACATTGTTGTGAACCGTGGGGAGTTTATCCCCGCTGATGGGGTGATCGTGGCCGGCACGGCGAATGTGAACCTCCTGTTGCTCACCCGTTCACCCATGCCGCTTGTGGTAGGGATTGGCGATAGTGTGGCGGCGACCACCTTTGTGATCGAGGGGCGTATTCAAGTGCAAGTGCAACAACTGCGTCCAACTGAACCAGACGCGGTCTAAGCCGGGTGCTACCGGGCGCTTTTTTACAAAATCGCTAACCAGATAGCAGAAAGACGAAGGAAAGCATGGCAGCCCTCGAAGCATTAGCCGCCTCCCCATTCTATCCCGCTCTGTTAACTATCGGGGTTGTTCTCCTGGTGGGTGGGCTGTTGGGCCTAGTGTCCGGGCTAGTACGCTGGTTGCTCCAACGGCTGGCTCCTACTTGGATCACCCCCATCGTTGTGGGGCTACAGAGTTTGGTTTGGTTGGGTGGCGTGGCCTTGCTGGTGTGGCGGTTGCAGAGCGATGCCATTACCAGCTTGTTGGCTGTCACGCTCTTGCTGCTGGTGGCACTGGCCTTTCGCACCGGTAACCTCATTAGCGACGGCGTTGCCACGTTTCGTATCCGTACCTTCGGCTACTATCACAAAGGCGATTGGCTGACGTTGCAGAATGGGGTGCAAGGGGCCGTGGTGGCTATCCGCCCTTTCAGCACCTTGCTGCAAACCGCGCAACGCGAACAATGGATCGTCAACAATAGCCTGGTCATTGCAGGCCCTCTATTAGTCCATCCACCTGGTCTCGCACCGCAGGCTGCTAGGCGTGCAGATGCTGTCGAGCCTGGGCGCCAAGGCGCTCTGGCAATGGGAGAGCTGGACGAAGCCGGTCTCGCTTTAGCTACACCGCTGCCCTTGCAGGCCCACTCTAGCCCTGTGCAGCGAGGCGCGGACAATAGCGACAGGCCGCTGGGCCTGCCACAAGCCGCCGGCAATGGCCTGCCCGTGGCTCCCACGGCCCAGCGGATTGCGCCCTTGGCACGGCGTACAAAATTGGGTAAGATCTCGATAAAATCGTTTTAGATACACCTTACATATTTATTTTTAACCTTCGTTACCGCCGATGTCCATAGAGTAGAGGAAGGGTTGCTATGTTCTTCTTGTTTGGGGTACTTGTGGTGCTGGCTGTGATTGGGATGTTCTGGCGCAGGCGCTACCAGCAACAGCAGCGCCAGAAGGCACTCCGCGAACTGCGGCGTTGGATCGGGGAACATACGGCCATTGATCCAACGTTACAGCGCTGGGTGGCTGGACTTTCGCCTGCCGAGACGCATGTTTTGCTCGATCTATTAAATGGCTATTGTACGAGTCTCAACTGGGAGCTTTCTTGGTTATTTAGCCATCATTTGGAAAAAACGCCCGTGTTGAAGCAAGCCCTAGAAGAAGGGCTTGTGGCCTATGCCAATTCAATCCTGGCTTCTTTGCAATTGATAGACGACGTCCATGCCTACCGCACCTACGTGGCGCTGACCCAAAAACCAGCCGGTAAGCGGCAATTTGCCTTGATCCAGAAATTATACAAAACCTTTGGCGAGCGTGGTGTGATTGTCCCCGTCAAGGCCAAGCGGCGTTGGTTGAGCCGCCAGCCAACCCGGAAACAGCAGATTGCCGCCGTGATTAGTGCATTTGATCAAGATTCGGCGCTGGCGATGGATACCTTAAAGCTGCTACTGGTTGATGAAGCGCTGAGCGAAGTCAGACAAGTGGTGACGGCCATGCCCCGCTCTACCCAATTAGCACCACTAGGCGCAGGGGTATAAACCGTACAATGTGTTTCACCGGATGCGAGCGCGCTCAGGCTTTCTGAACGCTTCCGCGCACTGAGCCAACCCGCAATGGGGTTGATTGGACCTTACACCGCAGGAGAGACCGCACATGATCAATCGTGAGCAACAAACAGAGTGGCAAATGACGGGTAAAGCGCTCTTGTCGCAATGGGAAACTTTCTATCAAGAGCACCGGAGCACCATCCATACGGTGGGTATTATTGCCCTTGCTGGCGCTACCGGTACTGCCATTGGGTTCATGGTCGGTAAGGGGTTATTCGCTGTGAAAGGGGTCGCGGTTGCCAAAGCTAGTACAACCCAAGCCATGCTGATCGACCCTACAGCCGCCGCCGCGACGCTCAAGGGGGCCGTAACCATGGTGGGGAACACCGCAACGCAGGGTGCTGCCTTGGTGGATAAGGTGACCGCGCTGCTGAATACCCTCTCTACCAATGCCATTCCGCTAACGGCAGGGGCTGTTGGCGGGAGTGTGGCGGGGGTGGGCGTGACCCGCAGCCAAGTGCGCCAAGTGCAAGCCAAGCTTGATGAGCAAGCGGTACAAACCGCCGCGGCGCAGGCCGAAGTGGCGCGGGTCCAAAGTGAGTTAGCCACCGCGGTAGCCGATCTGGCTGGATGGCAACTCAAGACGGCTCCACCCATTGCCGACCGCCTGGAAGATATTCGCGGCATTGGTCAGGTCATGGCGCAACGGCTGCTCGCCGCCGGGATTGTGACCTTCGCCGACCTTGCGGCACAGACCCCCGCCCAAATCCGGGCTATTATCGGCACGGGGCGCGCTGCCGCGATGATGAACCCTGAAGCCTGGATTGCCGAAGCACAGCAACGCGTGGCGGCTAGCACTCCGCCCCCCAATACCGCAGAAGCCCCACCTAGTGCATAGCTCTCTAATCGTTTCGATAGGACTTGGGCAAACGAGATTTTCGCAACCTGCATCAAAACCGGTCCGGTTTGGAACCGTGTAAGCTCTTCGCCAGCTCCGAACAAGCAAGTGATGGATCAAGAAAGTGATAGATGATGAGTGACCGTGAACATTATCTGCTGGATGTGATCCAGGAGATGCTCAAAACCTGGCCGAATAACCGCATGGTCAATATTGTTTGCCATGGTCATAGTGTCCCCGCTGGCTACTTTACTACGCCGATTGTCGATTCGTTGCATGCCTATCCCCATCTCCTCTTTGTCGGCTTGAAAGAGCGTTTCGCCCATGCCGTGCTGAACGTGATCGTCACCGCGATTGGCGGGGAAAATGCCGAAGCGGGCGCTGCTCGCTTTGCACGCGATGTTCTCTGTCACCAGCCTGCGGTTGTGACCATTGATTACGCCCTCAATGATCGGGATCTCGGGCTGGCGCGCGCCGAACGTGCTTGGCGTCAGATGATCGAACAGGCGCTGGCAAGTGGGGTCAAGGTGATCCTCCTGACGCCTACCCACGATGTGATGACACTGCGCTGGGGTGATCCCAAATGGGCAACGGAACTGCCCAAACACGCCGAGCAGATTCGCCGCCTTGCCACTGACTATGCCGTCGGCCTTGCCGATAGCCACCGCGCCTTTCAACACTATATCGACCTCGGCGGCGATGTCACCGACCTCCTCTCCCACGTCAACCATCCCAACCACGAAGGCCATCGCCTCGTCGCCCGCGAACTGTTGCGCTGGTTCCCAGCTCAGTAAGACAGGGGGCAGAATCTGACTTGCTGTCCTCTGACTTACGGTCCCACTAACTACATCGGTGCTTCTTCAGCCGAATAGTGATGGGCATAGCGCCAGAGACAGGCTGTTTGGAGGCGCTCCTCGCTGAATTGGGCCGGGCCAAAACGGTTGAGGCTCAGGGGGGATAGATCTTGGGGTGGCGTCCCATCGACCACCCAATCGGCTAGGTGTGTCCCCACCGCGGGTGAAATAGCCAACCCACCAACGCAACAACCACTGGCGACAAAAAAGCCAGCGACGCCTGGTGCTTGATCGACAATGTGGCGACCATCGGGCGTCATGGTGGGCAGCCCACCGCGCAAGATGGCGACCTCGGCCTCGCGCAAGAGCGGAAATTCGGTATAGACCAGTTCGCTCAACCGCCGCAAGGGGGTAATATCCAATGCTAGTTCGCTGATCTGAAAGGTCGTTGCGATCTGCTGCCCATTGACGGGAAGCGGATCGGGCTCATAGCCACCGACCATTAAACCGCCCTGCTCTGGCCGGACGTAGATGTTATAGTCCAGAATCCGGACAATCGGCTGCTCGACGGCAATGCTGGGCAAGGGACGTGTGATATAGAGCTGGTGGCGGACCGGCAGCAGTGGCACATTGATGCCGGCTAATGCGCCAATCACCCGTGTCCACGCCCCGGCGGTATCGACGACGGTTGCGGTGCTAATGCGTCCCTGGGGGGTCTCGACATAGTCAACCTTGCCCGCGCGGGTGCCGATCCCTGTAGCCGGGGTATGGGCTAGGACGGTTGCGCCCAAACCTTGGGCTGCTTGGAGATAGGCACGGGGAAGATCGCCCGGTTCCAGATAGAGATCGCTGGCGGTGTACCAGATCGCCAGCGCACGATCGGGGTGGAGAAAAGGAGCCAGCCGTTGCGCTTCGGCATGGGTAATCTGGCTGATTGGCAGCCCATAGCCTTGTCCGCGTTCCACTTCTTCATAAATTTGGGCGGCAAAGCCTTCGCTCATGGCTAACTTGATACTGCCATGTTGGTGGAAGGCCAGGGGGACGCCACTCTCTGCCGTCAACTCGGTGATCTGACGGACACTCTGCATGGCGAGGTGGGTCATAAAGGCATCAGACCGGATCTGCTGGGTCAAGCCAGCGGCGCGCGGCGACGTTTGGGTCACCGGCGCATGGGCGTCCAGCACCACCACCCGTTTGCCCCGGCGTGCTAAGTGATAGGCGGTGCTGGCACCAAACGACCCAGCCCCAATAACAACAACATCTGCATGGGTGATCATCGTGGGATATCCTTCTGCGTGGTTTCGCGCGTTGTTTGAGCAGAGCGCGGTGCTGTCCAAGCAAGCGCGTGGGGTAGCCTACTTGACGGCACACATATGCCTGTTCAAGGTTGCTTGCGATGGGTGCTACGCTCGATTGGGGTGGAAGTGATCGACCTAGTCGAGCGGTTCCTAACCGAGCGTGACACCCTTGCTCGGTACGTCATTATAGCAGAGGTCGGCCCAATTTCCTACAGGTACTTTAGCCTGGCCCAGGGATATGACCTGGTTTGCTCTACCGATGATCCGTGACGCCCACTTGTGCGCACATGGTAAGAACCGGGCAGATCGAGCACTTGGGGCGAGTGCCGGTACAGATATGTTTGCCAAAGGGAACGAGCAACCGGTTGATCTCGATCCAATAGGCTTTGGGTAGCACTTGCTCCAAAGCCGCAAGGGTTGCTTCTGGGCCGCGTGTCGCGACATAGCCCCAGCGGTTGGTAATGCGGTGGACATGGACATCGACGCTGATGCGTGGCTGCTGGCAGGCGATCCCCAGCGTCAGGTTGGCACACTTGGGACCGACGCCCTGGAAGGAGGTCAGCACGGCAAAGTCACAAGGCAGCACGCCAGCATATTCTTGCCGAATACGTTGTGCAATTGCGCGCATTTGCGGTGCTTTGGCCTCATGGAAGGTACTCTGGCGAATGGCATCGTCCAACTCGGCCAGCGAGAGTTGGACCAAGGCTGCTGGTGTACGGGCTAAGGCAAAAAGCTGCCGAGCGGACGGTAGTGTCACTTCGTCCTTTGTGCGAATCGAAATAATACAGGCCATTAACTGTTCAAAAACTGAGGAAAACCCTTCATCGGCCAATTGAAAGAGCGCTGCTGGCGGCAAAGAACGCACCCGCTCGCCAATCGCCTCCATCACCCGAACAATTTCAAAACCCTCTTTTATCCCACCCATAGTCACTCCAATCCCAGTCTCGCGTCTCCAATCTCCACATATACCCCGCTCTGTACCTTTCCTCTCTATACCGGCATAGGGCCGTAGAAAGAAGATTCCCTATACTAAAGGAACGCAAGCGCTTGCTAAAATCACGCGAAGCGTAGGGCGCTACCGTGCTAAATCAGTAGGCATAGAAACGTTGTCGAATTTCATTGAAAATAACCTATTTCAATTAACCATGCGTGCATGGCGATGATGCACGAAAGGAGTACAATCATGTTACGTTGGGCAGTGATTTTCCTGGTCGTTTCCCTGATCGCGGCCGTTCTTGGCTTTAGCGGCATTGCCGGTACGGCCAGCAGTATTGCTTGGATTTTATTTGTGCTTTTCTTAATTCTCTTTTTGGTCTCTTTGGTCATGGGCCGCCGTTCACCCGTGTAGTGGGGCAGCGGATATGCTTCACAGCTTCTCATAGCCACTTAAATTTTCTGGGCGCTGTTTGGTAATAAAAGCCAAACAGCGCTTCGTTTTTCTGGAGCGTGGACAAAAGCCGCTTTGTCCCTCAACCCCTCTCTGCCTACCGCCGCCGTTTGGCGGCTTGCTGCGCGCGTGCTTGGGTCGCTGCTGGCGTGCGTGATGGTTGTCGGGCTGTCTGGGTTGCTCCTTGCCCGCGGCCATAGGTTGTGGCATAGACTTGGGTAAACTCAGCGCCAAAGAAGAGGATCTGGGCGGAATAGTAGACCCACAACAGAAAGACAACCAACGAGCCAGCCACCCCATAGGCCGAGCCTTGATTGCTTAGGTAAAAACTCAGCGCAAATTGACCGATGGTAAATAGAACTGCCGTAATGACCGCACCGATCCACACATCTTTCCACGCGATCTGAATATCGGGTAGCCACTTAAAGATCATTGCGAATAAGAAGATCATAATCCCGAGCGAGACTACAAAATTCAACAGCTGCCAGAGCCAGTCAACCCCAGGTAGCCATGCACTAAAGGTGCCAGCGATCGTATTCAGAATCGTGCTAAACAGCAGCGAGACAAGCAGCAAGAACCCAATGCCAAGCACCAGCCCAAAAGAGAGCAAGCGCGTCCGCACTAACTCGATGAAGCCGTTGCCGGATTTTGCTGCTACATTCCAGATGATATTCAGACTGTTTTGCAACTGGGTAAAGACATTGGTAGAACCCCAGAGCAAGACGGCAATGCTCAATAAACTGGCAATGCCACCGATGGTTGGGCGGTCGGCATTGGCAATGGCTGTTTCAGTGAATTGAGCTGCTTCTTCACCCATGAGGCTACGTAACTGGGCGACCAATTGCCCTTGGGCCGCTTCTTGGCCCAGAAAAAAGCCTACCACAGCAATGACCAAGACGAGCAGCGGTGCAATCGAGATCGCTGTATAGAACGCCAGCGCCGCTGCTAATTCCGCGGCGCGATCTTTGCTCCACTGGGTATAGGTCTCTTGGAGGAGGGGCCAAATATCCTTACGCTGCATCATCATTCTCCTGGCTTGGATTCATGGGCAAAAATGAGGTGCCATCAGTATTGGGGAAATAAGGTCATTATGGCCTATACAAATCCCCTTGCCAGAGATAAAGGTACAGCGATGGGATATAAATGGCATAGGACTTACAGCCAGAGCGTGGATTAACCGCAGAACCTGACAGGTTTGCAAGCCGGTCAGGTTTCTCTAGGCTTGTATTGCTGGTTTCGCTAGGCCGGGTCTTTTGACAAAATGAGCGCGGTATAAGGCCCAATGGCGAGTGTGCCTGAGCAAGGGAGATTGTCCATGCCCGGCGTTTGAGCGGTGACGGCCGCAACGCCGTGGTTGCTGAACCCTTCATCATAGTGGCTGGCATCGCTGTTCAAGCGGACCTGCCAACGCCCTTCGCTGGGAAGCCCGATGGTGTACTCTGTCTGCGCGCGGTTGGCAAAATTGACGACGACCACCACGCCGTCGGCTGGTTGCTCACCGTCCCACCGCAGATAGGCCAAGATCTTATTCGCGTGATCCAGATGATAGACTTGGACCTGCTGACCGCAGAGGCCCGCCGTGGTGCCGGTCAGATTGCGGCGCAGGTGGATCAGATCTTGGTAGAGTTGGTGAATGCCGCCATGTCTTTCCAGCTTTGACCAATCGACCGGGTGGCTGTCTTGAAACCAACGATCTTCGAGCAGCTCTTGCCCTTGGAAGAGCATAGGGATGCCCGGTGCTGTCAACACCAGCGCCGCGCCTAGAGTCGATCGCTTCTTGGCAAACCAGCTATCAGCCTCCCCTGGTGTGATCTCCTCGGCGACCCGGGCGCGCCCATTGGCTACCTCATCATGGGACTCGGTGTAGATCACCCGCTCAAAGGCATCCACATTGTAGCGATAGGTAATGGCCGCGGCGACCGCGTCCAGATCGCGGAATTCGTCGTCCAGTGCCAGCAAGGCCGTGCGGACGGGGTGGACAAAGGCACTATCCCACTGGGCATCAAAGCCAGCGCCTCCCTCGGCTGGGGGCTTGGTGAGCCAGGGATTCTGTACAAGATCCTCTGCAATAGAAATTTTGCCGGGGAATCGTGCTTTGATCTCGCCATTGATCCACTGCATGAGCGTCCACGCTTCGGGAATATCGCTGGCTGGGCTATGGGCATTTCCATTGATGTTGCGCATGTAGAGCGTGGAGTCCCAGCGCAAGCCATCCACCCGATATTCCGCCAGCCACATGAGGGCATTGTCGCGCAGGAATTGGCGAACTTCACCCCGTCCATAATCAGGCCGCGTTGCGCCCCAAGGTGTTTGGGCGCGGTGATCGTTGTAGAAGTAGATGCCGCCCATCTCATTTTCGCGCCAGCCGTCAAATTGCCAGAGATCGAGATCCGAGGGGCCAAAGTGGTTGTAGACCACATCTAGCAGCACGGCAATGCCATGTTCATGCGCGGCTTTGACAAATGCTTTGAAGGCCGTCGGCCCACCATAGTCGCTTTCAATGGCAAAAATACAGGAAGGGTTGTAGCCCCAAGAGCGGGCCCCCGGAAACTCCATCGGTGGCATCAGCTCAATGGCATTGATCCCCAACGCTTGCAGATAGGGCAACTGCTTACACGCGTCGGCAAAGGTGCTGGGGCGATCATCGTTGGTGTCGTCGTCGTGGAAGGTGCCAATGTGCATTTCGTAGATCACCAGCGTATTCCAGGCGGGGATTTCAAATCCGTCTTCTCCCCAATCAAAATGGTTGTCATAGATGACGGCGTTGCCCACCGAGTTGGTCACTTCGCGCGCATAGGGATCGATCCGCATCCACTGCTCTTCCCCTTGCCGCAGGACATATTTATATTGATCACCAGCTTTCGCGTTTTCGATCAGCCCAGCCCAGTAGCCATCGCCCTCTGCCGACAGGGGATGGGCGCTGTCGGCCCAATCGTTAAAACTCCCAGCGACATGTACGCTGGTTGCGTTTGGTGCCCACACACGAAAAAGGACGCCGTCCTCGCCGAGAACAGCGCCCATGCCAGCCGGCCACTCACGATCGTTGTTGTCCATAGATGCTCTTTGCCGCTTATCCTTTCCCAAAAACTCAGCCAACCTACTGTATCCAACTGGATACAGTCTTGACTTCGGTCAATAACGGGGTCCGTCTTTGTTGATATTGGTTCTGGCCAGTCTTAGATTGTGCAGAAAAGAACTGTTGTTGCGCTCGATCCGCTCGCGCCGCCGCAACACAAACCGTATAAATAAGGAGGGCACTGAAGCCTATCACAATGCCCAAAACAATGAGACAGAGAGTTTCCAAGATTTCCATTTGTATCTCCCTACTTTGTACGCCTTCAGGGTCACCCCTGCTATCGCTGTGCGCGCCAGTCACTAGGTCTCTTTTTTGAATTACTACACAAGTATGACGACATAGTTTTGTATAGCTTCGTATAGTTCCGTAGTGGCGTAGTTCGACGTAGTTCAATGTTCTATGCAAGGAGGAAACTTGTGTTGCGGCTAGTCTAGCATAATCCTCGCGACCGAAACTGGACCAAGGTACAAAGCATTGATATAGGCCAAGATATAAGGGTAGCGATAGAATGGTGCCAGCGTAGATTCACCAGCATAGATTCACCAGTCTTGGCGCAACGTTGTGCCGAGAGCTGTACCTACTCGCTGTATCTCGCTCCATCGGCTAGCGCACAATCCTTTATATACTAGAGATACTTAGGGGTAGCGAACGTTACTCATCCGTGCTAGGTGCCGCACATGGGATGACACCTGCTAGGTTTTTCCAAACCCGGCAGATCCGTACTCAACATGATGGCCCTTCTGTGTAACCAATGAGTCAAGGAGAACCCGCATGGAACACAAGCTTGATAAACAGACCCTCATCGATCATCTGAACGAAGACCTATCTGGCGAATTAGCGGCCATCATTCAATATATTACCTATGCGGCCAAAGTGACCGGCCCTTATCGCCCCCAACTGGCTGCGTTCTTTCTCCAGGAAGTACCCGATGAACAGCGCCATGCCCAACTCTTGGCCGATAAGATTGTTGCCCTGGGCGGCGAACCTACGGTGACACCGCGCGCGATTATTCAGGCTGATAGCAACCGCGCGATGTTAGAGGCTGTGTTGGAGGCCGAAAAGCGGGCTGTGGCTGATTATACCCAGCGGGCGCGGGAAGCCGATGCTTTTGGTGACAAAGGGCTAGCCGTCAAACTCGAAGATGTTATCGTGGACGAAACCGATCACACCGAAGAGACCCAACGCATTCTGCGCGATTGGTCACACCCCAACCAATAAGGAACTTTGAGGGCGTCCTAGAAGGGCGTATCAGTTGCTATGGATCTACGGTCAGGCCATCCATTCTGGTTAGTAAAAAACGGCATTATCGCCACCTATCCATCGTTGCAAACCGATAGTCGTTGCGATGTCGTGGTGATCGGCGGTGGCATTACAGGTGCTCTAATCACCTACACGCTTGTCAAAGAGGGTGTTGACGTTGTTGTGCTGGACAAGCGGGATATTGCGTGGGGCAGTACGAGCGCCAGCACCGCGATGTTACAGTATGAAATTGACAAAGAACTGCACGAGCTAATCGCCCTGATTGGCCCAGCGCAGGCAGTCCGTAGCTATCGTTTAGGCGTTGAAGCCTTAGATGCTCTGGAAGTTGTCGCGCAGGAAGTGGCCCTGCAAGATGAGTTTCAGCGCGTTGAAAGCATCTATGCTACACGGTACAAGCGCCACTTGCCGCGTCTGCGAAAAGAGTTTGCCGCGCGGAAAGCGAATGGCTTTCAGGCACGATATATAGAGCAGACCGAGCTTGAGGAGTGCTATGGCATTCAGGCCCATGCGGCCATCGTCTCGGCAGAAGGGGCCACGGTCGATGCGTATCGCCTCACCTATGCGCTCTTTGCCAAAAGCGCAACCTTGGGCGCCCGCATCTATGATCGTACCGAAGTCGCCGCGGTCACCCCGACAGCACAGGGTGTGACGATCCGAACCGCACAAGGCTGTACAATTCAAGCGCGGAAGGTTGTCTTTGCCACCGGCTATGAGACCCAAAGCTATCTGCGCCAGAAGGTAACCACGCTCCATTCGACCTTTGCGCTGGTCAGCGAACCAACCCCCATAGCCAGCCGGATCAAAGACCATTACCTGCTGTGGGAAACCGCTCGGCCCTATTTCTATCTACGCGCGACCGCCGATGACCGCTTGATTTTAGGGGGCGGCGATGAAGATTTCCGCGATCCAGCGCGGCGCGACCGGCTGATCAGCAAAAAAAGCCAGGCGTTATTAACGCTTTTTCAGAAATTTTATCCCGATCGGCCCAAGCCCGAAATTGCCTTTGCCTGGGCGGGCACTTTTGGCGAAACCAAAGATGGGCTTGCCTATATCGGTGAATCACCGGAAATTGCCAATGCCTACTTTGCGCTGGGATATGGCGGCAATGGTATCACCTATAGCATGATCGCGGCCCGTATTATCACTGATCTCTATCGGGGGCGTAATAATGCCGACGCCGCCCTCTTCAGCTTCAGCCGGTAAGACGTTCTGGAGACCCAAACCTGACCGGTTTTTTGTCACGCCGGACCTAAAGAAGAAGCCCGTTTACTGGATGATCATCCAGTAAACGGGCTTTTCGATTGGCGATGCATTCCTGAACACTCTAACGTTGATCCGCCCCTAACATTGGTTCACCCAGATCGTCCGCAATGGATACAGTGGGCGCTCTACCCGGACTTATGTCCACCCCTGTATCTTTTCACATGCGCGGGGGAAGTGAGTGGATTATAGTAGACATAGCGCATGATTTTCCAACGACTCCCATAACCCCGAAATGAGCGATGAGACTCAACCAGTAGAAGCAATAGAAGAGGTCAAGTATGGAAACCGAAGAATATACCACGATGAAACCCAATGGGAAAGCTAATGTGCCTGAAGAGACGCAACCCGCTCTAGCCGGACAGAACCGCGCTGGCCTCCAACCGCAGGCCGATCAAGCCAAGGCTGCGGTGCAACAGAGCGTGGCAGAGACAACGCACAAGGTAAAGGAGCAAGCTCGGCAAGCTGCTCACGAGGCACGCCAGGCCGTCGGCGAAATTGCGGCTGATGCAACACAGACGGCCAAGCAAACGGCGAATGAAGCCCTGAGCGAAGCGCGCTCGCATGCTGAGTCAGTCGTCGCTGAACGCAAGACGCAGGCCGCTGACCGCCTCCAAGGGATTGCTGGCGCTTTACGCGAAACGAGCAACAATTTGCATAGCCAGGAAGAAGATACTTTTGCCAACTACGCGGCGGCGGCTGCCGACCAGGTAGAAAAATTTTCGGGCTATCTGCGCACCCAAAATTTAAATAGTGTCTTGCAAGATGTCGAGCAATTTGCCCGCCGTCAGCCGGAGATCTTCTTGGCGGGCACGCTAGCCGCTGGCTTTTTCGTAGGCCGCTTCTTCAAAAGCTCCAACGCCAGCCAGTTCACTGGTTATCCAGGCCAAGGCGGACAATATCGTTCGCCCTCCTATCCATCCGGAGCCTCAACGGGCGGCTATCGCGCGAGTAACTACGGGAATCCGTATGCTGCCAGCAACGTACCCTACTCAGGACAATCCTACCCAGGCCAGCCGCACACGAGCCAATATCGCTCTGGGCAAGCTGACTACCCAAGCCCGGCCACGGACGCCGAACAGTCCTACATTCGCCAGGGCCAAACAACGGCAGAAGAGCAGACGCGGCCTTGGGCGGAGCAACCAGAGAAGTCAGCTGCTGACACAGCGAAGGAGGCATGATGATGCAACAGGATGATCCGATCACTCCTACCGCGTATCGAACAGACCTGCTGCGCTATCCGCCTGAAAATGCGGCTGAGCCATCGATCGGCACCCTCTTTACGGATCTGACGGACGATATGGGAAAGCTCGTACGCCAAGAAATTGAGCTGGCGCGGGTAGAAACCATGCAGAAGGTCAAGCGTGCCACGCGGAGTGTCGTGATGATGGCGGCTGGTGGGCTGGTTGTCTATGCGGGAGTCATTACTTTATTGATCGCCGCTGCCATTGCCTTGGGCGCGCTTATGCCCTATTGGCTTTCTGCCCTGCTGGTCGGCGGCGTCGCCTTGATCGTCGGTGCTATTCTGATCAGCAGCGGTCGTAGTGCGCTTACCCATTTGACGGTAGTTCCCGAGAATACCGTAGAATCTATTAAAGAAGATGCCCGTTGGGCAAAGGAGCAGGTCTCATGACGAACCACGATAACGAGTCGCCCGCGGCGATTAAAACCGATATTGAGCGGACGCGTCAGAACATGAGCCATAAGATTGACCAGATCCAGGCGCGCCTCCACCCTGATCATCTAAAGGCCCAAGCCCAGGAAACCGTTCGTGATCTAGTGCGCGAAAGCACTGAATCACTCACGAGCTATCTGAGCGAAAATTCCAAAGAATTGGGCGCGAGCGTAGCACAGGCCATTAAAAGCAATCCGATTCCTGCTGCGCTGATTGGGGTCGGGATTGGTTGGCTCCTCATGGAAAACTATGGTGCTTCGCATCCCAACCAGCCAGACTATCGCCGCGGCTCTTCAGGCTGGCCGCGCGACGATTGGCAGCCTAATGATCGTCCAGCGCAGGCATGGTACCCCGAAAGTGAAGCGCGTTACGCCGGTGCCAGTGCCAGTGCCTATGGGGCGCAATACCAAGACCAATCCCCCAGCCCATATCAGGGTCAATATCAGGGCGCTGGTGGGCAATACCAAAATGGCGGCTATGATCAGCCGCGCACCGCGCCCTATCGCACGGCCCAAGGTTATGGTGAGACCAGCCGTCCCAGCGCCCAAGCCAACTGGACACACGATGAGCCAACTGGTCTGCGTGAACAGGTTGGCGAAAAGGTTGAAGAGCTGCGCGAAGGAGTCCAGCACGTAGGCGAACAAGTGCGCGAGCAGGTTTCCCACGTAGGGGAACAAGTTGGTGAACAGGCTTCACAGCTAGGGGAACAGATGTCACACATGGGCGAACAAGCACAAGCGTATGCACGCCAGACCGGTCAACAACTCCAACGTAGTCTCGAGGATAACCCACTGGTCTTTGGCGGTGTGGCGCTTGCCATCGGTGCCTTGATTGGGCTGGCCTTGCCAGAGACGCGGCGAGAAAACCAGCTCATGGGCGAGTGGCGCGACGAGGTGGTCCATTCGGCCCAGAATGTGGCCCAGGACGCGGTGGAACGCGCCAAGCAAGTTGCCGAGGAAGTGCGTCCTCAGCTCGAACAGACGGCTCAGAAAGTCGTCTCTGACCTCAAACAGAGTGGTCAAGACGCCCTGGCCGAGGTCAAAGAGAGTGGCAAGGAAGCCTTGGATGGTGTGAAACAAGCCGGCCGGGCAGCGCTTGATGAGACCAAACAGACGGGGCAAGCAGTTGCCAATCGTGCCCAGCAAGCAGCCAACGAAAGCGCCGAAAAGGTTAAGCAAGAGGCGGATCGTCTTGGGGAGAAAGCCAAGGCTGATCGCTCGAACGCTTGAGAAGTAGAGCCTCATGGCTAGATGAAAAAGAGCGCTGTCGGATCTTCTTGGCCCACAGCGCTCTTTTTCATCTAGCGCGTCCACCCTGTGGACCCTCGCAGGCACACGGACACCGAACGACGCCCACGCAAGCCCGCTTGCGCGGGGCTTCTTCGGCCAGCCCCAGCGCTTCAGCGCAGCTTCTTAGAGTGACTTGCATAAGTAACAGGGCGCGCTACAGGCATGCTGTAGACCGCTGCTGACAAAAGTCTCTCCTTGGTGTACTACCCGCACCGCGTAGGCCAGATCTTGATGTAGCGTGGCGGTCGTGATATAGCCCTTCGCACCGTATTTCAGCACCCGCTGTACAACCGTTGGCTGGCGACAATGGGAAAAGAGCAGTACATGATCAACGAGTCTATCTTGTTGTAGTCGGTGCGCGGTGCGCAAGCTATTCAGACCCGGGGTCAAGAGATTCATAATCACGATGGTCGGTCTTTGGCGTTGCACCAAAGCGAGTGCCTGTAGGCCATCGCCTGTCTCGGCCACAATGCTCATTTCTGGCTCACTGGCTAAAAGATAAGCAAGGGTCTGACGCATCAGCGTATGCGGCTCTACAATCAATGCGCGAATTGTTCTAACATCATCCGTTGGCATGGAATTGCTCCTATCTGCCGGATTATAACAAGAACTTTGCGCCAAGCATTGATCGTTTTGAAGGTGACAAACCGGTTACCTGGTGCTTTCATTCAAGCAAATTTATCGACTTGATCAGTGTACAGATTACTTTACTAATGGTCAATAGGGGCTTTCCCCCGTTTTTGCCTAGATGATCCCTACTCGCTATGGCAATAGCGAATCGAAAATGGCAAACGAGCCGCCGATGGCTCCCAGCGCTAATCCACGGCGCGCAATCCGCCCACTTGGGAAATCCGGGCTAATTTGATTTTCTCTAGAGTCAGGCCATCTTTAGGCAACCGGCTGGATGCCGACATAGCGGGAGCGTGGGCGGATAATTTGGTTCAGGGCATATTGCTCGACAATATGGCCGATCCAGCCCGCTGTGCGGCCAAGCGCAAAGAGGACAAAAGCGGCATGCGGTGGTAATGCCAATGTTTGTGCCAACACCGCCAAGCCAAAGTCAATATTGGGCGACAATTGCATAATATGGCCCGCGGTCTCTGTTACAGCCGTGGCCACCGCCAAGATCGGCGCATGGGGGCGCACACGATGGGCTAATTCCAACAAGAGTTGTCCGCGCGGATCGCCTGCCGGGTAGAGCGGATGACCAAAGCCGGGCACTGTTTCACCACGGCGCAGATAATCGCGTACCGCACGTTGTGGATCGGCGGCGGCGGCTTCGAGAAAGGCCGTGACGCGCTCGCTGGCCCCGCCATGCTTGTAGCCTTGCAAGGCGGCAAGCGCCGCAATGACCGCGGCATAGGGCGTTGAGCCAGCGGAAGCCACACAGCGTGCTGTGAACGAGGAGATGTTCAACTCATGATCAGCGCAGAGGATCAATATGCTATCGAGCAGGGCTGCTACCTCTGGCGCTTGGGGCGACCAAGCCTGTTGTAAGCGTTCGGCGATCCGCCCCGTTGGTTGGCGGCCCGTGACCGCACCAGTCATCAGGTGGAGAATCCGCACCCCTGTGCGCATCACTGCCGTTGCTTCATAATGATAGGCCGCCAGATCTGCCGTGGCTGCGCTCAACAAGATCTGTTGGAAAGTCTCTGCTACGGTGGAATGTTCAGCCAAGCGCATTCCGATCTCTGGCGGCAGCGACAGGGCTGACTCTGCCTGAAACAACTGCGGATCGACAAAATCGCCTGTCCACAACAACGTGGCAACTTCTTCAAAGTGTCGATGTTGCGCCAATTCAACCGCACGGTAGCCACGATAGTAACATTGACCGTCGGCAATCAAGGTAATCGCTGATTCCAACACCGGATCGCCAAAGTGGAGTGCCGTGGCCGCGGCCTGCGCTGGATTACGCCGCCGTTCACGCCGCTGTCGGAGGGTGTTCACATCTTCGGTACGGTAGCGCCGTTCACGACTCTTCCCCCCCGTCTCCTCCGAACGAATCAAGCCGCGGCTGACGTAGGAATAGAGGGTGGCTTTGGTAATGCCGAGTGCGGTGATCACTTCATCCGCCGATAGATAATGTTTATTGGTCATGATAGATTGATTTGAAAATCAAGATTGACAACGTTGATTTTTGTAGTATGATACCACTATTAAACCGAAAGAGCTAGTTCCGTATGGGGCGGGCTCCATGGCCCCGTGCACTTCTCCTGTGCCACGGTAAACCAAAAGCATAGCGTAGACCTATACGGTTAGTTAAATAGAAGTTACGCACTTGGGCCAGACCTGACAGGTTTAACAAACCTCTCAGGTCTCTGGTCACGTTGATCAAGTGCGTAACTTCTATTAAAATGACGATTTAGCGAAAATGACGATTTAGCGAAAATGACGATAGAGGAGTAGAGGAATGACAGTCACCAACGCTGCCGAACGCCCTAGCGAATCAACCAATGCCTTTAAGCCGGGCTTAGAAGGGGTGGTTGCTGCGGAAACCAAACTCAGCCATGTGGATGGGCAAAAGGGTGAATTGATTATTGGCGGCTTCCCGTTGGAAGAGTTAGCCGGGGATGCCACCTTTGAAGAAACGGTTTTTCTGCTTTGGCATGGCGATCTGCCGGATCCGCAAGCCCTAGCCGCGTTTCGACAACAATTGGCCGGGTTGCGCACAGTACCACCGGCACTTGTGGCGTTGTTAACTGCCGCGGCGCAACAGCGCGTACCCACCATGACGGCGCTCCGTATGGCGGCTGGCGCTTTGGACATTGACAGCCAAGCCGACGAACCCGGCCTAGCCCAAGCGGCGCGGCTCCTGGCGCGATTGCCCACCATTGTCGCCACCTATTGGCGTTTGCTACAGGGACAGACGCCGCTTGCGCCTGACCCAACGCTCAGCCATGCGGCGAACTATCTCTATCTGCTCACGGGCACGCCGCCAACCGCGGCCCAGGTGCGCGGGATGGAAACCTACTTGAATACGGTAGTCGATCATGGGCTCAATGCCTCGACCTTTGCGGCGCGGGTGATCATCGCCACCGATACCGATCTGACCTCGGCGTTGGTCGGCGCGATTGGCGCGCTCAAGGGGCCGCTCCATGGTGGCGCGCCCGGGCCAGCGCTAGATATGGTCTTTGAGATTGGCGAAGCGAGTCGTGCCGAAGCCTATCTGCGGGCCAAATTAGAACGTGGGGAACGGTTAATGGGCTTTGGGCATCGGATCTATAAAGTGCGCGACCCGCGCGCCGAGATGCTCAGCCGTGCCGCCGAAAAGATGTTTAGCGCCGGTGGGGGCGATCTAGAACTTTATACCTTGGCTAAAACCGTCGAGCAGACCGCTGTTGCGCTCCTGGCGGAATATAAACCAGGCCGCAATTTGCAGACCAATGTTGAATTTTATACCGCGCTGCTGTTGCATGGTCTGGGCTTGGATACGGATCTCTTTACGCCTACCTTTGCCATTAGCCGCGCGGCGGGTTGGCTGGCCCATTGTTTTGAACAACAAGCCACGGGCCGCCTCATCCGCCCTCAATCGCGCTATATCGGTCCAATCCGCCATCGCTAACGGCGGTCTCCACTTTATGCAAGAGCGCGTTAGGAACACCTAACGCGCTCTTGCATAAAGTCAGCTGCCCTATCCCATCAAGGTTGCTACGGCCCCGGCTGGATCTTGGATCACGGCGTAGCGTTGGCTGTCGCCGGTGGGCCATCACAAAATCCTCATAATCATCGACGGCAAGGGGTTCGGCTTGCCAACCCACCACTTGGCGGTAAAAGTCGCGAATCTGTTTCGTCAAGCCCATATGATATACTAGCAATGACGGAAATCAGTTGTTATCGTCAATGTCGTTTCTGTTCTCACCTATGGCTACTAACGATCCACCTGTCTCTACGCCACGCTTGTCGTCCCCACAAATGCCGCCTGGCCCGGCTGGTTGGCCGCTGGTGGGGAGTATTTTTCGGCTGAATCCCAAGCAGAATATCCTCTTTAACTTTATCGATCTTTGGCGCGAATTTGGCGATCTCTGTCATGTCAAGCTGGGGCCGGTTCATCTCTATCTTGTTGTCAAGCCAGAGCATGTACACCATGTCTTGGTGGGCAACCCCGAGAATTACATCAAAGGCAATGGTTACAATGGCTTTCGCCTGTTGGTGGGGCAGGGGTTGGTCACCAGTGATGGGGCCTTGTGGCGACAACAGCGCCGTTTGATGCAACCCTCTTTCACCCCGCGCGCCACAGCCCAATTTGTGGATCAGATGGTGGCGGCCATTGAGCGGGTCGCCGAGCGCTGGCAAATCGCGGCCCAAACCGGGCAGCCACTTCATATGGATGATGAGATGGCCCAGTTGACCATGAGCGTCATCAGCCAAACCATCTTTGGCGTGGATCTGGGCAGCGAAGCGGCGGCGGTCAGTCAGGCTTTTCATGAAGCCTTTGCCTTTGTCACCGCCCGCACGATGAGCGCGTTTGCTTCCCCCTTGGCCTGGCCGCTGCCCAGTCATCGCCGCTTTCGACGCAACCGCCGCGTGATCGATCACTTTGTGCAGGAACAGATTACGCGCGGGCGGCAGCGTAACGACCAAGATAGTTTACTAGCCTTGCTCTTACAAGCCACGGATGAAGAGACCGGAGAACGAATGCGCGATGAGCAGGTGCGCGATGAGGTGGTGACGCTCTTTCTGGCTGGCTTTGAGACGACGGCGCGTTCATTGACTTGGGGCTGGTATTTGCTCAGTCAACATCCCGCTGTGATGACGCGGTTGGAAGCCGAAGTGGATGCCGTGTTGGGCCAACGCTCGCCGACGTTGGCTGATCTCGCGGCGTTACCCTATACGCGCCAAGTTGTTGACGAAGTTTTACGCCTCTATCCACCGGCTGGTCTGTTGGCGCGCCAAGTCGTTGCCGACGATCTCATTGAGGACTATCGGATTCAAGGCAATTCAATCGTCATGTTGATGCCCTTTATGACCCATCGTTATCCGGGCGTGTGGAAAAACCCCGCAGAATTTGATCCCACCCGCTTTGCTCCCGCCTGCGCTGTGCAACGTCCCAAATCGGCCTATATCCCTTTTTCTGGGGGGGCGCGTATCTGTTTAGGCAATCACTTTGCCTTGACCGAAATGGTCTTTACCTTTGCTCGGCTCATGGCCCAATTTCGACTCCAACGCACTACCGAGACCCCCATCGGTTATGGCTTTCAAGGCTCCATCTGCCCCACCGCGCCGTTGTGGATGACAGTCCAGCCGCGTGTACAATAAATAGGGCAGAGCAGAGGGCCTGACCGCGTAGATGCGCTCAACATCATGCGCTCAAAGGGCGAACCTATCCGCCGTAATAACCCACCATTTATCACGCTCCCCTAGAAACACTCAGGATGATCCGATATGACCTCATCGATTCCAGCGATTACCTCCATCATCTCGACTACCTCGGCCAATCCACAGCGTGATTATCAGATTACTTGGCTAGCCACCTTTCTCTTTTTTGTTGCCTATTATGCTTTGATTGCTCCCTTGCCGCGCTATCTCACGGGGCTGGGGTTGCCTGATTGGCTGGTTAGGCGACCAAGCCCGGAAAGGGTACAATGTTTTCTAGGAAACTTTTAGCTGTTATCGCCAAACTAGAACGGGATGCCCATGGCCCCAAAACCAGTAATTTTTGCCCAGCCACCGGTGGCACATATTGATGAACCGGACACCGTCAACGCTCTATTGAATGCCTTGCGGACTTTGCATGGCCCGCCCTATGAATTTGCCGTGGGCCGGTGGGCCGGTGAGGTACGCATGGTCGCGCCCATGGGCAGAACTCTCTATCGGTTTCTGCTTCAAACCAGCACCGCGATGCTCCTTTTGCAAGCCGGTGATCGCGTGCGCGGTGCAACCGGGGGCCTGCCACTTGAGCCGATTGATGAAAGCGTAGCCCAAGTGACAGCGGCCCATGCTGCACCCTTGTGGCCGGGAGATGTGATCACGGCCACGAGCGAGCCAGTCATTTTGCAGGGGAGTGGTGTCTATTTTGATGTGATCGCCGAAACCACGGCGTACCCAACGCCCCGTGCGGTTTTTCTGCGGAAGCTGCCGGATCATCCAGGCGGGTGTGCGGCCTATCCTGGTGCTTTTCGGCGCGAGGCCCTGCCGCCGGTGCGCCCGCCGTCCGCCGCACCGGATCGCTGTGGGGTGAATCGGGTGAATGAACATACCCTCGACATGCGGCTGGATCGCCAGCCGTCGCCGATTGCGCACTACCATGGTCCGTTGCCCTTGGCCGACGGTACTTTGGTCAACCACAGTGAGATTGCCCTGGTGCTACCTCGCGCCGTCTATGGGCTGCCCGAGGTAGCGCAGCCCGATGCTGGCCAGGTGCGTATCTATCGCCGCCCAGCCGAAGACCCAACCGACACTGTGGTCATTCCGGTGCGGCCCGGCTCGCTGGTGGTGACACCGGCCACGCCGTTCCAGACCATGGGCCACTGTTTTGAAAATTGTTTCGCACTATTGGTGGCGATTCCGGGCTTTGTGGCACCCTATCAGCCCATTGGTGCAGAAACCAAAACTGCCCGGCGCTGAATCACCGGGCTAGGGAACAACGTCCGCACAAGCGGGCGTTGTTCCCTAGCCCGGTCCCTTTAGGTCAGGGCGTTCTTCGTACCCCTACTTGTTCTGCCCGGCGAGAACGACCAAATATTTCATGGGCGCATCGCTGTGGTTGAGCAAGCCATGTAGTTTTTGGGGATCAAAGACAATGGCCTCATTGGTCCCCAGTCGGTGGCGCTCCTCATCTAGCTCCAGCGTACCTTCCCCTTCGAGCATATAAAGGGCTTCGTAGCCGCCATGCCGATGGGGTGGGTGGCTGCGTTGGCCGGGGCCAACTTCTGAAATATGGACATGAATCGGTTCGCCAACCAAGTCGGCGTCGAGCAGATAGCGGGTAAGTCCGCGCGCTTTGTGGCTTTGGAGGGGCATGGGTCAACTCCTTGGTGTGGGTAAAACCGGTTCACCGAGCGTTTGCATAAGCCGATTGGCCCAAGCAAACATGGCAACCGCGTGGGTGAGATCGAGAATTTCTGCATCGGTCAGCCCGACCTGACGGAGGGGCGCTAGATCCGCGGCCGTCAAGGCGGTGGGCGTGCGCGTGAGCTTGACCGCAAAGTCGATGATGGCACGCGGTCGTGGCTCCAAGGCTGGATCACCGGCGGCGTGCGCGGCAATCTCCACCCCTTCGGTCAAAAGCCGCTGGACCAACGCGGGCTTTTTGGTGAGCTGAATAAAGCGCTGGGCATGAACCGACGCGCAGTAGACACAGCCATTGACCCGCGAAACCGCTACCACGGCCCATTCCCGCTCGGCGCGCGGCAAGCCGCGGGGGCCATACATAATGGCGTTGTAGAGCCGCGACCGTTCACGCAAGACCGCAACATCTTGGACGAGCAGCAAATAGTAGGGGGAACTTTTGGCGGTTGGGGTGCTCTCTTCAAGCACGGCCACCTGCGCGGGCGTGGCATCTTCGAGCGCTAGCGGTGGGAGCCACGCCTGCCAATCGACGGGTTCGGCGGTAAAAGTTAATTTTTCGCTCATGCGGCCTCCTTTGCCAAGAGCGAAACGACCGCCAGAGTCCGTACCTGAAAACTCAAGAAGGCTATCAGTTGAGAGAGGGTGACAATGGCGGCCACCGAGAGTCCCGCGGCTTGTAATTCCTGTAAAGCGGCAGGTGTTGCTTCCCCAGGGCTCTGGGTAATGAGATCGACGTGGCGTAGGATGGCAACCGTACGCGCGTCAAGCGTGGCGATGACGAGGGTTGGCGCGCGTACGGCAGTAATCAGAGGAGGCGCGGCCCCTAGCTCGTCAAGCCGCTGGTGATAATGGTCGGTTAGGGGCTGGCTAGCGGTAAGGACAGCCACGCGGAGGGCTACCAAGGCCCGCTCAATGCGTGTCAGGCCATTCTCTTCAACCGGTTCGAGCAAGCTGTCATAGCTGCCCTGGGTATGTTGGACGACATCTGGCCGCAAGTCCCGTAGCTTAGCCAGCGCCGAATCGGCGGGCAGCCCGGCCAGCTGATTGATCAGATCCACGGTTGCTCCTTCTCTGGATAGGGATGTATCACTTGTTAGTATAGCACCAGGTAGGTTGTCGGTAACTGTTCGGAAAGCTAGGACGCGGATTTGCGCAGATAGACGCGAATTAAAAAATCCGCGTGCCGCCGCGTGAATTCGCGTCCTAGTAGCTTGGTTATCGGTGGTGTTGTAGCCTAGGCTAGCCGGTCGCGGACGGCCTGCACAATCGTGGCGTTTTCGGGGAAGCCGCCATCACGATACATGGAATGCACCAGATCCCCATTAACTACCACATCAAAAGCCCCATCGTGCCATGGGATCAACTCAATGGCAGCAATATCATTGACAAAGGTGCGCATCAAAGCACCGGTCAGTTCGAGGGTTTGGGGTTCATAGCCACAAGCCGCGCAATAGGTAATGCTAATTTTGGCTTGGCTGCGGCGGGTGGTGGACGTTCCATTGCTCCCTTGGGCCAGGGTTAGCGTGACCGCCTTGCGTTCGGCGGCTTGGCTGGTACCATGTTCCACGATGGCCCGTAATTCGCGCACTACCTCGGCATCCGAGAACGCGCGATACTCCTGGCGGAAGGTGGCATAGGCCGCCATAACCCGATTGCGCGCCTCTTCCGAAAGTTGTCCAAAGGGCGTGTCCGGCGCGACTTCCTTGAGGAGCGGGTCGGTGGCCCACAACTGTTGGCGCATCTCCTCTTGTAACTCGGTAATGCGCGCGGGGCGCTCGATCCAATGGCCTAACTCTTGGAAGTCGGCATCAAAGAGGACAAAGACGGGGATTGACCGAAATTGACCCTCTTTTAAGTATTGATCCATGATGTCTAAGTTCTGGTCGCGCAAGAAGACGCGCACCTCGACCTTGCCCCCGGCTTCGGCCAAGCGGCCAACCACCGGCAGGTTGTTGATCACATCGCCACACCAATCTTCGGCCAGAGCCAGCAGATAGACGGGCTGTGCTAGAGTGGCGAAAAAGGCGAGATCATTGGCGTCCAGCGCCACCGCACTCTCATTGGCAATAAAGCGTTCTTGGTTGCGGGTCATCTGGGCTCGATACTCGGCGTAGGTGAGCCCTTGTTCAAACCGCTCCTTTGTAACAGACATGAGGATTCCTTTCAGCGTAAGTGCAATAAGGGATGATCAGCCATCGCTTAATGATGAGCTGATGCATTGGATTACTTTCCAAGTACGTAATGCCTAATGGCTTGTGCTGTAGTATGCCACCATTGGTTGACAAAGAATGCAGGGACGCTCACGGTAGTGGTGCTAGCTTGCTGGAGCAGATCGCCAACCAAGGGCTGGCGCAATTTGGGTGGCGATCTGCTCCAGCATCTGGATCGATTGGGCCAAGGGTGGCTTCACTGGGTTAAATTGCAAAATCAGATCGGTCGTCATGGGTAGAACGCGATCGGCGGCCAAGGTCGCTGCCACCTCTTCCGGATGCCCATAGGCAATATACATCCGCTGACAGTACTCCTCCAGCGAAAGTCCTGGGGGCAGATTCCCTTGCTTGGCCATCATCTCCGCCGACTGCATGACGCCCGTCCGTAGTTCGGCCAAGGCCGTGGCGCGATCGGCGGCGGGATAGACCCCGCGCGAGAGGCCAATCCGCGGTGGCTGTGGGTGGTTGCGCCACTGTTCTTGGTATGCCTGCGCCACGCGTAGCTGTACTTGATCGGTCGGTTCGTCGCGTCCCCAAGCCGCGCGGCTGAGCATCAACCCCACGCCTTGCTGGGCCACATAGCCAGCCCCGCGGGCGCTAAGGGCACTCTGCCAAAGGCGTTCTGCCAAGGTTGGCGCGGGTGGTTGGAGCCGTTGCCCATTGGGGCCGATGGCTTCCCCACGGAGCGCTTTTTGTAGCTGTTGCAAACCGGTGGTGGTCAAGGTGTGGCGCTGATCCAACGCAATGCCAAACGCCTGAAATTCCGCCGCGTCGCCACCACTGCCCACGCCAAGTTCTAAACGGCCATCGCTCAACGTATCGGTAACCGCCGCGTCTTCGGCGACCCGTAGGGGGTGCTCAAGCGGCAGGATCACAATCGATGTGCCGAGCCGGAGCTGACGGGTACGCTCGGCCGCGGCGGCCAAAAAAGGAAAGGGTGAAGGCAGACAACCGCTGCGCTCCTTAAAATGATGTTGCGCGACCCAGATGACATCAAAGCCAAGCTGATCGGCCGCGACAAAGAGTTCCAAAGTCTCTTGATAGATTTTGCGTGGTGCCTCTGCACCTTCGAGATGGGTCAGAAAACCGAGGCGAAAGGGTGAACTCATCGTATTGCTCCTTTAGGTCATCGCTTGGGGCATGAGCAGACCCGGGTATGACCATCCTGCCTATCATAGCCTAGAACCGCGTGAATGCCAATCGCCAAGCGGAATAGACCCAAGAATTGCTATGATAAAAGGTGGCGGACGCGGATAGGCGCGGATGAACGCAGATTTTTTGCTCTGCGTTCATCCGCGCCTATCCGCGTCCGTTATCGCGGTGCTGAATCGGCTTACCCATTTGGGGTTGATTTAGCCGGGGCTGGTTTTCCAGTGCGCTGGGGCTGGCGTGCTCTGTCTGGGAATCCAGATACTCCAAATGTTTTGGCGGATTTTGGTAGAAGAGAACATAGACTGACTCCATTCTTTGGTTGCTGCCAAGGAAACCGTACGCTCACCGTTGGGATTGGGGGTTGCTGCCATGGTTGGCAATCTATCTAATTGCTTCAATATAGTGGCAACGGCCATTCCTGGCTGTTGCTTGGTCTATAGCCGTGCTGTGCGCTAGCGCACAGGTCGCAGAGGCGCCGGAAAGGCCGCCGGACAAAATTCCACCAATCCGCAGAGGCGCAGTCGATTGGCCCTTACTATAATGACCAACACAAGCTGCACATCTTGCTACGGTAAACCGGACCGGTTTGCATGAAAGTCGCAAAAATAAAGCGGTATACGATGATCGCCCGGCGATCAATCGCCGGGCGGCTGACCAATTTTACATCTTCATCAAAACTGGTCAGGTTTACCATAGCGCAAGCCTTATTTCTACTGGAGAAAGCTATGCTGATCCCCCGTTCCTTGACACTCCTTGGTTCTGTTCTTGTCTGGATAGCACTTTATGGGCTGGGTATGCTGTTGGGGGCAATGCCACTTGGCACAGTGTCCCGCACTGCCATACCCGAAGGGGCTGATCGTCTTGCCGCCACAGCACCGCCATGGCAATTCACCACACCGCTGACAACCCAACTCTATCTTCCCTGGATTATGGGGCCGCTACCGGCGCGGCTGGTGATTGCTGCGGCGCATATTGATAGTGCCAGTAGTGGCGAAGCCGACGAGGCCGTGCTTCTGTGGAATATTGGGCTAGGGAGCCAAGCGTTGGCGGGCTGGCAATTGAGCACGCTGACGCGCCAAGCCACTTTCCCGCTCACCACGACGCTGATCTTAGCTCCGGGCGAACGGCTTTGGTGTACAGCCGACGCGGCGAGTTTTCGCCAGACCTTTGGCGAGTCGCCTGCCTGCGAATGGGCTGTTGATAGCGACCCGACTGTGCTTAACCTGACGGGCCGTCTCTCCTTGCCCAATGGCAATGGTCATCTGCTGTTACAGAATTCCCAAGGCGTGGTGGTGGATACGCTGGTCTACGGTGATAATGATCAACCGGCCAGTGGTTGGCGTGGGGCGGCAGCCCAACTCTATCATCGGGGGGATGTCCCCAGTACAGGGCAAGTGTGGCAGCGCAAGCGCGATCCCCTCACCGGCTGGCCGCTCGACACAGATCAGGCCACAGATTGGGCAGGTGACTTGGGCGATTTGCGGTGGGGACGCCAGGTGCGTATGCCCGGTTGGCTCGGCTGGATGCCAGCCGAGTTGGCCCGCCCAACGGGGGGAACAGCCGAGGCCACCGTCACCCTTGCCGTGGGGCCGGAAGGTCTTTACCAACCGCTGGCGACCTTACTCAGCAGTGCAACTACGTCGCTTGATCTCAGCCTCTATACGCTAGAGCATCAAGCCCTGGCGCAGATAATCGCCGACGCCGCGGCGCGGGGCGTACGCGTGCGGCTCTTATTGGAAGGTAGTCCGCCCGGCGGTATTAGCGATCGGCAAAAGTGGTCGGTTGCCACCATTGCCAATGCTGGTGGCGAAGTGCGCTATTTGGCCGTGGCCGCGGGCGCGCCCACTGGCTATCGACCACGTTACCGCTTTGCCCATGCCAAGTATGGCATTGTAGATGGGCGGCAAATCTTTAACGGCACCGAGAATCTAACCTACGACGCCATGCCCGTCGCCACTGACACGCCCGTGGGTGGGCGCCGGGGCTTTTATCTTTTTACCGATGCCACGCCGGTGGTAGCAACATTGCAACGGCTCTTTGCCCATGATTGGGCCGCGGAGCATTTCCTCGATCACTATCCCTTTACGGCCACCCATGCCAAATATGGCGGCCCACCGGCAGATTTTGTCTGGCCCGCCGCGCCCGTCTATCCGGTGCTGGCATCGCCCTTTGCCCAGGCGGTTACGATCCAAGCAACCGGGTACTTTACGGTGGTGAGTGCCCCAGAGAACGCTTTGCGGCCCGATGCGGGGCTTCTTGATTTGCTCACCCAAGCTGGCGCGGGTGATGAGATTCTCGTTACCCAACTCTATGAACATAAAAACTGGGGCGAGAGTGTGAGCAACCCCGTGGCAGACCCCAACCCACGGTTGCAAGCCATGATTGATGCGGCCCGCCGTGGGGCGCGCGTGCGGCTTTTGCTCGATAGCTTTTTTGATGATCCCGAAGCGCTACGGAGCAACCGGGCAACGGTTGATTATATCCGTGCCTTGGCGACTGCCGAAGGGCTGGACATTGACGCGCGCACCGGGAATCCAACCCTGGGTGGGATTCATGCCAAGGTGGTGCTTGTGCGGGTGGGCGGGCGGCATTGGTCCGCCGTGGGTAGCCTCAATGGTGGGGAGATCAGCCATAAATTGAACCGTGAAGTGGTGGTTATCACCGATGTGGCTGGTATTTATAGCCGGCTCGCCGAAGTCTTTGCTTGGGACTGGGCGCTGAGCCCAAGCCCAGGCTCTGGTCAATTAGGCGCTATGTAGTTGGACCAGACCTGACAGGTTTTTCAAACCTGTCAGGTCTCTAGTCACTCGGCCAACTGCGTAATTCCGGTCAATAACAAAAGGCGCTTGTATCGTGTTGGTGCTGTGGCGTCGTTATCGTAAGATTCGTGGCAAATAGAGCCGCAGCGGAAACGGCACCAACGGATCGAGATAGTCGGCCACGCCGTCGGCGTTGCTGTCATGGGGCATGCGGGGATCCTCGCCTGCTTCTACTTGATCGGGCACGCCATCGCCATCGGCGTCCGTGTCCAGAAAGTTAGGGAGGTTGTCACCATCGGGATCACCCACGCCTTCGATCACATCGGGGATGCCATCGGCATCTTGATCATCAGTGGCTGTCGAGATTGTCACCGTGGCGGCGCTGGTCGCGGTGATGGGCTCCACGGGTGTCAAAGGCGAACTTGCCGCTGTCCAGGTCGCGACATTGGTGGTAGTGACGGCGAGCGTTTGGGTGACGATGACGGTATGCGCCGCCCCCGTGGGCAAGGTATAGGGCAGGCTGGTGAGGATCACCCCGAGTTGATCATCCATCAGGCTATGCTGGGTCAGGGTCATCGCTCCACGATTATGCACGGTATAGCAATAGGCCACGGTCGTACTGAGTGGTACGCGCAGGATGTTGGTAATGCCACAGGGCGCGGGGAGCCCAGCAATCCAGACGCTTTTGATCAGCTCAATGCCGAAGCGGGGCTGAATCGTCACGGTGACAGTGGTTGGGATGGAGGCAAAGCCGTTGACCGTTGTGGCACGATAGGTGAAGTGATCTTCGGTTACCGCATCGCCGTTATGGGTATAAGTGAAGGTCCCATTCGGGGAGAGGCTAAGCGTGCCCGCTGTGGGACTTGTGACCAGGGTTGCCGTGAGGGGCTGCCCTTCTGGGTTGTTGTCATTGGTCAGCACGCTGGCCGCGCCGGAGACTAAGGTGGTTGCCGAGCCCTGATAAGGAACCGCAAGCGTGTCCGGCATGGCAATGGGCAGATCAAAGACCGGCGTAATGATCACTGTCACGGTGGCCACGTTGGAAAAGTGGACGCCATCAAATAGGTGATAGGTGAAGAAGTCCTGTGTCGTTTCACTGGCATCGTGGGTGTAGGTAAACAGGCCATCCGCGGTCAAGGTGACACTGCCGTGGGTTGGGCTGCTGACCACAGTCGCCGTAATCGGTGCAAATTCAGCATCCCGATCGTTGAGCAGCACCGTAAATTCTGGTCCCCAGGGCATGACAAGCGCTTGGGTAACGCCACCTTCAAAAACATAGGCCAGATCACTGGTGGCAAAAGGCGGATAGTTCAGCGCCGCAAAGGGAACCAGTTGGGCGTTGATAGCGGTTACCGTCATGGCCCGCCCCACCGTGATGGGTGCGGCTGTCATCAAATAGCCCGCGTCGTCATAGTATTCCGCATGGAGAACATTGTTAAAGGTGTCGGCGAATTCGATATGATAACGACCAGGCAGCAGACCCGTCAGATTATAGGTTCCGTCGGGCGCGGTGTAGGTACTCACAAATGCTTGTTGGAAGGGAATGAGGTTGGGTTCTGTCAAGACGGCATAGGCTGCGACCTGGATATTTTCCAATGGCTGATCCGCTTCATCGGTCACCCGGCCCGTAATGTGGCTAAAAGGCTCCATTTGCGCATTGATATTGGGCGTAATCGCACCAGGCAGCACGACAACATCCGTCGCGCCTTCTAAGGTGAGGGAATCGCTGTAAAACTCTGGGGCGTTCACCTGGCCCGACGGGTCAGAAAAGCGTATCCGATAAAGGCCTGGGTTCAGCGCTGTCAGCGTGTAGACGCCACTGGCATCGGTAGCGCTCCAAGTGTCTATAGACCATGTTCCATCGCCCGCTGGATCAGTGAAAAGCTGCACCTGATAGAAATAGAGCGGCATACCAAGCGTATCAACCACGGTGCCGCTAATACCACCCCGTAAGGCCAACTCGGCATTGATCGTCACCGTTGCCCCAGCTGTCACAGTGATATCGGTAGCTTGTTGGATGGTCGGTGCGCTGTCATAGCATTCATCGACATAGCGGTAGGTATTATCAGAAAAGCAGAGGCGATAGATTCCTTGTGCAACCGCGGTGATGGTATAGCGCCCGGTCGCATCTGTGGTGCTCGCAATCCCTGTCGCTGACCACTCATTTAGACTAGAGGGGTCGGCATAGAGTTGTACATTAAGGTTAGTGAGCGGATCTCCCTGTTCATCCGTGACCACGCCACCTACGGTCCCATCGGCGGCATGGGCCGGGCGGACGCCAATCCCGCAAAAGCAGCCAGTTGCAATCAGTAGCCATACTAACTTACCGAACCGTCGGTCAGTGAGCCATTGCCAGCACCACATAGTTCCTCCTTGCCCGGGGTGGGCGAAATCGGCGCAACGTTCACCAGGGGGAATTGATCTCAAGGAGACGCTCAGTCCAAGGGCACCACGGCTGAGATCATCCTGGCTTACTGACTCAAACGGTTCGGTGACGGTGTGGAGTTCCCTAGCATGCTACGTGCTGCGTGATTCATGAACACATTCCACGAATTATGCAGCACGCTTGTCGCGAAAGTAATAGCGGTTAGAGGTCTACGCCAGGTGTTGCCAATCCAAGGGCGTTCCTCGGGGAATATCTTGCCGTGCTTGGCGGCCCAGGATGGCCTCTAGGTAGCGGGTATGCAGACCATGACCAGGCCGGATCGAGCGCACATGGGCTTCGGTAAAAATTTCTCCCGCTTGAATATCCTGCACCACAAAGAGTGACCGCCGAAAGACACGGCTCTTTTCCTCGGCGGGATCGAGGCCATAGTGGACCACACCCAACGCTTGCTCGGTCATGCGCACAGCATCGACCATGGCGCGAAATTCATGGGGCTCCAGCGAAAAGGCGCGGTCGGCACTAGGCAGCTCGCGCGAGGTGGTAAAGTGCTTTTCAATCATGCACGCGCCTAATGCCACCGCGGCCACTGGTACGGTTGTGCCTAGGGTATGATCCGAGAGCCCTACCGGCGTCTGAAACGCTTCGGCGAGATGGGGAATGGTGCGGAGGTTCATCGCTTCGGGAGGCGAAGGATAGGAACTGGTGCATTTGAGGAGCACCAGTTGCTGATTGCCCGCTGCCCGCAAAGTGGTGACCGCCTCATCGATCTCGGCCAAAGTTGCCATGCCGGTGGACATGATGACTGGTTTGCCCGTCGCGGCAATGCGCCGCAACAGCGGGAGATCGACATTTTCAAAGGAGGCCACCTTGTGGACGGGTACATCCATGGCCTCTAGGCAGTCCACTGCAGTGGCGTCAAAGGGCGTGGAAAAGAGATCCATGCCTAGCTCGTTGGCAATGGTCTTGAGTTTGGGCTGCCATTCCCACGGCGTATACGCTTCGCCATAGAGAGCATAGAGATTGCGCCCTTCCCAGAGGGTACCCTGGATGCGGAAATAATCGTTGCTACAGTTAATGGTCAACGTGTCGGGTGTATAAGTTTGGAGCTTAACCGCGTCGGCTCCCGCGGCTTTGGCTGCTTCCAAAATCGCCACGGCTTGGTTAAAGTCTTGGTTATGGTTGGCCGACATCTCGGCAATCATATAGGTGGGATAGCCAGGGCCGATAGGACGGCCATTGATCGTGATGGTCTGCATAAGTTGTTTCCCGTTTATCCATGATGATGCGCCGGTGGGGCGCGGTAGGCGCTAACTGATTGGAGCTGATTCACACCATTGGCCTTGCGCCAGTCGGCGTCCCGGCTGGCGCTACAGGGGGGAGTTGAGCAGCTGTTGCGCGGCGGTGTAGGGGTCGGTTTGGCGGTGCCGAATCGCCTCTACCCAGGCGTCCATGCTTGTACGTGGGAGGGCCGCCAGGATGCGGCGGTTGAGCTCGGCACGCAGGATATTTTCCAACGCATGGGCCACCCGGACTTGTTCGCGCACGTCCCATTCACCGGAACGGTGCAGCCATTCGCGGTGGGCCTCAATCTGATCGCGCAGTGCCTCGATCCCGGTTTGGGTGGTTGCCACCGTTTGCATCACGGTGACGCGCCATTGTTCGTGCTGGTTAGCAGATGGGGGGAGCGGCTCAACCTGGAGTAGCTGACCATGGTGGCGGATGAGACGGGGACCGTCGCTTTCCAACTCCAGCATCATCTCCAGCGCCTTGATGGTTCGGTCCGCACCGGGGCGGTCGGCTTTGTTAACCACCAGAATGTCAGCGATTTCCAAGATGCCTGCTTTGATGGCCTGAACTTCGTCACCGAGGCCGGGCGCTTCAACGACCAAGGTGGTGTGGGCCGTACTGGCAATGGCTACCTCGGCCTGACCCACGCCCACCGTTTCCACGATAATCCGGGCAAAACCGGCGGCATCCAATAACGTAACGACGTCACCGGTTGTCTTGCTCAAGCCGCCTAGACTACCACGCGTCGCCATGCTGCGCATAAAGATGCCCGTGTCACCGCTGAGGGCGCGCATGCGCACACGATCGCCCAAGATCGCCCCGCCGGTGAAAGGGCTGGTTGGATCGATTGCCACAATGCCAACGGTGAGCCCTTGCGCGCGATAGGCTTGGGCCAAGGCCGTGACCAGGGTGGATTTCCCGGTGCCTGGCGCGCCGGTGATCCCGATAATCTGGGCTTGGCCGGTGGCTGGGTAGAGCGCACGCAGGAGATCATGGGCCGTAGCTGCTTCGCTTTCGACTAGTGTGATGGCCCGTGCCAATGCCAGTCGATCACCGGCCTGGATCTTTTCCACCCATGTGGCAACCGTGGGTTGCTCGCGACGCTCTTTCATGCTGCTTGTTTCGCCTTTGCTATTCGTCGCGGCGTCTAGCGCACATGCGTGCGAATAAAGTCGCTAATTTCTTGGGTTGCGGTGCCGGGGCCAAAGATGGCCGCAATCCCCTTGGCTTTGAGGAGGGTAATATCTTCTTCGGGGACAATGCCGCCCACGACGACGAGGACATCCTCCTGTCCTTGGGCGCGCAGTAATTCAACCACTTTGGGGCAGAGGGTCATGTGTGCGCCGCTGAGGATGCTCAACCCAACCACATCGACATCTTCTTGTAATGCCGCTTCCGCGATCATTTGGGGTGTTTGGCGTATACCGGTGTAAATGACCTCAAAGCCGGCATCGCGCAATGCCCGCGCCACTACCTTGGCACCTCGATCATGACCATCGAGCCCCGGCTTGGCAACCAGTACCCGAATTTTTTCACTGGTCATCCGCTCTTCCTTTTCTCTTGTTCGGCCTTGTGTTCTACGTGGGTCTTGCCATTTCCATCGTTATCTGTTGCCGTCAAGTATAGCAGACAGGCACCTAGATGTGACAACTCTGGTGGAAGCTAGGCGTGGCTTTGGGGAAGTACGCACCGCCCTGAAGGGACGGTGCTAGGCGACAACGCCCGCTGATGAAGGGTAACCATGTTCGGTAGCTCTGTGCTTTTCGAGTGCCTGTTGGGCGCGGGTGGCTATATAAAAAACTTAATCAACGGTGTGCTTACTCAGGGGAGGCCGCTTTCGTGGGGCTTAGTCGCCTGGCAGCATCCAATTGAAGAAATTACTCACACCCTCGGTAAAGGATGTATAGCCGTCAACGGCTGCTGTACCCACCGTGGTGGCTCCCTGCCCAGCCGTATCGGCCACGGTGGTCGCGCCCTGGGTGACCATGTCGGCGGTCCTGTTATAACTATCGCTGGCGAGTTCTACCGTCGTACTGTACCCTGTTGTGGCGGCATTTGCTACGGTGGTTGCGCCTTGGGCGATGGTGTCGGCTGCCCAGTGATAGCTCTGGCTGGCAAAATCAACGGTGGTATGATAACCCGCGGTGGTGGTATCGGCCACAGTGGTTGCGCCTTGGGTGGCTGTGTTGGCGGTCCAGGCATAGCTACTGCTGGCAAAATCGGTCGTGGCATGGTAGCCTGCTGCCGTGGCATTGGCTAGCGTAGCGGCGCCGTGTGTTGTAGTATTGGCTGTCCACTGGTAAGCATCACGCGCAAAGGTGGCCGTATTGGTCGCACCAGTGGCGAGCGCGGCGGCTGTCCATTCGTAGCTCTGGGTGGTAAAGGTTTTCGCCGAAGTGAAGCTGGCTTGGGTAGCTGCCGCGGCGCTCATGCTGCTATCGACGACCGTATCGACGACCCAAAGATAGCTCGCCCCCGCCGCGGTCTGTGCCTGTTGATAGCCGCGGCCTGCATAGACGACGGCGTCGGTGGTGCGATCTTTGACCACCAGGAAGAGGGGCTGTACCGCGTTGGTTGTGTTGGCAACACCAGCTGCTGCGCGATCAACCCAGGGCACCAAGGGGGCCGCTGCCAACCGTTGTTCACTGGTGTGTTCAACCCCTACCATGGGTAGGGTCGCTTGGCTGTGGGCCGCTATATACGCATTCCCCCAATGGCCCTGCAAGGGCAAAAAGGCTTCCACATACATTTCACCATCAAAGAGCCGGTCGGGCAGAATGCTAGATTTGGTCACGCCCGTTAAAAGCAACCCTTCTTGGTTAATGAGCAGCGAGCCGCCAACGGCTAATGGGGAAGCATTGCTTTTGAACCAGTTGCGAATGAACTGCCTTTCCAAGGTGTAGAGCCCATCCAGGCGTAGATAGGAGCGCTGCCAATCAAAGCTAAAGAGACCCGATAGGTGAAAGTTGACGGCTTCACTGGCAAGTGAAAAGGGTAAACCCGTCTGGAGGCGCAAAAGCTGATTGAAGAACATCCACTCATTGAGCAGGGCAATGGTCAAATTACCATCGAGCCACAGATCTAGCTGCGCTGGGTCGAAGAGCAGCGTCAGGTATTGGCCGCGCGTCACCGCCGTATCGAGCGTACTCGTCTTTTCTTGCGGCGGCGTGCTAACCGCCGCGGGTTGAATGCCAACGCCAAGGCGCAGATAAAAATAGGACTGTTCGGCGGCCAGGGGTATTTGCAAATGTTGCAGATGTTTCCCTAGATCCAACCCTAGATCGGCTAGGGCCAAAGCGCCGTTGCCATTGCCCGCGGCCCCTGCCAAGGCCGACGGCCAGGGAATCTGGGCCGTGCCGCGCAGCCGCTCAATCGAGTTGTCGGCGGCCAACTGGATGATCAGATCCGTGCCCAAGAGCGACCAATGGCCGACCGGTGTTTGCAAGGTGATGTCATCCGTGATCTGGAGGCCCGTGCCGTCTGGTAAGAAGCTGATCTGATTTTGTAAAAAGGTGAAGAGCAAGCCCGCGCCCGCGGCCACGGCGCTGGGTACGGCCATGCCCGCGCCCTTGATCTGTAAACGGCAAAAGCCTTGATCACATTGCAGCCCATAGTCGGTGGGATCCGTGGGCTCGGCGTGAGCCGCCACCGTGGCTGGCGCGGCTAAAAGCGGGTGGACTAACTGCAAAAGGAGTGTACTTGCTACGATCAAGCTGAGTAGCGCAAGACGCGCACGTTGTTGCAATAGATACCTCGCTAGGTTGAGGGGGGTGGCATTGCCCTTGGGCCATACCAACAGCCAGGATTGGATTTTACCCACGCTGCGCCCGCGCGGTTGGGCGGCTAGTGGCTGGGCGCGTTGCCAATAGGTAAATAGAGTGATGCTTATTTTACCTGAAAAATAGGCTAATTTCCCTGACATTTTGCTGATATTTTTGCTCGTAGCCTCTTTGAATGACGAGTAGACGTGACTACCTGTGCTTATGCCGCGGATAGTGAAAGGGCTGTCAACGGATTTTGCGAACGGATTGCTCCAATTTCCTGCCACAAAGCCGCGCGATGCCTCCCCGCAGGCACGGATTTTGCTGGGGGCTGTCCGTTCCATGCGTTTCTGCACTCCGCTGATAGCACCTACTGCGTAACGTGAGCGTCTAAATTTGATTTGGGGGGCTGTATTGCTGTATAATGAATTGTTTGGCTGGCAGAAGCAGGATGGGGCGCGCCGGGTGTGCGTCTTCTGGTTGCTGGACCAAAAAGATACGGTCGAACCGTGACAACTATGTTGGTTGGCTAGTTGGCTGCGTAAGCCGTAGACCGAACGCAATGACCGAGCTAAGCGTGCGACTTGGCTCACGAAAAAGGGGAAGCAATTGTACTGGCTTGACGAAATTGCCATTGCTTCCCTATAGAAAAGAGTCCAAGGAGTAACTTAGTGACTTTTGAACAATTTAACCTGGATACGCGCCTATTGGCTGGGATCCAGGCGTCGGGGTATGTAAACCCCACCCCCATTCAACAACAGGCCATTCCCGAAGTGATGACTGGCCGCGATGTCTTAGGGTTGGCGCAGACCGGCACGGGTAAGACCGCGGCCTTTGTGCTGCCGATCCTTCACCGCTTAACCAAAGGCTCGCTGCGCCGGGTTCGGGCGCTGATCGTGGCCCCCACGCGTGAATTGGCCGAACAGATTCATGAGACGATTGTCGCCTTGGGGCAAAAGACCAAGATCCGTAGCATTCCGATCTATGGTGGCGTGAGCAAGGTGCCACAAATACGCGCCTTGCAACGGGGCGTTGAAATTATGGTCGCCTGCCCTGGCCGCTTGCTTGATCTCCACAGTGAAGGCGTGGTGGATCTCACCCAGATTGAAGTTTTGGTGTTAGATGAAGCCGACCGCATGTTTGATATGGGCTTTCTGCCCGACGTGCGCCGCCTGATTAAGCTGCTGCCGACCCAACGCCAGAATCTCTTCTTTTCGGCGACTATGCCGCCGGATATTCGGGCATTGGCCGATGAAATCCTCCGTGAGCCGGCCACCGTGCAAATTGGCATGATGGCCCCCGCCAAGACCGTCTCGCACGCCCTCTATCCAATTCCAGAGGGCCTCAAAGCACGTCTGTTGCTGACGATGCTGGATCAGATGCAGACTGAACGTGTCTTGATCTTTACACGCACCAAGCGGCGCGCCCGTAACTTGGCGTTGACGCTTGCCGATAAGAAGCATCGGGTCGTGGCACTACAAGGCAATATGTCCCAGCCACAGCGCATGGCGGCCATGGAGGGCTTCCGCAAAGGCAAGTACGATATTTTGGTGGCGACCGATATTGCGGCGCGTGGGATTGATGTCGCCGAGATCTCGCATGTGATCAACTTTGACATGCCTGATACGGTTGATGCTTATACCCATCGTATTGGCCGTACGGGTCGCGCCCATGCAACGGGCGAAGCCTTCACCTTTGCCATGCCCGACGATGCGCCGATGATTCGCGATATTGAAGCGGTATTGGGGACAACGATTGAACAACGGCGGCTAGATGGCTTTGATTACAGCGGGTTTACCCCAGAGATTCGCATCCAACGCGGGCGGCCCGCCGCGGCCCGTAGTGGGCAACGGCCACAGAACGGCCAGCCATCACGGCGTCCGCAGAGCAATACGAACCGATCCCGTCCCAATGCCAAACGTGGCGATGCGCCGACCCTGACCCCAGCCATGAATGTGGCCGGTAGCCAGCGCCCCCGGCGACCTGTCCGCCGATCTTCAGCACGACCTTCACAGCGACCAGCTGCGACAAACTAAGCCTTTATTGATCGACTCGGCCCCCTAAGGGCGACCAACGAGGGTGACATTTGGAAACGGATGTCACCCTCGCTTTTTATGCGCATCGGACATTTCCTCGATCGAGAAATGACTTTGATTTTCTGATAAATCCGTGTAGAATTTGGCTAACGGCTACTACTACGATTCTTGGCAGACCAGGGCCGTGGCATCCAGCCCATTGGGGCCTGTGCCGCATAGCGGGCGTTTTGTTCGTTGATCAATGGTCCTTGCAACTCTACGCCAGCCAACAACATGAGGTATTCTGCCCATTCGGCCTGCCGCTCTTTCACACGAAAATAGCGATATTGGGCATCAAAAGTACGGCAAAACAGCACAATTCCATAGCGTTCTAGCAATTCTTCTACCTGGTAGAGCGAATATTTTCCACCTTTGTCCTGCCTAGGGATTGTAAAGGTGTGGCCAGTATCTTGATATTGAATCGCTTTCCAGAGCCCTTCGATCCGATCAACGTAGTTTAGAGGGCCATAGACATAATCGTCTAGAAAATCCCAAAGCTTATCTAGCATTGCACCCTTCGCTTTCGGTAAAATAAAACAAATATGAAATTGTAGCACATTTGTTCTATTTTTGCCATAATTGCCAAGTGTCAAACTATCGAATCAAGAAGTTTCTCCCGTCCTTCGTGGACCCATTTGGGTATCAATTCGATGGAAATCAGAACTGACCAGATTGTTTTTTCAATTACCAGTGAATACTTACCCCATTTGCTCATGGGATTCGTTTTATTAGGCGCAGCGGGGTTTTGTCGCGGGGTATGGATCGATGGGACAAAGCAATGGGAAAGGATTTTTCAACAAATTAATCCTAGTTTAAGCGCTAGCTCCTCACCGTTCGATCAGACAACCATGGGGTGCAGTGGTCTCTTCGCTGCCTCAATTTGTGCAGTCCTGACTATCGTCTTTACGGTTCTCGGACTGGAACAACTAATCTTCAGCGGTCGTTTCTGGGATCTATTCGTGGATTGGCTCGGCTTTTCACTGTAGAAGCGCCAAGGGTGAGGCCAACTGTAGGGACGCGGCGGAACGCGGATTAAGAAAAATCCGCGTTCCGCCGCGTCCCTACGCGTCCCCAACTCTTTCCTTCCGGTCATTAACCTAATTCCGGCCTGACTAGCCGCGCTACTCGGGCGTTACATAGGCCGCGGTCAGGCCACCATCGACGGTAAACTCGGTGCCGGTGACATAGGAGGATTCGTCAGAAGCAAGATAGAGCGCGGCATAGGCCATCTCTTTGGCCTCGCCAAAGCGGCCCATGGGCAGATGGACGAGCCGCCGTTGCTTTTTGGCCTCGGTATTGAGATAGCTCATGAGCAGTTCCGTGCGCAAGGGGCCAGGGCACAAGGCATTGACCCGAATATGCTCCCGCGCGTGGACAATGGCTAACTCACGCGTCAAAGCCAAGACCCCGCCCTTGCTGGCGGTATAGGCTAATTGCGGCGTGGCGGCCCCCATGAGCGCGACAAAGGAAGCTGTATTGATGATCGACCCACCGCCTGCCCGCCGCAGCGCGGGAATCCCATATTTACAGCCCAGAAAGACCCCCTTGAGATTTACCGCCATGGTGAGATCCCAGACGCTCTCCTCTGTGTTGACCGCATCGTCATCGTCGTGGCGCATAATGCCAGCGTTGTTAAAGAGCACGTTGAGCTTGCCAAAGCGCGTTTCCGCCACCTGTACCATCTTGGCACAATCGGCCCCTTGGGACACATCCGCGTGGACATAGACGGCCTGACCGCCGCCAGCTTCCACTTGCGCAACCGTTTCCGCACCACCAATATCATTGACATCCACCACCACAATGGCCGCGCCTTCCTTGGCAAATAACAGGGCTGATTCACGGCCAATGCCCCCACCCGCGCCGGTGATTAAGGCGACCTTATTCTCTAAGCGCATAATTTCTCCAATCGAAAGAACCGCAAAGAGGCGCAAGATAGCTCGCTTTGCGGTTTGCGATGAAACACATAAGGCTGACGCAGAAAAATTGGCTTGTCACCGAAAGCCTGACCGGCTTCCCTGTGGATAACGCCTACGTCAGTGAAAACGTTAGATCCGTTCGAAATATCGCTTGCGTTCCCAATCCGTGACAGCCTGATCAAAGGCCGCCTGTTCGACTTCAAAGAAGTGGGTATAGTGGGCCACGACATTTTCACCGAAGGTGCGTTTGGCAAAGCTGCTGTTGGCGAAGAGTTCTGTGGCGTCACGCAGCGTTTTGGGCACATGGGGGAGATGTTGCGCGGCATAGACATCACCGGTGAAGACGGGGGGTGGCTCAATGCGGTTGGCTATGCCGTCGAGGCCAGACGCCAGCGCCGCGGCGTAGACAAGATAGGGGTTGCAATCGGCACCAGGCACGCGCGATTCAATGCGCAAACTGCGGCCATGACCCACCACCCGAAAGCCCGCGGTGCGGTTGTCATGGCTCCAGGCAATGCGCGTGGGGGCCCAAGAGCCAGCTTGGTAGCGTTTATACGAATTGATGGTCGGCGCATAGAAGACCATCAATTCGGGTAGGTGCTGGAGCCAGCCGCCGAGGAACCAACGAAAGCGATCCGAGCACTGGATCGGCCCCAACTGTTCCGTCCCGGCAAAGGCATTTTCTTCGCCGTGCCAGAGGCTGAGATGAACATGGCTGCTCGACCCAGCCTGGTCGGCGGCATATTTAGCCATGAAGGTGACGCTCATGCCCAACTGCTCGGCGACTTCTTTGAGGCATTGCTTATAAATCGTGTGGCGGTCGGCCATGGTGAGAACATCAGCATAGCGCACATTCAGTTCATGCTGGCCTAGCCCCCACTCGCCTTTGGAATTTTCCACCGGAATGCCAGAGGCTTTGAGGTGGCGGCGGACTGCACCATTAAAGGCTTCTTCGCGCGTGCCTTGCAGGATATGGTAGTCCTCGATGTACCAACCCGCCGGATCCAGCTTTTGATAGCCCTGTTGCGCGGCGGCTTTGTAGGAATCCGTAAAAAGAAAATATTCGAGCTCTGAGGCCGCTTTGGTCGCAAACCCTTGCGCGCTAGCCTGATCGATCTGTTGTTTCAGCAAGGAACGCGGGGCATAGGGCACCCGCGCATGGCTCTTTTCATCTGCCACATCGCATAGGATCAAGGCCGAGCGATCCAGCCAACTGGCGACGCGCAAGGTGGCTAGATCGGGCACCAGATGGAAATCGCCATAGCCGCGTTCCCAATTCGCATAGCTGTAGCCGGGCACCGGTTCCATCTCCATATCAACGGTCAGGAGATAATCACAGCCATGGGTCCCTTGGTTGGCAATATCCTCCAGAAAGAACTCGGCATCAAACCGTTTGCCCATCAAGCGACCATAGAGATCGGTAAAGGCCACGACGACCGTGTCAATGGCGCCCGTTGCTACCTGTTGCTGTAGCTCCTCTACGGTAAGCATTCCCCGTAACATTGTCATACGTGGCTCCTGATAGTGGTGGTCATTGGTCATTGGTCATTTGTCATTGGTCCTTTGTCACTTGTCCTTTGTCATTGGTCCTTTGTCACTTGTCCTTTGTCACTTGTCCTTTGTCACTTGTCCTTTGTCATTGGTCCTTTGTCATTGGTCCTTTGTCATCGACTAGACCGTAACCAATAACCAATGACCAATGACCAATGACAAAGGACCAATGACCAATAACGCATCAGCGCACTTGAAAAGGTCGATACGCTGGGATCTCGCCGAGGAGGAACTTGGCAAGGAGGCGGGCTTGGAGTTCGAGGCAGCGCCGGTAGCTGGCTTTATAGCCAAAGATGGGATGTTGAATTTCCGTATTAAGGCGTGTTTCAAATTGTTGCAGAAATAGTTTGCGGCCAGTCACAGTCAGTTGATAGGCCCCGAGTTGTTCTTCAAAATGCTTGGCCTGGAGAATCCCTTTGTTGATCACGGTGAGGACCACCGAGTCGACAATGGGGGTGCGCATCTCTTCCATGAGATCCAGGGCGAGGGCTGGTTTGCCATAGCCCTCGCTGTGTAGAAAGCCGATGTACGGATCAAAGCCGACAATTTGTGCCGCACTGAGCACATGATTCATGAGCAAGGTATAGCCAAAGCTCAGCAGCGCGTTGATCGGATCCGTGGGCGGGCGGCGATGACGGCCGGTGAAGCCAAGTTCCTGTTTGAAGAGGGTGCCATAGCCGCGAAAGAAGGCCGCCGCGCCTGCTCCTTCCATGCCTTGGAGCGCGCCCAACGCCGAGCCTTGTTGGGGGCGTGTGGGGTCCAGGGGGCCGTCTTCTTCGATCTCTAGCCGTTCCACTTCGGTAATCATCTCGCCCAGGGTGGTGGCGGCCCCGTTCAAGAGGGCAGACTGGGTTGCTTCTGTGACAGTGCGGTTGCTGCGCAAGAGCAGGGTACGTTGGTTGTGGAGCTTGCCACGCACAAAGCGCGCGGCCAAGCTGACGCGCTGGCGATAGGTGGTATGGGCGCGAAATTGCGCGGTCCGTACAAAGACATTTTTGGTGACTTCGGGAGCGAGGCGACCTTTGAAGCGTCCCCAGAAGTCACAAAAACAGATATCCGCATTCTGGTCGAGCAGGGCCAGGAGCGCTGGTGTGGTGACAGTGCTATCACCCAGCACCACCACCTGTTCTACCTTCATGAGCGGAATCGTGACTTTGCGGGCGGCTGTCCCAGCTTCCTGGTTGGCTGGAATTTTTACCGTCAAAGTCTCGCCGTCTTTATTGACAACACTATAGGGTTCGGTGAGATAAAGCGTGGTCATTGGTCATTTGTCCTTGGTCCTTGGTCCTTGGTCATTTGTCATTGGTCATGGGGCTTGGCTATCGTTGTTTGCCTGTGTGATGGAGCTGGGCTGTTTCTTTGGGTAGGCAAACCTCATACAGGCTACAGCCTTGGCAGCGCTGGGGTTGATCGGTGTGGGCGGGGATACGGTCATGAGCCAAGGTCAAGCGGATTTGTTGAAGATAGCTGCGTGTTTGGGCGCGCAGCGCTTCGGTAAAGGGCACAGTGACGCGGCGACGGCTGCCAAAGTAGAAGAGGGCGCCTTCGGGAATCGCCTTGCCGGTCATCTCTTCGAGGCAGAGCGCTTGGGCGCAAAGTTGGGCTTCGTCATTACTCCACTTGCCCTGGTGGCCCTGTTTGTATTCCACCGGAACCAACTGGCCATCGGCATG
>JAHBVH010000034.1 GCA_019637645.1 Caldilineaceae bacterium
TAGATGGCAAAGAGGGCCATGGCAAAGGAAGAGCCTTGGGCAATCCCGAGCAGGCCAGGATCGGCCAAGGGGTTGCGCAGGGAATCCTGCAACAAGACACCCACCAACCCCAGCGCCAACCCACAAATGATGCCGAGCAGAACGCGCGGAATACGCAGTTCGCGGATCAAAAAATGCGCCGGGTTTTGCTCAACCGGCTGGGGATCGACAATGGCGCGCCAGACCTCGCTCACGTTCACATTCGGTTCGCCACGCACGGCATTATAGAGCCCCAGCCCAGCAATGATCACGAGACAGATCAAGATGCCCAGCCATAAACGTCCCCGCCCACGCGACGTGGGTACCGGGAGTGCCGCGGTGGTCATGCTGCGTTCTCCGTTTCACAGACTTCCTTCGGTAAATTGGGCTCAATTTCGTCGCGCCAGGAAATGCTAATAGATTCGGTCCAGCTATCGGGGTGCCAAAGTTTGCTAGTATTCAACGACCGCGAGCAATGGAAATAGGCCGAGGTGACTTGAATGACGGTCACTAACCGCGCCGGTTTGTCACCAATGGGGAAGCGGGCACACAGGGCTTCGTCCGCGGTGATCTGGGCCTGACCATGGACGCGCAACGTTTCACAAGTGCCCGGCACCAGAAAGAGCAAGCCGATAGCCGGATGCGCCAGGATGTTTTGCAACGAAAAGATCAGGTTGTTGCCCCGTTGATCGGGCAGGTAGAGCGTTTTGTTATCGCCAATGCCCACAAAGCCAGGGACGCCCCCCTTGGGCGAAATGGTTGATTCACCCGCCGCGTTACTTGTCGAGAGCAACACAAAGGGCGAACGCTGAATAAAGTTCAACGCCTGGGCATTAATGTGGCTCTGCACCTTATAGGGCGTGTTCGGGTGATGGTCGCCGCAGAGTTCACGCAGTGTAGCAACGTCTTGGATATAGGTTAGTGAAGTCATGGTATTTTGCTTTCCTTTACAATCGTACGAGAGCACGGTTCGAGGCAGGTGTTACGCCGTTGAGCAGCTCCGGTCAGGCTCGATGAGCATTACCGCACCTGACCGCAGCTTGCCCTGGCCGTTGAGAGTACCACAAGCAGAACAGGATACCAACTCTTGAGCAAATGCGTAACCACGCTACCGCGCGTGCTACGGATTGACGGTAACTGGATTCGGGGTTGGGATCGTTACTTCAAAGATCCCCGCCAGATCGTCAAGCAAGAGCTGGGCAGCATAGTAGCTCCCCCCCGCTTGCAACCAAGCATCGGGGCGCACATAGACGCGCTCGGCCTGGACAACGCCCAGGCTATTCCACAGCGGGTCTTGGGCCAGCGCGTCGATAATTGCATTGCCACTGCCTTGTTGGTTGTTGGCACCACCGGTCGAGGCAATCACAATTAAATAATCGCCCTCGAGCAAGTCGAGGCGTTCTTTGGAGACGCCCATCAGACCAGTCGCGCCTTCCCATGGGCCGGGGCCATAGACTTCCAGAATCTCTTCTGGGGTATAATCGATGGCGGCGGGGCGACCAAAGCCCAAAACATCAAGGATTTCGGCGGCGTTCCCATAGCGATCCATCACGTCAAACTCTTCGGTGCTGCGGAAGCGAGCCATGGAGACTTTGATGTCAGCCAGCGAACCCAGCTTCTCGGCCAAGGCGGTGCGCAATTCAGCCACGCGTTGGTCATAGTTGGCAAGCTGCTCTTCGGCCAGGGCTTCTTGCCCCAGCACACGCCCATTAAAACGATGGCGGCGCGCCATTGTGAGGTCGTCAGAAAAGTCATTAAAGAGGACCAACGGCGCAATGTTCGCCAACAGGGGCTCCATGCCAGCCACGCGCGAGGCGTCAAAGATCTGTAAATCTGGTTGCAGGGCCGCCAGTTGTTCCAGGTTCGGCTGGAGGTCAATACCCGTCACCCCATCATTAATCCACGCGGCAAGGGCGGGGAAGTTGGTGCTGTCCCGTTCCAGGCCAAAGCTAGCAATGGGCTTGACCCCAAAGGGATAGAGATAGGAAGCGTAGAGCAAATAGGCAATTCGCTGGGGGTTTTCGGGGATACAGACCGGGTCGCCGACCAGCATATCATCGGCAAAGAGCCGAAAACCGGCGTCACAGGCAGTCGCCGCGGCGGTGGTCGCGGCAGTGGTAGCGGTGCTCTCAGCCGATTGCACTAAGGGACTTTGCAGCGGGTCAAAATCAATCTCCGAGCCAGGATTGGGGATGCCCGCAGCGGGGAGGAGGTGGCTCACATAATCTTGCAAGGCGTTGATTAGCCCGCGGGTGCTGCAACAGTAGTAGCGACTGCCCGCCGCGTCAAAGACTCGTCCTTCCTTGACGGCGGTAAGTTGGGTCCAGACCGGGTCGGTGCGATCCTGATAGGACTGACCAAAACCAGCATAGACGATCCAGTCGGGGTCGAGGGCCAGGAAGGATTCAGCGCTGACTTCCCAGGTTGCTGCGCCTTCGCCGACACAATGGCCCAGGCCAACTTCAGCCACAGCGGCACAAAAGGGATTGTCGGGCGAGATGACTTGATAACCGTCCCCACTGAAGACGACCGCGATGTTCAAGGCTTCGGTTTCTGGGGTGGAGAGCGCTTTGAGATTAGCAAGCACGGTTTCGAAGCGCGCAATGGCAGCCTCGGCAGCTTCGGGCTGGCCGGACAAAGCGCCTAACAAGCGCAAGTTTTGGTAATAGGCGGCATAGCCTTGTTGGTCAGATTCACCATAGGAGGGATGGTGGAGGAAGAAAATGGGCGCAGCTTGCCGCATCGCGTCGAGATCGGCGCTGTCGGGCACACGCGTCACAAAGAGATCGATCTCCGCCGCGGCCCACTCTTCGGGGTTGCTATCATCGGCAATGATCTGGGCTGGCGGCCCCGCGGGCGCATAGAAGACACTCGCTAATTCTTCGGGGGCTAGGGAACCCGCATAAAAGGGAATCCCCAGATCCGCAAAGGCTTCGTAGCAGCCATACCAATAGCAGCCGATCTTGGGCGGCGCGTCAAAGGTGAACTCCTGGCCGGTCGCATCGGTGATGGTGAGGGGGAAAAGGGCTGCCGCCGCGTCACCCTCCACCACAGGAGTTGGCGTGGCTGCCATCGGTTGGGCAGGCGGTGCTGCACAGGCACTCAACAGCAGCAAGCCCACCAGGGCTATGAGTAGCAATTGTTTGGATAGTTGTCGCATTCGATACCTCATCTTGTTTGACTTTTATAAACTTAGCTGTCACTGAGACAGTGACTCTCTCACTGTCCCACTGACCTGGGCACGCGCTACGGCTTTATAACCAACGGACTTTGGGTCGGATCAAAAGTCTCCACCGGCCCTGGGGCAGGGATACCCGCCTCCGGCAGCACGGCACTCACATACTCCTGGAAGGAGTGGATCAAGCCGCGCATACTACAGCAGGTATAGCGAGTACCGATCACATCATAGACCCGCCCTTCCTTGACGGCAGTCAACTGCGGCCAGACGGGATCGGTGCGCTCGGTATGGCTCGGTCCGCCTTCGAGCATGTAGATGATCAGATCAGGGTTGAGCGCCAACACCTCTTCGGCGTTATATTCCACAAAACGCCCGGTGCTTTCACCCATACAGCGCCCCAAGCCAACTTCGGCCAGCAGCACGCAGAAGGGGTTATCGGTTGCCAGACCATAATAGACTTCGTCACTCCAGAGTAACCCCACACTTTGTTCAGCTAATGCTGGCGTGGACAACGCTTTGAGGTTGGCAATCATTGTCTCGAAACGGGCAATGGCCGCCTCGGCTGCCTCCGGTTGACCACTTAATTGCCCTAGCAGTCGCGCATTGGCAATATAGGCTTGATACCCCGTTGCGCTGGAAGCACCATAGCTCGGGTGGTGTAAGAAGAAGACCGGCACCATCTCGCGCAAGACATCGTAATAGGGATCATCGGGGACACGCGAAAGGAAAGCATCCATCTCGGTCGCGGCCCATAGCTCGGGGTTGCTCAGATCTTCAATAATATGTTCCGGCAGGCCAACCGGCGCATAGAAGACAGAGTCGAGCATTTCCGGTCGCATGGCCGCGGCATGCAACACCAAGCCCAGGTCGGCCATGGTCTCATAGCAGCCATGCCAATCACAGGCCAGCTTGGGCTGGGTTTCAAAGGTAAATTCCTGGCCCAGCGCATCGGTGATGGTCAGGGGGAAGAGAGCTGTGCTGGTGGTGGTCGCCGCCGTTGCCGCTGGTTGCACCAATGGGCTTTGGGTCGGGTCGAAGGTATTACGCGGGCCAGTGGCCGGGATGCCAGCGTCGGGCAAGATATGATGGGCAAAATCCTGGAGGGCGAGGATCAGGCCGCGCGTGCTACAGCAATAATACCGATTGTTGGTGGCATCGAAGACCCGACCTTCTTTGACGGCGGTCAGTTCCTCCCAAACCGGATCGGTACGATCCTGGTAGGAAGCATCCCCCGCTTGATAGACGATCCAATCCGGGTTTAACTTCAGAAATTCCTCGGCGTTAAACTCTTTGGAAGCCGCACCTTCGCCGATACAGCGGCCTAGTTGCGCTTCGGCCAAGGCTACGCAGAAGGGATTATCCGGGCCGATCACGCGATAGCCCTCACCCTGAAAGAGCACGGCTACGGTCTGTTCCGCAACTTCTGGGGTTGACAAAGCTTGTAAGTAGGCCAGGGCATTGGTAAAGCGCGCGATGGCGGCCTCTGCCGCCTCCGGTTTGCCCACCAAAGCGCCTAAGATGCGCAGGTTTTGGAGATACGCGCCATACCCCTGTTGGTCAGATTCGCCATAGGAAGGATGGTGCAGGAAAAAGACGGGCGCGACCTGACGCATGGGGTCGAGATCAGCACTATCGGGGACACGGGTCATAAAGAGATCGATCTCCGCGGCTGCCCACAATTCGGGATTGCTGCTGTCAGCGATCAGGTGCGTGGGTGGGCCTGCGGGGCCATAGAAGATAGAGGTGGTCTCCCCCTCAGCGAGCGCGGCCGCATAGGCCGGAACGCCCAGATCGGCCAAGGCTTCGTAACAGCCATACCAGGAGCAGCCGATTTTGGGTGGCGCATCAAAGGTAAACTCTTGGCCGGTCGCGTCGGTGATGGTCAGGGGAAAGAGGGCAGCGCCATCGGTCGTTGCACTCATGGCAACCGTCGTTGTCACCGCCGCGGTTGTGGTCGCTGGCGCGGTAGGATTAGTCGCTTCGCTGGTCGTTGGTGTGGTCGGTGCCGCACAAGCACCGGCCAGTAGCACCAGCCCTATCAGCGCGATCAAGCCGGACCAAGGCCGCCGTAACAGGGGGAGCAAAGTTGCCAATGACATTAGGTAGCTTTCCTTTCCAGACCTGACCGGTTTGCAAACCGGTCAGGTCGCTGATGGTAATGGTCAATGATGTAAGATACAACCTATTGAAAGAGGGCAAGCAGATCTGCCAAGAGCTGTTGTTGCCCCGTAAAGCCGGGATAGCCCAGCCGATCTCCGCGGCGGTTATTCTGCCAACAAATAACTTTCCAGATCAGCCAAAATGCCAGTGGCCGCGGTGACGCCCCCCAATAGCCAGATATCACCATCAATAGGATAGAGTTGTTCTTTCTGGACAGCACGCAGTTGCGCCCAAAGCGGGTTGTTGGCGGCTTGGTCAAAGGTGGCCTGGGCCGCGGCGGGGTCGATACTGCCGCCACCTACCATGTAGAAGAGCACGTCGGCGTTGAGAGCAGGCAGGAGTTCGAGCCCAAAGCGGATTTGGCTACCCGTGCTGGTAGCGGGCAGATCAACCACCGGGCGGATTACCCCCGCTTCTTGCATCACCTGACCGGCAAAGTGGACTTCAGTGTGAATACGGAATTGATCCGGGTTGATGCGTACAAAGTGAACCTCTTGGGCAGGTTGGGCCGCCAGCGCTTCCTTGATGGCCGCGGCGCGCGCTTCAAAGTCCGCGATCTGCGCTTCGACTACGGCCAGCTTTTCTGCGCCAAAGACCGCGGCAATGTCGCGGACGGTGCGTTTCCAATCGCCTAGCGCGGTTTGTAAATTGAAGCCCACCGTCGGCGCGATCTGCGACAGCTCGGGGTAGATCGCCTCAATAAACTCATTCGAGCCGATGATCAAGTCGGGCTGAAGCAGCGCGATCTGTTCAAGGCTAGGCTCCTGATTGCCCACAAAGACCAATCCCTCCAACTGGGCCGGATCGATATAGGCGGGGACTTCACTGGCCGTTGAGTAGGTGCCATAGCCGACCACAGGAACGCCTAATTCAAGTAAGGTTGGTAGCGTAACGAAGGGATCGATAGCCAGCACGCGCTGGGGATTGAGCGGCACTGCGGTCACGCCCATATCGTGGGTAATGGTGCGCGTTCCCGCGGTGGCCGGGCTGGCCGTGCTGGCAGGGGCTTGCACTAATGGACTTTGCAGGGGGTCAAAGTCTAGCCAGAAACCTGGTTCAGGGATGTTAGCCGCAGGCTGGGTATAGTGGACAAACTCCTGCAAGGCATGGATCAGGCCGCGAAGGCTACAGCAGTAGTAACGGTGACCTTGGGCATCATAGACCTGATTAGCTTTCACCGCGGCCAACTGCGACCAAACCGGATCGTTGCGCTCTTGATAGGACTTTTCGCCAAGCTGGTAGACGATCCAATCGGGGTTCAGGGCCAAGAACTCTTCGGCATTGAGTTCGTAGTCGCTAGGGGCAATGAGATCACCCACACATTGGCCAAGGCCCACCTCGGCCAGGGCTAAGCAGAAGGGGCTCCCCGCGCCAATGATGCCGTAGCCATCACCATTAAAGAGCACGGCGACGGTTGGAACCGTGCCACCCGCGGTAGCGATTGCGCGCAGGTTGCTCATGGCCGTTTCAAAACGTGCAATCGCCGCGTCCGCGGCTGCGGGCTGCCCGATCAGTTGGCCCACAATCCGCAGATTTTCGTAGAAAGCTTGATAGCCACTTTGCGACGATTCGCCATAAGAAGGATGATGCAGATAGAAGATGGGTACCGCCGCATTCACCGCCTGGAGATCGTCGCTAGGGGGCACGCGCATGATCACAATGTCGGCTTCCGAGGCGGCCCACTGTTCGGGGTTGCGGGTATCCTCAATCCGAAAGGCTGGTGTCCCCACTGGAAAAAAGAAGGGCGAGGCCGCCGTTTCATCGGTATAGGTGCCGGCATGAGCGGCAACGCCGAGATCGGCGAGAATCTCATTGCAGCCAGCCCACCAACAGCCAATCTTAGGGGGGGCGTCAAAGGTAAATTCTTGCCCAGCAGCGTCGGTAATGGTCAGGGGGAAGAGATCCGCTGCAGCACTGGTAGTTGCAGCAGCGGGTACCGTGGTCGCGGCGGCGGTTGGGGCGGTTGGCACCGGTGCCGTACAAGCACCGACGAACAGCACCAGCCCCAGCAGTACGATCAAGCTGGACAGAGGCCGACGCCGAAGGGTGAACAAAGTTGCAAATGACATTCGATAGATTTCCTTAATTTTTTTTGAAATTACGGGCTTGGGCAAGAGCTGACAGGTTTCTCAACCCTGTCAGCTCGCTGGTGGTAACGTCAATGACGTAATAGATAACCTATTGAAAGAGGGCAAGCAGATCCGCCAAGAGCTGCTGTTGCCCGGTAAAGCCGGGATAGCCCAGCCGATCTAGGGTGTAAACCTGCCCATTCTGGACAGCAGGTACGGTAGCCCACAGCACATCGTTTTGGATGGCGCTGACCGCAGCCGCTTCGCCTTCAACCGCGGCGCTTTGTACCAGGATCAGCTTTTCGCCGTTCAAGAGCGCGAGTTGCTCCATACTCAGCCAAGCACGCCCATTGGCAGCCAGGGCGTCGCCCAGCAAAGCCGGATCGGGTTGCAGGGTAAAGCCGAGATCCAATAGAGCTTGTGGCACCGAGCTGGGGCCTGTTGCCCAGACCGCCAACGATGGCCCCGAGTAGATGGTCGCCACGGTGACCGTTGGACGGTCAGCGCCCAAGGCTGTAGCGGCTTGGGCGACTTCGGCTTGGAAGGCATCGACTTGGGCTTGGGCTGTCTCTGCCATGCCAAAGATCTTGGCCGTCTCTACATAGGCGTCTAGGGGGAGCGTACTGCTCAACGCGACCGTGGGTGCCAATTGAGAAAGGGTGTCGTAGCCCGCCGTTTCCACAAAATAGCGATTGCCAATAATGAGGTCGGGCTGCAGCGCAGCGAGCAGCTCTAGATTGACTTGGGTAGAAGAGAATAATTCGATCCCGGCTAATGCTTCGGGGCTTACACCAGGCACCGCATCCGGCAGATTCACGGTCGAGGCAATGGGCTGAATGCCTAGGGCGAGCAGATCGGCCAGCAACCATTCCTCCCCCATCGCCAGAATACGCTGCGGATGGGCCGGGATCACCGTTTCACCCAAGGCATGGGTCACCGTGCGGGTCTCGCTGGTGGCTGGGGCAGCGGTCGTAGCTGGCACAGCACGCGGTTGGAGGAGCGGACTTTGGGCCGGGTCATAGGCCGCGGTTGGGCCAGGATCGGCAACCACATCGGGCAAAATGATGTGGGCATATTCATGGAGGTCATAGGCCAAGGCCCGCGCCCCACAACAGTAGTAGAGACCGGAGACGCCGTACACCTTGCCATTCTTCACCGCGCTCAACTGGGCCCAAACTGGATTGGTGCGCTCGGCAAAAGTGTCCGTTTCCTGCATGACCAGAATGAGATCGGGATCAAGGGCCAGAAAGGCTTCGGGGTTGATCTCTTCCCAGAGGGGCGCTTCGATACAGTTCCCCAGCCCCGTCGCTTGAATGACCACACAGAAGGGGTTGGTGTTGTCCACGGCATGGAAGGCTTCATCTTCCCACAAGATTGCCACGCTAAGTGCGGCGGTCTCTGGCGTAGCCAATTGGTGGAGGCCAGCGACGAGCTCTTCAAAACGGGCGATGGCCGCTTCGGCCACCGCGGGCTGATCGATCAATTGACCAACGAGGCGGATATTTTCCAAATAGGCTTGGTAGCCACTCACCGAAGTGGCATCAAAGGAAGGTGCGTGAAGATAGAAGATGGGGGCAGCCGCCGTCAGTGGCTCGACATTGGGTGTGACCGGCAGGCGCATGAGGATCAGATCGACCTCCGCTGCCGCCCAATCTTCGGGATTGTACGCGTCGGCAATGGTGTGCGTAGGCGGGCCAGCCGGGAAGAAGAGGACCGATGCATAGACCTCTTCGAGCCAGGAGTCTCCGGCATAGGGCGCAACGCCCAGATCGGCCAGGACTTCTGTACAGCCCGTCCACAGACAGCCGATCTTGGGCGGCGCGGCAAAGGTAAACTCCTGGCCCGCGGCATCGGTGATGGTGAGCGGGAAGAGCGAGGCGGCCACAGATGTCTCTTCGGCAGGCGCGGCGGTGACTTCCGCCGGGGCAGCATCGGTGGTTGCCGCCGGGGCTGGTACCGTGCAGGCGGCGAACAAACTTAACAGGACGAACAAGGCGCTGATCAGCAGCCGCCGCGCGTATCGGTTCCGTTTCATTATTTTCTCCAAGTACTTGCTATCATTTTCAAGAGAGTGAACAGAGGACAGAGGTCAGTCACTGCCTTACTTTCCCACTGACCAACTGTCTTACTATTCTGGACTCACGAGCCAATTATTCTCTGGGTCGAAATCCGCGGTCGAGAGCAATTCCGGGGTACCGGCGTCGGGCAAGATATGGTAGACATATTCGATCAGCGGTTGGTAGAGCCCACGCACACTGCAACAGCCGTGGCGGTTGCTGACGGCATCGTAGACGCGGCCTTCTTTCACGGCGCTTAACTCTAGCCAAACGGGGTCGGTCCGATCTTGATAAGAATCGCCGCGGGGAAAGTAGATGATCCAATCCGGGTCGAGCGCTAATAGCTCTTCGGGGCTGATCTCGTTGACAAAATCCCCTTCGCTCAAACATTGGCCCAATCCAGCGTCCGCAATGACTGTACAAAAGGCGTTGTCATCGCCATAGATTTGATAGCCCTCGCGGCTGCGCAAGAGGGCCACTTTAAGCGCCGCGGTTTCTGGAGTGGCAAGGCTGCGTAGCTTGGTCAATGCTTGCTCGTAGCGGGCAATGGCCGCGGCGGCCGCGGCCGGTTGGCCGGTCACTTGGCCGAGTAGCTCCAGGTTTTTGCGGAAGGCAGCCAGCCCAACCGGCGCGTCGCTATCACCCGCTAAGTAGTAGAGATGGAACAGAGGCGCGGCTTGGGCCAGCGCGTCATTGGCCGGATCCGCCGGGGCGCTGACCACGATCAGATCAACCGCGGCCGCGGCCCAGAGTTCGGGGTTTTGGAAATCTTCGATCAGATGAACCGGTGCTGGGCCGGGCGTATAGAAATTGGCCCCGCGATCGGCGGGGTTGCCCGCCAGCGAGGCTTGGGGCGCAACCCCAAGATCCGCCAGGGTTTCATAACAGCCATAAAACATACAGCCGATCTTCGGTGGCGCATCAAAGGTAAATTCTTGGCCAGTGGCGTCGGTGATGGTGAGGGGAAAGCCGGTTGGTGCCACGGCTGCGCCGGTGTCAGCCGCGCTGGTGGCGGCTGGGGCCGGTTGGGTAGCTGGCAGCGCACAGGCGGTGACCAGTAGCAATCCAAAGAGCATGACAATGGTGCGCTGGAGCTCTCTCATTATCGTATCCTTTTAAGCGGCGCTGGCCGCGGTGAGGGTGGCAGCTAAGGTGGTCGCCATGGTAGCAGCCGTTGCGGCCAGCTCTTGGTCCAGCAGATAAAGGCCCGGCTTAAAATCGCCAATCAAGATCAGTTTTTGGAGGACATCATCGACGATCTCTTCTTCTTCCACCTGTTCGTCCACAAACCATTTGAGGAAGCTATCGGTGGCAAAGTCGCCCTCTTGCCGGGCCAGCTGTACCAGCTTGTTGATCGCCACGGTCACTCTTTGCTCGTGGGCCAATGCCGATTCAAAAACCGCTTGGGGGGAGGCCCAGGTGAATTCCGGTTCGGGGACGGCGTGGAGCTTCACGCGGCCGCGGCGACTATTGATAAATTGATAGAACTTCATGCCGTGCATGAGCTCTTCTTGGGCATGTTGATAGAACCACGCGGCAAAGCCCTTGAGGTTCGTATCTTCAAAGTAGGCAGACATGGCAATATAGGCATAATAGGCGCGCAGCTCATGGTTGATCTGGCGATTGAGGGCATCTTGAACGGTTTCGGTGAGCATAGATTTTTCCTTTCGCGGTGATTCTGCAACAGGGCGACCATCACGATGGCCGCGATACGTTAGGGGCATCGTAAAGCTGACCGGTTTTGAAACCCGTCAGCTTTGTTTAGCACGACACGCGCGGATCGCTTATTCAGTCAGAAACGGATTGGGCGTGGTGAGTTCCACGGCAAAGATTTCGGCTAACTCGTCAATGACCAAGTGTGCCGTCAAGATGCTAGGTTGTAACCAGTAATCTCCCTTAAAATGGATGGCATCCGTTTGCACGGCACGAAGCGTTTGCCAGAGCGGCGATTGGCGCACAAAGGTGAGCGTCTGTTCCTCGACATCGCTGGCCGATTGACCACCACCACCAGGCCCAAAGACGATCAACACATCGCCATCGACCTCGCCCACCAACTCTTCGGAGATCTCGGCAACATAGATGTTGCCGTGTCGCTCCTGCATCTCGGGCAGGCTTAGATCCACAATAGCGGGCAAAGCAAAGCCAATCTCTTTGATCACGGCGGCACCGGTATACCACTGACCGAGCACGTCGATAATGCCTTCGGTATCGAGACGCACCAAGGAGACGGTGACACCGCTAATATCCCCGTGGCTGGCTTCGATGGCCGTGCGCAGTTCAGTCGCACGTTGCTCATAGAGGGCGATCTGCTCTTCGGCCAACGCGGTCAGGTTAAAGACCGCGGCGTTAAAGCGGTGGCGATCCTGCCAGGTCAGGGCCTTGTTGACATCAAAGGTGACCAATGGGGCAATCTGTTGTAGCTCCCCAACGATATCCGCCACGCGCCGCATGTCATAGAGCATCAGATCCGGCTTTAGTTCGACCAACGTCTCCAAATTGGGCGGCATACCGTGGTCAATGATCCCTTCGTTAATCCAATCGGCGATGAGCGGATAATTTTCGGCATCGCGTTCCAGGCCCCAAGCCGCAATGGGCTTGACACCCAGGGCATAGATATACGAGGGATAGATCAAGTAGGTGAAGCGTTCTGGCTGGTCGGGAATACAGACGGGGTCAGTCGCCAGTAGTTCATGGGTAAAGTAGCGGAAACCCTCTTCACAGGCGGTTTCTGCTGGGGTTGCTGGCTCAGCACCGCTGGTAGGTGCTGCTTCGCTGGCGGCAGGCTGGATTGGTGCGATACAGCCGGTCACTATCACCAGCGCCAGCAGACAGGGGATCAAGTTCAGAGACAGCTTACGTAGAGCATTGTTCACAGCAGAGGTCCTTTGCTTCTTTATGGAACCCGTGGGTTCGTTATCTATCCTGATTGATTGGTATAGTTGCTAAAATAGCAACCGGAATTCGCCAAAGCTATCGCTCATTTAGGCGGTGCAAAGGGGTTCGGAGCCACCGTAGCCGGGTCAACCTGCGCGACATAGCGGAAGAGATCGTCAACCATTTTGTGCTGACCAATGACTGCGCCAGCATTCCAGTAGAAGGGGACCACAAAGACCTGCTCCTTGCCGACGGCATCCAACTGCTGCCACAGGGGATCAGCCTGGAGCCGCTCCACCATGGCTTGATTGGCGGCGATCTCTTCGTCGTTGGTGGCATAGGTGACGAGGAAGATATAGTCGGTGTTGAGCAGTTCCAGCTCTTCTTTGCTCACTTCGATGCGCCATTCCCCATTGAGGGCGGCGGTCTGTTGGGGGAGGGCCACTAAGCCACTCACAGGGAAAAGGTAGGGGAAGAGATCTTCGATGAAATAGAGGCGGAGCACGTCGTTGTAGAACTGCACCACCGAGATCGAGCCTTGGCGCGATTGGGCTGTCAGCGTATCGTGCAAAATGGCGACGCGGCTAGTATAGCCAGCGGTGAGTGGCTCAATCTGTTCGGGGCGATTGAGCACTTGGCCGATCAGATCGACAAAGCCATCCCACATGATCTCATCAAAATTGATGCTCACCACTGGGGCAATGGCGGTCGCTTGCGCGTAGATTTCGCCAACCCACGGTTCAATGGCAATGATCAGATCGGCATCGGTGGTCAGGCCGGTTTCAATATTGAACGGGCCGCCGGTATCGATCACCCCGGCCACTTGGTCGGCCAGCTCGGGATAGTTCACGGCAAAGGGCTTGACCGATGAACTGGCAATGGGTTTCACGCCAAAGGCCAGCACGGTTTCTAGGCTATATGCATCGACCGCAATAATCCGTTGGGGGTTTTCGGGGATACAGATAGGGTCGGTGGCTAGATATTCATGATCAAAGAGGCGGAAGCCAGGCTCACAGCCACTAGTCGTCTCTGCGACAGCAGGAGCTGGGGGCGCAGCTGGCGTCGCCACCGGGACACAGGCCGCAAGGAAAGTGATTAGGCTCAAGAGGGAAAGCAACGGGACGGAATACTTCACGGATCATCATCCTTTGTTGATACACCAGCGGGCATTCGATCTGCCTTGGCTGGCTCAAGTTAATATCGCTCAGGGGGCAGGCTCCGCAACCGTAGCAGGGCCATAGGGTAGACAGACGGGTGAGCCACTAACGGGGTCGGTGATAATGGTGGCACGTACGCTAAAAACAGCAGCCAGCAAGGCTTGGGTCAACACGGTGGCGGGCGCGCCATCAGCCACGATCTGGCCTTTTTGCAGGACCACCATGCGGTCGGCATAGCGAGCCGCTTGGTTGAGATCATGTAGGACAAGGACGATGGTCATGCCGCGTGCGCGGTTGAGTTGGCGGACCAGTTCCAGCACTTCGAGTTGATGGCCGATGTCCAAAAAGGTGGTCGGCTCATCGAGCAACAGGACGGGCGTCGCTTGGGCCAGCGTTAGGGCAATCCAAGCGCGCTGGCGTTCGCCGCCAGAAAGATCAGCCAGCGGTCGGTGGGCAAAGTCCGTCATGCCCGTAAGGGCCAGCGCCTCGGCAATGGTGCTGTGATCCTGCTCCCGGAGCATGCGCAAGGCTCCCACGTGGGGAAAACGCCCTTGTTCCACCAATTCACGCACGGTAATGCCAGCCGGTGCGCTCGGTCCCTGAGGCAAGATGCCCAGCTGACGCGCCACCGCGGTGGTGCTCATCGTGTGGATCGCTTTGCCATCTAACCAGACAGTGCCAGCACTTGGTTTGAGCAGCCGCGCCAATGTTTTGAGCAGGGTGCTTTTACCACTACCATTGGGGCCAACCAAGGCGGTGATCGTACCGGCGGTGATCTGCAACGCAAGATCGCTGAGGATCAAGCGGTCGTTGTAACCAACATGCAAGTGGTCAGCCGCCAACGCGGCTGGTTGACCGGTAGTGGTTGGCTGATGATTCCCCATAGAATTTGTTTATCCACTCTAGCGATGTACCTTGAAATGTACACTAATGCTCATGAATGATTGGGAGCCATCACCATGCTTGAAATTAAGGGGGGAAGCCATGAGCAAAACCGTGATCAAAGAACGACAAGAGGCCCGTTATTAACCTATGATCTACCTTGATACCAGCGGACTTGTCGCCTACGATCTCCCCGAAGCACGGTTGAAAAGGCGCTATAACTCGCCCACAGCTGACAGGTTTTTGAAAACCTATCAGCTGTGCTGATCACCTTTTCAAACCATCTCTCAAAAGGGTACACGCCCTCAATCGGTTGGCCGCCGCAACAGCAAGTAGAGAAAGAAAGGTGCGCCCAATAACGCTGTCACCGCGCCCACGGGCACCCCTACGCTATCGGGCACCGCGAGCCCCATGAGCGCGCCCATCCAACCGATGGTGATGGTGCGGGCCAGGATATCCGCGGCAATCAGCAGCATGGCCGAGAGCAGCACACTGAGCGGGAAGAGCCGCCGGGCATCACCACCGACTAGCCGCCGCGCCATGTGTGGGCCAATGAGGCCAACAAAGCTAATCGGCCCCACCACCGCCACCGAGCCAGCATCGAGCAACACCGACGCTAAGAGCAGCGCGGCACGGGTCCGTTCCAGCCGCACACCCAACCCTGTGGCAAGGCCATCGCCCAATTGCAGCGTATTGGCTAGGCTCGCACAGAGCAGCCCTAACGGGATTGCCACCAGCGCCACCGGCCACAAGGTATGCCAATGCACCCAAACCCGCCCCGCCATACTGCCAATCGTCCAGCGCACCACACGCATCATCTGATACTCATCCGACCAGAGCAAGAGCACCGAGGTCAACGCGCTGCACAGCCCGCCCACCAACACGCCCGTCAGCACCAACCGCACGGGATCTGCACCGTTGTGCCAACTGAGGGTGTAGACCAAGATCCCACTGCCCAGCCCGCCCAGCAGCGCCGCTCCGGGGAGGAGCAAGCCGCTATCCAACAAAGCAGCATCACTGCCCGAACGGAAGATAATACAAAGCACCACCGCTAGGACGCCCCCAGCACTGACGCCCAAGAGGCCCGGTTCGGCCAGGGGGTTGCGCGTAATGCTCTGCAAGAGCGCGCCCGACAGACCGATCATGCCGCCAGCCACCATCGCGACCAAGGCACGGGGCAAACGTAGCCCCACCACCACCTGCGTATGGAGCAGCTCCTCGGCACGCCCCAAGAGCGCCTTGAATACTTGCCATGGTGTTAGCTCAACAGCCCCCACCACAATATGGATGATCAATAGCAGCAGCAGCGCCAGCCCACAGCCGATCAGCAGCAAATCAAAGCGGCGAACGGCCAAGGGACGCGCCATGGGTAGTGCGGGCGTAGATTGGCAGGTTTGCATACGCATGGCGCGCCTACCTTGCTGCAGTTCGTTGTAAAGAACGCCGCAACAAGAACAGCGCTAACGGCGAGCCAACCACCGTCAACACCAACCCCACCGGCAGCTCAGCCGGGCTAAAGATCTCACGCGCCAATAGATCCGCCGCTAACAACAGGGTCGCGCCCAGCAAAGCGGCGATCCAGAGCACTTGGCGACTGTCACTAGTGCGCAAGAGATAACGGGTCATGTGCGGTGCGATCAAAGCGACAAAGCCAATCGGTCCGGCGACGGCGACGATGGCGGCGGTCATGCCGATGCTCACGAGAAACAGGCCAAAGCGGACGCGCAAGACCGGCAGCCCCAACCCTTCGGCCATGTCATCGCCGAGCTGCAACACGTTAAGCAGGCGGCCAAAGCAGAGCGAAAGCGGGATCCCAATCCCCAGCCACGGCAACACCATCCACAGATCGTCCTGATTACGCCCGATCAAACTGCCGACCAAGAAACTATAGAGCACCTGCAATTCATTGGGCCGCGCCAACACCACCACCGTCGTGATCAACGCCGCGACGAGCGCGCTCAGGGCCGCGCCCACTAGAATCGTGCGGACCGGATCGCGCGTCAACCGGGTGGTCAAGAGAATCAGCAAGCCACAGGCCAGCCCGCCAAGGAGGGCAAAAACGGGCAACAGGCCAAAAGGGATGGGCAGATGAAAGACCACAATGATCGCCACCACCAACGAGGCACCCATACTCACGCCCAGCAGCCCTGGATCGGCCAGCACATTGCGCAGCGAGTCTTGCAGGGTGACGCCCGTCAACGCCATGGCCGCGCCCAGCAAGATGCCGAGCAGGGCGCGGGGCAACCGCAAGGTGGTAATCACCAATTGCGGCACCCGTTCCCCCTCGCCCGTCCAGAGAATGTGGAAGACTTGCTCGGCGGGAATCTTGGTCACGCCGAGCATGAGTGAAAGCACCACAAGCACCACGAGCACAGCCAGCAGCAGCGCGCCCAGGGCGATTACGCGCCCCCAACTAGCCATCGGCGGCATAAGCACGGCAGACCGGGCTGTTGCTGAACTGGGCGTCCTCACTTGGCTAAAGTCTCCGCCACTTCGGCATCAGTCAACGCAGTGGGAAAGACATCGGGGTAGAGCAACGGCAGCAGGGTATCCAACATGCGCGTCGCCCCCACCGTGCCCATGCCATCCAAATTGTAAAGAGTGGCGGGGGTCTCGATGATTTGACCACTTTTGTAGGCACTCAGTTCTTGCCAGAGCGGATCGCTCCCTAGGCCAGCCAAGAGCGCGTCCTGATCGGCATAGGCTTCGGCCCAATCATCATAGAGGATGAAATCGGGGTCGAGTTGCAACAAGCCTTCAATCGTGGTCTGGACGCTCCAGGTATCGGCATTGGCTGGGTCCGGCCACGCGCACTCGGCCACCTCTTTGAGCAGCTTACAGGTGCCCGACTCGCCATCGCGATAGACAATAGAGCCATCGCCAGCCCATAGGTTGATAATGGAGCGGTCGCGCGGGGAAAGGGCTTGGTAGGCTGCCAGCCGATCCAAAAAGGCTTGAATCGCGACCTCGGCTTCGGCTTCGCGCCCAAAGATATGGGCAAAGGCGCGAATCTCGTCATTGCTTTCTTGATAGGAATCCATCCCGTTTGCCACCGCGTGGAGCGGTGCAATGCCCTCTAGAGCCGGGCGCAACTCTTCCCAGCCCAAGACCAGATCGGGCTTGAGCGCGGCCAATTCTTCCAGATCAAAGCCCAGGTCGTCATTGGTGGGTGCGAGAATGACGATTTCATTGGGCTGGGGGAAATAGGCGGGTTCGCTAGCAATTTCGGCGATCCACGACGGGAGCGCCACCGGCGTCAGCCCAAGCGTCGCCAGCACCTCGGTGCAGCGCGTATAGAGACAGACGATCCGTTGGGGCGGCGTGTCAAAGGTGAGGGTGACGCCACTGCCATCCGTAATCGCGAGCGCGCCCGCGGCAGTGGCTGCGGGCGCCGCTTCACTTGTTGGCGGAACGGCAGGGGTAGCCACCGGCACACAAGCGGTTAAACCGGTCAATAGGAACACCATGCAGATCAATGGCATTAGACGAATCATAAAAAGTTCTGGCCTTCGCCGAAGCTTGGCGCTATACAGCACCGGAGATCTGCGCAGACAAAACGCAGCCGGTGCCGTATAGCAAAAATTGGAAGCCAACAACGCAAGTCGCGTTTAGACGTTACCAAGTTGAATACTTATTGGCATACTTAGCCAAGCGACCGATAAGATTGGGAAACCCTACCAGTCTAGACCTTATTGAGCTAGCCCAAGGGTCAGTGTGCCTTCATCGACAGTCACATTCAGGGGCAAGCCAGCCACTTGTTGGGCGAGTGCCGCATTGATCTGATCAGCAATCGGTTGGAGGAGGGCACCTGGGGCGACCAAATTGCCCGCAGCGGCCTCGTCCAAGGCGATTTGGAGCACCCCATCTTCCACGGTCAGTGCGCCAACCAAGTCAAAATTACGCCCAAAATTGCTGGCTAACACATCCTCTTTCAGCGTCAGCCGTAGGTAGAGCTGGCCTGGCTCAAACCAGGCGGTAATGGCTTCGACTGGTTGGTTGGAACCCGTATTGGCTTCTAACAGCTTGGTCAATAGGCTGCTAAATTGAGCCTCAGTCAGTTGCACCTCTCCCGTCGCCAGGCCAGCCAGCAGGAGATCTTGGGCGGCAAGGCCCTCTTCCAGGGTAATCTCAACCGGGCGGTCAGGCACTTGTACGGCGCCGGGGCTACACGCGCCAAGGAACAATAAAAGAGAGAGGGCAGTGGTATAGAGTATTTTGGTGCGTAAAAATGCAAGCATGAATCTTTCTCCTATTTTTTGATAATGGTTCGATGATAAGGTTGCTTTTCCGTTTTTGGGCCGATGCAGTGACAACGGTGCCGCGTGGTTTACGCGCAATGGCTACCCAGCCTTTGCGGCCTGTCGGCGTTTATATTCCGTGAGGATGGCAAGGCGCTGCTCATCCTTGATCAGGTAACAGGAGGTACAGTAGTGAGCTTGGGCATTTTCTTTGGGGGGTAGGGTATACCAGAGGCAGCACCCGGCGCGTACTAGCATTTCATCGGCTTGCTCATCCACGGCGTATTGATAGCGCCGGGGACGGCGGCGGGTCGGCCAAGTGCGCTGGGCAAGCCAGGTTTCCCAATCGGCCCAAGCGGCATCTAATGTGCAGAGGGATTGCCCAGCGGCTTGAAAGCCATAGGCTAGGTAGTCCAGTGCGGAGGCCCAGGCATTGCCCCGGCTGAGCAGCTTGCGCGGTCCCCAAGTATCAATGAGCGGTTCGATCAAGCTGGCGGTCTCGCGGAAGAGAATATCCACTAAGGCCACTTCGTCGGCAACGGTTTCGATGCCCGGCTGGCCGGCCAGCACGTCGTTCCTTAGCACAGCAGCGCGTGGTTCAAGCAGGGCAATGTGGCCCGGCCAACCATCGTCGTTGTAGAGCAGGTTCTCTTGCAGCAGGGGAACGCGGCGTTCGGCGGCAAAGAGGTAGCCCACCAATCCCAGTGGTACAGCCAACGCTGCCCGGAAGGTATAGGTGCCTGCAACTGGGCGCGTAGCATCATATTTGTGCATAATGCGCTCGATGGGGCGGTCGGCGATGGCGGGTTGGGTCAATGCAGTCGCGGTGACCCACTGGGCATCCGTCGCAACGGGGCGGCCACAATCCACCTTTGCATAGGTTCTCTGGGCGAGGAAGCGTTGCAGCGCGGCCAGCAAGGGCGAATTCTCCCAACTGGGCGGAAGGTGGACCCCCTGTCCCGTAATTGGGGACGTGAGTTCAATAGACATCAGATAGACTCTTTCCTTACCTTGGCAAGCTGACACCAAACCGTGACACAATCGCACATGTGCAGGGCTCAATCATCTGTCGATGAGGGCGCTAAAGCGCTGCTTCACTCCAGGCGGTTTCGGGATAGGCCGGTTGCGGCTCCGCTTCACTTGCTTGATGATAATGTCTGGGATAGCCGCGGGTATGGGCGGTTAGATAATAGGTCATCTGATAAAAATGGAGGACTGGATCAATACTCTGGACATGGACATAATCGGGTACACAGATGCTGGTGGGGGCGTAGTTGAGAATACAAACAATGCCAGCAGCGATCATGCGGTCGGCGACTAATTGGGCGCTGCGCGCCGGGGTGGTAATAATGCCGATCTGGGCGCCTAAGGCTTCGACGTAGCGACAAAATTCGCGCATACCCACGATCTGATGATCCCCAACCCACTTGCCGATCTTGCGCCGATCGTTGTCGAAGACCGCATCAATCCGAAAGCCCTGCTTTTGTAGCGAGTCGTTGTGAATGAGGGCACGCCCGAGATGACCGACCCCCACCATAATCACGGACCATTCGCGGTCGATGTGCAAAATCTGGCAGAGCGCGGTGCGCAGGGCGCTGATCGCATAGCCGCTGCCTTGTTTGCCAAAATCGCCAAAGTAGCTGAGATCTTTACGCACTTGGGCTGAAGAGACACCTACGCGTTCGGCCAACTGATGGCTAGAGACCACCTGACACCCTTCCTGGGCCAAACTCTCGACTTCGCGCATGTAGATCGCTAGTCGTCTGACCACAATCGTTGGCGCCAAGCGGTGGCTGCTTTCAGGTTGCTCACATTGATGTTGCTCACATTGATGTGATTTGTGTTTGGTGGTATCAACGCTCATCTTGATCCTTTCCTTATGAGCCAGGGAATCCTTAGGCCATTTCCCTTAGGCCATTTCTAAGTGGCGCGACACGACGCTGAGCAGAGTGCTCTCGCTTTTGCCTGCCGACAACATTACGACACCCAACCAGCCTAGTAGGCCACTGCGCTTGCAGAGCTCGCCGGGCTACGTTTATTGTCAGTTCATGTAATTTGTGAGTGGGAAAGAGGAGATCCGTGTCTGCGGCGCATACAACGGCGGTTCCTCTGTATCTAAGTGGGTCAATGCCCGTTGCATTAGTGCCAGCAGGGGATATAGATCAGCCGCCGGAAATTCTACAGTGACGGTATCGACCTGTAGACGCATTCGGCCACTGGCGGGCTGGTGGTTGGCAGCTTCAGTCAAAGCCAAGCGCGCGAAAGTCCGGAAATCAGCTGCACCGAGCGCTATGGTAATGTGACCCCAGCGGAGGTGAAGCGTACCATGTTCGCAACGCGCCACATAGTGCCACTCACCTTGCTCAACGAGGATGGTAAATTGTGTACACATCAAACAGCTCGCTTATCATAGCGGGAAATAAAAAAACGCGACAGACTTGCTTTCCCGTCGCGTTCATGCTATGATCGAAGCGACTGGAAAGAATTTGCATACAGGCAATTTTTACCAGCATTAGCGAGACGAGTAGCCGCTCGTCTCGCTTTCTTTTGGCCTATCATCGGATTACGGGCAGCATTGCTGCGCACTCCCGCTCCTTCTGATTAGCATTTTAGGATTGTATACCCAGCCGGGGCCTATCTAATCGGTTAATTTCCCTGCAAATGGGCTTCTGCAAACCAGAGCATTTTGTCGGCTGTACGCGAAATGCCAACAAAAAGATCCGAGGTACCCAGATCACCAGCCTCTTCGGCTTGTTGGGTAGCGGCACGGACGCTAGCAGCATATTGGGCCCAACGTTCGACAACAATGCGCAAAACTGTCAGTCCTTCAAACACATCCGTCGGGAATTCGGGGAGATCGGACGCTTGTGCGGCCATGCGGACGGTACCCAAAGCGGTGCCGCCTAAAGCCGTTGCCCGTTCGGCAATCGTGTCCGCCGATGCTTGAATGCTATCCGCCATTTTGTCAAACAAGACATGCAGTGCTTCAAAATGAACGCCTTTGACATTCCAGTGGGCTTGCTTGGTCTGGCTGTAGAGGTCAGCAGTGTTGGCAAGCTGCTGATTGCACAAGGCAATCATTTGTTCACGCACAGCAGTTGGAATCTCAATGCTGGTTTCATGCATGGTTCCCGTCTTGCTGATTGCCGTGCTGTTGGTCTTGGTCGTCATAAGAAACCTCCTCGGTAGTAGTTTAGGTGCGTTGCTTGCCCTTGATTGTTCGTATGTATACAGCGGTATTCATACAAAAATCAATTGCAACATGCATTCCTGCCATCCGCAATCATAATATGCATACATTTTAGATACATACGATAGCATCCTTTTTGGAACACGGACGCTTATGGCAAGAATAGCTTTTCTTCAACCTGAATGCAAGTTTAATTGGGGGTAAAACAGCCAATCTTGGCCTGTTGATTATAGGGCGCGATCCGAACTTGCACATCAGCCCAACGTACTACCCGGCGGGGCAATTGTTCTGTGGCTTCATGGACCATGTCACAGAAACAGTAGAGATCGTAGCTATGAATAAAAAGGACACAACTATCAAGCGACAGCGTATAGACTTGGGCGCAAGTGCGCTGCAGATCTTCCATCCAATCGCGCAGCGTGTTGTTTAATACAATCAAATCGGGAAGGCGCATGGTGACCGTTACACGATCCCACGCCAGTTCAACTTGCCGGTTCGGCAATAAGCTCACAGAGCGTAATGCACTGCGCGCGGCCAGACAGTTGGTAACTTGTTGAGCCACAACACCTACTCCTGAATTTTGGTCGGATTACACAGTAGCTTCTTGTCATTGGCTGCGCGGCCACAATTTGTACAAATGCTCGTTGGCTGATTCACGAGCTTCATATAGGCTTTGGGTTTTTCTTTTAGAAGCGCTTTTTTGAGATCGCACAGTTTTTTGGACATTCCGTTATATCCTCTATTTAAGTCACTTGGCACACACCCACCAAGTGACGACCAGGCAACGGAATGCATTATAAACCAAAATACAGAGGATGGAACGACGAATTTTTGGGGATCTAAGTGCGGTGTTGCTGAAGGGGCTTTGTAACCTTGGCTCAGAGGTGATTTTACCAAGGTTAACAAATCAATATAGCTACCCTATCATTTCTATTTCAGCGCGGTTACAGGTGCTACGATTTATGGAAGTTATATCGCTAGAAGTTGCGCAGTTGATCAGCGTGACCAGAGACCTACCAGCTTTTCCAAACCTGTCAGGTCTGGCCCAAGTGCGTAACGCCTAACCGCTGAAGAGCCTACCAGGTTTTCCAACTCGGGCAACGCTGCGCTGGCAGACCAACCTTTATGCAGAAGTTCTGATTTATTGACCTTCCAATGCGCGCGCCATGCCGTAGCTACCGGCCATCAGACCGCCATCAATGGTTAAGGTGGTGCCTGTTACCCAAGCGGCGTCGTCCGAGGCCAAATAAAGAGCACCTTTGGCAATATCTTCGGGCTGGCCCACCCGCCCTAGCGGATACCAAGCCGCCAACTTCTCTAGAATGTGCGGATCTTGTTCGAGGCGCGTCTGCCAAATGGGAGTCTGAATCGTACCAGGGCAAATCACGTTGGCCCGAATGTTGGAGGAGCCATATTTCAGCGCCATATTGCGAGTGAGATTGATGACACCGGCTTTGGCCGCGCTATACGCCTCTTCGCCCAATCCCGTCAAGCCATTGACGGAAGCAATGTTGATGATGGCACCCCGCCGTTGTTCGAGCATGGTCGGCAAGATCGCTTTAGAACAGAGGTAAACGCTTTTGAGCACAACATTCAGGTTGAGATCCCAAGTTGCTTCATCGAAGGTTAGAATATCATCGCCTTGGGAGATGGCGGCGTTGTTTACCAAAATGTCAAACCGGCCAAACCGAGCATACGCAGTCGTTGCCATTTTTTGAATTGCCTGCGCATCGGTTACATCTAGCGCGATGGCAAGCGCGGAACGGCCCAAGGCGGTTACTTGAGCGGCAGTGGCTTGGGCGCGTTCGGCGACCCGATCGATGACCACAATATGCGCCCCCTCTTGGGCAAAGCAGAGCGCAATCGCCTGGCCAATCCCAGAGCCACCGCCCGTAATCAAAGCCACTCGATCCTGAAGTCGCATGGAAATTTCCCTTGTTTTAACGCAATTCAAGCGCCTTGCTTCACCAAAGAGCCAAGCAAGCTAGCCCCTGCCTGAGCCGCCATTGTAGCGCAGAAAGATAGTTCTGCAAAAGTAGCATAGAAGCTAGCGGATAAATGACCGCCACACGATGGCCCTATACGCTAGGCTGATAATAAAAAACCAGGCTACCATGAGCCTGGTTTTCTGTCACACAATAAGGGCGGGTTAGGCACTGTCAGACAAAAGAGGCCGGAATTTGTATCCGTAGATGATCTGCCCCTCAGCCCCGTCTTCGCGCAATTTTCGTGTTACCATCTCGACACGCATCCCAATGGCAACCGCAGCGTGATCAAGGTCGGTTAATTGCGCCGTCACCATGGGCCCTTCGTCTAGTTTCACAAGGGCCACAATATAGGGCTTTTGTTCTTCAAACCCGTGCGGGACATTATACATTTTTGTGAAACTGTAGATTTCACCACGCCCGCTTAGGTTACGGGTGAGGGGTGTCACGGGCTTACCCCCCTGTACGATTTCCGGTGCTATTTCCGGTGCTACTGTCCCATGTTGGGTACTCATCTTCGCGTTCCGTGTTCTATCCTAGGCCAATCACAACGATCAATCATCGCCCGCTACAGGTGAAGCCGTGTTTTGTGACAAATCAAAGACCATAAAATAACGATAGTTGGCGTCATTAGCCCCTTCGTTCGCCCCTTCATTCGTCCTATTGGCGGTATGGGTGCAATGGTGACAATGTTTACGCGGTGGGAACATGGTTACTTGGCAAGTAGGACACACGGTTCCTTCTAAGCTGTAACGTTGTTTCTTTGTACGCCATATATTCGGAATTGCCATAATGATTATTATCCTCTACATAAATGCTTATGTAAATTAGTAGACTTACGCTAGCTGGCGAAGTAAGGATAAGCTAAACGAAATCCTCTGCTAGCCAATGCAGAGCAACCTAAGAAGTCGCTAAGCGCTCTTTGCGGTAGAAGCTTCTACAAACAATGATTTTACCTTGAACAAGCTACGCTTCATGGTTACCATCATAACAGATTAAGGCTTTCAAAGACTACCGATAGCATGCTTTTCGGGAATTGAGAGCTTTTGGCAGTTCATTTCTGGCAATTGACGTTGATATTTTCAACAAACTATAGCATTATTTTGAGCTGTAGGATAGCGGACATTTGCTGCAATCCCCCGTAAAGTACAGGTAAGGTGTTGTAGTCGGATAGGAATGCGACTACAAATCCAGGCTAGATAGTGATGGGAAAATTCGCCTATTTGACTGTTTGGGCACGCCGTCGACGAACCAACCAGCGTCCAGCCAGCAGCCATAGGCCAAGCGTCGCCGCAGCAAAAGCCCCCAACCCCCACCGCCAGCTTGTCGGTGCAAAGGTGAGGAAGACGGTTGATTGTCCTGACGGAACCGGCACGCCCCGGAGGCTGCTATTGACTTGGAGAACAGGTACACGCTGCTCATCCACGGTTGCACGCCAACCTGGATACCAGATTTCACTAAGCACCAGTAAGGCTGGCGCGCTGGCATTGACAGTGAGCGCGATAGAATTACTCCCATACTGGGTAATAGCAACTTGCTCAGCACCGGTTGCTGGCAGCAGCGTAGGCAGTGGCGCTTGGGTCGTCACCACGGCCTGTTGGCGTGGATCAAAGGTCGGTTCTTGAAGGCGCGCCAGCGCTTGGGCTGGCGTTGGGGCAGTCTCGGCTTGATGGACAAGCCATGCCCGCGGCAAGGTTGTTAGATTCTGATAAACCGCGAGAGCTCCCGGTGCGTCAAACGCAAGGGTAAATTTGCCTTCTGGCAGCGGCGTGCCATCTTTTACAATGACATACCCCACATTGAGCATGTCATAGAGCAGTGTCTGTCGCCCCCCCAACGCCGACCAGAAGGTCTGCCAATGCGCGAGCATTAAAGGATTCGCAATCCCACCCACATCTTGTAAACCGACCAAGGCGGCTGTATCGGGCTGCCAAAGGTCGGCAATATCAGTTAAGGTGTCGATCCGCGTAGGCAGCGCGTCCTGCTGCAGAAAGGCGACGATTTCGGAATGGGCAAACCCTTCCGTAGGATCGCGCGGACTAATGTCGGTATAGGCACCGGTGGCCGATAGATCAAAAAAGAGCAAGGCCACCAAGGCTAGGGCCTGACCACGGCGGCTCAACCAACCGGCGCGCGCACTAACCAGCACGCCCCAAAGCCCCAGCCAAAAGAGGGTTGCCAACGTCAAGGCCAGGGCAGCGACCGAAGCACGTAAAAAGGCTGTCTCGTTCGCTTGCGTCAAGAGCAGGGCCAAGTAGAGTAGGGGCAGAACCACGCCCAAGAGGATCTGTGCGCCCCGCTGTAACAGCTGTCGATAGGCTTGCCACAGAAGTTGCATGCTAGCCCTTTTGGCAAGCATCAAGCCCACCACCTCTACGCCAACCGCGCCCAGCACCGCGACGCTAAAGGTCCAAAGGACCAACGCGCGCGCCGGTGCCCGGAACTGACCAAAGAGCGGCACCAAGGCTGCCAACCAGCCGTGGGCCAGGGCATAGATACCCAGCGCCGTTGCCACCCCAAAGAGCGCCAGCCCCAGCCAAGGCAGCAAGCGCCGTCGCACCCTGTTGTTAGCCGTCGCCCCATAGAGCGCGGCAATGGCTAATAATAGGGTTGCCACACCGGCATAAGGAGTCTCGACGCGCGCCCACAAGCTCCAGTGCAACGCTGGCCCACGACCAAAAAAGCTGGGCGTGAGTACCCCAATGAGTTGCGTCGGTGCCAAGGAAAAATCTACCGTATCTTGATAGGTAAAGGTGCTCCGCTCGGTGAAGCGGGTTAACTCGAATGCCGGTAACAAAATGGGCGCGGCCAGGAGGGCCGCCACACCAGAAAAGAAGAGGAGATAGGGCAGCAGTGCCAGAACCGTTGCCAGTGACGTTGTACCATAGGAACGAGCCACAGACTTGGCGGCCTGCTCTTCCCACCCTTCGCCAAGTCCATAGCCGATGGTATAGATTGCCACCGCTATCGCCACATAGAAACTACTCTGGGCATGACCGGCATAGGTCGAAAGGGCAAAAAGAAGCGCAGCAACCGCAGCCCAACCATAGCTTTGCTGGCGTAGCGCCCGATGATAAGCGGCGAGCGTCCACGGAAGCCAACTCAAGACGGCGATGAGATTCAAATTGCCGAGGTGGATCAGCAGTGGGTCGCTAAACTGAAACGCGATCGCGCCAAAGAGCGCGGCTGGACGCGAGAGCACATGGCCGGGTCGCCATTGCCAAGTACGCAGCAAAATGTACATGCCCAGCCCAGCCCAATACAGATGCCCAATACTAAGCCACTGCATAACGGAATAGGGAAAATCCGGCCAGAGTAGGAATAAGAGCAAATTAGGCAGGTAGAGAAAACCGGCTTGAATATCCCCAATAAACGGCGCGCCGCCATAGAGATGGGGATTCCACAGCGGCAGCGTCCACTGCTGCAATTGGGCGGCGGCGAAGCGATAGGTTGGGTAGAGAAAGCTAACTAGGTCCCCCCCATCGGCAGGCTGAAAGACATCGCCACTGAGGGTGCGCCAGAAAAAGCCCAGGGTGAGCAGCCACAAGAGCCCCCCAGCCAGCCAGTCATTGGCCGCGAGCCAGGTCGGTTGGCGACGCTGGGCGCGCCAGCGCAACCAAAAGAAGGGCGTTAGCCAGCCAAGAGCCACAACAAGCCAAACGAATGGGGTCGAGAGCAACAACACCGCAATCACTTTCTTTGCATCAAGGTTTCTGTAAATGACCGCGCCCGATCTACAATCAGGGACCGTGCATTGAGTTCAGATTCTAATTCCATCAAGCTATGCAGTATACAATCCCGCAGAGCACCACGCAAGCAACCTGCGGTACAATCAAACGTACTGTCAAAACGTACTGTCAAAACGTACTGTCAAAACGTACTGTCAAAACGTACTGTCAAAACCCATAATCAAAACAACGAGAGCATCGACCGGCTATGAGTGAAAGTTCCGAACGGGAATTTACTGAACAACAGTTACGCCGCTACACAGGTGAACGGGGCTATCCTATGTATATTGCCTATGCGGGCGTTGTCTATGATGTAACCAATTGTCCAAAGTGGCGGCGGGGCATCCATGAAAATCAGCATTGGCCGGGCCAAGATCTGACCAGTGAACTAGGCGACGCGCCCCATACCGCCTCGGTTTTTGACCATCCTTGTGTCAAGCGCGTAGGGCGGTTGCGCGGAGACGCGCCATGATCACCACCATCCACCATGTCCAGATCACCGTTCCCCGCCACGCCGAGAAGACAGCGCGCGCCTTCTACTGCGATCTACTTGGCTTGCCGGAGCTTGAAAAACCGGCAGCGCTCGCCGCACGCGGCGGTTTTTGGGTACAGGTCGGCCCGTTGCAACTTCATATCGGGACCGAAGAGGGCGTGGATCGCGCCGCGACCAAAGCCCATGTCGCCTATCTGGTCACTGATCTAGCGCTCTGGCGAACGCGCTTGGCAACCCACGGCATTACGATCTTAGAAAGTATCCCTATCCCAGGCTATGATCGCTTCGAATGTCGCGATCCATTTGACAATCGTCTTGAATTTATCCAGGCTATCGGCTAAAATAAAAGCATGCGGTCTTGCGCGCCCGATGTAACGCTTTGCCCTGAACACGTGCGCCTGAACACGTTCGTAGAAACAACAGGACGAAACAACTTGGTGCAATCAAGCCAAGCGAGCGTTGCACAGCAACCAGTTACGCGTATCTGAAAGACTAGGAGCATCGACGAGGAGCATCCGATGAAGAGTTTCTTAAAGTTTGTCGCTGTCGTAGCGATTCTTGGTGGTATTCTCTATGCCCTCAAGACCATTCTGGCACCGACAGAGAACGAAAACACGAGTGGCGTTCTGCCCAAAGAGCCGGTCAAATCGTTAGATGAAGCCCCGCTCGGTGGTGAAATCAGCCAAGAATTACTAAAAATTTTGGTTTGCCCAGAAGACAAAGGCCCGTTAGAATTGGTAGAGGGTGGCAAATTCTTGTTGAATCCGCGCAATGGCTATAAATACCCCATTCGCAACGGGATTCCGGTCATGCTGATCGAAGAGGGCAAGAAATATCGCGATGGTGCATCTGCCAATGGCACCGGGGAACGCGCCAAAGTTGCGGATAGCTAAATCACCGCCCAATCCAATTACCCAAACTAGGGACAAATTTAGCATCGCCGATCCTGCCGGTTATAACCAAGTTGTGATGTCGTGAACAGATCTCTCCGTTTTGGCATTGATACCCTGTTGACCCATTCCTTGCCAGCCTTACAAGGGCTACGCGTCGGTCTGGTCACCAATGACGTTGCCACAACGGCCTTTTCGTCGCGCCCGCTCACCCCCGTCCGCCAAGCCCTGCAGGCGGCAGGCGTACACCTTTGTGCGCTCTTTTCCCCCGAACATGGTATGGGTGCGAGTGCAGTCGATGGCGCGGTTGTCGAAGATAGCCGCGACAGCCTGACAAGATTACCGGTTTATAGCCTCTATGGTGACACTTATCGGCCAACCGCAACAATGTTAGCTGATCTGGATCTGCTTTTGTTTGACATCCCCGATATTGGCGCACGCTTCTACACCTATATTTGGACCCTTTCCTATGTCATGGAAGCTTGTGCCGAGGTGGGGCTTCCCCTATGGATCTTAGATCGCCCGAATCCCCTTGGTGGTCAGTTGACACAGGTGGAAGGCCCCGAGTTGGATGAGGCAAACCTAGCGAGCTTTGTCGGGCGGTGGCAGATGCCCATTCGCCACAGCCTGACCATCGGCGAGTTGGCCCGCTATTGGAATGGGGAACGACAACTCGGGGTTGACCTCACCGTGGTGCCGGTCGCAGGCTGGCAACGCGCCCAACAGTGGTCGGCGCTGGGCCTACCCTTTATCCCAACCTCCCCCTCCATGCCAAGCTATGAGACCGTCTGCCTCTATCCCGGCACCTGTTTATTCGAGGGGACCAACATCAGCGAAGGACGGGGTACGAGTACCCCTTTTCGTAGCGTTGGTGCGCCTTGGCTCGACGCCGACGCCGTCGTCGCGCGCTTTAACCAACAGCAGTTATCCGGCGTCGTTGCCCGGGCCGTACAATTCACCCCCACGAGCAACAAATATCATGACCAACTCTGTCATGGCGTTATGTTGCATGTCACGGACGAAGAGACCCTACGCCCTGTAGCGGCTGGGCTTTGGCTCGTCGCGATCATCCAACAACAACACCCCCAGACCTTTACATGGCTGCCTTATCCAACCGCGGCCAGTGGCCCTGGCTATGGCCACTTTGACCGTCTCATTGGTAGCCTAACCCTCCGTGAAGCGTTAAGCAAAAAGGTAAGCGAAGCGTCAAGCCAGATCAGCCATGAACTTGGTGCGGCCATTCAGCAGTGGACCCAAAGTGGTTCATGGGCCACGCGCGTACAGCCATATTTATTGTACCATTAAATCGATTTGGCTTTACACACAAATTCGTGTAGACTATCTTGCCGACAGTGCCGTTGCTTTCTCAGCGCGCTGCGGACAAGCAAACCAATTCCAAAATTAACTTTCATTTTAATGGCGGATGGCCAGTGGCATATAGCAGGTGGCAAATTTGCTACCTGTGACCGTGCTGCTTTCCACCTGGCTCTGTGCCATCAGTAGCGAAAATAAACCGTTGAACGCATATGAATAGACCACAAGTTGTCGGTCAACCGACTACCCACCGTGATATCATGGTCGGCATCAATTTGATTGCTGACCTTCTGGCACCCACTTTGGGTCCCAATGGCGGCACGGTTGCAAGCGGCCCTACCGCCGGCAGCCGTGTTGAATTACTTGATGATGCGTCGACGATTGTGCGGCGTATTATCAGCCTCGGCCACCCGCGCAAAGACATTGGCGCGATGGTCATGCGCAGCCTGATCTGGCGCGTCGGCCAGCGGGCAGGTGATGGCGGGGCAACCGCGGCCATAATCGCGCGGGCGATCTATCGCGAAGGCGTGCGCTTGAGCAATGCTGGCTACAATACCATCCGCATGGCGCGCGGCATTGAGCAAGGGGTTCGCGTGGTGCATGAGACCCTGCGCCAGCAAGCCAAGCCGATTGCGGGCGAAACCGATCTCGCTTCGGTCGCGCGTACGATTACGAAAGACGATGCGCTGTCATCCGTGCTGGGTGAAATGAGCTACCTGCTGGGTCCCGATGCCCATGTCGTGATCGAGAAATATGTTGCGCCCTATCTGCAACGCCGGTATATTGCGGGTGCGCACTATGGCGCGGAAATCCGCAGCATGTATTTCTATACGCAACCAGACCAAAAACGGGCGCTGCTGGTGGCACCGGCTATCGCGCTGGTGGAACAGCGGCTCACCGAAACAGACCAAGTGGTTCCGTTGATGGAAGCGGCTGTCGCCCAAGGGTTTAAAGCCTTGGTCATTGTGGCTTCCGATGTGAGTGGTGCCGCTTTGGGTGCGTTGGTCGCCAATCAACAAGCACCCGCCGAAAAGAAAAAGCTCTCGACCTTGGCCGTCAAGCTCAAGCCCGTGGGTGATGAACTGCGCTGGGCCTATGGCGATCTAGCCCTGTTAACGGGTGCCACCTTGCTAGGCGACAAACAAGTGCGCACAGCCGCCAAAGCCTTACCCACTGACCTTGGCCGCACCCAACGGGTGGAGTTTGCTAATAACAGTGTGGTTGTGGTCGCCCCCGAAAATAAACGGAAAGATGTCCAGGTGGAAGTCGCCAACTTGCGGCAACACATTGTTGAACTGCCCCTTGACGACGAAGATCGCCCCAAGCATATTAAGCGGCTGGGGGCGTTGACCGGGGGCGTTGGCGAATTAAAAATTGGTGCGCATGCCAAGAATGAACGGGCTGTGCGGGAAGCGCAAGCCGAACGTTCCCTCAAAGTCCTCTCGGCAGCCCAACGTGGTGGTGTGGTTGCCGGGGGTGGCGCGGCGCTCTATCACTGTATTCCAGCCCTCCAGGCCGCGGCGGAACAGGAGAGCGATGAGCATGTGGCCCAAGGGATGCGACTCTTGGCTACGGCCCTCGCCGCGCCGCTGGAACAGATCATCATCAATGCAGGGGAGCAAGCGCCCAAAGTCTTTATGCAACAGATCCGCGATCAAGGCAGCAGCACCACCTATGATGCCACACAGGGACGTGTGGTCGATGCGTTTACCACTGGGGTGCTCGATGTCGCCGATGTGGTCGCGCAATTAGTGCACATTGCCGCAAGTGGGGCCATGATGGCGCTCTCGACCGATGCGATTGTCTATCATCGCAAGCCGAAAGAAAGCCTCCAACCCGATTGATGCACGATTGTTATGAATTTAACCATAGGCATTACGCCCAGCTAACGCTGACCGGTTTTGAAAAGTAGCCAGGTCGCCCGTCCTATCAGCTCGTTGCGTAACGCCTCTCAACAGTAAATATCAAATTAACTATGCCTATTATTTTGTCATTTGCCAATATCGAAAATCATTTGTGGGCGGCTGGTCCGGAAGGGCTCTATCGCTTAAACGGCCATGGGTTGGAACCGGTGCCCCAACCAGAAGTAGAGCTGGCCTGTTGTGGCACCGACGGCGAACGCATCTTAGTAGGTGGTATGCCCCACGGTACGGCCTTTAGTCTCGACGCTGGCACCCATTGGCAAGCCTCTTGGATGGATGGTGTGGACACAGGGGTGCTGTGTATTGCCGCTGATCCTTTGGTGGCGGAGACGGGTGTGCTCTTGGCCGGTAGCGCTGGCGGCGGTATTTTACGCTCGCATAACCGGGGCCATAGTTGGACAGTCTGCAATTTCGGGCTACAGGATTACACCGTGCTCACCCTGACTTGGGCACCACCGGCTCCGGCGGATCTTTGGCCGCGCTGGGAAGTAGCCTTTGCCGGTACGGAAACGGGTGTCTATCGCTCGCCCAATGGTGGCCGGGGCTGGAAACGCAGCGAAGGGATCGATGGGGTTGTACAGGTCATTGCCGTGGCCCCCGATTTTCATCAAACGGGCATTGTCCTGGCTGGCACCGAAGGGATGGGGTTGTGGTATTCGACCGATGGTGGGCGGGCCTTCCAGCCCGTGCCGCAAGGCCCCGAACGGGTCGATGCATTGACCAGCACCAGCAAAGGGTGGCTCCTAAGCGACGAAAGCAGCCTATGGCGCTCGACCGATGGCCGCACCTGGACGCCAATCCAAGGCAGCCAACCGGCGCTCACCCTCTACCGCGCTCCAACCGGCATTTGGGCTGGTGGCGAAGAGGGCGCGACTCGGCTGGATGATGCCCTGCTGGGGTAGACATTACGCCTGAATCCCCAGGGCGTCCAACAGAAATGCATATTCAAAGGCCGTCTCCGTGAGATAATCAAAGCGGCCTGATGCGCCGCTATGGCCGCTGCCCATATTGGTTTTTAGCAAGAGCCGGTTCTGATCTTGTTTAAGGGTGCGCAGCTTGGCTACCCACTTGGCGGGCTCCCAGTATTGGACGCGAGAATCCTGAAAGCCAGCCGTCGCCAAAATGTGGGGGTAGGTTTTGGCTTCCAGATTATCATAGGGTGAATAGCCACGCATATAGGCATATTCAGCGGGCCGTTGTGGGTTGCCCCACTCTTCCCACTCGATCACCGTCAGGGGGATGGTGGGGTCTAGCATTGTGTTGATCACATCCACAAAAGGCACCCCAGCAATCACCGCTGTAAAGAGATCCGGGCGCAAGTTGACCACCGCGCCCATGAGCAAGCCACCCGCGCTCCGCCCCATGGCCGTCAGCCGATCCGGCGCGGTATAGCCTTGATCCACCAAGTATTGTGCACAATCAATAAAGTCCGTAAAGGTATTACGCTTGTGGAGCAATTTGCCCTGGAGATACCACGGACGCCCCAGCTCGCCGCCGCCCCGGATATGGGCAATGGCAAAGGCCACCCCCCGATCTAATAGACTGATCCGGCTGGCATTGAAGGTGGGATCCATCGACGCGCCATACGCGCCGTAGCCATAGAGCAAGAGCGGCTGGGGTTGATCTTGGGGACGGTCCTTGCGCCGCACCAGAGAAATGGGCACGGCTGTCCCGTCACGCGCCAGGGCATAGAGGCGTACTGTCTCATATTGCGCCACGTCGTAGCCGCCCAAGACAGGTTCCTCTTTCTGCAAGGTCTGGGTACGGCTAGCCATGTCATAATCAAAGACGCTCTTCGGCGTGGTGAGCGAAGTGTAGGTATAGCGTAGCACCGTACTGTGGAAATCAGGGTTGGCATGTCGGCCATAGGTATAGGCACTTTCCGGCGACTTCACGACATGCGCTTGGCCCGAACGCAGATCGACAACGCGGAGTTGGCGTAGCCCCAACTCGCGTTCATGGAGCACCAGATGATCTTGAAAGGGTTCCACGGCGTCGGTCTTCACACTAGGCCGATAGGGAAAGCGTTCTTGCCAGGCGGCTTTGCCAGGAGTAGCCACAGGCGCCGTCATGACCCGAAAGTTCTCAGCCTCCCAGTTGGTGGTGATGAGAAAGTGACCGCTGTGATGCTCGACGCTGTATTCCAGCTTGTGCTCGCGCGGGTGGACCACGGTCGGCGCGGCCGTTGGTTGATCGGCTGGAATAAACCAGACTTCTTTGGTGGTAGAGCTATGTAGATCAAGCAGCAGATACTGTTGATCCTTGGTTTTCCCGAGCTGCAACCAATAGGCATCATCCGCCTCGTGCAAGACCAAGTGATCCTGGCTTGGGTCCTCGCCAAGATGATGACGAAAGACCTTGTAGGGCCGCCATGCGGCATCTTGCTTGTTGTAAAAGAGGGTGCGATTGTCTGCGGCCCATTCTACACTATAGAAGGTATCGGGGATAGCATCAGCCAAGAGTGTGCCAGTTGTCAGATCTTTCACCCGCAAAACAAAGCGCTCGTTCCCCGCATAGTCCACGGAAAAAGCCAACAGGCGATGATCCGGGCTGATCTGATAGACGCCCAGCTCACAAAAGGCTTGCCCCGCGGCCAATTCATTTTGGTCGAGCAGAAGCTCTTCGGGATTGGCCAAGCTGCCTTGTTTCCGGCAGTAGATGGGATATTGCTTGCCTTCTTCGTAGCGATGATAGTAGAAGTACGGCCCGATCTGCTCCGGCACCGACGCATCGCGCTCTTGGATCCGCCCCCGCATTTCCTGAAAGAGGGTGGCTTGCAGCGCTGCGGTGTGAGCCATGACCGCCGTTGTATAGGCGTTCTCGGCTTCAACATAGGCGCGCACGGCTGGGTTTTCGCGTTCACGCAGCCAAAAATAGTCATCAATGCGGATATCCCCCTGCGCTTCAATCCGCTGGGGCTGTCGGGGAGCGATGGGAGGGGCGGGGAACGAATCCAAGTTTGTCATGAGCATTTTCTCAACAAATTAGGCGTTTTCTAACACAAGCTGCTGCAACTGCTGTTGGGCCAAGCTAGCCCCTTGTTTGAGCAAGCTTTGCACCTGGGCTTCGCTGCGGCTTTCGGCATAGATCCGCAAGACCGGCTCGGTGCCGCTGGGGCGGATCAACAGCCAGCTATTGTCGGCCAGGATATACTTGACGCCATCATTGTCACTGGCTTTCGCAAGGGGCTGATCCGCCAACGAAGCGGGCAGCGCGCTCATGAGGCCAGCGACCAGGGTCTTCTTCTTAAAGGGTTGCACCGTCTGATCGAGGCGGGCATAGTGGAAAGGCCCCACATCGGGCGCAGCCATGAGATCATCCAACAACATTCCCAAGGGTTTGCCCCGCTTGGCGACCATTTCCACCAACAGCAAGCCCATGAGCAGGCCATCGCTTTCGGGAATATGGCCCAAGATGCTAATCCCACCACTCTCTTCCCCGCCGAGCAGCACCTGCTCGCTCATCATCCGATCGCAAATGTGGTTAAAGCCGACGGGGGTTTCATGAATGGGCAGATCATAGCGGGCGGCCAGCCGATTGAGCATCTGGGTCGTGCTCACCGTTTTGACAATACTGCCACGCAGCCCCCGATCATGAACGAGATATTCGACCATCAAGGCCATAATACAGTGCGGATCGATAAAATGCCCATTGGGGTCGATGGCCCCGATCCGGTCGCCATCCCCATCCGTTGCCAAGCCGATCTGATATTTCCCACTGGACATTTCAAGAAAGAGCGGCTGCAAATGGCGGGCAATCGGTTCGGGATGAATGCCATTAAAGCCGGGGTTCATCTCCCCCCGCAACTCGGTGACGCGGCAACCGGCGTCTTCCAATAACCGGCGCAAGTAGACCCGCCCCGCGCCATACATGGCGTCCACGACGACACTGATGTTCGCTTTGCGGATCGTATCAAAGTTGACCAGCGTGCGCAGATGATTTTCATAGGCAGGCAACGGGTTAAAGCGCTGTACCCGCCCTTGGGCCAAAGCATCCTCAATATCCATTTGGATCGCTTGTTTGCCAGCTGCATCGTTAGCCAAAATGCGTCTTTCAATCTCCTTACAATCTTCCGGACTAGCTGAGCCGCCGTAAGCTGCTTTAAGTTTAATCCCACTATAGCGCGGCGGATTATGGCTGGCGGTGATCATGACCCCACCTTGCGCTTGTTTATCCACAATGGCGTAACTGATCATGGGCGTGGGTGCATCGCCCCGCGCCAACCAGACATGGATCTGATTGGCCGCGAGCACTTCGGCCACGGCGATGGCATAGCGGTCGGAAAGAAAGCGGGTGTCAAAGCCAACAACCATGCTTGGGCCACTAGGTTGATGACCATTTTGGTGCGGATGCACAGCGGTATCTGCTAGAATTTTATCGGCAATGGCTTGCGCCACTTTGCGAACATTGTCAAAGGTGAAATCTTCACTAATGACGGCACGCCAGCCGTCGGTGCCAAACTGAATGGACATGTCTACTCCTTCGGGCAAACCACAAGATCAAGCAAACGAAATTTCTGCCCGGGTAACGATGCAGGGTGCTGGGGCAACATCGTAAGTCATTTGTCCATTATGCATAAGAAAAGAGCTTTACGCAAAGTCATTGCTAGTAAGTAGTCAACGCGATGAAAGCTACGCCCTTGGGCCAGCGCGCTATTTCACAATCGCCACGTCCAAGGCTTCCCACAGGGTACGGACGCCAACCACTTCTAGCTGGCCGGGCAAACTCTCATCGCGCTTGCCTTTGAGCGCGCTACGGGGCACCAAAGCGCGGGTAAAGCCGAGTTTGGCCGCTTCGTGCAGCCGCCGCGGCAATTGGCCCACACTGCGCAACTCACCGCTCAACCCAACTTCGCCGACAATCGCCAGATCAGCCGCCACAGACTTGTTGCGATAGCTGCTCGTAATAGCCGCGGCAATAGCAAGGTCGGCAGCGGGCTCATCAATATGCATACCCCCCACAATATTGACAAAGACATCTTGGTCGCTCAGATTCAGCCCCACGCGCTTGCTAAGCACAGCGGTCAAGAGGAGAAGCCGATTCATATCAACCCCATTCGCCGTGCGCCGTGGCTGGCTAAAGGCCGTGTGGCTGCTCAGGGCCTGCACTTCGACCAGCAACGGACGTGTCCCTTCCAACGAGACCGCAATGGCACTACCCGCGGCATTGGGCAACCGCTCGGCCAAGAAGAGTTCCGATGGATTCGCGACTTCGCTCATGCCATCTTCGCTCATCTCAAAGATACCCACTTCATTGGTGCTGCCAAAACGATTCTTTACCGAGCGCAGTAGGCGATAGGCATGAAAGCGTTCACCTTCCAGTTGTAAGACCACATCGACCATGTGCTCCAACACCTTCGGCCCAGCAATCGACCCTTCTTTGGTCACATGGCCCACCAGAAAAACCGGAATGTTATGCTGCTTGCCCGCGCGCAATAGCGCCGCGGCACAATCACGCACTTGGCTCACCGTGCCCGCGGCGCTGGTACTGCCCGCGCTATGAATGGCCTGGACCGAATCGACAATCACCAACGCGGGCTTCACGGTTTCAATCTGAGCCAAAATCTGTTCGACTTCAATCTCGGCATAGACCAATAGATTGCTGTCTTGAATATTCATCCGCGTGGCGCGGCGACCGACCTGATGGGCGCTCTCTTCGGCGCTGACATAGAGGACGGTGCCGAAGGTGCGCGCCACCTCGGCGGCAACTTGTAACAAGATCGTACTCTTGCCGATGCCAGGTTCGCCACCCACCAACACACAGCCGCCCGGCACAATCCCGCCACCAAGCACCCGGTTCATCTCTTCCATACGGAGCGGCAGGCGCGCCATGCTCTCTTTGGGAATATCCGGCAAGGCAATGGGCCGCATGGCCGTCGCGCCACTGATCAAGCCCGCGCCTTGGATCTTTTCGGGGGCACGCACCACAAACTCTTGCAGCGTATTCCATGCGCCACAATCGGGACACTTGCCCATCCACTTCATCTGAGCGCTGCCACATTCCGAGCAGACATATTGGGTTTTTGCTTTAGCCATAATGGGTTTTGCATACCTAGCGAACGGCAGAACGAACATTTGTGCGCCTATTGTACTGCAAAAGGCCCTTGATCGTCAATCAATTGCCAATCGCTAGCCAATCACTAGCCCGATCACCGCACCGGCAACCACCAGCCACGCTGAGTTTATTTTGAAGCGGAAGAGGAGAATAGCAGCCCCAACCGCCAAGAGGAGTGTTGGCAGATCGATCACGGCGGCGCGGCCCAACTGCCAGGTAACGCCCGCCATCAGCCCCAGCGCCGTGACATTGATGCCATCCAAAAAGACCGCGCTCCAAGGGGAGCGCCGGATATAGGGCACCAGTCGCGTGAGGAGGGCCACAAAGCAGAACGAGGGCAAGAAGATGGCTATCGTCGCCACCACCGCGCCGGGGACACCAGCCAATACATAGCCAATAAAGGTGGCGGTGGTAAAGACTGGCCCTGGCGTAAACTGACCAACCGCCACCGCATCCAGCAACTGTTGGTCAGTCAACCAGCCACCGTTGAGCACCAGATCGTTGCGCAAAAAGGCCAGCAGGACATAGCCACTACCATAGAGCAAAGCACCCACTTTGAGGAAAATGAGAAAGAGGCGGTCGAGCGAAACCACGGGCTCAGCGGCTTGGGGTAACCAACGCGGCAGACTCAACAAAGGCAGCAGCGCGACCACATTCATGGGGAAACGGCGCACGGCTTGAACGGCGACCACGACGAATGCGCCCCCAAAGAGGACGAGCAATTCATTCACGCCCAGCAAATAAAGCACCAGCGCCGCAATACCCACGACACCAAGCAAAGTCCCTTTGAGCGCGGTTGGCACTAAACGGGCCAACGCCTGCACCACAATGGCGATGATGACCGGCTTGATGCCAACCATCAAGGCATCACCTTGAGGTGTATGGCCATAGGTCGTATAGGCCCAGGCCAAGAGCAGGACAATCACCACCGCGGGCAAAATAAAACAGAGCCCCGCGGCCAGCAACCCCCGCCAACCGGCCCGCGCATAGCCAATATGAATAGCCATCTCGGTTGAGTTAGGCCCGGGAATCAGGTTGGTTGCGCCCACAAGGTCAAGAAAGTGCTGTTCAGTCATCCACCGGCGACGGGTGACGACTTCGTCATGCATCATGGCAATATGGGCAGCCGGGCCACCAAAAGCGGTAAAGCCCAAACGGAGAAAGAGCGTAGTAACTTCGCGCAGCGCCTGACGATTGGGTACTTGCTCAGTGGGCATCTGCCTATCCTTTCGGTTGAGCGACTGGATCCGCTGTCCCATGGGTAGGCCCAGTGGGTATCTTCGATTATACGTCAGGGGAAGCCACTGTTCAAAGCTGTTGGTATTATGACTGGGCAAGGGGGGTGCCACAATGAGGACAAAGCGGATGAGTCCCCATCATCAGCCACGAGTGATTGGTTACTTCATCGGTGAGGAGCCAGACATCGGCTTGGGCCGCAATGCGATGAACCACCAACTCATCGGTGAGACAGTCTATCTGTGGGCAGAAGAGCCGTACCGGCTGGCGTGACCGAGGCCGACCAGGGGCCGTTGTCGGCTGGGTGCAGCGTTTGTAGGCAAAGGAGTGGGTCGGATTCATGGGTTTTCTCCTGTCAATCGCTTGTTAGGCTGATTTACGGTTTTGCTGACCTCAGCATACGCAAACAGCGTTAAAGAAGCGTTGACGGGGCGTTATAGCGCTGCGCAGTCGGCATGCGGAGCGGTAAGAAGCGCGTCTACGCATTCAGTGGCAACCGGATGCGTAGACGGACTCGCTGTCAGCATTGCCCACGGTGCGATGCTTGAACAGCTTGCAGGAGAAGAAAGCTGTTCCGGCGAACGAGGGATTCGGTGGTGGCAGCGTGCAACCGTTCGACTTGCACCCTTTTGAACCATCGGGTAAGGAGGCCACGCTGTTTGCCTTAGACGGCGAGTAGTTGGCTACGACGCCCATAGACTTCTTTGATCACCGTCATATCACTATGGTTGCCCCCATCGCCATCGCCAATACCAGGAGGGCAAAACCCCCATTGCAAGAAGCCATAGACCGGTGCCATCGCCGAATCGGGCCCCAGGTTGAACCAACGATCCATATGGCCTTCGAGATTCGCACGAAAGTCCGCCACCCCCTTATTGACACCACTCTCCTCATTAATCACCGGCATATCCAATGCTTTGGCTAGCTGCGCATCCAACTCAAAGCCCCGCCGTTCTACCGCTGGTTCGTGGGGATCGACATAGCTGTGGATCGTGACGAAATCGATCAGACGTTCCCCATTGGCGCGGCGCTTGCCATACAACAATTCCGCTAGATCACGGTGGTCGATCATGTGCGGATGTTGGGTGCTCTTCATGCCGGTGGTCACCAGATGATTGGCATCGGCCTGCTTCATTCGTTCAGCAACCATATGGTTGAACTGGATAAAATCTTCGCGGCGAATGCTGTCCGAAGGATCAATTTTCAGCTCATTGCCAATCTCCCAGGCAAAGATCCGGGGCTCGCCCCGAAATTCTGCCACGATATGGTCAACCAGCTGCAAATAGGGTGCGCAGTACGGTGGCTTAAAAAAGGCAGGATTCAAACGCCGATAGCCATCGGCCTGGGGTTGAAAATAAAAGCCTTGATCAACATCCGCCTTGGGAAACGGATAGAAACCACGATTGTGGTAAAAGTCAACAAAAGCAGGTAGTATATACATCTGTTCCGGCAACAGAGCCAAGACCAGCCGTAGCCGCCGCGCGACCTCTTCTTTGGGACAACTATAGTGGGGCAAAAAGAGGCGAACCACACGTGCGCCCGCCGCGCGTGCCAGATCGACCGCCTCCTGGCGGTGATTGGCGGTTGAGTGATCAACCACTTTTCGCACATGGCCAGATTCATCGGTATAGCTTTCGCCATAGTGGAGCAGCCCGGTGATGTTGACGCCGACAAAACGCCGCAAGGGTTGACCATTCTGCATAAATCGCTTGCCGTTGACGCGGATGAACCCGTCCATTTGCGCCGCGCCCAGGCGGTCGTATAGGGGAATGTCATGTACGGTAGGCGTGGTAACCGCAAGCGAAGCCGTATATACGACCGTATCGGCCACGAAGAGCATTATTTGATAGGTGCCGGGAAAGAGCCCATCAAAACGATAGCGCCCCGTCGCCGAGGTCGTTGCGACCACTTCATAGTCGGCCAGGAATGGATTGAGCGGCAGCCAATAACTTTTCTGTGCCTGGAAGCGATAGTCATCGGCGACCAATTCCGGATTGTGGTCGCCGACTGTCTGTTGAAAGGTCTGCCAAGTGACACCGATCACCTTGCCCGCGACGTAGCGTTGCCAACATTGCCAGAGCGTACCAACAAAGCCGCGCAGGGGGCGCGACCACGCCACCGCGACCCCATTGTCCAGATTCGCGGGCAAGTAATAGTACTGGCCGGGGTCAAAATGATAGTTGCTTTCGGCTAGCGTTGGATTATAGGCAGCAATTTGCGTTTTGAACCGCTCATACCCAATCCCAGCCACTTCGCGGGCGACATAGCGGGTATAGGCATGCCAGCGATGGCCAACAACACCCTGTTGGCGTCGCGTCCAAGTGATGCCGCTCCGCATCACCACGTTTGCCTGGGGGAGCGTCCCCAATGTTTCTAGATCACTTAGCAAATGAACCGTGGCGTGGCGTAGCGGCTGGCGTTGGGCGTCGGTCACGGTACCCTGGATCGTTACGGTTGCCATTGATTTTCCTCTTTTCCTATCTCACGCTGTATTGTTTTGGGACTTCCCTACATCTGCGCCCAGCGCTGCCCCACCGGAACTGCCACCGCAGTCCCGCCGAAAGCAGCGCGTGCCGGTGGAGCGCAACCAGCGCGCTTTAGCCGAAAGTGGCCTTACGGGCCAAATTGATAGGTCAACTCATACGAAACGTGATGCTTATTGGGCAAGCCCATCCCATCGACGCGATCACCGGGTGCATCTACCAGCGCGGCAAAATTGGTGCCGTCTTTGTATTCTGGATGCAGATTATTGTAGATGGGATAATTACCTTTCCCATGGCCGTCGGTAGTGACAAACCCTGGGTTTTCGTGGGGCAATCGGCCTATCCAATCCACCACAAATTTCACACCCGGCGCGGGCGTCCCATCGGCGCGGCGTGCGACCAGATCCACATGATGGCGATTGCCCGATTCGGTGTGATCCCGATAGACGGCTTTGATCAACCGCCAGGCAGGTGAGACCGTTGCCCGCTGTACGCGCACCCCCAACTGTTCAAGCCGCGGATCCCAATCGAGCCCCGGCTCCGCGGCCGGTGGTAGCGTATCGTCCACAATGGGATTGTTGTTCTCCACTTCTTCAACGGGCGGGGGTGTAACGGTGGAACGCTCCCAACTAAACTGACGGAGGAAAGGCGGGATGCGCCGTACCGCTTCAATAGTCTCGGTGTGAGTGCCATCGGTGCTCTCCCACCATGACTCCGAGGTATACCAACCACCTAAGATCCAAGGCGTGACGCTAAAGAGGTAGTCTGGCAGAGGCTCACCGTTCGCCAACACGCCTGTCCGGAACCATTCAAAGAGTTCACGATGATATTGGGCATGGAGCGGCTGCAAAATTTTGGGGTAGGTTTGGTCATCATGGTTGCCATATTGCCACCCGCCTTCGCCCCCAATAATGGGCAAAACAAAGCCCAAGTGTGCTTGCATCCAAACGGCAAAAGCCAAGAAAGAGAGCACGGTGAGTGGATCATCCACCGCGGTTCTACCGCTGGGATAGGGATAGGCGGGCGGATGATTGCCCCCATAGTTATGGGTGGCAAAGAAGGCCCGTTCCCAGATATCGTGGCGACCCCGCGCCGCGACAGCGGCAAAGATCGCGTCTAACTCCGATTTTCCCATCACCTGAAAGCCAGGGTAGCCGCCTGCCTCATAGACGGCAATGGCGTGGCCAACCCACCGGCTAGCAAAGACGGCCTGATAGTTGCTAGGACGCCCATGCGCCCATTCTCTCGGGTCACCTGGCTCATTGTAGATCTGAATATAGGGCGGCGCCCCAACGCTGTTGAGGGCCTTGACATATTCCACTGCGTCAAAGCCCTCATCGATCTTCTTCCCAATGCGCATCACGGGCATAATGCCAGCCGCCCAACAGGCTTGCGCCGCCCGCTTGGCCTGGAGTTCATCTTGAGCGTAGATCAAGGTCCAGGTTGCGTTGATGTATTGCAGGCGCGCAACGCTCTTGGCAATACTCTCATCCCGCAGATCGAGGTGAAAGTGTAGGCCGCGGCCATTATCACGCGGGGGCCGCGGATATTGGCGCAGGCGGGCCAGATTGGCGGGGCTAAGTGCGATTGTGGCGGGCCGGGTGATCGTCCCATCGTTCACACTCGTGCCTTCCACCTCGATGGTCACAACACGATTGGTGACGGTATTGTCCTGGAGCACAATGTGTAGGTGGTAGCTCATGGTGGCGGCAGGCCAGATCGTGCGGCTCTCATGGCCCGTAACGCCTTGACCATCCAAATAAATTGCCCGTACCCCTTCAATATCCCACCGCAAGGTTGCGGACTCGCCCAAACGTACTTTTTCAGGAGTAACCTGAAATGCAATGGATGCCATGATGATCAGTTCCTTCTTCTTCACGAGGTCCGCCCTGGGAACGAAGGGCTAGGCAGCAGGCCAGCGCTAGCAGCTTGTTCGCCGGGCGGAAGTCCGATTTGTTCTAGCCAGCGCCATTCATGGGTAGACGAGCAAAGCGCTGGAAAGCCGTATAAGATCCTTTACGCGTGCCATTCGCCTCATGTATCCCAAAGGGGTTGACCATGCCGCTGGACCAGCAGAACCAAAAGACATGGGAAACAAAGTGGGCGACTTGAGTGTTGATAGCATCAAACATTTGCAGAGGAAAGAGATCCTGCGCAGGCCCCATGCTGCCATCATCACGCCGCGTTTGGGTCGTAGTATCATCGGTGCCAAATTCGGTGACCCAAATTGGCTTGCCGATCAGAGTATGGTACCGCTGCAACAGCTCGGCAACGGGGCCAAAGCCCCACTGATCATGGGGCCAGGTGGGAAAGGGCCGCCGCCCATAGGGATGAACCGCCAATGCATCGGCAAAGAGCTGGTTCCCCGTGGCGGCCATTGCTTCTTTGACCCACTGTGGATTGCCAGCAGCCATCCCAGCCGTTACGACGGGTGTGGTCGTAACGGCTTTAATCGCCTGGTAGGCCTGCTGTAACATCCGGCCATAGAAACGAGCACGCACCGTTGGGGTATAGCGCGGTGGTTCGGGGTTCAAATCCGGCTCATTCCAAATTTGAAACGCCGCGACCTGCTCACCATAGTGCTGCGCGACGGCTTGACAGCGTTGGGTATATTGGTCGATATACGGATGCCAGTGCGCGGCATCATCTAACGCTTCTAGCCCTGGCCGACCAGGGCATGATTCATTGTTGAGGATCATCAATACCTTGACCCCGGCTTGGCGCATGTCATTGACCACTGCGTCATATTGGGCAAAACTGGTGCCAAGCGCCTCATCGCGTTCATTTTTAAAGACCAACCGCACCCAACTCGCACCAAGCTCGCTGACCGCCTGTCCCGAGGGATTACCAGTACCATTCCGCGGATCGATATTGATGCCACAGTGGATGCGGCGGTGGGTCGAGATCTGCTGAGCGGCCAGCCTAGGCGGCGTACGTTGCAACGCCACGGCCAAATCCACAGGTGCACTCAACGAAAAAGCCGTCAAGTAATGCTCTACCAGCGGCGCGGCCACTTCGAGTTGATACTCCCCAGGCGGCAGTTGTGGAAAGCTAAATTCACCGTTGGCATCGGTTGTCGTCAAGAGGGAATAGACCTGACTTGCGGCAGCAGAGCGAGTCACCACCTGACGGTTGGTCCGCCGTAAGCGCCGCAGCGTCGCCGGATCGCTCAATAGATAGACCCGCGCCCCGGCGACCGCTTCCCCCTCCAGCGTCACGGTGCCACGGATGGCGACTTTGGGCGGTGTGTCCCTCCGGCCACTGGACACGGGCACGGCTGGCTGCTGCAAACTCCGCATGCGCTGCATGATCGTCAAGGGGTTGCCCTGGTTATCCTTGCCGAGATGGCGATGCCCAGCAAAACGACCACTGTGCCCCACTTCATAGAGGCAAGCGCCCAGCACATAGTCATCCTGGTTGATCAACGCGTTGTACCAACGCAGTGAATCAAAATAAAAGGCTTCGTCCAGGGTTTGGGTATGGTTTAGCCAGCCTAGATCCCCCAACCCATCATCACGCGCATCCCGTTCGAAGGTGTGGTGGTCGCGATACTCCTTGGTCAACCCCAGTTCGGTGATAATCACCTGATGGCGGTCGCCATAGTGCTGACGAATACCTGTCAGGCAGGTGCGGTAGAGACCAGCGCCCGACTTGGTCGGCCCATGACGGGCGTCGGGGTTTTGCGGGTTCAGGTGGGGCCAGCCATACTCATGAAAACCCAGATAGGTATAGGTCGCCAGCGTTTCTGGAAAATAATCCAGGTAGTGCGCTGCCGTGCGGAAGTTACCAGCGGCGAAGTTGAAAGCAATCGCCTCGATCCCCTCTTCCTGGAGCCGCGCCCGAAAGGCCACTTGAAAGCGATCATAACGACGCAGGCGTTGCTCAAAGTGGGCCGCATTCTCGGCAAATGAGCCCGAAGCCGGGCCCGCAATCGCTTCGTTGAGCGACATCCAAGCATCAATGAGCAGCCGCCCATTCTCCCCGACCCGCGTGGCTGGCTTGAAAAAGGGATCATGCTTGATGATCGTTTCGGCCAGTTGCCGCCCATTCACAGCAGGGTCACCGTGATCGAGCAGTTGGTCTTGCTCTTGATTCGTAAGATACCAGCGGCCAATCACAAAGGCATTAGGCCCTTGGGAACGGCGGTTTAAGGCCAAGAGATCCTTATTGAGACTATTGCTATGCATCAAGATGACAGGCGGCTGTAGCTCACGTAAGGTTGTGTGTAGGCCCGCCACGTTGCCTACTTCCAGATAAAATCCTAGCTTGTTCATGGGGAATCTGCTCTCCTTTTATCAGACTTTAAGCCCAATCAAAGTTGCATCAAGGGCCACCCATTGCGGTGGGTCCCATGTAGCACTTTGCTGGGGGTAGCGCGGCATCGTACTTACGGAGTCGGCATGATCAGTTGCAGCTTCTGTAGTTCACGCCGTACAGCATCCAAGGCCGACAGTGCATCGACCCGGATAAAGTCCAAATTGGTATGCCCCACCGTGTCGTCTTCATCATCCCCATCCTGGATCGTGACGCCCCCACGACGTAGACAGGTCAACAGAAGATCGACCGGTGGCAACGTACCCATCGCGCGTAAGTAGAACTCCTGCACGAGCAAGATAATGCCTACCGTAACCGGGGTTGCTTGGCTAGTCCCTTGCTGAATCGATTCGCCATGGGCACCGTTGATTCCCGCCGCGGTCGCAAATGAACCTGGGGCAAAGATGCGTGTATAGCTCTGTCGATTAACACTTTCATGGAGCCGTTGCGAAAAGGGGGTGATTTGTCCGGCGCGCGTGCGCCGCGCCAGTAGCCCGCCCCCATAGTCAAACTCACCAATATCGGTGTCATAGACTGCGCCGACGCTAATACATTCGCGCAAGATAGCAGGATAGGCCATGCCTTGGGCGCTCTGGTGGGTAAAATAATCATTACCAGCAGCAATCACGACTGGGACATGGGCGGCGCGCAAGGTGCGGAGCTGGTTGCGGATCGCGTCGTTGCCAAAGTTATCCTGTGTATAATTTTGTCGATCGCCCAACGACATACAGACTGCGCTGATGGTATACGCGGCCCGCTGCTCAATGACCCACTGCAAGGCACGGCTAACGGCTTGAAAGGAGCCATCCCCCTCATTAGGAAGGACTTTCAGCGGGATCACATTGGCGGCAGGCGCAATGCCCACATGATCCCCATTGCCGACAATCAAGCCCGCCACATTGGTGCCATGCCCATCACCATCGGTAGCATCGGCGTAGTTACCGCCATTATCATCGGTAAAGTTCACCTGTGTCAGAACGCGGCCAGCAAAGTCTACGTGGTGAGAATTCAAGCCCGTATCTAGCACAGCTACGGTCAAGCCTTGCCCCGAAACCCGAAACGCCTGCCGTGCCTGATTGACCCAAAGGAATTGGTCTACCTCTAGGTCAAAGCCCAGTTGTGGCCCATCGAATTGCCGCGGGCTTTTCACTGGCGGGATGTGTGTAGGACTCTTCTGTCTTTTTGCCATACCATTTTCCTTTCTCGCATTACTGCAAACGGTCTACCTGTAGGTGCACCGCCGGATCACCAAGCAGCAGATAGCCTTCGGCGTCGTTGCGAATCAACCAGTCATAGATCATGGCTTCTGATAAAGCTGATTCACCGGCTTCTAGACGGCTGCTCAGTTCGGTGGATTTCAAGGCGAAGCGGTCGTTAAAGTCCATGAGCGCCAGCCCCACCGGTTTCCCCGTTAGGATCTCGGTGAGCGCCTGACGAAATGCCGCCAAGCGAGGCTCGCGGTTTCGATTAGAGAATGAGGTCGTAAAGACTTTGTCCACATGACCGATACAGGCCAACGCACCGCCATTGGGATGGGCCAGCAAGCGTTGCGGCAGCGCGGCCACAAAGGGCTCTGCCGCCAAGCGGGGTGGGGCGCGCCGTTCCAGCAGAAGCTGCTTTTCATCCAGAAAACGATAGTGGGTAGGTGTGCCAGCCCCATAACAAGCAAAGAAAAACGCGATCAGCCCATGGACTTGGGCCGCATCGGTCAGATCCGCCGCGGCGAAGTAATCTTGCTCGTGCAAGGGCTGAGCATAGTCAGCGCGCTGACAGACCAACGCACCTTGCGCGGCCAATTGGCGGGGATCTTGCAGCGGCCACTCTGCGCCGTGAGTGGCCGTAAAGAGGAAAGCCGGAGGCGTAGCCGATTGTTCCGGTGGAATCAAGATCTCTGTCAAGGCCGCCTTGGTGGCGAGTGGCCCCCACAAACCACGGCTAGCAAAGCCACAGTGCGCCGCCAGCCCTCCCCTTTGCCCACTGCTATCCTCCAGCAGCGGCTTCACAAGTTGCTCGGCACTGGCCGTAATGACCGGATCACGCTCATCTTGGGTCGCAAAGAAGATCGCTTCCTTGCGATTGCGCACCGTGCCGCGTTCATAGGCAATGACACTCTCGACATAGCACGCATACTCCTGCGCTGTCGCAAAGTGTAGCCGACCCACGGCATACTGCAGATCAAGCAGATGACCAAAGGCAAAGGGAATCCGCGCCGGGCTTCCCACGATCAAGAGATAAAAGGGCACACAGGCGGGATCGATGTCCCCCAGATGAACGCCATGGCGATCCAGCCACGCGTCAACCGTTTCCCCACTTCGATAGGTCAACTTATGGATCACGGCAGGATTGTCTAACTGCTGCAAACGATGTTGATAGAGTGGCTCCAGCGCAGCCAAGACTTGTGCATCCTCATCTTCATGATAGAGCAGCCCCCAGCCCACAACGCCGGGATTCGTAATCGCCGCTAATTGGTTGGAGCCCAGCCCACGCTTGGTCTGCACAGCACGCAAGATCGTTGGAATGGGAGGAAGCGCCGGCGCGCGCCGCGTAACCTGAGGCCCTAAGTCGGCCAACGAAACGGGTGGATGAATGGCACCAGTCACCCCGGCAACGCCATTAAAAAAGACCAACGCGCGCTTGGCTGCGTCATGTCCGGCGACTGTTGGCGCACCGGCTGCTGCGCTTGGCTGCGGGGTACGTGTGCGCTGGCGCTGGCTAGCCGCTGTAGTGGCTGGGGTAGCCGCTGCAGCTGGCTTCAAGAGCCGGAAGTAGGGATCGCCATAATGTTGGTACGCGCCCCAGGTACGCACATCATGGGTTGGATTCGCTACAGCTAAACGCGCCGTGCGCATTGCTTCATACATAGGCAGGGGGGGGACCTGTTGATACATAGCGGGATTGCCCAGCTCACCGTCCTTCGTCCCAATCCCCAGCAGACAGGCGTATAAAGTTAGGGCGAAGTCCCGCGCCGCGCGATCATCAACGGGCCAGGCCGTGCAGATGAAGTTAGAAACGCCCCGCGCAAAGAAGGCTTCGGCCAGGCTAGGTGCTAATTTCCCCGAATAGGTTGGTTGGTGGTCACGGATGACCCCTGTCTCGCAGGCGTTGGAAAAGACAAATTTGGGAATCCGGTCAACGCGCGTAAATTCATGGGCACTCAGGCGTTCACCATTGGAAAAGAGCCAACCAGAGTTAGGTGGATCGGCTTCGTCATACAGACAATGACCACAGTAATGCAACAGATCATAGCTGCGTAACATCAGTTGGCGCAGCACAGCCGTGCGCGTTGCTTCACGCGGCCCAAAGAGCCGCACCACCTCGATCCGATTCTTGGTATTTGCGTAGAGGGTATTAAAACGTTCAAAGAGATCGGCCACATAGATCCCCTCCTCTTTTGCACCAATCAAGGGGGCATCCTGCGCCGGATCGGCCACGACTAACACTCGGAGAATGCGCTCCACCGGTGGGGGCGGCTCGGGCGGTGGCGCAAAGCTGGTGCGCAATTGCCGCGTAAAGCCACGGCTGGCTCCCCAATATTGATTGGTTAATTCATCCTGATCTGTTGCCAGCGGCGCACTCGGCCCACTACGTTCGCTCTGTGCGAGTAGCTCCCAATGAATCCGCGCGGTAGTGGCATCTACCATCATTACAAGAGGGGCGTCAGAATAAAGCGGATTGCGCAGATCTTCGGGGATCAGCAACTTTTCCAGAAATTGTCCTAGCTGCACCTGGCGCTGCGGATCACGCTCGACCACCAGCTCTTCATTGGCCTGATTGACCAACTGCGGATCAAGGTGGATCTCCCGTTCGGGGATCGAAGCCGTATTGGTGATCGCCCCAAAGCGATAGTTGTTCCCGGCAAGGGTAACCGCAATGCGCGTGGCGGCCTTTTCCCCAGCCGCTTCCTCCGGCTGAGACACGGCTGCTTGCAACAGGTACAGCCGGGCCTGTTCTTGGTAGACGGTCTTGTCCCCTTCGGTTAGGGGGAGATATTGGATCAGCAGCCGACGCCGGTCGTTGAGCGTGTTAATTCCTTGCTGCAAGACACGGTCAACCTCAATCAACTTAGCCGGATCATGAATCACCAAAGTGAGATCTTGTAACCAATATTGAGCGCTCGTCAAGGCGTGTTTCAGCCCGCGCAGCCAACCAGAGACGGCGATCGGCAAGGAGAGATTGGACCGCCCCGCGCCAATGAGTACCGTGGCAAGATGTTTTTTACCCATACGTCCCAAGGACCAGCAAAGCTCGCGCACCAGAATCGTCAGCTCCGGCTCATTAAAGCGCCCAGGGGTGCCCATTCCGGCAATGGCAATCACCCGATCGACCCCCGCCGGCGCGGGCCGCGGATCAGGCAAAAAGAACGGCTGGGCCAATTCGCCCCGGATAATGCCACGCTGCGAGTATTGGTGTAACAGGAGATCCTCATCGGCTAAGCTAACGGTTGGATCAACGGTGGCTGTACCAGGCTGATAACGGCTGATCGACTGGTCCAGTTGATGCAGCAACCCGTGTGGCCGACTGCCCAGATAGTGTCCCATGGCAATGGCATCCACGGGGGTCGTTCCTGGCATGGCCGCCTGATGAATCTCCAACAAATCCCCACAGTGCAGATGCAACCGGATTGGCCGTGGGTCAATAGTAATCGTAAAGGGCAGTGCATCCGGCTGACGATTGCGCCCATAGAGAAAACCGCGCACGAGGGTGTCGCGCACCGCCTGCTCTTCTTCCGAAAAGTTCCCGCGGTCCAACGGGCGATCACTGCGAAAATGGATACGCCGCACTACGGCAGCCAGCTGTTTCCGATCATTCTGCCACGACGTTTCTAACAGGCTTTTGGCGATTGCCGGATCAAGCGATGCCTGCTTGCGGGTCGTCGTACTGGTTGTTTGTAAGCCATGGAGTTGGCCGAGGGCCGCTAGGTCCATGGGGGATAACGGGTGGGTCAGTAGCATCGACAGGGCCGAAAGCACGCCAGCGTTCGCGACCAAACCAGCGTGACTATCGGCAGCATAAAGCGTTGGCACCTTGGGCAGTAAGCCCAAGTGGTGCGCCACGCTCCCATCACCGGCGTTGCTAATGGCAAAGACTTGGTGAATCGAGCTAGCGTAGGCTTGCGCTTGGCGCGCCCATTGGTTCAACTTATGATTTTTGGTAAAGAGTTCAAAAGGATCGTCTTCTGCGGCAAGGCGCGCTAAACCAGCTGGATCGGCAATGTCAACATAGGTTGGCTGGTTATCCCCGGCGATATAGAGGATCCGCGTGGGATCCAACATTGTCTCAGCCGCGGCGAGCGTGGCATGATCACGTTGCGCCTGGGCCAAATGGGCCGCTGAAATGGGCACAATCGCGCCATAACTAACTGGCTGATAGAGCGCATTCCGCAGCTTTTTGGATAACTTAGCGGGTGCCGGCAGCAGTTGGTAGACACTAGGAAATGAATTGACGACCTGCCGAAACACCGCATGATCATGCTGGGCATCCAACATATCGGCCCAATGGATCAGCGCGAGCTGGCCGCTCAGCGCTAGTGGCGCGCTATAGAGCCCATAGTTGGGTGTACCCAGCATAATGAGGCGCGCCATAGCCTGGTTGCCCGCTTTGCCGGTCACGTTCCAACGCTCAGGATAATGGTGGATAAACCAGCGCGCCACTAATCCCCCCGTTGAATGCGCCACCAGATGGACCGGCTCATCATCAGGAAAGCTCTTCAGCGCGGCATGCAGCTCGGCCGCGGCAATCTTCACGTCTTTGCGCCAATCATAGGCAAAGAGTAAGAGATTCCAGTGTTCGGCCAACGTCAGAATGAGTTCCCCATAATACCGTTTGAGGATGCCTGTTGCCGTAATCTTATAGGCTGGATCGGCCTCGCTACGCCCACTTTCATCCAATTGTAGGCGAGAGAGATGACCCGCAATGAGGTGGCGCGGATTCAGCCAGATGTGCTCGCGCACCCCCTGTCGATCTTCCGAAGTGAGCTGGCTGCCCAACATCCCCGGGATCAGGACCACATTACCGCGCTGCTGGGTGTTCCGTAGATTGCGGCTCAGTTCACGGCGAAGCGCCAAACTGTGTAGCCGCTGATAGAGGGGATTCCCCAAATATTTACGCAGGGTATGTTCCTCAGCGGCGCTCGGCTGTAAAAGCAAATTGCTCAATTCCGCCGCGCCGGCTGCTTCTAGGCGGCCCAGATAGTCATATTCGTTAAGCATAGACACTCTCCTTTAGCGTCTCTTCCATCCTGTACGGCGACCCGCGAACCTACCCTCAAGCGAGCCCAACCTACGGAACGCGACCACGCAGTATAGGCAGGGGAAGACAAATATACGGTTTAAGCTTCCTGTGGCGCAGGCAACACCAACGCAGCCGATGTAGAACCGACTGCGCCAGCATGAGTTTATGCCTACGACACCATTGCTACGTGGGTTGAGCCCATAGCCTAGCAAGACGCAGCCGTACTTTCTCTACTCTGTCACCGTTCCTACTGGAGCATGGGTCGTGAGGCTCTCCTCGGCGAGAATGCTGTAGGGGGTCACGGAAAAGTCACTTAGTGCGGGGTGGTTGAGAATGGTTGCGGCCAACTCACTCTCGGCAAAGGTCTGGACATCTTCCGGTGTATCAAAGAAGAGGATACCGCTGAATTGACTGTTCTCCTCATCCAGCGCCCAGATCTTCCAGCGTAGCCCTTCGGCGGCGGCGAATGCTTCGGCCAGGGGCGAGACTTCAGCGATATAATCAGCCGTTGGCACGTTATAGGTGAAGTTGACCTGTAGCAAGGTGCCGATCCCCGCGGCGTCATTCGTGATCGCCGCGCCGACCGGCGCATGGGTGATCATGGACTCGGCGGCCATCATGGCATACGCCTGCACCCGGAAGTCACTCAGCGCAGGGTGGCTTTGCACAGTGGCAAACAATTCTCCTTCGAGATAGGCTTGGCGGGCCGCGGCATTGGTAAAGAGATAGACACCACCCCCGCGACTTTCGGCTTCATCAATGATCCAACTCTTCCAGACCAAGCCCTCGACGGCGAGAAAAGCTTCCGCCATGCCCGCGGCCAGTGCACGGAATTCATCCGTCTCGACGTTGTAGGTGAAGTCCACTTCCAGGATGACGCCGGTCGCCACCTGATCCAGCAACACATTGGTCACTTCGATGGGAGCCGCGCGTTCATAGGTCGTGTAGATCGGGCAACGTTGGCGAAAGGCTTCCGCCATCATGGCGGCTTCTTCTTCGGTGGGGCCACTGACATTCATGGTGACACGGAAAGCCCGAATGCGCGGGTTGACCGGTGCCCCCGCCACGCCGCGGGGATCCAGATCCGCCTCGACGGTGGCATTGATCGCATTGAGGGCAATGCTCTCTTCGCGGGCCACGGCTTCGTAGATCATGATGCCACAGGCGGGTAGCGCTCCAACCAATGCATCCAGCGGGTTGACCTCTTCATTGGGTCCATTGATCGGCGGCACCGAGTCGAAGATCCAGTGGTTGCCGCGGGCCGACATGACACTGCGGCCAAATTCGATCATGCGGCCACTCCCTGCGGGTTTGGCAAGTTCTGGGGCTTCGCCTTCGCGGTCGTTGTCCACAAGGGGATCGGCGGTGGTCGCAATGGGCTCCTGTGCCTCACCATCGACGACGTTCGTCACACTAATGGGGGCCGAGAGGCCGAGCGTCGTGTAGATCGGGCAGCGGGTGCTAAAGGCTGCCGCCATCAGGGCGGCTTCTTCGACGCTCGGCCCGTCCACCTTCATTGTGACATGAAAAGCGCGCACACGGGGGTTGACATTCGCACCAGCCACACCACGGGGATCAAGTTCCCCCTGCACAGTGGCCGACAGGTTGTGCGTCGCAATCTCTTGCTCAATACCAACGGCTTCGTAGATGTACATGCCACAGGCGATCAGCGCCGTCAACATACCATCCAGCGGGTTAACCTCTTCATTCGGGCCATTGATTGGTGGCACCGAATCGTAGATCCAATGATTACCACGGGCAGACATGAGTACACGCCCCGGCTGCACCAGATCCGCGGCCACTTTGGCAGTGACGAGTTGTAGATCTTCGGCAGGTTCCTCACTATCAGCCACATCACTATCAGCCACGGCGTCAGCAGAAGCGGTGTCACTTTCGCGCTCTTCTTCCGGGGCTGGTGTGGGTGTGGCCGTTTGTAAGGTTGGCGCGGCGTGCAAGACGGGTGCCAGTAGGGCAAAGAGCATAGTAAAGACAAACAGAACAGCACACAACTTCCATTGCGAGTTCTTCATACAGCAGGCTCCTTCTACTTTTCTTTTTTAGAGATGGATTGAAAAGGGATAGGACCAGAGCGCTGACCGGTTTTCCAAACCGGTCAGCGCTTGCCCAAGCGCGTAACTTCTCGCATGTTGAGAGCAACCACCGGTAGCCTATCAAACGCTGAGACCAGCATAGCAGGCAGCGCGTTGCCTAAGCGTTGCGTCTGATGTTGTGGGGCGTTTCTTCTTGCCGAACGAACGTTGCCTGTCGATGAGTGGAAGATGGCAAACTGGTTACTGAGCCAGGTGGGCATGCTGCGGCAAATAGCGCTGCCACGCCGCCTCTAGTTCGTCTGCCGAGCGCCCAAAGAGGGCAGGCGCTACCGTCCCCCACTGTTCATGGTGAGGCAGAGTGACCACCAATGCCAGCACTTTTGCTGTGTCATATTCGGCCAGTACATATTGGACCAACTGATTGGCCGCGGCAATAACGGCGGCAACTAGCTCATAAAGTTTGGTCTGGAAAGCACGCCTAGGTCTTGATTCTCCTGTGGAGGACACTTGTTCGAATGCTACGTTGTGATTCGGTGCCGATGCCCAGGGATCATCATCCGGATCATTCAGTTGCTGCCATTCAAAATTTTTGGGGGGGTCATCTTGCCGCTCCTGCTTTATACCATACCTGCCTGACTAGTTATCGCATAGAGCATAGCAGGCCAAGCGTTCCCTAACCGTTGCCGGTAGCACGCAGGGACGCGGTTTTGGCGGGATTCAGTGTTCCTGGCGGGGCAAAGGGAAGTGGGGCAAAGGGAGGAGGGACGGAAAGGGTGATAGACAAGCTCAGTTGGCGGCTTGTTTGCGGATAGCCGTAAGAATCTCCCGGTGGCCGGGCATCGCCTCCCAGAACAACTGCTGGTGGGTAGGATCAGCGATGGTGGCGGCGCGAGCTTGCAGGTGGGCATACATCGCCTGCAACATCATGGACGAGCGCGAGTCCGCAAGCGCCTGCAGCACTTGATAGCAAACACGATAGATCTGCAGCGCTTCTTCGGTGCGATCGAGGTTGCGCGTTTCTAGCTGGGAGAGGATTTCTTCGACGATCGCGCGTGCTTCGGATAGCTTCCCTTGCTGCAGTGCAATAGCGGCTAATCCGGCCATGGGCTCCAAACTGCGATTGTACTGTTCCATGGCAAACGCAAGCGCTTTGGCAGCTTGATAGTTCTGCTGGGCCGCGGCGAACTCGTTCAGGCCCAGCCATGCATGCCCCATCAAGGTATGCGCTAGGGCCATGTGACGCCTGTCTCCCCGCGGTTCAGCCGCCTGCAAGGCTTGCTCGCCATAGGCCAGCGCGACCGCGAATTCGGCGCGGTAGATATGCAACAAACCGAGCCAGTATAGCGCTATCGTGCGATGGGGCCGCGTCTTTTCTACCGTACGATAGCCCGCTAAAGCACGCTTTAAGAGCTGTTCGGCAGCTTCCCCATGGCCGGATTGCAAAGAATAAAAGCCAAGATAAGCATGGGCAGTTGCGGCAAAGGTAACATTGGTTTCCTGTAGGAGGGTAATTGACTGGTGGAGGGCTGCGTCGGCTTTGTTGTAATCGCCCGTATAGATATAGAGCCAACCGAGATTGCGCAAGAGCTGCCCACGGTCCACCGGTGTATTTAAGCGGTGGCTCAATGATAATCCCGCCTCAATATGATCGATGGCTTGCGCATACCCATCTTCGCCTTGGGCAATCAACGCATAGGCCATCTTATGGTGAATGTTCATCTCGCCCCGCAAGTTGCCGCTATCCCGATGAATATCAAGCGCTTCTTGCAGATAGTTGATGATTTCTGCATAAGGCGCGCCGGTGAACATCCCAACCGCACTGAGCCAGTTGAGCGCTTCGGCGATGTGCATGCGACTGTTAACTGTGCGCGCCGAGGCGAGGGCTTGGCGCAGCACAGCGCGTGCGTTGGGCAGATTACCTTGCTCAAAATAGACGATGCCACAGCGGCAGAACGCCTCTGATTCTGTCAAGTGGTCGCCATGCGTCCGGGCTAGACGAACCGCGGCTTGTGCAACTTGGACGGCATTGATATAGTCACCGGTAGCGGCATACCAGTTGGCCATTCGCATGTGGAAAACCGCTAGCAATCTTGCGCTTGGCGAAAATCTGCCTGGATCGCCATCCGCCTTCTCGTCTACAAGCGCCTGGATCGCCATCAGATCAGCCTGCTGGGCATCCAAGCGGCCAAGGAAATAGTAGACTTGCTCACGCGCCAGCAGCAGTTCCAGTCGTTTGAGAGCATCGGTTGTTGTCAGCAAGGCAAGCGCCCGTGAGAAATAGTCAATGGCCGCGCTGTTGGCAAATTGCGCCATAGCAAGCTCACCTGCCCGCTGTAAATAATCGACTGCTTTTGCAAAGAGCTTCGCCTGCTCATAATGTTCGGCCAGTCGGCCACAAACTTCATTGGGCGTCTCCTGATAGATCTGTTCCAGCGCTTCCGCTACCCGCCGGTGGAGCAGCCGCCGCCGCGTCTGGCTGATCTCGTTGTAGGCCACATCCCGAATACGGTCGTGGCTAAAGTCATAGCACTCTGCACCTTGTTCACGAATCAGTTGGCGCGCCAATAGCTCATCAAGCGCATCGACCACCGCCTCTTCGATGTCCTCTTCCCCCATCTCTTCCGCTCCTACGGTTGCGGCGAGCAGGACAGGATAGGTAAACGAGCGCCCAATCGCCGCGGCAAGATTCACTACTCGCTGGGTTGCTGGCGCTAATTGTGCCAGCCGTTGGCGGATAACACTGTAAAGCTTGGGCGGTAGCCCGCTCGGGTTGGCGTCGGTAGTCAGAGATGCAATGGCCGCCTGCTGTGCACGCAGCAGCTCAACCACAAAGAGGGGATTGCCCGCGCTATCGGCATAGAGCTGGGTCAGCGCTGCCGTGGACAGGCTAACGGCCTGGACGGCCTGGGCGAGCGCCTGCACCTCTGCCCGGTCTAAAGGCGCAAGGGCCAACTCAGTGAGCAGATCATCACGACGCAGCACGGCAAGGAGGGTGGCTAAGGGATGGGTGCGGCTCACCTCACCAGTGCGGATCGTGCCAACGATAAGCAGGGGCGCGGTGTCGGCCATGCGCAGCAAAAAGTGTAACCACGTCAGCGTCTCGCTATCGGCCCATTGCAAGTCATCAAAGAGCAATACCACCGGCTGACGGTCGGCCAAGATGGCGTGACCGAGTGCCGCCAAGAAGTGCTGCTGCTGCCAGCTCTCGGTCAGCGGCTGGGGTGGCGGCAAATTGGGGTGTTCGGCCAGCAGCGCAGGCAGCAACCGGGCAACATGGCTGAGTTGATTTTCGTTCAAACGCGGCAACCGTTGCCGAATCCCCGCGGCCTGTAATAATTCGACAATGGGCGCATAGGCCAATGCACCGTGTGTCTGATAGGAGCGTGTGCGCACAGCGAGAATGCCCTGTTGTCCTGCCCAATGGAGCATTTCTTCGGCCAGCCGCGTCTTCCCAATGCCCGCCTCCCCAGCAATGATGACCAGCCCTGGTTGTCCGCGCCGCGCCCGTTGCCAAGCCAGTTGGAGGAGCTGCCATTCACCGTGACGCCCAATGAGCGGGATCGGCTCCCCCGGAAACAACGCGGGGCTACCAACGGCAGTGGGCGCGATGGGGTGTCGTAGCTGTTCATAGAGGGCAACCGTCGCTGGGGCCGGTTCGACCCCCAGTTCTTGCTCCAGTCGCTGTACACACTCTTGGTAGACGCGCAATGCGCCGGTACGGTCGCCCGTGGCCGCCCGCAGCCGCATCAACTGCTGGTAACTCTTCTCTTCTAGTGGATCGAGGAGGAGCAGCCGTTGGGCATAGTGAATGCCTTCCGCATAGGCCCGCTGATTCTCGAGCAGCGGCACCAACCGTTCGAGTGCGGCCATCACCGCTTGGTGCAACTCTGTGCGCAGTGGGAGAATCCAGTCATCGTAACAAGTGGGCAACAGCTCGCCGCGGTAGTGCTCAAACAGGGCGGTGAGCAACGCTTGGTCTAGGGGCTTGGTGCGCAGTTGGGCAAGGATCTGTTCCACCTCAAGTACATCGCAAGTAAAGGGGGCATCTGTGCGCCAGGTGATCTGCTGGTTATCCGCGATGAGGAATGCCGCGACAGCAGGCAACTGTTGACGCAGTTGAAGGAGGAGCTTGCGTAGGTTGGTGCGCGCCTGACTTTCGCTCGAAACCGGCCAGAAGTGGAAAGCAAGCTGTTGACGAGAATGGGGCGCCCGGCAGTGAAGCACCAAATAGGCCAGCAGCGCTTGCAGCCGCGCCGCGGCAAAGCCAGCCACGGGGGCAGAGCCAAACGACAACTGAAAACGCCCTAGTAGGCTAATTTGTAGGTGCGGTGGCATAAAGATGAACTCGCAGCAACCATCGACGCCGTACGGTCAGCAGAGAATAGGACTTACGCAGTTGGTTGGTACGACCAGAGACCTGACAGGTTTTCCAAACCTGTCAGGTCTTGTCCAAGTGCGTAACTTCTAAGAGAATAAAATTATACACCATATAGCCGGAAAGCCGTGTTGTTAATAGAGAGGGAATCGATCATTCAGGGCAAACGCGAACCCGAAAAAGCTGGGTAAAACCCGCGACTAACAGCGAAAGGCGTGCGCAGGCGCTTCGGTTCGAGTGCCGGCGGTAGGCCCCCTGCCGCCGGCCTTGGCGGCAGGGGCAGGAGGGGATGTGCGCGTTCCCGGCGACTAGATCTGCCCATAAGGCATCATAGGCAACGGGGTCAAGCGGTAAATGCACTGCCCGCTCTTTGATCGCGGCCCCCATAATGGCGTTGACCAGTTCTACAGTCTGGCGAGCCGATGCGGCGGGAACGAGGAGATCTGCTTCATTCCGGCAAGCGGACAACGCTGTCAGCATGCCTATCTTCGATAGCTTTTGCTTTTTCGATCCCACTCAGGTAAAATGACGATGCTCGCTTGGTCGCCAATTGCGACTTTTGACGCAGCTGTGTTTGCCTGAACGCACCTAGACGGTGTGGAGACGGCGTGAAGACATCGGTGACAAACAACGCCAGCTGCCAACAAAGACCTGTCAACGCCGGAACAACAAAACATACCTAATGGTCTCTCTTCAGTTAACTCTCTTTGGCACCTTCCAGTTAACCTTGGATGGCGCGCCCATTACGCGGTTTCGTAGTCAGCGAGAAGTGGCCTTGTTGGTCTACTTGGCGGTGGAAGCCCGCCAAGCCCATCCACGGGAGCGCCTAGCGGGCCTCCTCTGGCCCGATAAGCCCGAAGCGACCGCACGGCAGAATCTCCGTCAGACGTTGATGAATTTGCGCACGCTGCTGAATGACGATCAGCGCCCCATTCCGCTCCTGCTCACCGAGCGGAATACCGTTCAATGGAACGGGAACAGCAGCTACACCCTGGATGTAGAAACCTTTCGCAAGCAGCTAGCCGCTTGTGCTAGCTGTCCGCATTTGGATCTAGCCACCTGTGCGGATTGTCAGGCGCGCCTGAGCGAGGCGGTCGCCCTCTATCAAGGGCCCTTTTTAAGTAACTTTGCCTTTAGCGATAGTGATCTCTTTGAAGAATGGCTGCTCCTGACGCGTGAGCATTTTCAGCAACAAGTGCTACAGACGTTGAGCCTCTTGAGCGCTAGCGCTTTTGCCCAAGGTCATTGGGCCAAGGTAGAGCAATGGGCCCGGCGGCAGGTAACCCTCGATCCACTGCATGAACCAGCACAACGCTACTTGATCCAAGCATTGACCAACAAAGGCGACCGCGGTGGTGCTCTCAGTCACTTCGAAAACTTTGCCGCCTACTTGCAGCGCGAATTGGGCGTTGAGCCAAGCCCCGAAACACTCGCCTTGATCGAGCAGCTCCGCACGAATGCCCCTTCTACGCAACCGGCTAGGCGTGTCAGCCGCGAACTGCCACCCCAAAGCCCATCACCCCAAAGCCCATCACCCCAAAGCCCATCGTCACGGGCTTCGGCGAGTGCCAATATCTATCAACTAGCCGCCGGCAAACTCACCGATCTTCTCTCGCCCCCCCCTATCTCAGCCCAATCGGTGGCTGAAGCGCAGACAGCCCCCCCATCAGCCCATCAGCCCATCAACCCCACTGCGCTGCGCGATTGGGGGGGTACTGCGCCCAATAGCCTATTTGTAGGCCGACAAGCCGAAGAAGGCCAAGTGAGCGGGTGGCTGCAAAGCGGTGTCCGGGTGATCTGCCTGTGGAACTGGGCTGGCATGGGGAAGACAGCGCTAGCTCAAGCGGTGGCGCGTAGCCAGGCCGACCATTTTTCAGTGGTCATCTGGCGTTCGGTAGCCAATGCACCATCCTTACCCACCTTGTTGGACGACTGGCTGGCCCGATTGGGTGAGTCCGCGACGGCAGGTGCCACGACAACGCTTGATCACCAATTGAACCGGCTCTTTGATCACCTGCGCAGCCGCCGTACTTTGCTGGTGCTAGACAACCTCGAAGCGCTCATGCAGCCAGGATTGGCCGGGCGCTTTCAACCAGAACATGAAATCTATAACCAGTTCTTACAGCGCTTTGTCCAGAGCGACCACCAAAGTGTGCTCCTGCTGGCCAGCCGCGAGCAGCTCGAGTTGTTTGCGCGCCTAGAAGAGGAAACCCCGCTGGTCCGTTCATTGGCAGTCGCTGGGCTTGGGGTTACGGCTGGGCAACAGTTGCTAGCGGCCCATGGGCTCTCTTTGTCTGCCGCGGCGGCGGCACCGCTGATTGCGCGTTTCGATGGCAACCCGACTCTGCTCCAATTTGCCGCTCACTCGATCCAAGATCTCTTTGGTGGCGATGTAACCGCCTTTTTTAGTCAAGAAGCGCTGATGTATGGCCCGATCCGAGAGCTCTTTGACCACTATCGCGCCCGGCTACCCTATATTGAAGGTGCGCTTTTGATCTGGCTCGCGCTCGCCTGTGAGCCTGTGCCCCTCGCCCAATTGCGCACGACCCTTGTCCCCCCGATTGCGCCCGAACTCGCCACAGAAGGGGCACGCTATTCACCGAATGGTTTTTTCGAAGCGATTCACTCCTTGCAGCGACGTGGCTTGTTAGAGCAAACGCCAGCCGGCTTTACCACTGTTGCCACCGTGGTCCAGAATATGAGTAGCTTCATGCTGGAGCTGCTCATGCAGGAGATCCTCGCGGGAAAAGCTGGGGCAGGGCTCTATGAGGTGGCGCTGGTGAATCCGTTGGCAACCGAGGAGACCCAACAAAAACAACTCGATCGGCTGGTGCGTCCGCTGGTGGCACAGATTGTGCAACAACTGGGCTACGCTGGGCTAGCCGCGCGGCTAGCCCAGTTGGAGACGGCCGCGCGGCAGGCCCCCTTGTCAACGCGCAACTACCTCCAGGAAAATCTGGCAACCTTGTCCACCTATCTGCGCACGCGCTATGTGGCAGCTGGGCAAACCGAGGTCGTGCAGCTTGAGCCATTGGTCCCTCCGATTGCAGTCTCAGCAGCGCACACCTCTCCCGCAGAATCGAGTGCGTCCATCCCCGCGGTCCTGCCCGATCAACTGACGCCTATCGTGGGGCGTGAGCGCGAACTCGCCGAATTAATCGAGCGGCTGCGTCAGCCTGCGGTCCGGCTAATGACCTTGGTTGGCGCGGGTGGCCTGGGTAAAACCACCTTGGCGTTGGCAGTGGCGCAAGCATTATTGGCCGAGGCCCGCGTCGCCCCCAACACGATCTATGCTGATGGGATCTTCTTTGTGGCCCTTGCCCCGCTGACCAGCGCCGCGGAGTTACCTTCGGCCATCGCGACAGTTCTCGGGCTGAGCCTACAGGGGAGTGATCTCAGCCAAGCCTTGGCACAGCAGCTACGCCATAAACAGCTCCTGTTGATCTTGGACAATGTGGAACATCTGCTGCACGAAGCGCCCCAAACCGCGCCCAGTGATAGTCGCAGTGACAGGCGCAGCATTCATACGATCATCGACGTGGTACAGAGCGCACACGGTGTGCAGATCCTCACCACCTCGCGCGAGCGGCTGAATTTGCGCGGTGAACATCTCTACCCCGTGCCGCCCCTCGCTTTTGCCGAGCGGGCGACGCTGGCCGAGGCGAAGACCGCGCCCGCGGTACAGCTCTTTGTCCAGAATGCCCAGCGGAGTGATACCAGCTTTGATCTCACGACTGCCGATCTGCCGGCAGTCGTGCGCATCTGTCAGTTGGTGCAAGGGATGCCCCTAGGCTTGGAATTGGCCGCGGCCCATGTCGGGCTCTTGCCCCTCGCCGCGATCGCCAGTGAGATCGAGCGCAGTGCCGAGTTTCTAGCCGTAGATTGGCATGATGTCCCCGAGCGCCAACGCAGTCTGCGTGCGGTCTTTGATTGGTCGTGGCAGTTGCTCAATCCAACCGAGCAACATACCCTGCGCCAACTGGCGATCTTCCGCGGGGGCTTTACACGGGCGGCGGCCCAGCAAATCGCGAATGCCAACTTACCCGCGCTCACGAATTTATGGCGCAAATCATTGTTGCAACGGACAGAAGCTAACACAGCTGGCAGTGTAACGGGGGAGCGGTATCAGATCCACGAATTGCTCCGCCAATTTGCCATGGAGCAGCTCGACAACGAACCAGCGGCGGAGCAAGCAGTGCACGCTCGTCATGCACTTTATTATTTACAATGGCTGATGGCCCAGCAGGTCGATCTCAGTGGTCCACGCTACCAAGCCACGCTCCATGCCGTCGAGAGCGAAGTGGGAAACCTAACCGCGGCTTGGGCGTGGGCCATTGCCCAGCGGAACCTGGACTTGCTCGCCGCAGTCATTCCTAGCCTAAGCGCTTACTATCAGCGGCGCGGGCGCTACCAAGAAGGCTATGCGGCCTGTCAAAACTTAGTCAGCCAACTGGGTCCAACCCCCACCGCAGATGACGCGGTATTGGCCGTGGGCCAGGGCCTAGCCTACCAAGGGGCCTTTGCCATTGAATTGAAGCGCCTGACCGAAGCGCGCGCCTTGTTAGAGCACAGTCTACGCTTGCTTAACCGCCCAGCTTTTCAGGCCGCCTCTGCTTTTGTCTATTACTCGCTAGGGTATACCGCCGCGCTGCAAGGCCAATTAGCACAAGCGCATAGTTGGCTAGAAAGAGGGCTTACGCTATACCAGGAGCACGGTGATCGGCTTGGCGCAGCGCTCACCCTTCATCGTTTGGGTCGCCTCGCTTGGCTAACGGGGGAATACACCCAAGCGCACCATTGGCACAGCAAAAGCCTTGCGCTTTATCGTATGCTCGATGACCGCATGGGGGCCATTCATGCGATCAGCGATCTGGCAATGGTCAGTGTGTTGGTTGATCGGGTGCTGGAAGCGACGCAGCTCTTTGCCGAAGCGAATACGCTGATCGAACTATTGGATGATCCACTTGAAAGCGCCGAGGCGCGGCGGCGGTTGGGCTGGCTCCTTGCCCAAGTGGGGTACAATCAGGCCGCGCAGGAGCAGTACGAAATTTGTCTCACCCTCATTACGACGGCCCAAGAGGAGCATTTTCGCCTGGAAGCCTACTTGATGCTGAGTTATCTCCACCTCATGCAATGTCACTATACGCAAGCCCTTACCCTGAGCCAAGCCTTGTTCGAGCATGCCTCACCGTTGGGTATCCAGCGTGATGCCGCCTTTGGGTTGATGTTGCAGGGGCTAGCTGGGTTGGGGCAAGGTGACTATCCACAAGCACGCACACACTTGCAGCGTGCGCTAGCCCTCTTTCAGGGCATTAGCAACACCGACGACCAAAGCTATGCCTTGCTTGGCTTGAGCTATGCCCAGCGCGCCCTGGGAGACAGCGCTGGGGCGCGCCAGAGTGTCCTCACCGTCCTGCGCGATGCCGTCACCAGCAGAAGTACGCGCGGGATGCGGCTGGCGTTGGGTGCCTATGTTGGCCGCCTGCTTGAAGAGCAGAAAATCGAACAAGCGATCGAGTTAGAAAGCTTATTCATGGCCCACCCCTACCACGGCAATTCCCTCTTTTACCGCCACTTGATCACGGAACCGGTGCTCGCTCAAGCAGCGACATCCTTGCCCGCGACAGCCATTACGGCGGCCCAACGGCGTGGGCAAACGCGCGATCTGATCGCGACCATCGATGAACTGTGGGCAGCCACCCAAACCAATTGAGGAGCAAGCGTGCAGTTAGCGAGGACGCGGATTTACGCGGAGGAACGCGGATTTTTTGATCCGCGTTCCTCCGCGTAAATCCGCGTCCCCTATTTTCATCTTTAGGGACGTTGCAGAGAGGCTAAAATTGTGTGATCTGGTGCTGTGGCGCGGCTATTGTGCTCCTGCATCAGCCAAGCTGGCGATATTGCGCGGGCGGGATTCCCATTTCGCGCTTGAACGCCTTGCGAAAGGCGGCTTCAGATTCATAGCCGAGCAACGCCGCGATCGTCTCGATACTAACCTCGTTCTTCAGAAGGCGGGTCGCCCGCAGCATCCGCCAGCGGGTCAGGTAGGTCAGCGGGGGTTCACCAACAAGGGCGGTAAAGCGCGCCGAGAAAGCTGAACGCGAGAGCGCGACCGCTTCTGCCAAGGCCCTGACCGTCCATTTACGTTCGGGTGCTTGGTGAATCAGCCCCAGTGCTGTGCTGATGGACGGATCGCGCAGTGCGGCAGCCCACCCCACAGCCGCAGCAGCCTGTTGGTCGATCCAGAGGCGTAGCACTTGAATAAAGAGCAGTTCTGTCAACCGATTAAGAACGACGGCGGCCCCTGGCTGCTGTGCCGCGGCTTCCCGTGCAATCAGTTGGACAAGATCGGCCAGGCGATGGGCCATCTGGCCCTGTGTGCCGGGGATGTGGATGAGTTTGGGCAGCCGCTGGAGCAACGGAAAGCCAGTGGGATATGCGCAATGGAACGCGCCACAGAGCATCAGCAGCTTGGGTCCCGCTCCTTCACTAGTAACGGCCTGATAGTCACGTTGCGGATTGTAATCCAACTGGACGCGCCGGGTTAGCGGTGCGCTTGGTTCGTCATAGAGGGCATGGGAATGGCCGGTTGGGAAGAGCAGTACATCTCCATCCTCAACGCGGATCGGTGTGGCCTCCCCCTCTACCTGTACGTAGGCACCACCATAGCTAATCGCATGGAACATGCTGTCCTTGCTGGGGGCAAACTCGTAGCGCCACCGCGGTGCCAACTCTCGCCGTGACGAAAGCCACCCTTTCAATTCCACCGTATTGAGAACATCTGCTAGGACATCCATCCCGTAGCTCTTCTTTCGCTCCATCTGGACGAGCAGACATAGATTCAGGACATTATGGCATAGAACACCCCATCGAACAAGCCTATAATAGGGCAGACAGAACAAATGTCCTAAATCAGAATGCCTCAAGCAAGCGACAAAAGGAAAATTCACCATGAACCAACGGGCCCAAGCCTTAGCACAACGCTTTACCACAGCCAATGCCGAACTGATCCACTACCTTGACGACTGTTCAGAGCACGATTTAGATCGCGTAACGACCGCGGAAGGATGGCCTGTGCGCGTGGTTGCCCATCATATTGCCCTCTCCCACGAATCGCTATCCACTTTGGTCCAATTGTTTGCCGATGGCCAACCGCTGCCGCCATTAACAGAGGAGATGATTCACGCGGCCAACGCCCAGCACGCCGTCGCCTACGCCACGGTTAGCCAAGAGGCGACCCTGGACAAACTCAAGCACGGCGTTAAGCACGCGAGTGCCATCATCAGCGGGTTGAGCGATGCAGCCTTGGATCGCACCAGCTACTTCGCGCTCTTCAGTGCCGAGATCACACCAGAAGATGTGATCGAACATCTCTTGATCTTGCATCTGAACGGTCACCTGGAAAGCATCAAGGCCGCCGTTGGGAAGTAAGGCCCGCATAATGCCAAGGCTCTAACCGCGTCACGAGCCGCCATGAAGGGGAGATGTAGCTTTCATAAGTCGCGGGCTTGTGAAAGCTACATTTATTGCTTTTGTAATTAGACAAATGTTTCCTTAGAAACTATAATTCTCCCATAGTTTCCAAGGAAACATTTCTAAAAAGGAGCCTTTGTATGAATGATCAGCCAGCCGCCCCTGTCGCTGGGCTGGAAGACCACCTTGGGTACTGGCTACGCTTTGTCTCAAATCACGTTTCTGGAGCCTTTGCCCAAGCGCTGCAGACCAAGCAAGTTTCCGTTGCTGAATGGGTGGCCCTACGGCAGCTCTATGAGCACCAGCCGATGACGCCGGGTGAATTAGCGGCTTTGATCGGCATGACGCGTGGGGCTATCTCGAAAGTGTTGATGAAGCTGGAAAGTAAAGCGTGGATCACGCGGGCAATTGATGAGAAAGACAGCCGCGTGCAATGGATTACCTTGACAGTCACCGGCCACCAGATCCTGCCCGAATTGGCACAGCTTGCGGACCAGAACGATGCCTATTTTTTCGGCGGCCTCGGCCATGCCGAAGAACAGACTTTGCGTAAGCTACTCAAAAAGCTGGTCCAGATTCACCAGTGGCATAGCGTTCCCGTTGAGTAGCGTCATTGAGGACTACGATAGAAAAGGAAAAAAATGAGCAACGCCATTGAAAAGTTACAAGCCGCCCAACAGCGCGCCATGGCCACCAGACCAAAGGTGGGCGGCTTTCCCTACTTAGCCGAAACCTTGCGCCAAGCTGGGGTGATGCGCAATCTTTGGACCCTACCCGCCGCGCAAAGCCTCTATCTAACCACAGAAGGCCCTGTCGTAGTCCAAGGCCCCCCGCTAGTGAGTGGCTTCGCCGCGGTCCCCCCTTTTGATCAGGACGCGCTGATCACAGCCTTGCGCACCGACCAAGCTGGCAAGAGCAGCTTTCCCGAGTTTCTCACCGCAGCTTGGCTGGCTGGCGTCATCCGCTACGATGTTGATCTTATCGGTCGGACTGTCACCTACTATGGCAGCAACGACGAAGCCTATGTCGAAGCGTATCCAGCCGTTGAAATCGCGGCAGACTAACCCGAAACAGCTTGACATTGCCCAGGTCACCACTGGTTGTCATGGCCGAGGCTGGGCAATGTCAACAGATCCTAGCGATGGCGCAGTTGTCGCGTCTCGGTCGCGTTGACCGTCCAATTCCCTTCATCGATCACCACACCATAGACGCTGCGGGCCCGTTCAAGACTGACTTTGCCCTCACGTACATCACGGAGTACCAGCGCAGGGTCGCGGTCGTAGGGCGCGCCATAGCCGCCACCGCCACAGGTGCGATAGCTGACAATGTCGCCGGGAGTCAATTGCACGGTTACTTTGGAGCCCAGTTCCACGCTGTTGCCGTGGGCGGTGAGAAGATAACGCGCCCGTTGGCCGGCTTCCCCGTCAAAGAGCCCCCACGGCCCCCACCGTTCGCGATCGGCCAGAATGGTAAAGGAGACCTCATGGTCGGGGAAAAGATAGTCGCGCCGTAGCCCCAGCCCACCGCGGTGGCGGCCCGCGCCTTCGGAATCTTCCACCAACTCATAGCGCACAATGCGCACTGGATAGTTGATCTCCGTCTCTTCGACCGGCGCGTTCTCGGTGTTTTGACCGTGCGTCTGGACAGCATCCGGCCCATCGCTCTGTTGCCGTGCGCCATAGCCACCCGCCAACGTTTCCAGAAAACAGTAGTATTCTTGCCGCCGCGGGTCGATGCCGCCAAAGCCCGCGTGGCAGATCATCGCCTTGGTGCCTGCGGGGATCAAGTGGGGTAGCGCCGGGGCCAGCGCACGGAGGATCACATCGGTGAGACGGGCGTTGATCTCCCAACCGGCCACCACTGGTGCCGGTGGTCGGCAGTTGACCACGCTGCCCGCGGGCGCAACGACTTGGACCAGCCGGTAGAAACCCGCATTGACGGGAATATCGGGGTCGATCAGGCATTTGAGCACATACGCACAGGCCGAATAGGTCTGCGAATAGGTGGCGTTGACCGGTGCACGGCGTTGCGGATCACAATCGGTCAGATCGAATAAGACTCCTGTTTCGTCAATCACCACGCGGGCCGCCAAGTGGACGGGCTGCTCCGAGTACCCGTCGCTATCCATCACCCCGGTCGCGGTAAAGACGCCCTTGGGCAGTGCGGCCAGGGCTACGCGGGTGCGGCGTTCGGTGTAGTTGAGCAGCGCTTCAATCATCTGATTCAGCGTTGCCAACCCCACCTTGTCCACCAGCGCGGTAATACGGCGGATGCCCGTATTATTGGCGGCAATCTGGGCGCGTAGATCACCGGCTGTCTCCCGTTTGGAACGGATCTGCGCCAACACGAGGCGAAACACATCATCGACAATTTGCCCCTGTTGCACCAATTTGACCGGCGGAATGATAATCCCTTCTTGGTAAACCTCGCGGAAAGCGCCGACACTGGCAGGCGCGCCGCCCCCCACATCCACATGATGCGCTAGGCTTGCCACATAGCCCACCAGTTCTGCCCCGTGGTAGATCGGCGAGATGAGGGTAATGTCATTAAGATGAACGCCCCGCAGATAGGGATCGTTGGCTAAAATGGCATCGCCAGGGCCAAGCTTCTCTGGCCCATAGGCAGCTAGCACATGGGGTACCGAGCGCCCCAGCGATCCCAAATGGTTGGGCTGGGCAAAGGCTTGGGCCACCGGTTGCATATTGCGATCAAAGAGCGCGCACGAAAAGTCGGCGCGCGTCTTGATGTTGGTTGAATAGGCGCTACGGCGGAGGGCAATCGCCATCTCCTCCGTCGCTTCGAGCAGCGCATTGCGAATCACTTCAAACTGGATTGGATCAAATTGGGCGGTTTCGCTCATGGTATAGGGTTTCGCTCATGGATCATTAGGGGTCACGAACTTCCAAAGCTGTCAAGTTTTGAAAACCTGACAGCGTCTTGCGTTGGCGGTTGTGGAAACCACAGAGCCAACCAGATGACAAGCTCTTTGACGCCAGCCTACCCGAAAGCGGTCACCTTGTCAACCAACGTTGGCTAGCCAGGATGCCTAACATAAGCCCCCTACCTTTCGTCAAAAACGTGGTTGACGGCTGCTTACATCTCTTTTATAATGCTACGAGCTTGTCACATAACAATGGCTGTTGGCTGACCGGCGATTCCCTGCCTGACATCCATACATAACGCAACGCCCAATCCTGTACCAGGAGACCAATTATGGCCTACCGCTTGGGCATTGATATTGGCGGCACCTTTACCGACGCAACCCTCATCAACGAAACAACCGGTGAGATTCATTTAGCCAAGGTTTCCTCGACCCCCACAGATCCTGCAACCGGTTTTCTGGCTGTCACCCAGCGCATTCTGAGCAACCAAGGGGTGGCACCAGCCGACGTAACCTTTGTTGTCCATGGGGCGACAGTGGCAACCAATGCCATCATTGAGGGCAAGGTGGCACGCACCGGTTTTGTCACAACCGACGGCTTTCGCGATCTGCTGGAAATTGCGCGGCAGATCCGGCCAAGTTTATACGACCTCCGCTTTGAAAAGCCAAAACCATTAGTCCCCCGTTATCTTTGTTTTGGGGTGCCCGAACGGTTGGATGCGCGTGGGCAAGTGTTGCTCGCGTTGGATGAAGCCGTTGTCCAAGCGGTGGGCGCGCAGTTACACCAAGAAGGGGTCGAAGCGGTCGCGGTCTGCCTGCTGCATGCGTATGCGAATCCGATCCACGAAGAACGCGTGGCCGCCTTGTTACAAGCGCAGCTACCCACAATACCGATCTCCTTGTCGTCAGCGGTGGCACCGGAGTTTCGCGAATATACGCGTGCTAGCACCACGGTCATCAATGCTTGTATTCAGCCTGTGGTGGCCCGCTACTTGAGTCGCATCGAAGAAGAGTTGCGAAACGAAGGCATTACCGCCGAGCTGTTGTTAATGCAAAGTAGTGGGGGGGTCTTTACCTTTGCCGAGGCGCGCCACAAGCCGGTCTTTATGGTAGAATCCGGCCCCGCAGCGGGGGTGATTGCCGCGGCCTATGTGGGGGAAACGCTAGGCTACAAAGAGATCATCTCCTTTGACATGGGTGGCACCACTGCCAAAGCGGGGCTCATCCAAAATAGGATGCCCAAAGTGACAAAGGAATACGAAGTCGGGGCGGCAGCGGGCGCTGGCGTTGGGGCCCAACGAGGGAAGGGCTATCCCATTCGGACGCCCGTGATCGATCTGGTGGAGATCGGTGCGGGGGGTGGTTCGATCGCTTGGGTAGATGCGGGGGGCATTTTACGGGTCGGTCCCCAAAGCGCGGGCGCTGATCCAGGGCCGGTCTGCTACGGCAAGGGCGGCACCGAACCGACCGTGACCGATGCCAACTTGGTCTTAGGTCGCTTGAATCCCGCTTATTTTTTGGGGGGCGAGATCCAACTCGATGTGGCCGCCGCCCGTCAAGCCATTCAAGAACGGTGTGCCGATCCCTTGGGCATGGATCTAACCGCGGCAGCCCACGGCATTGTGGAGATTGCCAACGCGGCCATGGTCAATGCCCTGCGCTTGGTCTCTGTCCAACGGGGCTATGACCCACGCGACTTTGCGCTGGTGGGCTTTGGCGGCGCGGGGCCAGTCCATGCCAATCGGTTGGCCGCCGAGATCGAGATTCCCACCGTGATCATTCCGCCTGGCCCAGGCGTTGCTTCGGCCTTAGGGCTTTTGGTGACCGATCTCCAGCACGAATTTGCGACTACGCTGATTGCCCCCGTCCAGCGGTTGGACCTTGCTGCCGTGGAAGCCAGCTATCAGCAGATGATCGGCCAAGGCCGCCAGACGTTGCAGCGGGAAGGCATTGACGAAAGCGCCATGCGCTTTGTCCGGCAGGTCGATCTACGCTATGTAGGACAGAGCTACGAGTTGGCTGTCACCCTGCCGGATCAGCCCTTGCGGGAACCCGTCCTAGCCGCGGTGCTGGCTACCTTTCACCGCACCCATGATCGGGCGTATGGCTTTAGCGCCCCAGGCGAGCCAGTGGAGTTTGTCAACCTGCGCCTATTAGCCATTGGGCAGATTGTCAAGCCGCAGTTACGCACTTGGGCCGCGGCAACCGGGGCGGTTGACCAAGCGCAGAAAGCAATTAGGCCGGTCTACTTTGCTGATTTGGGCGGCTATACCGACTGCCCGATCTACGACCGCTATCGCTTGGGTGCGGGGCACGTCGTGGTAGGGCCAGCCATCATCGAAGAGTTCGACGCCACGACGGTGCTATTGCCCGGCTATGAGGCGCGAGTCGATCCATTTGGGCATTTGGTGATGACGCGCACCTAATTGCGCCGATCAGGTGCTGCTGGAAATTAAGAAAATAAACCGGCAAACCGGCCATGGTTGAAACACCACCTGCTAGCAGCAAGCTGCGCTAAAGTGCGCCGGGGTGGTAGCCCGCTTGCGCGGGGCTTCAACCTAGGGCTTTTTGATAATCACCATGCATAGAAGAGCTAAAGGCGATTCACCTGTATGAAAACGCACTATGATACGATTGTCTTGGGGTGTGGTGGCATTGGCGCGGCGGCGCTCTATTGGTTGGCGCGGCGGGCGGGGGCAGAGGTCCTGGGGCTGGAACAATTTGCCCTCTTTCACCACAATGGCGGCTCGCAAGATCATTCCCGAATTATCCGGCTGAGCTACCACCGGGACGACTATGCCCGTCTGGCGGTCCATGCGTATGAGGCTTGGGCAACGGTTGAGGAAGAGGCTGGCGTGCAGATTGTCACGCAGACGGGCGAAGTGGTGTTGGCCTACCAGGAAGGTGCCTTCCATGAGCTATTTGACCAACATGTGGCGGCCATGGACCGCGCCGGGATCGCATACGAGCGCTTTACCAATGATGAATTGCGCTATCGTTATCCACAGTTTACCCCCCATGGCGAGGTAGATGTGCTCTATCAACCCCAAGGCGGGATCGCCGCTCCTGCCAAGGGGAATGCCTGTCATGTGGCCTTGGCGCGGGGCTATGGCGCTACCGTACTCGAACAAACACCCGTCAAGGCGATTACCCCCACCGCGGAGGGGGCGACTGTCGTCACCGACCAAGGCACCTTTACCTGTCGCCATCTGGTGGTGACCGCTGGTGCGTGGCTGAATAATTTGTTAAAGACCCTCGGGATGCAGTTGCCGCTCACCGTCTCGCAGGAACAGGTCACTTATTACGCCACACCCCATCTCAAAGAGTTTGCCATTGGCCGCTTTCCCGTCTTTCGCTGGAAAGATGCCCTGAGCTATTATGGCTTTCCCATCTATGGGGAAGTAGCAACCAAAGCTGCCATCGATGCCATTGGCCCCACCGTTACTGCCGAAAGCCGCACCTTTGATGGCAGCCCGGCTATTGAGCAGCAGCTCGATGACTTTCTCAGCAGCCGGATTCCGCACTTTGTCGGGCCAAAGCTCTATACCAAAACCTGTCTCTATACCATGGCCCCTGACCGTGATTTTATTTTGGATCACCTACCAGAGTACCCGCAGATCACCGTGGTCGTCGGCGATGGTCATGCCTATAAGTTTGCCAGTGTGCTGGGCAAAATTTTGAGTGAATTGGCCTTGGATGGGGCAACCGCCTATGACATTACGCCCTATTCGTTACAGCGCCCCGCCTTGGCGGCACCGCTATCCGATATCCGCAAACGACTGTAGTTGAGAAGGGACGCAAAGCGGTGCCAACTTTGAAAAACCTGGCACCGCTACAAGCGTCATAGATGAGGTCTATCCATCCTCGGCCCATCTACCATCGTTCTACCTGTAACTTCACGCTAGCAAAGGAGCATCTTCTGTGGCAGATCAACCCATGAATTTTCAACAATTGCAAACCTTGTTGGTGCAAGGTCGTCTGAGCCGGCGGGCTTTTTTGCGCAATGCCATGCTTTTGGGCCTTTCCCTGAGTGCTGCGCAACTCCTGCTTACGGCCTGTGCCGCACCGGCTGCGCCAGCCGGTGAAGCGCCTGCTGCAGAAGCACCGGCGACCCCAAGCGAACCCCAATCCGGTGGCGAAGTGACCTGGGCGATCGAATCGGATGTGGTCAATTTGATTCCTTTTGGCGGTGTCAGCGGGGCCAACCACTGGGGCAAAGAGGGGATCTACGATTCGCTGCTGGAATGGGACAAAGATCTCATCGTGCAGCCAGCCTTGGCCGAAAGTTGGGAAGCCCCCGACGAGAAAACCTGGCTCTTTCATCTACGTCCCAATGCCAAGTTTCATAACGGCGATCCGGTCACGGTGGAGGATGTCATCTATTCCATGGATCTACAACGTACCCCGCCCGAGCCAGGCGTGCCAAACTCCTTCTATCCGGCCATTGAAAGCATCGAAGCCGTCGATGAGCGCACCGTCAAGTTCAACATGACTGGCCCTGATCCGAGCGTGGAAGGCTATCTGGCTTGGTCACGCTATAGTGCGATCATTCCTAAGGATGCCTATACGCGCTGGAATCTGCTGACCGAAGGCATCGGCACAGGTCCCTATAAACTCATTCAATATGTGCCCAATGACCGTGTCGAATTTGAGCGCAACCCCGACTTTTGGAAGGAAGGGCTGCCCTATCTGGACAAATTGACCCTTAAGGTCTTGCCCGATGAAAGTGGCCGCGTGGCGGCGTTGCGCTCCGGCGAAATCCACGGCTGTACCGTTTCGGCGGATACCGCCCTCACCCTTGCCAATGACCCGGATATTATCGTCCTCAAGGGGCTCTTCTCCGCGCCACGGGTGTTACAATTTACCATCTTGGGTGACGACAAACCCTGGAATGATGTTCGGGTGCGCCAAGCGATCAGCAAGGCGATCAACCGCCAACAGATCATCGACAATGTCTTTGGTGGGGAAGCCGTGCTCAGCGGTGCGATTCCCCCCGGTTATGGTGACTGGTTCATCACGTCCGAAGAATTGGCCGAAAATTGGTTCAAGCAAGATCTGGATCTGGCCAAACAACTGATGGCGGACGCCGGTTATGCCGATGGCTTTGACATTACCCTCTATGCCATTGCCAACCATGATGCCACCGCTACCGCCGAAGTCGTACAACAACAACTCAAAGAGATCAACATCAACGTGGAAGTGATTGCCGAGGAGATCGGCCCCTTTGCTAAACGCGTTGGCGACGGCACCTTCGACTGGTGTTCTACGGGCCGTGGCATGCGCCCCGATGTCACACGCTATGTCAATGACTTTGGTGAGCCCGCGGTTGGGGTCGCGGCGCGCTGGTTCAATAATGGCGAGGGCTGGCAGAATGAGGAACTCGCTGAAAACTATGCCAAGGCGAAAATCGAACTGAATAGCGAAGAACGGCACAAGCAGATCCGCCGTATTCAGGAACTCATTCTCGACGAAGTACCCCATGTGTACATCTGTCAACCCATGAAATTCCACGCCGTACGCCGCAATCTAAAAGATATGTACGTCGGCTTTAACGACTTCCACCCTGGCCTGCGTACCGTTTGGCTGGAAAGCTAGGGAGGAGACTAGGGGAGAGAGGGCAGTAGACAGAAGTCAGAAATCAGAAGTCAGAAATCAGAAGTTGTCTGTCCTCTGTCCTCTCGTCCATTTCTCAACTATATTATTATGAATCGATATCTGATCCGTCGTCTTGTTTTGTTGATCCCAACCCTGATTGGCATGTCTTTTCTGATCTTTGCCATGGTGCGCCTTTTGCCAGGGGATATTGTGGATGCTTTGGTGGGGATGGACCCAACCATCACCGAAGAGCAGAAGTTTGCTCTGCGCGCCAGCTTTGGGCTCAATGATCCCTGGCCGGTGCAGTATGTCAAGTGGATCGGGGGGATATTCCAGGGTGATTTTGGACTCTCTTTTCGTAGTCGTGAGCCGATTACTGGTCAGTTGATCCGTGCCTTGCCGATTACCATTGAGTTGGCACTCTTTTCCATTCTCTTATCGCTGGTGGTGGCGGTGCCACTTGGCATTATCTCGGCGGTGCGCCAGAATAGCCAAACCGATCTCTGGGCGCGCGTTGCCGGGTTGATTGGCCTCTCGGTGCCGAGTTTTTGGTTAGCTACTCTCTTTTTGCTCTTTACGTCCCTAGTCTTTCGCTGGACGCCATCGGTGATCTGGGTGTCGCCCTTGGATAATCTACCGCGCAATCTGTTACAGATGTTACTACCGGCCTTGGCGCTCTCGGTGCAACTGATGGCCGTCGAGATGCGGATGGTGCGTTCCTCGCTCTTAGAGGTGTTGCGCCAGGATTATATCCGCACGGCGCGCGCCAAAGGGCTCAGTGAACGGGGGATTCTCATCCGGCATGGCCTGAAGAATGCCTTTATCCCGGTGATCACCATTATCGGCATTCAGTTGGGCGCGCTCATGGGTGGGTCGATCATTATTGAACAGATCTTTGGCCTGCCGGGCGTCGGCTGGACGATGATCCAGGCCATTTTCAATCGTGATTACCCCGTGGTACAGACGGCCAGTCTTTTCCTGGCCGTGATCTTTGTATTGATCAACCTAGTGGTCGATCTGACCTACGGTTTTCTCGATCCCCGGATCAAATATCAGTAGATTCGCGCGGTGTCGCCACCGCAGCTACGAAATCATGCTATGAATCAATCACAAGCTCTTTTGCAATCGACTACCGCTGACGCGCCGCGCGCCCGCTCCAGTTTTTTGAGGGCAACGCGGCTCCTCCTGCGCCGTCATCCCATTGGTGCGCTCGGCGGACTCATCGTCGTCTTAGTTCTGCTCATGGCGATCTTTGCTTCTTCAGTCGCTACCCATGATCCAGCCGCGCAGGAAGCCAAACGGCTCCTGCCCCCAAGCATCGATCATTTCATGGGCACCGACGAGTTAGGGCGCGATGTCTTTTCGCGCGTCGTCTTTGCTGCGCGCACATCGCTCTATGTCGGTGTGCTCTCAGTGAGTTTGGCGATTGTGCTAGGGGTGACAGCCGGTGTGCTGGCTGGCTATTTCGGCGGCAAGGTAGATAGCGTATTAGTCGGAATCATGGATATTCTCTTTGCCTTTCCCACGCTAGTGCTCGCCATTGTGATCACGGGCCTGCTTGGCCCGAGCTTGACCAATGCCATGTTAGCCATTGGCGTTGTCTATTCACCAACCTTTGCGCGGGTGGCGCGCGGCTCTGTTCTTAGTGTCAAAAACGAAGCTTACATCGAGGCAGCACATGTGGTCGGCGGCCACCAGCGCCACATCATCCTGCGCCATGTGCTGCCCAACATTATGGCACCGTTGGTGGTCATGGCAACGCTCTCCCTTTCACTGGCGATTCTGGCCGAGGCCGGGCTCAGCTTCCTTGGGCTGGGCACCCAGCCGCCCGATGCCGCTTGGGGTTTGATGCTCAGCCAAGGCCGCAAGTTTATGGAGATTTCACCAGGGTTGGCGATTTTCCCGGGCTTGGCGATTATGATCACCGTCTTGGCCTTTAACTTCTTGGGCGATGGCCTGCGCGACGCGCTCGACCCGCGACTACGCGAATAGGATTCGCGTACCCACCCTCACCATAACCATGTTCCACCTGACCTCAAGCATCATCGCGTTCCCGCACCAGGGCTAAGCTTTACCCAGCCGAATCTCCCGCTGCTTATTCAAGAAATTGAAGCATTGATCACACAGTACACGGAACAACCTACCTATGCCCCAAGTTCACACCATCCACGATCCCAGCACGATTGATTTTGACCGACCGGGCAAGACGCTCTACGAAGTTGCTTTTCACTATGACGGCACGTGGGGCAATGCCCTGGTGCCCTTGGCCGTGATCAACGGGACGGCTGGCCCTGGCCCGGGCGTGGCTTGTTTTGGCGGCACCCACGGCAATGAATACGAGGGGCAAGTCGCGGTTTGGCGGCTCATGCACGAACTCGATCCAGCGCAGATCAGCGGGCGGGTCATCCTCATGCCCCGGTTGAATACACCAGCCTGCGTCAGTGGGACACGCGAATCCCAACGCGATGGGGTCAATATGAATCGCGCCTTTCCCGGCGATCCCCAGGGCTCGCTCACCTATCGGATTGCGCATTTTGTGACGACGCGTCTGCTGCCCTTGGTCGATGTAGTGCTCGACATTCATGCCGCGGGGCGGGGCGTCCACTTTGCCCTCTGTTCTTCCTTTCATATGGTCGCTGACCCCCAGCAGTTTGCCGAGATGAAGACAGTGGCCAGCCTCTTTGACACCCCCTTTATCTTTATTTACTCCAGTGCGATGGCCCGCGGGCTGCTGACCGACCAAGCCGAAGCCATGGGTAAGGTGACGATTGGGGGTGAGTTTGGACATTCCGAAGGCGTCCTCCACCGCGGCGTCCAACATGCCTATCATGGCATCCAAAATGTGCTGCGTCACTACAAGATGTTGCCGGGGGAGCTGGTCAAGGTCGATCCGGCGCGCGGCACACCACCCCGCTTGGTGGCGGCCATTCATCTGGACGAGTATGTGCCTGCCCCCATCACAGGCGTCTACGAACCGCTCTACGCAGAAGGCGTAGCCGTGACCCAAGGCCAACAGGTGGGCTGGCTCTATGACTTTGAACAAGTGGGCAATCCACCCTTAGCGATCCAGGCCCCGTGTGACGGCTACCTGATCTTACAACCTTTCCAAGCACCCATTCACAAAGGCGACACCATGCTGGTGGTAGCCCAGGAGCTGCATGACTAAGATGGCCCACACCGACGAACGCTATGGTTTACTGATTGCCAAAGATATCATGGTCCCGATGCGCGACGGCGTGCGTTTGGCAACCGATCTCTATCGCCCGGCGCGGGATGGCGAGCCCCTACCCGGCCCCTTCCCCACCATCCTCTGTCGCACGCCCTATAACAAGAGCGACCGGCGTTATATTGAAATCGCCGAGTTCTTTACCCCGCGCGGCTATGTAACCGTGCTGCAAGATCTGCGCGGCCGCTACCAATCCGAGGGCATGGGCCAATACTTTCATACCGCCAATCCGCACGATGGTCTGGATGGCTATGACACGGTGGAATGGATCGCGGCCAAGCCTTGGTCCAATGGCAAAGTGGGGATGGTCGGCAGTTCATTTGCCGCGGTGGTACAGGTGGCCGCGGCGCTCGAACGGCCCCCCCATCTCACGGCGATCTGGCCCGACGTGACGCCGACGAACAATTTTTTCCACCAGGCGCGCGAAGGCGGGGCCATGCAGATGCACATGTTCTGGGCGCTCTTTGTCCATGCCCAAGACGAGTTGGAAATCTGGGATGATCCAGCCGCCCAACAAGTGGTGTGGGAAGGGTTGCGCCAGATGCGGACATGGATCAAAGCAACACCCTGGCAACCAGGGCAGACGCCCCTGGCCGTGGTGCCGCGCTTGGAACAGATTCTCTTTGACTATTATACGCGCGGCGAGTACGATGATTTTTGGGCGCAAAAGTGTAACAATTTTGAAGCCTTTTACCACGAACATGCCGACATTGCCGGTCTCTTTTCCGGCGGCTGGTTCGATCCCTATGCCACCGCCATGACTGACTATTATGCAGCGCTGGCGCGGCGAACTCAGACGCCCCAGCGGCTGATCATGGGGCCGTGGACCCATGTGGGGATGCGGGGCGATTCTTCTTTTGCTGGCGATGTGGACTTTGGCCCAACGAGCGTCTGGGGCGTGCCGCGCTATTTTGCCGAACAGTTGCGCTACTTTGCCCAGCATTTACAAACAGACAGTGTTGCGTCAACACCAGAAGCGCCGGTGCGAATCTTTGTCATGGGGGGCGGCGACGGCCATCGCACGGCACAGGGCAAATTCTTTCATGGGGGGCAATGGCGCGACGAGCAAGAATGGCCCTTGGCGCGCACCCAACAGGCCAACTATTATCTGCACGCCGATGGCACTCTCCGCCCAGAGCCGCCTACTGTTGCTGAGGCGAGCCGAAGTTATTCTTTCGATCCGGCCCACCCTGTGCCGACCATTGGGGGAAGTCTGTGTGGGATCATGGAGCTGCCGCCCGATACAGGGGATCTGGATGATATGTGGCTGCGTTTTCTGTCGCCAGTCCTGCGCCTGCGGCATATCGTTGGCTTGGGCGCGGCCCACCAGAAAGAAGAACCCACCATCTTTGGCGCGGAACCACCCTACCCCTTGCTGGCCGACCGCTCCGATGTCTTAGTTTTTCAAACCGAACCACTGACCACAGCCATGGAAGTGACCGGCTCGATCACTGTCCACCTGTGGATTGCCTCTTCGGCGCTAGACACCGATTTTACCGCCAAGCTGATCGATGTCGCCCCGCCCAATGCCGACTATCCGAATGGCTATCACCTCAACCTCATCGATTCGGTCTTACGCGTGCGGTATCGCAACGGTTGGACCCAAGCCGAGTTGATGGAGCCGGGGCAGATCTACCCCATTCAGATCACCCTTGCGCCGACCAGCAACCACTTCCAAGCCGGCCATCGCCTTCGTATCGATATTTCTAGCAGTAACTTTCCTCGCTTGGATATTAATCCCAATACGGGTGAAGCCGTTGGTAAACATACCCACACGGTGATCGCTCACAATACGGTCTACTGCGATCAAGAACACCCTTCCTATCTCCGCCTACCCCTCATTGCGACGTAAGCTTTACGAGGACGCGGATTAGAGCAGTAAATCCGCGTCTCTCCGCGTCCATCCGCGTCCCTTTCTTCTAGTTCCGCACCAGTGGCAAGAAGAGGAATTGGGCTGGGTTTTCCCCGGATGCACTAACCTGGAAGCTGCGCGTGATGGACGGGGCCGCGTTGAAGGCGGCATTCCCCGCTTGGCTAGCGGTGATCGTGCAAGTGCCCGCGGCGAGCAGCGTAACCGTTGTACCACTGACGGTACAAACAGTGGGTGTATCACTAACGAAGCTGGCAGCCAATCCCGAAGAGGCGGTAGCAGCGAGGTTAACCGGCACACTTCCCACCATTTGGTCCGCGGGCGGCGCAAAGGTAATCGTCTGGTTCTGCTTTACAAGCGCGGGGGTAACAGTGAAGCTTTGGGTGACGGGTGACGCCGCCTTAAAAGTGCTGTTGCCGGCTTGGGTGGCGGTGATGATACAAAAGCCGGTCTGGAGCAAAGTTACCGTACTGCCAGTGAAGAGATCGAAGACCCGGTCGAGACCATTGCCGTTAATGATTGTGGTCAAGGACTCACCACGCTAAACCCACCGGCAAAGATGGAAAGACCGCTAAGCAAACGACGATCAGACGCACTCAAGAGGTTATAACTCCAGTCGATCAACGCTTGAAGGGTCTGCTGGCGCGGTAACGAGTTGCGCTGTGGGTTGATCAACAAGCGAAAACGATCCTGTAGGCGCTGGGCCAATTGGGCTGGGGACAAGACCTTGATCCGCGCCGCGGCCAATTCAATGGCGAGGGGGATCCCGTCTAATCGTTGGCGGATTTCTAACACATGCCCAACATTCGCGGGCGTTAGCTGAAACTCCTGGCGCACAGCCCGCTCGACAAAAAGTTGGAGCGCCGCATAGCTGCCCAAAGCAGCAACTGCGTCAGCCGTTGGCGGGTCAGATTATAGGGGAGTGCGGCAGCAAGCTGGTGTGCTTGTTCGTGCCATTGGCCGAGCCGCAAGAGTGCCTTCAGAAAACATTCGTGATAGTGGGTTTGGAGGGGCAATAGCCACTCATCTTGGTGTTCGGGCAGCAAATTAGCGGTGGGCGTTAGCAGATCACCGGCATAGAGGGTGACGGCTTCCTGAAGTGGGGCGCTGGTTGGCTGCCTGTAGAGCTGGTCAAAGGTCCACACATCAACAGTCAAGGCGGGGTCGGTTGCCAAGCGTAGGCCGTTCCCTGCCGCCACAACCCAATCTTTACCGACAATCTGTTGCAGCCGATAGAGTACAGTGGCAAAGTTGCGTCCACTACGCTCCGAATCGGTCTCTGGCCAGAGGATCTCGATCAACTTTGCACGGCTGTGAACGGTGGTGGGATGTAACAGCAGGTAGGCAAAAAGAGTACGTTCTCGCAAACGCGGGATGGTGAGCGACTGTTCGTTATGAATAATTCATAATCCACCAAACAGTTTAATGAGCATGAGGACGATTGTAGCCAAAAATAGATGGCTCGTCAACTGCTGTGGAACAGAGGAAATAGGTTGGCACAGACCAGCCTGGCGGCGTGATCGCTAGCTTCGGTACGCTGTTCACCAAGTCAGCGCGCGGCTAGACCTGGCAGGCTTGCTAACTCTTGTATCCCGTTGGCACAGAAGTAGAGTTTCAGGGGGGTAGCTGTTGCGTTATATCGACATTCCAACGGATGCCCGTAAAGGTCCAGGTAGACCAAGGCGTGCCCTCACTCGCCCAGGTGACAGAGACTTGGCGTGGCAGTTGCATGCCATCGATCGTCTGCCATTCAACAATGTCGGCGTACCAAGGCACCTTTTCACCGCTTGCGCCTTGGTAGCGGAGCGCCCAAGTGCGACTCACGAGGCCACTTTGGGGATCAAAAGAGAAGATCAGCTCACCTTCTCCGGCTCCCGTAGTCCCTGCTTCAACCGCGGTAGGAAAGTACAGACGAGCGGAGTTTTCATCAATTGCCTCCCAGCGCAAGCGCGGGTCTGTAATCAAGATCGAGGGATAGAAGGTTGCCTCGGCCCAAAGGATGAGGTTGGCTCCTTGATCAACCTTGGGCCCACTTTCTAGCTGATTGACAGGGCCAGTCATCCCTTTGCCATTCTGGTAGGAATCTAGCGCATGGAGCACGGGTAGCCCAAACCAGGTCACTTCCATCTCTCGTTTGAACGCTTGCCCCGGACGATGATAGAGGCGAAAGCGCAAAGGCATCCACAGCCCAAAGCGAGCCCGGGCCTGCCCCCAAGCCACCAGCGCTTCAACACGTGGCACGCGCTCGCCAAAGGCCACCTGAAAATAACGACGGACGGGCATGGGTAAAGTTGCAGGAATAGCCACCGTCCCGCTGGCTTTTCCCTCTTCTGATGGTGGTGGGAAATCGCGTGGCTGGCTCTGTAGGCCCAGCCACCCCAAGCCCCCCAATGTGATAAGCCCACCGACCAAACCCATGACAACTTTGAGCCAAGTGTTCATCGCGATTCTTCCGCTGTTTCAGCTTGCAGGGGTTGGGCCAGCTGCTGCCGCAGGTCATCGACAGTGGCGAAGGCGTAGAGCTTTGCGCCACGCTCGGTTAGGAAGTGGCGCAGGTGCTCATCAAACGCCAAGCACTGGCGGTGCAATTCTTCGAAATCACCCGCGCCCACCAGGGGCAGCAACGCTGGAAACCCCCGCGCGACAAAATCTTGTTCATAATCGGCGAGGCTGTTGAACGAACTATAGCTGATCCCATGCTCGGCCTTGGTCATAGCCAACGCTAGCTCATGATAGAGGGAGACGAGTAAACGCTTGAGCGAAAAGAGGTCGCGGCGTTCACAAGCCAGCAGGATATGTTGCAGATCGCCCTTGATCTCTGGATAGCCCGCGCCAAAGGCGGTGGCATAAGTAACGCCACTGTCGGGAAATTGGCGTTGTGCCGCTAGCAAGCTAGCATGGGTTGCATCGAGGAGCGCTTCGCAGCCGGCAAGGAGGGTCTCGGGTGCGGTGGCGTGGGTCACTTGGGTTAGCAGATCGGTGAAGTTGGCTGGCAAGTGGGGCAACGCCAAGATTCGATCCAGCTTACGCGTGTCCACGACTTGTTGGTTGTAGATCGCAAGGGCATGGGTGACGATACCCACAATGCTCTGTGCCTGTTGCTGGCAAGCGAGTTTATGGCCCGCCGCGGCCTGCTGGCGTAAGAGATAGTAGGGATACCCAGCCCGCTGCAAATACCCTTGCGCCTTGCGCACCATCAGTGGGCGCGCGGCCGGTTGTAGAGACGTGCGCAGTTGATCGGCCAGTTGACCGAGCCGCGCTGCCGCCGCCGCCGAGCGTTGGTAGGTAACTTGATAGGTTAACAGGAGCGTGCTACTGACATTTTCAAAGCGCGCCATACTCTCTAGTTGCGACCAACGGATCGGGTAGAGATCGCAGAGCATCTCTCCCACGGTCACGGTAATATGGTAGCCCGTTTCCTCGTGAACGGGGACATAGGAGAGGTCAAGGTCAGAATAGGCGTGAGCATTGCCATTTAGAAACGAGCCATAGCGAAAGATCAGATCGACTTCATCGCCCAACTCGCGCAATAGGGCGGTGGTCATCACAGCGGTGAGTTCTTGCAAATCAACTGTCATACCAGTCTATCGTCCTTTACCAATGAGGCATTGCGCAAGCTGTGTGTTTCACCAAGAAGGCAGGGTTAAAACCCTTGACTAACAGCGAAAAGCGCCCGCAGGCGCTTCGGCGGATTTATCCAATGCGATGACGAAGTTCGCGATTGCCATCTGTGTTTCACCACAGAAAGCTAACCGGCTTTGAGAACCGGTCAGCATTGGGCCAAGTGCGAAACTCCTACCCTATCTATCTTCAGAGAACCTACCCGCGCATCAACCGCGGCATTCACCTTTCGATGGATGACAATCCATTCCTGGCGGGGTATAAAGTAGGTAGTTAATCGAATCGTTACCATCGATCGCACGAGCGATCTGACCGAAAGAAGCAGACGTATGAACGCCCAACATTCACTATTTCAACACTTTCCCTTGGAGGGAAGAACAACGATTTCCACCGGAGAAGTTCCCACGCCCTATCAGATCTATGATGGGTATGGGGCCTTTCTGGCTGGCACGGCTGATCTGGCCGCGGTACAACGGCTGCTCCAACCCGAAAGCGTCATCCCGCTCCAGAATCGCGCGGGGCGCGCCTTGATGGGCATCTGGCTCTGTGATTTCACGGAGGCTAGTTTGGGAGCCCACCATGAGTTGCAATTTTCTCTCTTTGTCAGCCGCCAACCACTACCACCCATTGCGGCCACGCCCGTGAGCTTATTGGCAACGATGCTTACCAATCCCGCGGTAGAGATGCTCTGTCATGGCTTGTGGAACAATACGCCAACCGTTGTTGCCTACAACCGAGAGTTGCTCAGTCTTAACGCCCAATTGGCCCAAAGCCAAATCCAGCGCGACACGCAGCAGATGCGCGCTGAAGTACGCGACGCAACCAGCGGCGAGCCCCTCTTGACAGCAACGCTCACCAAACCGCAGCAAGCCACCCTGCGCGCCAATCTGGCGCTGGCACGCCACCTAGGCTGGCGCAAGACGCTCGCCGTCGGTCGGCAACCTTGGGTACAGATGAGTGTAGTCAACCCAGTGGGCGTTGGCTTGCCGCGCAATGCCGCTGCCCAGGCGATGACCAAGAACGCGACGAATACCATCCGCTATTTTGCGCCGAACCAGGACCACTTGACCATCCACGCGTCACGCTATCAGGCGCTAGAGTTCCAACCCCAGGTGGTCCAACATATGAGCGGTTTCAAGTTCGTCTATTTGAATCCCACCGAACCAAGGAGCGTGGCTCGCCACTAGCGTAAGCGAAAAGGCGGGTACTCATCCGTTACCAACAGAAACGCATAGGCACTCACCCGGAGCCCCCAACGACCAACGCCGACGACGAAGGCGAAGATCGACCGTGGGTATTGACCAGTGAAGAGGATCGCCACCCAAGCGGCTATGGTCAAAAAGGCCACGACGATACCCAGACAAAGCAGAATCACAAAGTGGGGCAGGGCCAGTAACCACTTGAGGAGGGGCAGCCACCGATTGAGATCCTGCTCTACATCTGGGTAGTCGATTTCCAGGTGGACCCCTTGCTCCTCAACTGTTGATGGATAGTGGTCGGTCAGCAGGAGCAGGTAGGCCCACACGCGGTAGCTAAAGCGGGTCAATTCACGGGCAAAGTCAAACCACCAGCGTGGGTAGCGCTGCCGAAAGACGATCATCAGGGCAGTCGCTGCCGCCAGGCCAACCGCTAGCCCGCCAACATTTTCGCGCGTCCGCTGCACAACCTCACCGGCTTCATTGAGTTGCAAGGTGTAGGTTACCGTCTCACCCGCTCCGGCAATGAGCCCCCAAATGATCGCAATGGGAATGATCCAGAGCAGCCGGAAGAAGGTTGTCAGCTTGTCCCGTTGCTCTGCCGGATAGTCGATTTCCAAACGCGCCGCATAGTCAGATTGCATCGTCATAGGGGATTCCTCCATCAATGTAGCAAAAAATCGTTGCTTACAAAGCCTCAGCCCAACCATTCTGTGCGATCACGTCCCGATACCACAGGGCGCTGGCTTTGGGAATGCGCTGCTGGGTTGCATAATCCACCCACACCATGCCAAAGCGTTGGGTATAGCCTTTGGCCCACTCAAAGTTATCCAGTAGTGACCAGACAAAGTAACCCGCGAGGGGGACGCCATTGACCATAGCCCGCCGGGCCGCGGCAAAGTGATCCCGCAGATAGCGCAACCGACGTTGGTCGTCAATCTGCCCCGTGGCGTCTGGCCCATCGCTATAGCTGCACCCATTTTCGGTCACATAGAGCTTGGGCACTTGGTATTCAAAGTGCAGGCGGTTCAATAGGTTGTAGAGGCCCTGGGGATAGACCTCCCAGTCCATCTCAGTACGTTCGCTGGCGGGCGCAGCGATGCGGGTTGGGGGCAAATTATCCGGGGCAGCCTCATCCCGGGCAACGACACGCGTGTAGTAATTGACGCCCAGGAAATCAGTCTTGGCGGCAATGGCCTCCATATCCCCAGCCGCGACAAAATCGAGGCCGTTGGGCAGATAGCCCGCTTCTGTATATTCAGCAACCATATCCGCTGGATAGTGGCGACCATAGAGCGGGTCGAGAAACCAGCGGCTGAAATAGCCTTCGCGCCGCCGGGCCGCGTGCAAGTCGGCAAGGCTGGGGGAGGCGGGCTCAGTGGGCTCGAAATTCAGAACGATGCCGACCGCAGCGCCGGGGCTGTTGCGGCGGATAACGGGAACGGCCCACCCATGAGACAAGAGCAGGTGATGGGCAACGCGCAACGCCGCCGGCCAATCCTGCCAGCCAGGGGCATGTTCACCGATCTGGTGGCTCAAAAAGGCGATACACCACGGTTCGTTGTGCGTCATCCACTGGTGGACGCGGTCGCCTAGGTGCTGGCTCACCACATCGGCATACTCGACAAAGGCCGCAGCGGTTGCCCGTTGGGGCCAGCCGCCCTTGTCTTGGAGCGCCTGGGGTAGATCCCAGTGATAGAGCGTGGCAAAAGGGATGATGTCGGCGGCCAATAACGTGTCAACGAGCCGACTATAGAAATCCAAGCCAGCCTGGTTGATGGGACCACGCCCCGTCGGCAAGATGCGCGACCAAGCAATCGAGAAGCGATAAGCCTGAATGTTCAAAGATTTCAACAGGGCAATATCATCGGCCCAGCGGTGATAGTGATCACAGGCAACATCGCCTGTGCTCCCATCGATAATCTTCCCTGGGGTGTGGGTAAAGCGATCCCAGATTGATTCGCCCTTACCATCGGCTTGCCAAGCTCCTTCAATTTGATAGGCCGCTGTAGCCGCACCCCAGAGGAAGTCGGTCGGAAAGGTCACCTGGTTCATCAAAGGTCTCCTTCGCTATTCGCATGATACACTTGGTCTTGACGCACGGCATCCGCTTCGGCCCGCCGCTTGATCGCCCGCAGGAGCAGCCAAGAGACAAAGTTACCCCCTGGCTTGATGGCTACCCAATAAAGGGCAAAGTGCCGCCGCGCCGCTGGGCTCAGGGCATGGGTCCGATGTTCCAAGGTCAGCCGATAGCAGTGGGCCAACTCGTTGCCAACCGGGTGCTCATCGACGCGGAAGCTCATCGCCAGCTTTTGATAGTCGGGCTGGTCAAAGGCGAGAAAGGCGACGGGATCAGGTAACACTTCAATCGCTTGATCCAACAGTTGATGATACTTACCCACCGATCCAA
>JAHBVH010000035.1 GCA_019637645.1 Caldilineaceae bacterium
CACTTGCTCACCAAACTGTTCATGATTCATGTGCCCAGTGGACCGCCCCTGGAAGCCAAAGGTGTGGTCCAGGGCAACTACGTTGAAGGGTTTGCCATAGCTGATCAATGCTTGCCAAGTCTCTTCCAAGAGTTCACTCGTGTCGGTGCCATAAAAGAGGACTCGTCCGGCTTGCTCGATCACATAGAGCATGGCCGTTAACGGGGGCGCATGGGTAGCTTTGACACTGAATACTTGATAGGGGCCAACGGCAAAGTGTTGAAAAGGCTCAATTGCTGTTGCCACCAGATTCAGCCGTTCGCTCACGGTTGGGTCGAGCAAGCCAGCGGGGGGTAGATCGCGTGTGAGCTGGGCCGCGGCCTTTTGTAACGCGCCCAAGGACGCATAGTAGTGCAAGCGCGGCGTCCCATGAACACCACAGTAGGCACTGCGCGAGACAAGGTGGCTTGGCTCGAGATGATCCTCATGTTCATGGGTTTGCAGGCAATAATGCAGTTTGGCTAGCGAGCGGCCATGCTGTTGGGCCGCTGCCATGAGATCTGGTCCCAAGTCGATCAAAAGATCGTCGTTGATGAGGGCAGAACTGCGTTTGCGTAAACTGGGGCCACCCGCGGCCCGCGCTCCTTCACAATTTTCACAATGACAAAAAGCGTTGGGAAAGCCTTCGGATGCAGCCGTTCCCAAAAATATAAGACGCATGGTGGTTGGTTCCTTTTCCTCAAGGTGTTTCGACTTGGTTGGTTGTCGCAAAGAGTTGTTAAGCAGTGGTTAGCTGCTCGGTCTATGGTATGACGCTTTTCTGACAAGGTGTTGTCAATTGATCGTAATGGTAGAATTATCACACCGACTTGGCATGGGCAATGTTATGCTAAGCCAAGATCAAGTGTCTCATCGGGCATAGTGCGATCCTAGTCTAGGCTGAGCCTGACTCAGTTGGCAAAGTACGAGGTTTCCATGCAGGAAGAGCTACCTACAACGATTATTATTTTCGGGGCATCGGGCGATCTAACCCGCCGCAAATTGATTCCCGCGCTCTATAACTCCTTTCGCAAAGAGCGACTGCCAGCGCATTGGCAGATCGTTGGTTTTGCACGGCGTCCTTGGGATGATCAAGCCTTTCGCGAGCCATTGCAGCGCGGTGTTGAAGAATTTGGCGAGGCGTATGAAGAGAAGATCTGGCACGACTTTGCCGAGAAAATTCACTACTTTCAAGGCAACCTCGATGCGCCCGAAGATTATGCCCGCTTAGATGAGTTTTTGCGCAAGCTAGAGGGAGGGCCAGCCAAACGGCTCTACTATTTGGCGACTTCCCCCGATTTTTATGGCCCCGCCGCAACGGCTTTAGGCGAGGCCGGGATGGCCGACGAAACCGAAGGCCCGCGCAATTTGGTGATCGAAAAGCCCTTTGGTCATGATCTCGCCAGTGCGTTGGCGCTCAATAAACTCATCCATACCCATTGGTCCGAAAGCCAGCTCTATCGGATTGATCACTATCTGGGCAAAGAGACGGCACAGAATATTTTATTTTTGCGTTTTGCCAACGCGATCTTTGAACCGCTGTGGAATCGTAATTATATCAAGCATATTCAGATCACGGTGGCCGAGACGGTCGATGTGGGCAGCCGAGCTGGCTATTATGACGAGGCGGGCGTGCTGCGAGATATGTTTCAAAATCACCTCTTGCAACTGTTGACCTTGGTGGCGATGGAACCGCCTGCCCCTTCCAACGCCACCACGCTGCGCGATGAAAAGGTGAAGGTCCTCTCCGCGGTGCGGCCCATCGCTTGTGCAGATACGGTGCGCGCCCAGTACGAAGGGTATCAGCAGGCGTCAGGGGTGGCGGAAAATTCACAAACCCCAACCTTTGCTGCCCTAAAGCTCTATGTCGATAACTGGCGTTGGCAGGGGGTGCCCTTTTATTTGCGTTCTGGCAAAGCCCTAGCCAAGAAGCATTCGGAAATTGCTATCGTCTTCAATCGCCCACCGCTGGCGCTCTTTGGTCTGGTAAATCGCCGTACCCCCAACATTCTCTCGATCTTGGTGCAGCCCGACGAAGGGGTTCATCTGACCTTTGAAGCCAAAGTGCCCGACTCCAGCCAAGAGATGCGCACGGTTGACTTGGAGTTCCATTACCGCGATGCTTTCCCCGATCTCCCACTGCCTGATGCTTATGAACGGCTCTTGCTCGATGCCTTGAACGGTGATGCCATGCTCTTTGCGCGGAATGATGAAATTATTCAAGCTTGGGAAATTATCGACCCCGTGTTGCAAGGGTGGGACGGAGCCGATGCCCCGCCCCTGGTCACCTATGCCGCCGGTAGCTGGGGTCCTCAAGCGGCGGAAAAGCTATTAGCCAAGGATGGCCACCATTGGCTTGTGAGCGAACATGGATGATGCGCTCGGCCCAGCGCGTGCCGTTACTTTTCTTGTTTTTGGGCGGCCAGCGCACGTTGGGCGGCGGCTAAATAGGCTTGTTCGACTTCCAATATATGTTCTATCACGCGGTGGGAAGACCACCCGCCATCGTCGGGCTGCTGGCTGGCTGTTGCATCGGTGAGACCCACGGTGGCGGCCAGGAGTTGTCCCCACGCGCGTTCAGCCTCGGCCAACATGCGTTGGGGCATGGTCGGCCCGGTGCCTGTCTTCTGGCGGGCATCTTCTAATTGATTAGTATGTTCCCGCATGTGTTCGCCAAAGCGCAGCAGAATCCGCCGCAAATCGTCCCACCGTTTCAGGTCGGTCGGTATGGAAAAGTCATTTTCCGTGACATCTTGCAGGGTGGCAAGGGTTTCTTGGCGCACCAAGCGGATCTGTGCGAGCAGTGCGTCGATCTGTTGCCGTTCGTTGGATTCTTCAGCCATTGTGTTTCCCACTTCTTTCTACCTGGTAGCGCGCTTAGCGAATCGGGGTAATGGTTTGATTGGGGCCAAAATGGCGGGCAACGGGCAGGCCATGCTCTTGACACCATTGTTTGAGGGGATTGGCCCCACCGTTGGGCTGAAAACTGAGTTCATCGTCCCAAGCCTCGCCCACCAAGTAGCGTTCGAGGGGAGAGAGCTTCTCGACAAAGGCTGCTTCCTGTTTGCGGAAGTCCATGGGCATGACCCAGCGATAGCCATAGCCGATCATAACCCCTTTGCGAATCCTGGTGGAGAGGTTGGTCGCGCCCGCGTGCCAAGTCCGATTCTCAAAGATGAGACAATCACCTGGTTGGAGTAAGGGCTCGACCGTATTGGCCGGATCAACCTGCCCCGGGGGGATCTCGATCGGTTCTTGGAGATGGTTACTGCCAGGCGCGACCAAGGTTGCCCCGCTGTTGGGTTCGCTCAGGTCGGTAAAGTAATAGGCACATTTGAGTTCAATGCGCGGAATGCTATAGTGCCCCAGATCGTGCATGGCTTGGGCATAGTCACGGTGCCAGCCCGGTGTGCGGTGGGTCGTGGGGGTGCCAACGGGATCAGGGTGTTTGTAGATGAGGTGGGAGGTCATTAAATGGAGATTGGCCCCCAATAGCTGCACCACAATCGGCAGGATGGTGGGATGGGTCATAAGGGGAAGGTAGGCGTCATCCAGCGTCACACAGTTGCGGAATCCATCATAGAGCCCATTGGGCGTGCGCTGGCGGTTGACCTTCTGATCGCTGGCAATCAAGCGGTCACTGGCTTCGATCAAGGTGGCGATGGTCGCCCTATCTAGGGCATTGCGCACAACCAGATAGCCTTGTTGATCGAACTGTGCTAACTGCGCTGGTGTGATTGGGTTATAGGTCAACATCCTCGTTCCTTTTTCTCGCGCTTCTTTGATACGTGCCACGATGAGGCACAAAAAGACACATAGACGCCGACGCCGCGCTTCGTGCCGTTTCATCGCCCTTCGTGTTAACTTTTATCTTTTGTGGGGAGTCCTGGTACATCCAAGTGTGCTTGGCCGGCTGTGGGCAGGCGACAGAGTTGTTCCACGACTTCAGCGATGGTCAACTTGCCCTGTTGAAGCTGTTGGTAGAGTTCGGCACGACTGGCCTGACCAAAGGGCCAAGTCGTCGCCTGAGTCCAGGCAACGGTCGTGGTTGCCGTAAAAGCATCGGCGATCCGCTGGCGCAGCCACCAAAGTAGATCCGCTGGTAGGGCATCTGGGGCATAGAAACGCGCCTCCACCGTTTCATCTGTCGTGGTGAGCAAGGTCCCGCCCATGGGCTCGCCAGCAAAGAGGACTGCATGTGCGCCTTGCCCCCAGGTCGGACGTGAGTATACACCGACAACGCGGTTGAGGGTGATTGCTAACCCAGTCTCCTCAGCCGCTTCGCGAATGGCCGCTTGCGCCAGCGATTCATGCGCTTCAATCGCGCCGCCCGGCAAGCACCACACCGGCAGATCGGCCCGCTTAGTCAATAAGATCTGCCCTGCTTGGATAATTGCCACTTCAACCCCAAAGGTGATCGCCATGCTCATGTTCCCCCCTCCGACCTCTACTCCTCTGTCACTCGACGAGCAAGCGCCCAACGTCACAAGAATGGGCATCGCAATACCAGAGCACGCCCTCATGGATCGTCAGGCCATGCACTTCTGCTGGTCCTTCCACACGAATTGTTGAATAGACGCGGCCATCGTCCGTCCCGAGGAGGCTCACCGCCCCAGAGGAGGTGTCCGCCGCCCATAATTTCCCATCTGGCCCCCAGGCCAAGCCATGCACGCGCAACCCTGGCGTGCGAAACCGCTGGACTTCTTGCCAGGTTTCGGGGTCCATCACATGGACAAATTGGGAAGGCGGCGAGGCCACATAGAGCTTACCATCGCGCCATTCAAGGCCGTGCGCACCCGTTTGCTGGGCATCGGCGGCCCCTTCGCGCCAGGCCACCACCCCGGAACCGGGTGAATCATATTTGGCAACCGTCTTCCCTGTGGTGAGATCGAGCTTCGCGATCTTGCATTCATAGGTGGAGGCGATCCACAGATAGCCACCGCCAATGGTGATACCGCTGGAGTGGACGGTGTCGGTTTGGGCTTCGAAGAGGACTTGGCCGGTCGTATAGTCGACGCGATAGACTTTGTGATCGACCTGATCGATGCACCATAAGCCATCGGGAGCCGCTTGAATCCCATTTGGCTGTGCTCCAGGGCTTTTGAACAATTTTTCGACGCGTGCAATCGCAAATGGCATGGTGACTCCTTTGGTGGGATAGATTCTATCGCAAACAAATAGGCATTCCAATGCGGATCCGGCCTGCGTTTGCTATGGGGAGCTTTCACCAAGCCAGATGCGGGTAGGCAACCTAGTTAAAAGTCGCACTTTGGCGGCTGCTTTTACACGAGCGCGATTGTGCGACTTTTAAGGGGTTTATCGATTAGGGAAAATCCGCTATTCGGTTGGCAGCTCATCCCATTCGCCGACGGTCCAAGCGCTGACGAGTAGGTAGAGTTGTGGCTGATTGGGCTGTCCCAGTACAAGAATGAGGGCATTATCCTCATCGACAGCAATCTCGATAAGGGTAATACCGTTCGTTTTTAGGCTCGTTAGCCGCTCCTGAACGGTTGCTAGCCCTTCAATTGGTTCGCTGTCAATGGTGGGGTAGCAGACGGTGCTGTAGAGCTCAAAGTAGACGCCACTTTCGAGATAGAGATCAATGTCAAAGTTGAACTGGCCCGGAGGAACCTCTCCATCGTCCTCCATAATATCGCCCAGTGATTCCTCCCAGACCTCGACATGGACGATGCGATCATCGATCAAATCGGCCAACTCTTCATAGAGTTCGTCATCAATTTCGGTATAGAGATCAACTTCAGGAAATTCAGACATGGTTTATGCTTCGCCTTCTGCTGCCGTTGTGGGCAGCGTTGGTCCAATGACGATCATGCGCGTGGGAATAGTCATTGGTTCTTCAAAATATTGCCCGCCGGCCGTAAAGTGACTAAATTTGACAGGGAGCCCTTGGTCGATAAAAGGGTTAGGGCCTTCCATCAAGTGAAAATGGAGATGGGGGCCGGGTGAATGGCCGCTACTACCGACGCGGCCAAGTAACGTCCCCCGCCGGATCATCTCGCCTTCATTCACTTGGATACTCGCCTGTTGGAGCGCCCCGTAGTAGCTAAATTCACCATTGGCATGGCTGATGGCAATGGCATTGCCCAAGAGCCGCCGTGGATCATCGCGGAACATGCGTGGATTGGGGGGTACGCCGGGTGGCAGATCGGGCATGTCGTAACAGACATAGGCGATCTTGCCCCCGGCTGTGGCATAGACCGGTTGATCCCAACTGTAGTGATCTTCCAACGCCATGCCCGTACCGCGAAAAAAGTTATTGTCTGGCCCCAGCTTGACAAAATCGAGGGCGTAGGTTTGGCTAAAGACCTCCTGCTTATGGCGGTCGCTCCAATCCGCGGCTTGGATCGCCCACCAAGCCCCTCGCAGCGGAAAGTGCAGATCGGTCTTGTTCTCATGATAGTGGACGGGAATTTGCAGGATCGCTTGGGCTTTATGGCCCTGTTGCTCAAGCCGCCCCACCACCGTCACCTGAACCATGGTGAGCGGCTCATAGCCATGGAGCATAAAATGGAGCCCTTGGAGGGCCAACCCGGTGCCTGCTGGAATGGTGAGATCCTCGCCACCCAGGCGTTGGCGGATCAGCCGCGCTGGCCAGCGTTGTTCAAAGAGCAACTGGTGATCGTTATAGCCTTCAATCACCATGCCGCTGAGGCTGATATTTTCCTTGATCGCGGTAATCCCCAGATCAAAAGCGACCTCTTGCATGGGGGCAAGGAGCGGAAATGGCATTTGCGTATAGCGAGCTGCAATTAAGCGCGTTGGGCGGCTTTCAATTGTAAGATGAGCTGCTTCCTCGGCTTGCTCACCCGTCATAGAGCTGGGCGCGGCTTGTCCAGACGGTGTTGGTAATGATTGTGGTGTATCCAATCCAATAACTCCTGTCCTCCGAACGGATCTTAGCGGCCCTGGCGAATCTGATGGCTCAGGGGCTGGCGCTCTCGGATAAAATTCAAGAAAAAAGCACGTTCTTGATCACGTTCCTGGCGGCGACGAGGATGCTCGCCGCCCACGACACCATAGATCAAGGTTAAGAGCAGTTTGGCCTCGGCGGGGGCTAACCGATAATAAGTTTCTTCGGTTTCTAAATTGTCAAGCCTTTCCCAGCGGTCGATCCAATTATTCAAATAGAGGGTATAACAATGGCGACAGCGCCAAACGCTAAAGGTCTGTTTATCCCCTTCGGGCGTTGCGACGGTGAGCGCGCCCAGATTAGCTATGCGGGCCTGACAGACAAAGCAAGGCTCGGTTCCTGCCCCAACGCCGCTGCGCTCTAAAAAGAGGGTAGCCCAATCACGCGGGGGCTCGGCACCCCAGCGGGCCGCCAAACGCTTCCAGAGCCGCCGCCAAACCGGGAGCCGAATCTCGGCGCTTTCCGCCACTTTGCGCATGGGGGGCATGGCTTGCCGGTCAACCGGTGTGGTGGGTGTATGCGCGGGGGTTGGCAACTGGGGCGATTGCCAACGCGGGCAGGCCAGTGCCAGCGCTGATTGGAGGGCCAAGGTGGGGGGCAATGGCGCGTCTGGCATATCCACCAACGGGATAGCAACAGCGGTGGGTTGCCATGCACAGGTACCCGTCGGTAGCTCATCGGGCGTGACGACAGGGCTGGGCTGCCAAAAACGACAGCTGCCACAACTAATGAGGCGCAAACCTTGTTGGAGGAGTTCGTCCTGCAACTTCTGGTTGAAAGCGCCGACCAGTGGTTCGGCTAAGTGCAATAATGGCTGTGGCTCATCCGTGGTTGCGCCCACGGGGGCCGGATAAGCCACACAGGCGGCAGGGTCGTCATACCAAGCTAGTTGGAGCCACTGTCGCGCTTGGCCCGTAAGTGCTTCAACCTGCACCCGTTGAAAGCGGGAAGTACGCGTGCCCGGGAAAACACCGGACATGGTTTGCAAATTAAAGCGTTGAACCGTCTCTTTGGCCATGGACAATCAGTCAGTTCCAGGGACGCGGAAGAATACAGATTTCTCAAGAATATCCGCGCTAATCCGCGTACATCCGCGTCCTATTGTTCGCACACCGGAAACGCGCTTGCTTCATTGTACATCAACGCTTTTGGCCGCCCAAACTTGGCTACAATTCCCGGCTCTCGCGGCTTACTTTCCATTGGCCTCGTTGATCAGCGTCGCGGTTTCTGCCACCGCTTGGGTTGGATCTTCGGATCCATCTAGCACCCGCAACAGGAGATCCCCACCGTAGCCCCATGCTTCGGTCATCTCGGGGATCATGGGCAAGGCTTGGGCGGTGGCCGCCTGTTGCAAAAAGCCCTGTAAAAGCGGATCGCTCAGTTGTACACCGCGATTGGCCGGCAGCCGCTGGGCACGCGTGGCTAAGGTGGTGCCGCTTTCGACATCGGTCAAGCTTTGGGCGACGACCAGGGCCAACTGCTGCTGTTCGGCTGCGATGCGCGGATTGATAAAGAGCCCATCGGCACTTAACCAAGGTTGTGCCGCCGCAATCTGGCCCGCGGGCAAAGGGGCCACCGCTAGATCCTCACCCAATGCCCCTTGCAAGTCGGCAATGCTCCAGGGGCCATCGACCAAGAAGGCAAATTCCCCCTTTTTGAAGCGATCCAGCAACATGCCATAGTCACTGTCCACAAAGGAGCCATTGACGTTGTTGAGTAGCGCCAGCCAAGTCAGATAATCGGCGGCCCCCGTTCCCTGATCAAGGATGACCCGCCCATTCTCATCAAACCATTGGGCCCCAAAGGCTGGAAAGCCCCAATAGAGATGATAGAGCGAGGCATAGAGACCAATGCCCTGCGCCGGGTTGGCCTCGGCCAAGGCCAGCAGATCCGTGGTCGTGGCGGGGAGTTGTTCGGGCGCAATCAAGGAGCGGTTATAGAAGAGGCTGATCAGTTCAAAGTTCGTGGGTAGCCCATAAAGCTGGTCCTCCCAGCGGAGACTGTCGAGCGTGGCCGGCCAGTAGCTTTCGAGCACCGCCGCGGGTAGTAACGCATCTAACGGTTGCACAACGCCTGCTGCCACCATGTCGCCCAACCACCAGTTGGAGGTCAACACCAGATCCGGCCCCCCGCCTCCTTGAACCGCTTCCGCATAGCTTTGGGGTAGATCATTATAGGTGACAAACAAAGTATCGACCTGGAGCGCGGGGTAGCGGCTTTGTAGTGCTAGCAACATGGTTGCCAACGCATCGGCGTCAGCGCCAGTCCAGCTGTGCCAGAGGACGAGCCTGCCCTCGACCGTGAGGGGCAAGGCCGGTGTGGGAGCAACGGTCGGCGTACTGCTCACCGACTGCGCTGGTGGTTGGCCCGTTTGTTGGGTTGCTGCCGCGTCTGTGCTAGTACCGGTGGCAGAAGCTGGCGTGACCGGTGCTAAAGTAGGGGTGGGCACCGGTGCTTGGTTACAAGCTGTGACCAACAAGAGGAGCCAAGCGGTCAACAACACCAGAAAGCGCCGCGCTTGTGTGCAATGCTGCTGAATGCGCATAACCATTATCCTTTTTGATCGGCCAAATAATCGAGTAGCGCTTGCAGCCCGTGGAGATAGCTGCGCCACCCAAAGCCACAGATCTGGCCCACACAGACGGAGGCCAGTACGGAGGTATGCCGGAAGGCTTCGCGGGCATGGATGTTGCTGAGATGAACCTCGACTGTTGGCAATTTCACGCCGGAAATCGCGTCGCGTAACGCATAGGAGTAATGCGTATACGCACCGGGGTTAATGAGAACCCCATCGGCCCAGTCGCGGGCTTCGTGAATAAAGTCGATCAGGACACCTTCATGATTGCTCTGGAGAAAACGTAGCTCATGAGTGGTGGCCCGTTCGCGCAACGTTTCTTCGATCTTGGCGAGCGTCATCGCCCCATAGATATGGGTCTCCCGTGTGCCAAGGAGATTGAGATTGGGGCCGTGCAGAACAGCAATGGCAGACATAGCATCACTCCAAAGGTTGGTTAGCTTATACAAATAGGAGTTACGCAGTTAGCTGGGTTACTAGAGACCTGACAGGTTTGTCAAACCTGTCAGGTCTGGCCCAAGTGCGTAACTTCTAACAAAGTAAGGCGCTAGCCGAGTAACAGACCGATTCGCATAATAACGAGCGCAGCCCGCTTATCAAGGGTAAGATTAAATTCGGTAAAAGGCGCGCCAGCGGTCAGCTTTCGTCCCTTGCATGCGCGAGGTTTCTACTATCAGCCTTTGGCTAGCGCAGAACCTGCTGCAGGGCCTCCATAACATAATTCATCCCAGGATTGTCAATGACCACGACATCACCCAGACCTTGCGGGATGACAAAACGTAGTGTCTTCCCGGCCCGTTTTTTGTCATGGCCCATGGCCGCTAGCACTTCTTCGGGATCATAGCCCGTTAGTTGCACGGGGAGGCCCACCCGCTCTAGCACAGCGCGCACGCGGGTGACCAGCGTAGCGTCGCAACGGCCAATCGCCGCGGCCATATGGGTGGCGGCGACCATGCCCACGGCCACCCCTTCGCCATGCCGAATGCTAAAGTGACTGACCTGTTCCATGGCATGACCAAAGGTGTGGCCGAGATTTAAGACGGCGCGGCGGCCCTGTTCAAAGGGGTCTTCTTCCACCACGTTGATCTTCACCCGCACGGCTTCGGTGACGAGGTGCTTTAAGCTGGTGGGTCCTTCCCCCTCAAATTGGACAAAGAGATCGGGCGCGCCAATGATGCCATGTTTGATCACCTCGGCTAGGCCCGAGCGAAATTCAGCCGCTGGCAAGGATTGGAGCACATCCACATCGATCAGGACGACGTGCGGTTGCTTAAAGGCCCCCACCAAATTTTTCCCCTGCGGCAGATCGACACCGGTTTTGCCCCCCACCGAAGCATCGACCATAGAAAGCAAAGTGGTGGGAATTTGGATAAATGGCGCGCCGCGCAAATAGGTCGCCGCGGCAAAGCCAGTCATATCCCCAACAACGCCACCGCCAAGGGCAATGATGGGGCTATTCCGGTCCAAGCCAGCGGCCAGGAATTGATCATACAGGTCGGCAATGGTGGCCAGGGTCTTGTGCTGTTCCCCTTCGGGAACTAGGCAAAGGGTGGGTTGAAAACCGGCGTTGCGTAAGCTGCTTAGCAACTGCTCGCCATGTTGCGGCGCGATCATGGCATTGGTTACCACCGCGGCGGGGCCGGGGCGCAGCCCGCGGTTGCTGAGTAAGCGACCAGCCTCGGCGATAATCCCTTCACCGATACAAATATGATAACTTTCGGTGGGACCCTGCACCTTGAGCCGCGTCATTCCCGCCACTTCGGCATCGCCCGCGAGCGTCTCGATGACCTGCTCGACCAGCGCTTCTGGGGTGTAGCCGGTAGTGTCGATCTGGTGGGGGATGGCACCATAGGCGGCGCGGCGGCTGTTTAGCAATGCTTGGATGCGCTGGCGCTGCTCTGCTTCGGGTACATTGAGGAGCGGCCTTTCACCGGTGGCGGCCACGCGCCGCAAAATTTCATCCACGTTGGCCGTGAGACAAAGGAGAATGCCTGTCGCGGCCAGGGCGGCGCGATTCTCGGTGTTAACCAACGCCCCGCCGCCCGTGCTGATCACCAAGCCGCTTTGTTCGGCCAATTGGGCGCAGAGTTGGGCCTCGGCGGTACGGAAGACCCCTTCGCCCTCTTGGGCAAAGACTTCGCGAATGGGCTTGCCAAAATGGGCTTGGAGTTGCTCATCCATATCAATAAAAGAACGGCCAAGCCGGGTTGCCAAGTGCCGACCGATGGTCGATTTGCCTGTGCCCATAAAGCCAGTGAGGATGATATTGCGCGCATCTGTCTGAGTTGTCATAATCGCTTCAATCGTCTGGGTTGCGTTGGTTGTCTTGCCAGGGAGTGACAAGCGCCAGGTTACTTTAGGTTATGTGCGAACAATCTGGTCACGCAGCAAGGCAACCAATTGCGCAATGGGCTGTGCTGTATCAACTTGTATATGATGTTCGGGACGCAGGGGATAGCGCCAACAATCTTGATAGTGGGCTAGTTGGGTTTGCATCGCCTGCCACCCGCGAATTTTATGGGTCGATTCCTGAGCCGGGCGTGCTTCCAACCGCGCCCGCCATTGCATTTCGTCTAGCCTCGTTTCGATGACCAAGAGGCGCGCCGCATAGAGTTCGGCCAACCGACAAAGGGTGGTATAGCCAACCGGATAGGCGAGCGGTGAATCTACGATCACACTCACCCCCAACGCCAATTGCCGCTCGACTACTTGCCAGAGAATCGCATAGGCCAGCTGATTGCTATCCGGCAAGGCCAGGGTATGATCTTTAATATCATCCTTGTCCAGAAGCGGCCAACCCAATGTGCGCGCTAGGGCCTGGGCCAAGGTACTTTTCCCCGTGGCTGGATGCCCCTTCATGGCAAGTAAGGACAGAGGCGCTGGGGTGTTTGTCATCTGCCTACTCTTGGTCAAAAAGGCGGAACTGCCGTTCATCAATCCGTCCGGCTTGGTGCATCAAGACGGCGTTCATCAACTCGATGGCTAGGCGTGATTCGAGGGTTACCCCTGCCCGTACCCCAACACAAGGATCGTGGCGACCTTTGGCGAGCAAAAACTCAATTTCCTCCCTATTTTTGCGCACCGACTGTTGCGGTAGCACAATGGTGGAGGTGGGCTTGAAGCCAATGCGACAGACCAAAGGCATGCCAGTTGTGATCCCACCCAGCAGGCCGCCATGGCTGTTGCGTTGATAACCTGTCGCCCGGATGGGGTCATTGTTCTCGCTGCCCCGGCGGCTGATGACGGCGCGGCCCGCGCCGATCTCGCAGGATTGGACGGCATGGAGCCCTCCCAACGCGCCCATCAGCCGGACTTTCAAGCTTTGGTAGAGCGGTTCGCCCACGAGTGCTGGCACATTGATGGCTACCACTTCGACCAGCGCGCCCAGCGAGTCGCCAGCAATGCGCGTTTGCTTGATCAAATCCCCCGCTTCTTCGGCAAAGGCTGGGTCCAGCGAATGAATCTCGGCGTCAGCCATGATCTGCTCGACTTCGGCAATGGCTTGGGCAGATACATGGGCGCTCTGTTGCGCTTCGATCAGCGTTTCAAAATGGGCTGCCAGACTTTTCTTTGCTTGGAGGGGGCCGACTTGGCAGATGGAAGAGAGGATCACCGTGCCAAAGTGCTCGGCGAGAAAGAGCCGGGCAATCGACCCGCCAATGACATCGGTGATGGTCGAGCGGTAGCTGGAACGGCCACCGCCCCGCACATCCACAAAGCCCTGGGATTTATGATATTTGACCAAATCCGTATGCCCAGGCCGCACTTCGCCGGTCAAGCCAGAAAATTGCTGATAATCGCCCGATTTCTGCGAAGTCGATAAGACGATGGCGGCAATGGGCTCACCGGTGGTAAAGCCCTGTTCATAACTCTGCGTGACAGAAGCTACTCCATCGACTTCGCTCTGGAGGACCGGACCCGCCAAGAGCTGGTCTTGGTCTTCACTATAGAGGCCAGAAAGCAGGAGTACTTTATCTTTCTCATTGCGTGGCGTGCCATGCTTATTGCTGCCAGGGCGACGGCGATCGAGATAGGCTTGGAGCGCGGCGCGTGTGACGTGCAGACCGGGTGGGCAGCCAAAGACAATAGTTGTGATGCCCGGCCCATGTGATTCACCGGCTCCAGCTACAGCAAAAAGGGGTCCACCCAAGATTTCCATTGCAGTTTACTCGTCTTCCCTAATCCTCGATATCAGTCGGCGATAGCGATCGAGGATACCTGTCGTCGGCACATAAGATGTGTGTAGTCGTCCGCGCTGCCCAGGTTACCAAAGCTGACAGCGCCTTGCATACCGCTAGTATATACGAGAGTAAGACAGATAGGGAAACAGGCAGTGATTTGGATAGGACTTACCGTCTATCCTGACTTATTCAACATTGCTATTTGCTAACAAAGATCGTAAACTTACCCTTGTTTCTAAGAATAAGCGGACTTGCGCAAGCAGTGTCTCTTCCCAGACCTAGTGAGTTTTCAAAACCGGCCAGGTTTAGAAGTCTGTAGCGCGTAAACAATTGATGATCCGAAAGGGGAGAATATGCATTCTCAACAACCAGAAGCAGTAGGGCAGACGGTATCCGACCCAACGGCGTTGCGCCAGCGGTGGGGTAAAGTGCTCTTCTTTACACTGATTTTTACGACCGTCTTTGTGCTGTTCTTTTCCGATTCAGCAACTCTCCGTGCGCGCAATGTTTTGCAAGGCCCTCCTACCTTACCACCGGTTGATGTCCTGCCTAATGAGGTCGCCGCAGGTGATATTAGCCAGACAAGCGCGGTGCTTTGGGCCCGTAGCCTTTTGCCATCTGTTGTCACTTTCACGTATGGCGTTGACCTCACTTCCACGACCATTCTAACCAAGTTGGTGACAAATCCGATTGTCCCGGTAACCGTAACATTAACTGGCTTGCTCTCCGATACCCAGTATATCTATCGCGTTTCCAGCCCTTCGACCTTGGGCATCACCGGTACCTTCCGCACTGCGGCTGGCGTAACGGCGCAAACGGGGCTACGGTTTGGCGCGAGTGGCGATTGGCGGGGCGACTTGCTGCCATACCCAGCCGTGCGTAATGCCGCGGTGCGCGATCTCGATTTTTTTGTCGCGTTGGGTAATACGATCTATGCTGACTATCCCTCACCGTCTGTGCCGCTGACCCAAGCGACGACCTTGGATGAATTGCGCCGCAAACATGACGAAGTCTATACTGAAAAGATGTCGCTCAATACGCTCGGGGAGTTGCGGCGGAGTACGGCGCTTTTTGCGACGATTGGCGCGCATGAAGTCACCGCGGGCTTTGCCGGTGGTGCGAGCGCCATTGCCGATCCGCGCTTCCCCGAAACCAGTGGTTTGATCAATGATACGGCCCTCTTTGCCAACGGCCTCCAGGCTTTCCATGAGTATAACCCGCTGCAGGCTCAGTTCTATGGGGCCGTGGGGGGCGATGGCCGCATGGATCAGGAGCAAAAGCTCTATCGTTACCGAACCTTTGGGAAAGATGCGGCCCTCTTTGTGTTAGATACGCGCTCTTTCCGTGATGCCCCCATCCCACCGCTGGCTACCAACCAATATACCAATCCCATTGCCGTGGGCTTGTTTACCCTTCAATTGGCGACCCCAGGCCGCACCTTGCTGGGTACCCAGCAACTTCTGGATCTCAAAGCCGATCTACTGGATGCCCAAACCAAGGGCGTTACCTGGAAATTTGTTGCGCTCCCCGAGCCCATCCAAAATATGGGTCCTCTGGGCGCCCAAGATCGCTTTGAAGGGTACGCCGCGGAACGGGCGGATCTGCTGAAATACATTACCGACAATGAGATTGAGAATGTGGTCTTTGTCTCGGCTGATGCTCACGGCACCATCGTGAACAATCTTACCTATTTTGACACGGCACAACAAACGACCAACGCGTTTGAGGTGACCACAGGCGCGGTGGCCTTTGACGCACCTTTTGGCCCAACCATGGTCGCCTTGGCTAGCCAAGTGGGGCTGATCACCACCACGACCCAAATGCTCTATGCCTCGCTGCCGATTACCGAGGATATGGATAGTCTGGTCAACGACAAAGATGATCTCGTCAAGGCTTTATCCAACCAAGTGCTGAATCTGTTGAGCTATGACCCCATCGGGCTAGAGGGTTCGCCGATCCAGGCAACCTTGCTCCAAGGCGATTATATGGCGGTTCACACCTTTGGCTGGACGGAATTTGACATTGATCCGATCACCCAAGTGTTGCTGGTGACAACCTATGGCGTTTCTAGCTATACCGCAGCGGATCTTGCTGGTGATCCAAGCGCCATTACGGCGCTGACCCCGCGCATTGTCAGCCAGTTCCAGGTCGTGCCGACGGGTGTCGAGAACGCCGCGGGTAGCCTCTATTTACCCTTGATTGTGCGCTAAACAAGTTTACGCTACCCATGAAAGAGTTGACAGGGTTGCCAACCCTGTCAACTCTGGGCGTGCTGACAGCCTATGCTGACAGCTTAGAGAAAATGTTACTGTGCTTTTTATCCTCGCTGTGCTATACTGCGCTTGACTGCTGACAGCAACCATCCTGTAAGATCGGAAAAGGCTAAGCAGACCATGTCATTCGTCATTCGTCTCCTGTTGGTAGGCACCGGTATTGCCCTGCTTGGGTTGGGTGCTGGTTTCTTTTTCGCCCAACCTTGGGCCATCCAAGCTTGGCCTTGGCAAGATCGTTCTCTCTCCTATGCTTTTATTGCCTCAATGCAGGCGGCGATTGCCGCTGCTGTCTTGTGGATTGCCATCACCGGCGAGCTAGGTGTTATCGCCGCCGGTGCGCTCAATTTGTTGGTGATGATGAGTGGCCTCGCGATCTATCTGGGCAGCCAACTGGTTACCACTGGCGAATTGACCTTTCTTTGGTACACCGTGGCGTGTGGGCTTTTTGCCCTCTTCAATCTATTTCTCTTTTTCTGGGCACGGCGTCTACCCATTCGTGATCCGCGGCCACTACCGGGGGTGGTGCGGGCTTCCTATGTGCTCTTCATCCTCGCGTTAGCCGCGGTCGGGACGGCCTTGGTGCTACAGGTGCCGGATGTGCTGCCATGGGTGGTCGAAGGACCGACTTCGGTTGTCTTGGGGTGGATGTTTTTGGGTGATGCCTTTTACTTTTTATATGCAATTTTGCAACCCCGTTGGTATGGTGCTGCTGCCCAACTTTGGAGCTTCTTGGCGTATGATCTAGTCTTGATTGGGCCCTTTCTGCAGCGCCTGCCCACCATTCCCGATCAATACCGTGATAATCTTGTCGTTTATGTTTTGATTCTACTCTATAGTGGTGGGCTCGCTCTCTACTATCTTCTGCTTCACCGCTCTACCCGTATCTTGGGTGCCTAGCTTTGGTCGGCGTGGCCTTTACGCAGCGTTAACCAATGGTTAATCTGGACCGAGTATGCTCAAAGTAGTGACAGGGGATGCAACCAAGTAAATGGAAGCTGTTATACACACCTAACCGCCTTGCTTGGTTGACGCACCTCTGATGGTTGGTTATACTATTACTGGGTTTGGATACTGCTAATTCTGTTGATCTTTCCACACAAGCAGTCCATCAAGACCCGGTGTGGGTTGCGGTTCATGGCGGAGTGTCATGAATCGTTGTCACTGATGTTGATTGATACCTACAAAGATGGGGCTTGCATTCATGAGCAGCACAGTTGCAACAAAATCGGTCGAAACGGCCACCATGCCGAATCGAGCGAGCGTGGCACGTTTGTTTGCTGGGCGCAGTGGACGCAAACTACGTGAAACTCTCCTGGCGTACACCTTTCTCGCCCCCGCGCTAGTCATTATCGGTCTCTTTGGCCTCTTCCCGCTCGTTTTTGCCGCCTATGAAAGTACGCTCACCGGCCTCAACAAAATTGTTGGCAACTACGATGGCTTGGGCAATTATGTCAAGGCGATTGATAACCTGACGTATGTCTTGGGCTTTGGTCTGTCGCTGATCTGTTTCTATTTTGCCGGTCAGCGCGTCTGGGTGGCTTTTACCAAAGGCCGCGCGAAAAAGCAGCACGCGATCTTTTGGCTGCCAGCTGGTTTGTTGACGGGTGCAAGCATTGCCGCTTTGATCTGGTTTATCTTCCGCCTCTTACCGGCCTTGCTTGTCATTCCCCAACAACTACGTGGTGCTAATAATACAACGGAGCGCTTCCGTGAATTGGCTTGGGAAGCCTGGGGGAGTGAGCCCGTTCAGCAAGCGTTCTGGCTCTTTGTTGCGCTGTTGGTCGCGGGCTTGTTGATCAACACCATGACTGAGCGTTTCCAAAGGCGTACCAGCCATCAAGAGAGCTTTACCGATGAGTTTATGGCCGCTACTTTCCTGGCGCTTCTCGGTGGTGCGGTTGGCTGGTTAACCTGGACGGAGATCAACGCTCGTTATCTGGCGGCGGCAGAGAAGGGCGAAGGGCTCGATCTTTGGACCCAGATTATTACCATTGGTGCGGGCTTTGTGTTGTTGCTGCTGGCGTGGTGGCTATGGGAGAGCGCAAGCGAACGCGCCTCGAATTGGGATACAGCGTGGCGGCTGGGCGCGGCGGCCACCCTGTTGATCGGCGGCTGGCTCTTGATTGGCGAGTTGCCAAGAGTCGTTGCCGCCGGTGATAAAGATTGGTGGACTGGGTTGTTAGCCACCGTCTACTACTCCCTCTTTACCATTCCCGTCCAGTTGATCATCTCGCTGGCGCTAGCCACGCTCCTCTTTCAAGAAATTCGTGGCAAAGGCTTTTTCCGCATCGTCTACTTTATCCCTTATGTCGCACCGTTCGTCGGCACGGCGGCGGCCTTCCGCCTGATTTTTTCGGGCAGCCCCAATGCTTTGCTCAACCGCGTGTGGAGTTCGCTCGGCTTTGAGCCGTTGCGTTGGCTGAATGAACCCACGGGCATTTTTCAGTTGCTTCTTGGGAAGAGCTTTGACTTGCCGGGGTGGGCTGTCGGCCCGAGCTTGGCCCTCCTTGTCATTGTCATCTATGGCACTTGGACCTATATCGGCTTTAACACCGTGGTCTTTATGGCGGGCTTGGGGAATATCCCACGCGAGGTCTATGAGGCCGCTAGTATTGACGGCGCGGGCCGTTGGGCGCAATTTCGCCATGTCACGTTGCCCTTGCTCTCGCCAACGCTCTACTTCCTAACGCTCTATTCGGTGATCGGCACCTTCAAAGCCTTTAATCATATCTACGTCTTGCGGACGGCGGCGGCTTTGGGTACCACCGATACCGCCAGTATTGTAATTTTCCAAGCCTTTAAGCGCGATACGCGTTATGGCTATGCTTCGGCGCTAGCCATTTTGTTGCTGCTCATTATCTTGATACTCACCGCGGTCAATAATCGGATTAGCAGTCGGAGGGTCTTCTATGGCTAGTCGTGCCGTCGCCAAACCGGTGGGGAGCGGGCGTAACAACGTGGCCCGTCCTGTGATCAACCCCGGTGGTTTAGCCTTGGCCTATATAGTTTTGTTGATTGGCGCTTTTTTTGCGCTAGTCCCTTTTCTCTATACCTTAAGCGTCTCGCTGATGAACCTCACCGAGGCGAGCACGAGTAGTCGCTTGCTCCCATCGACACCACAATGGAATAATTATCTGGTGGCCTGGGAACAGGCAGGCTTTTCGCGCTATTTCTTTAACAGTGTCAAGATTGTCTTGATTACGGTAACTGGTGAGATCATCTTCTGTACGTTGGCGGCCTATGCTTTTGCCCGCATGGAGTTTCCTGGGAAAAGCTTTATCTTTTCGTTACTGCTTTCGACGCTCATGTTGCCCGAAGCGGTGGTCTGGGTGCCCAATTTTATTACGGTCTCTTGGCTAGGGCGGGCTACACCGTTGCCCTGGATCAACAATTGGCCCGCGTTGACCATTCCTTTTATGGCGAGCGCCTTTGGCATTTTTCTGCTGCGCCAATTCTTTCAACAAATTCCCAACGAATTATGGGATTCAGCCCAAATTGATGGCGCGGGGCATCTGCGCTATCTGCTCCAAATCATTGTGCCGCTCTCGCAGGCCGCGATCATGACGTTGGTGCTCTTTGGCTTTATCGCCTCTTGGAATTCATTAGCTTGGCCTTTGTTGGTTACGACAACCCCCGATTGGCGGCCTATTAGCTATGGTCTGCTGAATTTCTTGGATGAAGCAGGCGCCCAAGTCCATTTGCAGATGGCGGGCGCGATGATCACCATGGCCCCCATTCTGATCATCTATTTCTTTACCCAGCGCACCTTTATCGAAGGGATTGCGAGCACGGGGATTAAGGGCTAGCGCCATGTCGTTTCGTTTAGCAATGACCGTTTAGAAATAACTGTTTAGAAATAACTGTTTAGCAATGACCGCTAGGGGAAAAGCTCCGGGTTTCTAAACAGTGGGCGGCTACACCATGCGTGAGGACTGCGAATTGCACTGCGCCCAGCGGTAGTCCCGTCGTTGGCGTACTAGACAATTCGTGTCACTATAAACTATCTAGCGAAAACTATCTAGCGAAACAGGTTTTCACACTAAGGAGAAAATCAATGTTCAAGAAATCAATGGGAATCTCAGCGCTGCTGGTAGCGGTTATGCTACTCTTAGCGGCGTGCCCAGGCGGTGGTGGCGGTGGTGTGGCCGCCCCAACCGCCACCACCGAGCCAACCGCGGAAGCGGCGGCGACCGAACCAGCCGCTGAAGAACCGGCTGCTTCTGATACCGTGACCGAGACAACCACCACCACCGACACCGCCACCACCGCGCCAACCGGCGAATGTGCCGTGGCTGCCGAAGGCGAATTGGCGGGCGTTGATCCCACTGGTCAGACGGTTGTCTGGTGGCACAACCACAGCGGTAGCCGCGCCGAAGGTCTGCAAGGGTTGATCGCCGAATTCAATAGCAACAATCCCTGTGGGATCACGGTTGATGCCCAAAACCAAGGTGGCTATGATGACATCCGTGACAAAGTGAATGCTAGCATTGGCGCAGGCGAACTACCGGCTGCGTTGATTGTTGGCTATCAGAATGATCAGGCTTTCTATCAACTGAATGATACCCTGGTCGATCTGAACCTTTATGTCAATGATGCCACTTGGGGCTTGACGGCTGAAGAACAGGCTGATTTCTATCCGGCCTTCTTCGAGCAGAGCGTGCACCCAGTCTTTGACAACCAACGCCTTGGCTTCCCGCCCAACCGCTCCATGGAAGTGCTCTATTACAATGCAACCTTGCTAGAAGAGCTTGGCTATTCCGCACCGCCGGCGACACCCGAAGAATTCAAGGAAATGGCTTGTGCTGCCCATGCCGCTGATCCCAATAACAAGGGGTATCTGCTGCGTGACGATGCCTCTGCTGTGGCCTCCTGGACCTATGCCTTTGGCGGCGACATTTTGAATGAAGCCGGTGATGGCTATGTGCTCAACGGCCAAGCGACGATTGATTCGCTGACGCTGCTCAAGAGCATGTACGACGAAGGCTGTGCCAACTTCCTGGATGATCCCGCTGGCTTCCCGAATGCAGAGTTTGCGGCCCGCCGCACTCTCTTTGCCCAAGGCTCCAGCTCTGGGATTCCGTTCTACGCGAACGACACCAAGACCGTCGCTGAAGAAGCTGGTCGCGAAGCGGATGTTTGGGGCGTCGCGGCGATCCCACACACGACGGCTGAACCTGTGCAGAACATCTACGGTGGCGATGTCATGATCACGGTGACGACGCCCGAACAACAGTTGGCTGCTTGGCTCTTCATCAAATGGTTCACCTCACCCGAAGTGCAAGCAAAGTGGGATGAAATCAGTGGCTACTTCCCCACCCGCGTCAGCACGGTTGAGTATCTGCAAGAATACCTGGCCAGCAACCCCCAATGGGCGCAGGCTGTCGAATTGCTACCCTACTCGGCCTACGAACCACAGCTGATCAGCTACACCGGCGTGCGTGATGGCATGCGGGAAGCTTTCAACGCAATCATCCAAGGTGCTGACATTCAGGCCACTTTGGATGCGCTCACGGAAGATGCCAACGCGCAGCAAGAAGAGTTGATGTCTGAAGTGCAGTAAATAAAAAGTAAGATGGCGTAGGGTAGTGGGTCATTTCCCACCCGCTATCCAAACCCATACCGCCGCTGGAGATTCTCCAGCGGCGTTTTTGATCCTGGCCGTCGATGAGGGCTCGATTTTGTTGACATGCTAGCCGTTGCGGCGACTTTTCGCGGTTAGCCGCGGGTGTCAACCCAGCAAAATTGAAATGTCAACTTGTTCTCTGTCCTATAAAATTGGCGTAAAGCGTAGTTGCTAGACGAGAAGATACCAAGCTGGCGTTAAGATCGCGGCCCCCAGCAGGGTACCGGCAATCGTTTGCCCAATGGTATGCCGTTCCAGGTAAACGCGCGACCACGCGATCAGAGGAACGCTCATGGTGAGCGGTGCCGCTGGCGTGCCAAAGAGCGCAAAGGCCAGCCCCGAAAGGATCGTTGCTGCTGCACAGTGGAGGCTAATCTTCCAATGATAGGTAATGAGGAGAAAGAGGGTGCTCTGGATGCCGTTGATGGTGGCTAGCATTTGTAAGAGCCGCGGCGCTTCCCATTGGTACATCGTAAACCAGGTGATCAGGGCTGTTACCAGCGAAAGCTGTAAGGGGCGGATGCGCTGCTCGCGGTTGGGTAAATGAAAATCCACAGCTTGGCCCGCCCGTACCATCCATAGGATGTAAGCGCAAGGAACGAGGATGGTGAGCGTGACATAGAACCAAGCCCAGCCCCAAGCGGACAGGGTGGATAGCGCAAACCCGAGCAAAAATGCCGTAGTAGCGCCTGTCAAAGGTGGGCTCCCGATCTGGGAAATCCAGTAGGCGAATTGCGACACCCGTGACTGCCCCAAGTTTCCCAGGGCAACGGTTTGTTCTCCGATTTCTTCTTTGGGAATCACTGTCATTGCTTTCCTCTGCTGTTTCTAACCCGCTCTCGCTCATCCGCTGCGGTTATACTTGTGCGTTGCAAATCTGCCGTTTGTCCAATTGTTGCTGCTGCAATGACAAGGTACGCCCTATCCGCTTCTCGCTGTCCATTCGCGCTTGTTTAGCGCTTCCACCCATGGTAATTTGGGTAAGTTTTCAGTTGGTTAAGAGCCTGTTATGGATCTGTCAATGGCTGGCACGTTCCCTATTATCGCTACTTTTCCTGGATTGTGCAAGGCTGCGTTAAGCAAATGGGGCGGCCATTGCGCTGGTCGAGCCGCTATCCTCTATTGCTTAATGCTTAACTTGACAAACACCAAATTTTAATCGGAAGGCCGTATAAAATGGTGGGTAGAGATAACGTCTTTGGCTAAACCGGTCAGCTCTTTGGTCACACCATCCAACCGCGTAAAATACCAGGAAATTGTGCTAAGCAAAAATGCAAGGAGGTTGCCCTTTTTGTCGAGGATGCGCTATGATAGCTTATCTAATCAAGCAAGGTGTAAAAAAGAGCGAGGAACCATGCGTGTTCTGCCCAAGTTAACCTATGCTTCGCCAGATGATCCACTGGCGAAGCAACTGTTGATCCGCTCGGTGGAACGGCTGAGTGGACGACGGCGTCTGGAGCGTATCTATGACACTGTTCTGGCACAAGAAGCGGAACAGAGCCGCCTTTGGGGCGCGGCCTTGCGGGCCTTGCGGATTCATGTGGACTATGATGCCAAGCAACTCGCCCAGGTTCCCACCGAAGGCCCGATTATCCTCGTGGCCAATCATCCGTATGGTCTCCTCGACGGCTTGATTGTCTGCCACTTTGCTTCTTTGTTGCGCCCCGCTTTTAAGATCCTGATTCATAAATCGCTCTGCCGCGAACCCCGCGTGGAGCGCTACCTTTTGCCGATCGATTTTGCCGAGACGACAGAGGCAGCCCATACCAATATTGACTCCAAGCGGCGCGCTATGACGACCCTACAAGAGGGCAATGCCGTGGTCATCTTCCCTGCCGGTGGCATCGCGACGACGGTCCATGGCCCCTTTGGCAAAGCGGTTGATTTGGAATGGAAGCTCTTTGTCGCCAAGCTCATTCAGATGACCGAAGCGACAGTGATTCCCATCTATTTTCATGGGCAGAACAGTCGTATCTTTCAGCTCGCCAGCCACCTGAGCTTGACCCTACGCTTGGCCTTGATCATCCATGAGGTAAACCGCAAAGCGGGGGAAACGATCCGCGTGAGTATCGGCGACCCCATCTTCTACCAAAACTTGGCGAAGATTCGGAAACGCAAAGAGCTACTCTACCACCTGCGCGATACGATTTATGCGCTTGATCCCACCAAGATTGCCCACTATCCCCCGCCACAGTTGCCCTTTGACAAGAAAAAAGTCGCTCAAGGAGGTGCCCAGTGAAGAACCAACCCCGTCGTGTTTTAATTCTGGGGGCCGATGGTCTGCGCCCCGATCTACTGGATGCGACCCTGCTGCCAACCGTCGCCCACTTAGCCAAAACCGGCGTCCGTTGTTGGGATCATCATGCGGTCTACCCAACCCACACCCGCGTGAACATGAGCACGCTCACAACTGGAACTACCCCAGGTCGTCATGGCTTGATGGCGAATACGATGATCGTGCCGCATGCCACCGAAGACCACATTATCGATACTTCCAACTATCAGCATCTCAATGCGTTGGAGAAGTTCAGCGGTGGTCATGCGCTGTTTGTGCCTTCCTTGGGGGATCGGTTAGCGGCACGCGGCGAACGGTTGGCTGTGGCCGCGACGAGTAGCCCCGGCGCCGCCATGCTCTGGACCCACCGCCATCTGGATCGCATGGTCAACACCAATAGTGCTTATGGCATTGCGGATCTCTACGACCTGCGCGAAAAGTTAGGCGAAGTGCCGCCCCAAGAAAAGGGCGCGCAGATCGCGGCCCAACGCTATGCCACTAAGGCGCTGCTCCGTCTCTTGTTGGACGATCCGCTCAATCGCGTGATTGTCCTGTGGCTCAATGAACCTGACACGAGTCAACACTACTTTGGTCTCGGTTCTCCCGAAGCCATCACGGCGTTGCGCACGGTGGACCAATGTGTGGCGGAGATTTTGGCCGCGTTGGCGGAACGGGGCTTGCGTGAGCAATTTGCCATCTTTTTTATCTCCGATCATGGTCATTCGACGGTGCAAGCTCATCAGACCTTGCGTACCTATCTCGCTGAAGCCTTTAAGGCGATTGGCTATTCATTGCCGCTGGTGACAGCTAGTGACTATATCTATACCCAGCCCGGCGCGCAACCCCCCTCGGCGGCTGAATTGGCACCGCTGGTCGCTTGGCTATTGGCGCAACCATGGGCCGGGGTCGTCTTCGGCGGTCGCCCGGATCTGGCCGCGCTGCCCGGCGTGCTCCCGTTGACTGCGCTCTGGGATCAGCAAAGTAATGGGCGCGTGCCGTTGCTGGCTGTCTCCCCACGGTGGAGCCACGCTCCCAATGAATTTGGCGTGCCAGGCCAGGTCATGGCGCTGACTACCCAAGCGGCCTTGCGCGCGTCCCACGGTTCGGCTTCCCCCTTTGACCTGCATGCCACCTTCATTGCCAACGGCCCTGATTTCCATACGGGCCACAACTCCACCATCCCCACTGGCGCGGTTGATCTGCTCCCAACGGTGCTCACTCTGCTCGACCTCCCTTCTAGCACACCCCTGGATGGGCGTGTCCTGTGGGAGCTGTGGGCCAAGCCGCAAGGCGAGCCTGGGGATGTGCAACGGTTGGTGGTAGAACCAACAACGCCCGCATCAAAGGCAACTTGCCCTGCTCAAGTGGCCTTCCATCGTGTTGGGCAAACGACCTATCTGCATGGCGCACTCCAAGCCGACGCCTTCTATACAACCCAAGGGCCATAAGCGCACCGCGCAACGCCGATTCTATTCATGAGAGGTCTGTGTCTTGATGTTACCCATCCTTGTCCCGCCCAGCTTTCGGATTATCGCCCACCGTGGCGCGTCGGCCTATGTGCCAGAAAACACCTTGGCTGCCTTTGAACTGGCCCATGCCATGGGGGTTACGGAGATCGAAACCGATGTTCAGATCACGACGGATGGTATGGTTGTCCTCTGTCATGATCGCACTTTGGCCCGCTATGGCCATGGCGAGCAAGTTGTGGAGGAACAGCTTTGGTCTACCTTAGCCACGCTTGATATGGGCTCTTGGTTTTCACCCTATTTGCACCAGGACAAGCGCATGCTGCGGCTCGATGAACTCTTCGCGGCCTTTGGTGATAAGTTCACCTATCACATTGAACTCAAAGGGAGCGCGGCCACAGCGACCCTTGCCGCCGCCACGCAACAGCTCATTGTCCAGTATGGCTTACACGATTCCTGTATCATCACTTCCTTTGCCTATGCGGCGCTAGTGGCTATGCAGCAAGTCGATCCAAGCCTGCGCCTAGGGTGGCTAGTCCAGACCATTACGACAGAGGAGGTTGCCAAAGCGCAAGCCTTGGGGCTTTTTCAACTCTGCCCCAAGGCCGAACTGGTCACGCCGGCCATCGTCGCCCAGGCGCGTACCGTCGTGGCTGAAGTGCGCGCGTGGGGGCTCACGGGCGAAAAAGCCAGCACTCAGACCAAAGAAGTCCAGGCGCTGATTCAGCAAGTGCTCGCCGCGGGCTGTGATGGCATGACGATCAATTGGCCGGATTGGGTGCTCCATGATCCAGGGGCTGAAATGGCATGACACTTACCGCGGGGTGGCTTTGGCCTTTAGGGCCAACGTAACCGCTTCGGTGCGCGTGGTTGCTTGAAACTTGCTTAGAATGCTGCTGACATGAAATTTCACCGTCGAAAGGCTCAAGATCAGCCGGTCGGCAATTTGCGGGTTGCTGAGCCCTTCGATCATCAGCTCCAATACTTCCCGCTCGCGCGGGGTTAGCGCTTCCCCAAAGGGGAGTGTGACGACTGGTGGGTGTGGTTTAAGCAAGGCGCGCATCGCTTCTGGGGCTAGGGTAGGGCGACCGGCATAGACATTGCGAATGGCCATGACCAACTCATCTGCGCTGATGTCTTTGAGAATATAGCCAATCGCACCCGCCTGGAGGACCTGCTCCACAAGATCGTCCTCTTTGAAGCTGGTGAGGACCAGAATTTTCGTATCAGGATATTGCTGGATGATCTGCCGGGTGGCTTCCACGCCATTCAGCTTGGGCATGATGAGATCCATTAAAATGATATCTGGTCGCAGCTCGCCGCAGATGCGCACCGCGTCGGCACCATTGTCGGCCTCCCCGACAAAGGCCAAATCGGGATAGATGGTGATAAAGCTCGACAAGCCGCTGCGCACGATAAATTGATCATCCACAATCATCACACGGATTGGTGCCACGCGCGCCATCGTTCCCTCCCTCTTCTATCGCCCTGTTCGCCTTTGTTATGCTTACGTAAGATTTTGTGCCATCCCAGCACTGGCAAGCTTTCAAGATCGGTTAGTGCTATCATCACGCTATCATAATGGAGAGCTGGCAGCGATGCAAGCTTATGCGTGGTTGCCAGGGGGAACGCGAACCCCGCATTTTGAAAGTTGGCATTTGCCAGGGCTAGGAATGGGCTGTGCGATCCGCCAAGGTGATCCCTGGCTGATGGGCTAGGCGCGGCTAAGCTGTCGCGCGGGCTCCGCATTAGTCCCATCGCTAGGATCAAGGTTGACCGATCGCCTGATGTGGCGGCCACGGCAAAGGAGTACACTATAGGTAACGAGAGGTAACGAGAGGTAACGCGGCAAGGAGTACGGCCTCTACCAAAGGGTGCGAAGGAATTGATTGAAACGAGGAGATGAGCCATGGATGTACCAATCAATGTTGCGGTCTATTGTGGCAAGGTGGTTTGCGGGCGCACCACGCGCGTCGTCCTTAATCCTCAAACAAAGCGGGTCAGCCATGTCGTTGTGCAAGGCAAAGGGCTGATCGGTGGCGAGTATTTGGTGCCGCTAGACGCCATTCTACAGGCGTCGCCCAACCATATTACGTTGCGGCTTAGTGCGCAAGAGCTGGTCGAGCTGACGTCCTTTGTCGAAACCGATGATCTGTCGGTCAGCGACTATCCTTTAACCGACGATTTTGATCTACCAATGTCTGGTGCCTATGCCTTCTGGCCAGAGATGGCAGCAGAAGAGGCCAAGCTGCTGGCTGAACATGAAATGATCCCTCCCGGCGAAGTGACAGTGACCAGTGGTGCCCAAGTGATCGCCAAAGATGGGCAGGTGGGCCACATTGATGAACTGTTAACCAACCCCGCGAATGACAAGATTACCCATTTGATCTTGCGCAAGGGCCACTTGTGGAACCAGCATGATGTCACCATTCCGGTTGACCAGATTGAACGGATTGAGGAAGATCGGGTCTATCTAAAGCTGGACAAGGCCCATTTAGCTGAATTGCCAGCGGTGAGCCGGCGCAACTAACAAGCATAATAATATCAATCAATTGTGTTGCTCGAATGATGTGTAGGGCAGCTTGGAGCGCTGCCAAGGAGGAAATGATGGTAACCCAATTTGCACAGAATTGGTGGGCAGTCGTTCTGCGTGGCGTGTTGGCAATCCTTTTTGGCCTGTCAGCCATGTTTTGGCCGGGGATCACCTTGGCCGCGCTAGTCCTGATGTATGGTGCCTATGCCATGGCCGATGGTCTCTTTGCGGTTGTCGCGGCCATTATGAATCGGACTCATGGTCAGCGGTGGTGGACTTTGTTGGAGGGCTTGGTGGGGATTGCGGCTGGTTTTATTGCCTTCCTGTGGCCTGGGCTAACTACCTTTGCTTTGCTCTATTTGATTGCCGCGTGGGCCATCGTAACGGGGATCTTTGAGATCGTAGCCGCAATTGAACTGCGCCGTGAGATTACTGGTGAATGGATGTTGGTTGCTAATGGCGTCCTCTCCGTTCTCTTTGGGCTGTTGGTCACCTTCTTTCCTGGGGCAGGCGCGTTGGGGATCGTTTGGTTGATTGCGCTCTATGCCTGGATCTTTGGGTTGCTCATGCTCATGTTGGGCTTCCAAATGCGGGGCTGGGTACATAACAATCAGCCACCTGCGGCTTTGGCCGGGCGCGGCATCTAACTCAGAACCAAAGCCCAGTCAAGTTTTGAAAACTTGACCAGACCACAGTTCGCCGTTTGCCACCTCTCAGCAGTTATTGGGCCAGCAGTTATTGGGCCAGCAGTTATTTGGATCGAGTGGCTAACTACGGTTTCATACTTCCCAAAACCGTTGGCGTCATCGGCATTGCTAATGACGCCAACGGTTTTATCTAATGGTTTGCCGAAGCTTCAAAGGACGATTTGCCAGCCACCACGAACCTTGGTAGGATCGCCGTGGGTGATCTTCCCCCACCCATGGCAAGATCCCTAGACTGTCTACTGTCTACTGTCTACTGTCTACTGTCTACTGTCTACTGTCTACTGTCTACTGTCTACTGCTATGACGCCTACAGCACCAAGCCTTCGCTTAATTCTAGGGGGTACCTTCGGCTTGCTAGTCCTGCTCATGGTCACTTTGATCAGCCTGACCATGCAACAGATCGCTTCGGACCAGTTGCGGGAGGACGCCCAGACCTTGCTCGTGATCATCGCCCGCGACATGGTGGAGCGGCTCGAACGGGACATTGCCGAGCGGGCGCGTGAGATTGAGGTAGCCACCTCTGCCAATAGCTTGCTCAGTGACCCTGCCCTGTCGCACGACTATCTCCAGCTTTCGATTGAATCTTTACAGCGGGCCCATCCCAGTTATTCGTGGATCGGGATGGCCAATGCCGCCGGGGAATTGATGGCGGCGACTGGCAGGGTGGGCGAGGGAGAAAACGTTGCCGAGCAGGCTTGGTTTCAGAATGGACGCCGCGGCCCCTATGTGGGCGATGGCCGGGATGTTGCGCCGGTTGCCACCTTTGATCAAGTGTTGCCAGATAGCGGCTCGACCTATTTTGTGGTCTACGCCGCGCCAGTCGTTGGCCCTACCGGAGAGTTGATTGGTGTGCTGGGGGCGATCTTGAATTGGGCTTGGATCCAAGATTTATCGATTGTCGGTCAACAAGCACTGAATAATGAGTGGCATATTGAAATGTTCATTGTCACCCAGCATAGTGAACTACTTTCAAACCCGACCGGGTGGGGCGCACAGTCTCTGGACCTTGCCGCGTTGACCACCCGCCTTGATGGGGAAAGTAGCGGGGTGATGACTTGGCCGGATGGTGAGCAATATTTGACTGTCATTTCCCCCATTCATCCCGGCGACCACTACGCCAGTTTGGGCTGGCTCGTCATTGTGCGCCAGCCCCTGCTCGATGCCTATGGCACGGCGCAACGGATTCAGTGGTCCATTGTCGCGATTGGTGGCATATATGCGCTGGCCTTCAGTGGTGTGGTTTGGCTCCTGACCACGCGGCTGACGCGTCAGCTTCAGTCGATCACTACCGCGGCCGACCGGATTCGCCAAGGTGACACCAATGTAGACATTCCGCTGCTCACCGGCAGTGCTGAAGTGGCGACCCTTTCAGCCTCCTTGAATCAACTGATTCAGGAATTGACCACCGCGACCATGGCTGAGCGCAACCGGATCGCGCGTGACCTTCATGATTCGGTGACCCAAACTCTCTTTTCCGCGAGTATGTTGGCTGATATTTTGCCGCGGCTGTGGCAGATCAATCCAGAACAAGGGGCCGCAAAATTAGAGGAACTGCGCCGCGCCGTGCGGGGGGCGCATGCCGAAATGCGTACGTTGCTCTTGGAATTACGGCCAACCGCGCTGATTGACACCGAGATGGACCGCTTGCTGCGCCAAGTGGCCTACGCCACCAGTGGCCGCTCTGGCCTTACTGTGAACTGGCAAATCGAAGGGACGGGCAGCTTGCTCCCTAATGTCAAGGTGGCCTTCTACCGTATTGTGCAAGAAGCCTTGAGTAATGTGGTGAAACATGCCGCGGCAACCCAAGCCGACATTCTGTTGCGCTATGGCGAGGGGCAGGTCGAATTGATCATTCGCGACGATGGCCGTGGGTTTGCGCCCGCTAATGTAACCGGCGATCACTTTGGGCTTGACATGATGCAAGAACGGATCAACACCGTCGGCGGTATGCTAGCGATCCAGAGTGAGATTGGCGCAGGGACAACGATCACGGTGAGATGGCGCCCATGAAGGCCGTGGAGCAGTGAGCCAGTGACTGCTCCACTGTCCCACTGCTCCACTGTCCCACTACCTCTCTCCCTCTCTGGTCAGCCGTTCGACAAAATAGTCGCCACTAATAACTGTACCAAGGACAAGGATCGGGAAGAGTAACACCAGATCGGCCCAATAGAGAAAGCCGAGGCCACCCACTACGGCGGATCCGCCATAGGCGAGTAAGGTCATGGCATGAAACCAGGGCCCATCTTGCAACGATAACTGCGCTGCGCTCTCCTGTGCTTTATGCTTGTGCGGTTGTTCGGTTTCAACCAGCTTGAGCCAGCGAACAAACCGGGTGGTAAAGTTCATCAACGTGCCGGTGACATAGGTTGTGGTTGGGTTAGCGCGGAGATGGACAACCGCTATACTTTGCAGACCCATGGCCAGCGCGGCCAAAGTCACAAAGGAGATACTCGCGCCCACGGATAAATTAGTCCCGGCCCAGTGCCAACCGATTAACAGACAACTGAGCGCCCCTAACTCGGCCAGAAAGGTCTGCCCCAGGGCTGATAACCCCCGCGCATCTTCCCGTTGTCGGACCAGCATGATCTCACCCAGCGCCGCGCCGGTAATATACCCACTGACCGAGATGATCGCATAGATGGCCGTTGCCAATTGCCCTTGGGCCAGGGCCGAGGCCAACATGATTGTGTTGCCGGTTTGCGCACCAGCCAACACCCCAAATCCCATTACCATCACCGCGTTGACACTTCCCCCCGTGAGCGCTAGTAGCAGCACCAGTAACACTTGTCGTTGGGCAAAGGCGCTCGCCGCGACCGTGCGTGTTAATGTCATTGAATTGTTCATGTTATCCCAATCGATGCTGAAAATTGATTGATTACGGCCATTGACACGGCTTCCAAAGGAAAGTTGTGTAGCCCCCGAACCAACAGAACTGAAAATTACTGTGACTAGCATAGTGGCTGTGGCTGTACCGCGCTTCCGGCCATCGCCTAGAAATGGCTAATCGACCGGGTAGATTCTTCCCCTAGTCGATCGGGTAATCGTACCTGGCCGATTGCCCAGGAAAGGCCCTTGTTCTATCGGTAACATGCCCTAAATATTGGGCGGATCAGTTGGGGCGGCTGCCTACTCGCTGGCATCCAATGCCATAGCTAACTTTGGTTGATAACCAGCGGCTAAGGCGCGCATAATGGATGGTGGCGTTAGAAGGGTAGCGGTTACAATGGAATTGAGGTGGATTAAATTCGTGTAGCCAAACGGAGTCCAACGCAACAGTTGGCCTTGCCAGACAAGGTAAGCATCTTCGTCGCCAATAGGCTGAATAAAGCTACCACTGGGCAGTTGCTCGATCTGGCTGGTGGACAGGATGGGGCGTGCTGCAGGAGCAAGGCGTTCACTGTGCAAAAGATGATCGATCATTGCGGCTGGGGGTGTCAGCATGTGGACGAGAGGAAAGTTGGCAGTTGCCCACGCGGTCCGAAAGGCTTGAAAGCGTTCGCGTTGACACTCGGCGCAAGGGCGATGACCTGCCGCCAATGCGGTTGCCTCATCAAGAAAGAACAACTCGGTGTATTGGCCAGGGGCCATCACGGTGCGGCGGCGCTGCTTAAAGTCGAGCAGACAGCTGATCCAGCGCTTGTTTTGGTAGGCGCGGCGGAGATTACCTTGGTTGTCGTGCAAACACCCACGGTTGCCCATGAGCGTGCCGCGCGCCGTGGTGGCAATGATCGTGCCAAAAGGTGTTACACGGTTTTGTCTGGGCATTGTCTTGTGAGATTCGTGCCGTAGGTTTGATACCGCCATTATCGCCCAACGCTTGTCCAATGCGGGTAAATTTTAACGCTGCTTTAATCTGTTTTTGCTACACTAGTGTTGGTCAAACTAGAACGATGGCAGACGTATGCCACCACAGATTGGGAACAATGAATGAATACCGCACATAATGAGGTTGATGATACACGGCAGAATGCTTCTTTGTCCAGCGCGGATTGGTTGGAAGCGGAGTTAGCGGACACGTTGGATGAAGATTATGAATTAGAGCTTTCCGAGCCCGCGCTTTCCCAGGAACTCCGGCGGATTTACAAAGAGAAGCATCCAGAAACGATTGAACGGAAAGTTTATTTCCGCGAGTTATTGAAGCTGCAAGCTGAACTAATCAAATTGCAAGATTGGGTGCAGGCCAGAAATGAGAAGATCGTCGTGATCTTTGAAGGGCGCGACTCAGCTGGCAAGGGGGGCGTGATCAAGCGTATTACCCAGCGGCTCAACCCGCGGGTCTGTCGCGTGGTGGCCCTGGCCAAGCCTAGTGATCGGGAACAGACACAGTGGTATTTCCAGCGCTATGTACCCCATTTGCCCGCGGGTGGCGAAATTGTCCTCTTTGACCGCTCGTGGTATAACCGTGCTGGGGTAGAACGGGTGATGGGTTTTGCAACACCGGTTCAGATCGAACAATTCTTTCAAGATGTCCCCGACTTTGAGCGCATGTTAGTCCGCTCGGGGATTCGGCTGATCAAATATTGGTTCTCGATCACCGACGAAGAACAGCAACTGCGCTTTCTCATGCGCATCCACGATCCGCTCAAACAGTGGAAATTAAGCCCGATGGATCTCCAATCGCGCGTGCGGTGGGAGGAGTATACCAAAGCGAAAGAAGAGATGTTGGCCCGCACCAATATCCCCGAAGCCCCCTGGTTTATTGTGGAAGGCAATGACAAAAAACGGGCACGGCTGAACTGCATCCGCCATCTGCTCGATCAGGTTCCCTATACCGAAGTCGAGCACGAATCCATTGTGCTGCCGGAACGGGTCTATCATCAAGACTATGAACGGAAAGTGCTGCCACAGGAGCTGTACGTGCCGTCGCGTTATTAAATCGCGTTATTAAGTATAGAAGTTACGCAGTTGGTTGGTACGACCAGAGCCCTGACAGGTTTGGAAAACCTGTCAGGGCTGGTCTACGTGCGTAACTCCTATAAGTAGGGAAGGGCAGTCCGGTTTGCCAAACCAGACTGCCCTTCCCTATGCTGCAGCCTGTCGCGCCTGCGCAATAATATCGCGTAGCTGAGCGAATTGACCAACTTCATGTACCAAGCCCAAGAGGCCAGAACCAACGGCATTCAGCGGCCCTACCATGGCTGCAAAAGCGTCGGGCAGCGCACGATAGCGGTCGAGCCGCGGCTGATCCGGCCAAGCATTCAGATAGGCCAACCGTATGCGGCGACTTTCTTCCAAGCGCTGAAGACATAATGCGGTGGTGGTGAGCGTTTGCCAATCGACTTCAGAACGGAGACGTGGCTCAAAAGGGTAATCGATCCCGCGTGCCAGAATCGAACTGACCGCCGCATTCTCCTCGCTCGACGCGGTGACATGGGCGATTAAGTGTCCTACATTCCAGCCGATCCCTCCCTCTGCCTCGGGGTCGGCTGCCACAAAGCAGACCTCTGAATCGCTCAAGTTACGGATCAGCACCACCATTTCATCAATTTGGGCGTTGGTGGTTTCTTGCAACTCTTCTAGACCAACCGTCTCGGCTAACTCGCTAAGCTTTTTCGTCCCGTTTGCTACCAGCGTAAAGTCAATCATCGGTGGCTCCTTTTTCCAAAATCTTTATGCTAAACAGAAGTTTATTATCTGTCACTGCTTCTTGTACCACAAACTCATCTATCGGTAGGGCACGACCACCCGCTCCAAAGTTGTACCTGATCTGTACCTATTTCTTCTCTCTTTTCCTATATACGCTGGGCGCACCCATTGCTATTGTAGAGGCAAGCCCATATGCGGTAGGACAACCATACATGCGAAGGAGGGAAGGACGAATGATGGAACCTAAGAATAACCAAAATGGTGCTCACAATGTCGATCATCATGCCATTGAAAAACTAGGTGAGCTAATTGACGATATTCATGTTGCTATGTTGACGACAGTTGATGAAGATGGCACGTTGCGCAGCCGACCCATGGCGACACAAGAGGTGGAATTTGAGGGCGATCTCTGGTTCTTTACCAGTGTGGACGACGCCAAAGTAGACGAGGTGCGTCAAGAGCAGCAGGTCAATGTCAGTTATGTCGAGCCCAAAAACGAGCGCTATATCTCGGTTTCCGGCCAGGCCCAAGTGGTCCGTGACCCCGAAACGCTCAAAGCGTTATGGCACCAGAACTTTAAGGCGTGGTTCCCCGATGGGCTCGATGATCCCACCTTGGCCCTCCTCAAGATACGGGTCGAGAAGGCTGAATATTGGGAGTCGTCGGATAAAGTGGTCAAAGCATTGGTGACCGGACCGCCACCCCAATATCAAGGCACCGATCATGCTGAAATCGATATTGCGCCCGTACCATCCCACGGGTAGACTGTCAGATGAAACTTGTCAGGTTTTATAAACCTGACAAGTTTGGCCTTGCTCAGCGACTGCGTGATCGACGGGGTCGCTGTTTTGCGTTTTTATGGCGAATGACATAAAGTCACCTAGATGGAGGCGCTATCATCGGAGCCAAGCCATAGGTCGGCTGCAGGATGCTGTTGTCACGTTGGCCTGCTTTGGAACAGACCTCCACGCATAAAGTTGCTAAGCTGTTATTCGGCAGATTGACAATGACCGTCAACCGGGAGGTGCGTCCCCAGCGATAACAGCCTCTCGCTCATCTATATCAGTGCTTGCTTCAGCTTATCTGGCGCGGCAGTTCTTCTCGGCACACTTCCATGGATGAGTAACACCCATTTTATCAAACGTCACAAGGAGAACGGCATGTCTATCGCTGCCTTACCTGTCGGTGTACTGACCGGCGATCAAGTAGAAACTGTCTTTTCGTTGGCAAAAGCGCAAGGCTTTGCGCTACCCGCCGTCAACTGTACTAACTCGAACACCATCAACGCGGTGCTAGAGACAGCGCGTGATTGCCATGCGCCGGTGATTATTCAGTTTTCCAACGGCGGTGCGGCCTTTATGGCTGGCAAGGGCTTGAAGAATGATCAACAGCGGGCCGCGATTGTTGGTGCGATTGCGGGTGCCCAACATGTCCATCAACTAGCCGCCGCCTATGATGCGCGGGTATTGGTGCATACCGATCACTGTGCTCACAAGTTACTGCCCTGGCTGGATGGTCTGCTTGACGCCGGTGAAAAATATTACCAAAGCCATGGCGTCCCCCTGTTCAGCTCCCACATGCTTGATCTCTCGGAAGAGCCCCTCCACGAAAATATCGAAATTTGCAAACGCTACCTAGAGCGCATGAGCAAGCTAGGCATGACCCTTGAATTTGAGCTAGGCATTACAGGGGGTGAGGAAGATGGCGTGGATAACAGCGGCGCGGACAATGCGCGCCTCTATACGCAGCCGGAAGAAGTGGCCTACGCCTATGCAGAGCTGATGAAGGTTAGCGATCGCTTTACCATTGCCGCGGCCTTTGGCAATGTCCACGGTGTCTACAGCCCTGGTAACGTCAAGTTGCGCCCCGAAATCTTGGACAATTCGCAGCGCTATGTCGAGCAGCATCTGCATACAGCACCCAAGCCGATCCACTTTGTCTTTCATGGCGGTTCCGGCTCGCCCCTCGAACAGATCCGTGAAGCCATCTCCTATGGGGTGATCAAGATGAATATTGACACCGATCTCCAGTGGGCTTTTTGGGATGGTGTCCGCGGCTACTATAAAACCAACGAAGCCTATCTGCAAGGGCAACTTGGCAACCCCGAAGGGCCCGACGAACCGAACAAGAGCTACTATGATCCCCGCACTTGGCTGCGGGCTGGCGAAAAGACCTTCAAGGCCCGTTTAACCCAGGCTTTTGAAGATCTCAATAATGTAAATACCCTCGCCTAAAGCTTGTCTTGGCCAGCTCAGCCGTGTCACTTGCGGCGCGTGAGTGGGCTACCCTAGCCACTCACGCGTGCTATGCAATGCTTGAATCATTATCATTGCGTAGCACGGTTATACGGCAAACTCATAAACCGGCATTTGCAACATGCGCACCGGCGCGCGCTGCTCCCCAATAATCTGCTGTAAGCGATCTACCGTCTGCTTTCAGATGGCCCATGTTTCCGCGGTCCAATTTCCATGAATCCAATAACCCCACACTTCTCCTCTTCACTGGACAAATCACTGCTTTCGGGGTATACTGGTGAATGCAGAACCTTTGTTCTATCAAGCGGGTTGAGGAATGAGCACCAATAACGGAACGACGGATACGATGATCAATACCAATGGTGCTGGCGAAGCCAGCGCAGCAGGGAACGGCGTCAATGGCAATGGTGCCGTTCTCGCTTCTCCAGAGGGAGCCGGCCAGGTACGCGCCGCCGATATTGTCGGCGAGATGCAGACGGCCTATCTCGACTATGCCATGAGTGTCATCGTGGCGCGTGCCCTGCCCGATGTGCGCGATGGGCTCAAGCCTGTCCACCGGCGCATCCTTTATGCAATGTACCATGACCTGAGCCTAACCCACGATAAATCCCACAAAAAAAGTGCGCGTATTGTCGGGGAAGTGCTCGGTAAATATCACCCTCATGGTGATGTGGCCGTTTACGATGCCATGGTGCGCATGGCCCAGGATTTTAGCCTGCGCTATCCCCTGATCGATGGTCAGGGCAACTTTGGCAGTATTGATGGTGACAACGCCGCGGCCATGCGCTATACCGAAGCGCGGCTCGCCGAAATTAGCGATCGCGTCCTCGAAGATCTCGACCGCGATACCGTGGGTTGGCATGCTAATTTTGACAACACCCTGCGCGAGCCAGATATTTTGCCCGCGGCGCTGCCCAATCTATTGGTCAATGGGGCCAGTGGGATTGCGGTTGGCATGGCCACCAATGTGCCACCCCACAACTTGGGCGAAATTGTCGATGCACTGGCCTATCTGATTGACAACTATCACGCGGTGGATGAGATCACCGTAGAGCAGTTGATGGCATTTGTCAAAGGGCCAGACTTTCCCACCGGTGGTATTCTCTATCGCTACCGCGAAGACAAAGTCGATGAACATACCGACGCCATCGCCCAAGGCTACGCGGTTGGCAAATCGCGCCTGATCCTCCAGGCCAAGGCCCACTTCGAAGAGATGAGCCGTGGCCGGATGCGCATTGTAGTGACGGAGTTGCCCTACCAAACCAACAAGACCGCGCTCATTGAACGGATCGCTTCGTTGGCGCGCGATGGAAAATTGGAAGGGCTGACCGACCTCCGCGATGAGAGTGACCGCACCGGCATGCGCATTGTGATCGAGCTGAATCGTAACGCCGATCCGAAAGCCGTGCTCAGTGATCTCTTTAAGTATACGCCCCTGCAACAGACCTTTGGTATGCAATTGCTGGCATTGGTCGATGGTCAGCCACGGTTGTTGAGCCTGAAACGCGCCCTTCACCTCTTTATCCTCCACCGGGAAGAGATTGTGCGCCGCCGCTCAGAATTTGAGCTAGCCAAAGCCAAGGCGCGTGCCCATATTGTCGAAGGGTTGCTACAAGCCCTGGATATTTTGGACGAGGTGATCGACACGATCCGTCGTAGCCAGAATGTCGATACGGCGCGCGCCAACTTGATGAAGAACTTCAAATTTACCGAAGTGCAGGCGCAAGCGATTCTGGACATGCAGCTACGCCGTTTGGCGGCCTTGGAACGCAAGAAGCTCAAAGAAGAGTTTGACGAGCTCAAGAAGCGGATCAAATATCTGGAGGAGCTGTTGGCCGATCCCGCGAAGATCCTCGCCGTGATCAAAGAAGAGCTGCTGGCCCTGCGCGAAAAGTATGCCGACGCCCGGCGTACGCAGATTGTCGAGCGCACCAAAGGCACGCTGACGACCACCGATCTTTTGCCCCAACAAGATGTGTGGGTGGCCGTCAACACCAATGGCGATCTCATGCGCCAAGATGTGGTGGATAAACCCACGGCGACGGCCCTGCGCCAGTTGGGCAAAGGGGGGCAAGTGGCCCTTCTCACCGCCAACACGCGCGATTGGCTCTATCTCTTTACCAAGGATGGCCGCTGCGCGCGCCTCTCGGTGCACGAGATCCCCCAAGATGGCAATCCCAAACACCTCTCGGATCTCTGTAGCTTTACCCGCCGCGATACCGTCACCGCGGCGATCACCTTGCCCCGTGAGCCAGAGAAGCAAGTGGCGAACTACCTCTTCTGCGCGACGGAGCAGGGGATGGTTAAACGGGTGACCATCGCCGATTTCCTTGCCCCAGTCACGCCGGATTTTGTGGTAGTCAACGTCGATGAGAAAGATGCTCTGCGCTGGGTTCTGCCCACCGTTGGCACCGCCGAGATCCTCTTGGTAAGCGCCACCGGCCAATCAATCCGCTTTGGCGAAGAGGATGTACGGAGCATGGGCTTGGCCGCGGCTGGGGTTGGGGGCATCAAACTGGCGACCAAAGATACGGTCGTCTATGCTGGGCTTGTTGAGCCCGCGGGCTCCCTCGTTACCTTGACCAGCCAAGGCTATGGCAAACAATCTTTGCTAAGTGACTATAGCCGCCAAGGCCGCAATGGCAGTGGTATTGTGACCCACAAACCTACCCCACGGACGGGGGAGGTGGCCACGGCGTTGGTGCTGCCGACCGCGCTTGACCCCGAAACGCCCCTGCTGATCAGCACCCAGAAAGGGGCCGTTAAGAGTGTCAGCTTAGCTGAAATTCCCACCATGGGGCGTGGCGTTCAGGGCAAACAGATCGTTGAGCTGCAAAGTACTGAACGGATCGTTGGGATCAAACGGCTGCTGGACAAAGTGACCTCGTCGCCTGACACCGGCGCAGCGTCACCACCATCGTCACCACCCCCCACGAAGACACCGCCCCCCAAGCCACCGACCCCCGTCGGCGCGCCCAAGCCAGTTACACCGGCAATGGTCAATGCCGCCAGCAGCCGTAAACCAACGCCTACTGACCCTGTTGCAGAACCATCCGCGGTCTCCGCACCGGCTGTCGCCCCGAAAAAACGCAATTTTGTCACAGCTGAGGCAACTCCCGTAACGACCGTGGCGCGCACCACCACTGCACCACCCCAGGAAGTGGGCAAAGAAGTGGGCAAAGAAGCCGTTAAAGAACTAGCCCAAGCGCCTGCCCATGAGATGACACTGACGCCGAATGCGGAGCGGGCTACGGCCCCAAGAACCCAAGCCGACGCCAGCGCACCACCAGCCCGTCGCCCGCGCGCGACTGCTGCCACGCCGCTCACGGTCAACGCTGCCCCCGCTGCGCTGCCCGTGACGCGTGCTGACACCGCTGTCCAACATGGCGCGCCCGCCCGAACGACGCGTGTCCAGCGGGCCGCGGCAGAAGAGCGTGCGGTAAATAAGCCAGCTACCGCGCGTCCGCCAAAGGCTGAATTGGCTTCGCCGACAAAAGGGCCAGCCAAGACGCCAGCCGACGAACCGACCACGGCCACACCACGTCCCAAAGCCGCCAAACCGGCACGAGTGCCGCCAACCCCGCCGAGTCAACTCCAGTTGACGGCACCACCGGCGACCGCGCTGACGAAGGCTGGCCCCGAGCCACGCCAAGCCGCCCGCCAAGGCGCGGCCAAAGAGACGCATGACAACTCCTTGCCAGACCAAGCCGCGGTGCCAGCACCCGCTCAAGCAAAGGGTGCATCGGAAAAGCCAGTACCTTTGCAAAACTTGGAACTCTTTCCCGTGGAAGCCGAAGCGCCGAGCCAACGCAAAACGCCCCCCAAAGGCAGCAAGTTAGAGATTGCCGTGAGTGTTAACCGGCCCACGAAAAAGAAGTAAAACGGCGCCCGAAAGCCACCGGGCTAGGAACAACGCCGGCTCAAGCCCGCTTCAGCGGGGCTTCTTCTAGCAGCCACAGGGCTTCAGCCTGTTTAACCCACCTAGAAGTTACGCAGTTGATCGGCGTGACCAGAGACCTGACAGGTTTGGAAAACCTGTCAGGTCTGGTCCAAGTGCGTAACTTCTACCACCGTGCATTGAGCTGTCCGATTTGCAGAATCTGGCAGCTCTTTGGTTGTCCACGAATCGTCGCGCTGGCAAGGAGAATTACAGACAGCCTTTGGTAGACGGCGCTATGGTTAGTGTATGGACGAAACGCAGGCTAGATTACAACAGCTTTTGGCCGCCGTGGCCGGTGTCAACCATCTGCTCATTCTGCCCCATAACAATCCTGATCCCGATGCCATTGCCGCCGCTCTGGCGCTGCGCTATCTTGTCGAGCAGCGCCTCCAACTGCCGACAACGATTGCCTACAAAGGGATGATCGGGCGGGCTGAAAATCGCGCCCTGGTGCGTTATCTTGGCTCACCATTGCAACGCCTCACCGCGGCTGACCTGCGCACTAGTGATGCCGTGGCGCTGGTCGATACACAACCCAGCGCGGGTAATAATCCCATCACCACGGCGACGAATCTGGCGATTGTGATTGACCATCATCTCTGGAACGAAAATTCGGCTAAAGCCCGTTTTGCTGATGTGCGGCCTGCCATCGGGGCGTCGTCAACGCTCTTGGTTGAATATCTCCAGGCTGCCGAACTGCCTCTGACACCCCAACTGGCTACGGCCCTCTTCTATGGAATCAAAACGGATACGCTGGATCTCATGCGCAGCGCTACGACCCATGATCGCGACGCCTTTTGCTATTTATTGCCGAAAGCCGATCTAGAAGCAGCCTTTCGCTTTGAGCATGCTCAACTGACACCTGCCTATTTCAAAAGTTTGGCCGATACGCTCCATTCTGCTCAACGCTACCAGGATGTCACTGTCGCGAATTTGGGCACCCTGCCCTACCCCGATCTAACCGCCGATATGGCCGATCTGCTTCTGCGCGTGCAGGATTGTCGGTGGGTGCTCTGTGTGGGGATCTTCAAGGAGACGATCTATTTTTCGATTCGTACACGTAACAAACAAGGGGCAGGGCAGTTGGCGCGAAGCATTGTGGGCCAACATGGCACGGCGGGCGGCCATGGCTCAACCGCAGGTGGTCAGATTCCGTTGCCAGAGACCGACCCAACCCCCTTACTGACCCACCTGACTCGGCAGTTTCTCACGATGCTCAACATCCCGCCCGACCAACCCGCCACTTTTCTGTTGCCGCCATCTGGTAGTACAGACGCGTCAGCATAGTTGATGCCAGAATTCGATAATTTTGAGAAGCTGCATTGCCGTAAAAATACTACACTATAAGGTTGACCAATGGCTCAATTTTGTCGAACAATTCAGCCGATAGGGAATGGTGCTGCGGATCGGGTGTCATGGTTAAAAGCATGATTGTGTCACTTTCTGCGTATACACTGTGGGGAATATCCCCTTCCAGCAGGAGAAGCTGTCCAGGGGTGACCGTGCTGCTTTCATGGGCGGCTGTAAAGCATAACTGCCCAGAGATCACTTGTACTGCAATCTGACTACTGGTTGTGTGCTCACGTAGTCCTTGTCCCGCTCGAAAGGCAAATAGGATCTGCCGGGCGTGCCCCGAGCGCGCGATCACTTGGATGTGGGGTTTGTCCGCATGAAAGTGAGCCAGTTGGTGTAAATCGAAAGGGTACATATGATTCTCCGTTTCTTTCAAATAGGTGATTCAGCTTGGGCGGTTCCCTTGACCAAAGATTGAAGCAGGGCCCACAGGGCGACTAGCGCTGGGGCTATGCTACTCCATGCCGCTAGCCAGAATAAAGTAATTGGCGGCACCGGCAAAAATGGGATAAGTCCAATCCCTGCTAGCGCCAATAACATGATGACGATGCTGCTACTCCAGATCGCCACAATGGTTCGCTCGATTGTGCGCTGCAACGGCACCCCGATTGCCAGAATAATCCCCAGCAACCCGCTGCTGATCCAGCCCAATAGAAAATTGTGTAAGAAAAAGATGCGCAGTTGAGTGCCACTGCTCCATTGCCAAAAGCCAGGCCACAGGACAAACAGCGCACTGCCCAGGTGGACACCCAGGATGAGCAAGCCAAAAGAGACGAGCGGCGGCAAGTGGCGACGGCGTACCCACAAAGCGTACAGATGCCAAGCCAATAGCAACGCTGCGCCTACATTAGCCAATGCCGCTATCCAAAAGAGGGTATCCGTTAGTGCCAACGGTGAGGTACCCAGGAGGAAAGTCGGCATTAAGCAAATTGCTAAACTTTGGGTGGGCAGCCAGTGATCAGGTTGCCGGGCAGGTCCTAGCCAGGCCCAAAGCACACCGAGTAGCGCAACGGTAAACCAGCCCATAGCACAGAGATCGAGAAAAAGATGGAGCAAGATCTGCTGGAGCGCAGGATTTCCCTGATCCGTTACCACGAGCCCAACAAACCCTAGTGCGCCACCAAAAGCTACCAGGAGCAAGAGGATCGCCCAATCCCACAATTGAATGGGCAGTGGGCGTACTGGTAGGTGCCAAGTCGCATAGTAATAGAGGGCTGCAAAGAAGAGCCACAGGAGTCCGTTGAGCCCGGAAATCATTGCGCCAAGTGGTAATGCCAGCGAACCGAGTTGGGTTAACCCATATCCATTCGACCAAAACGCGGGAAAGCTAAGCAGCGCCAACACAGTGCTCGCCCCTAGTTGTATGCCAACAAACCGCGGCCATGGCTTTCCCGTTAGCGTGGGAAGGAAATGCCAGATCAAGGCCATCAGCCCCAGGGTGACCCAGCCAAAGTACATAAGGTGGCTGTGGGCGTGCCGAACGGCACTAAAGTTGGCCGCCCAACGCGGCATCCCCTGGACGATCCCAAAGCGCAATAGGACACCGGTGCCAGCGGCCAATGCCAAAGCGAAGAGTACGACGGTTAGTAGACGTTTTATCATGAGCGTACGAATATAAGCTACAAGCTTACAGAAAGTCGCTAATGGGCTTGATACGCGGCCAAGCATGGGCCGCAAAGAGTACAATACTCGCGAACTCTAAGAGCCGCCCCATCAGTTGCATGGGTTGGGGGGACCCCGGCCAGCTACCGATGACCACCAAGCCAATCCCACCATTGAGCAGAACAAAACTCAGCCAAGCCAATGCTTGCCTGCGCCGTTGATTATGAAAGCGCGGCAAGATCCAGTAGGCCGTCCCGAAGACAAGTTGCACAGTCCAGCCCAGCAGGAGGAACTCCATATGTGCTGGCAGGAGCTGCCAAATCGCCGGGTGAAGCGACATTCCCTTCTGCCAAAGCAGCAATCCGCCCAAGGTAAAGCCTAGGAGCAGATAGATCAAGGCAGCTCGGATGAAATAGACAGTGAGACGGGGCATCTTAGCGTTCCTTGATCCGTGGCCAACTGTTGACCACAAAGGTAAGGCCACCTAGCCATTGTAACAAGGCCGAGCTTACCAAGAGCCACCGCCAGATGGGCCACGGATCGACCATGAGCAGGGGTTCCGCAAGCGTGCGTAAGAGCAAACCACTGTTGAGAAGGAGATAGGTGCTCCACGCCAGCCCTTCGGAACCCCGCGGCTGCTCTTTGGTATGTTTGGGAAACATCCAAATGGCAACCCCGATAATCATCTGTGTAACCCAGCCGACCATAAAAAGGTGAAAATAAACCGGTGTTAGCCCTGCAACAAAGGCAGGCATTGCCACCAACGGACGCAACGCCAGGAGCAGGCCACAAAGCAGTGCAGCGACAAAACAGAAGAGCGCGGTTTTTAGGAAGAGACGCGTGATGGACGGCATCGAACGAAAGCCTTCTTATGATCGTTTACGAATAGAAGCCACGGTGTTACCCAAAAAGAGAAGGAGCACGACCGCATTGAGCAAACCACCCCACTGCCGACCAGGCCACCAGAGTAGTAGATCACCCGCGACGCGTACTAGTAAGGTGATATGCAGTAACACAAGGTGACTGTATAGCAACGGTGTGTAGTGAAACGTGCGTTGCAAGACTGCCGGGAAGATAATCGGCGCATGGGCAAAGATCATGGTAAAGACAAAGCCCAAGAAAATGGCATGAATGAGTGCATCATACAACGGACCAGCCGCTAGACCACCATACCCGGCTAAGAGAACCCCGCCAAAGGCCAGCCAACCATAGCCAGAAAGCAAACTGATGGCAATAAAGCGGGCCTGACCACCCGCTTTGAGCCGCCGGCTGGCAATGTCATAGCGTAACAACCAAAGGGCGAGGAGGAGCATAGCCACACCCACTAGGCGCATTCCGATCGTGTATTCGATGGTCGCTACAATCGCACCTAATAAGAAAAGAGCCACACAACCAAGAAATGCCGTTGTCGTTCGTGGGGGCAGCTGGAGGAAACGGCCTAATTCCAATCGCTCACCAGCGACGGTCAACAGTGGAAAGCCAATCCACCAGGCCAGCACCCCCGGCACCGCCTGCCCCATTCCCCAGAATAGGTTGCCCACCAGCCAGCAGCCGACACCGGCAATCATCACACCGGTATGTAAGGTGACATGAATCCGTAGGATCTGGATCATGGTGAGCAGGAGCAAAATACTACCTAGCGTGATCAAAAGCTGTCCAGCCCCATCTGTTATGCCCAGCGCGATCAAGGCCGCGCCTAGGCTTGTCGCTAGCGGCGCGCTATAGGCCCAGCGGCGTTGTACGGCAATGGCCCGCTCCAGGCTGATAAGGGTCCCTAAAAACCCCCCAATCATGAGGGGACCATGGGCCATGGGCAGCGTGGGGTGGATGACAGGCCAGGGCCAACCCATGCGAACGAGCCCTGCCCACAGTGCCAACAGGAGGGCAAGGACGGCGAAAATCAAATAGGGGAGGCGCGGTGCTGACTGGTCCATCGGTCTTCTTCTCATGGAAAGGTTGCGCTTTCACCAGTGGCAAATACGATCAGAAAAGGTAGTTCAATCGCTGCCTCTGGGCAGATATTCTCACAGGCTAGACAGTAGGTACAGCGCTCAGGGTAAGCCAACCGCGCTTTGCCAGCGATCTGTGCCAACGCCTGTGTTGGACAACTATCTATACACCGGTGGCAGCCAACACATAAAGCTAGGTGAATGATCGGTAATGGTTCCATCGGCTCCCCCCGTTCGCGCTTGGGTGACCTCAACGCCAATCGGATACAAGATGTCGGGTTATGCAGACTAGTTTACCGGGCTCCTGCTGATCACGCTGCGACTTATGTCTCATCATCCCGTCTTTAGCTTTTGACGAAGCGCCTGTCTCTGCTCAGGATGATTGGATCTCTGCGGCCAGCCGTTCTCGATCTAAAATGATGATCTGGTGGCGTTCTATTTTAATGATCTCCGCGGCTGTTAGGCTATGGATGGCGCGACCGACCATCTCGCGTACGGTTCCCAAGCGGCTAGCCATCTCCTCGTGTGTCAGATAGCGGGGGAGCGCGTTTCCTTGGTTCGCTTCTGCTTGTGCCAATAAAAGATGGGCCAGACGACCTTTGACGGTACGTGTTGCCAAATTTTCCACCAAGCCGACTAGGTAGCGGGTGTGTGAAGCCATGTTTTCCATCAGGGACCAGGCTAAGGCCGGATGCCGTTTGGCGACTTGGGCCAGCTTGTCACGCCTAATTTGCCAGAGCGTGACATCACTGAATGCTGTAGCCGTAGCGGGATTAGGGCCGCCGTCCAAGGCGCTGACCGCATTGAAGGTATCACCGTCGCCAAAAATATTGAGAATATGTTCGCGACCGTCAAGCGCAAACCGACTCACCTTAACCTTACCTGTTTCAATGATATAAAGACCAGCCGTGGGCTCTCCTTCGCCAAAGATCATGGTGCTGGCTGCGCATTGATAACAGGTTGCTACGGCAATCAGCTCTTGTAAGACGATGAGGGGAAGGTCACGTAGGTAGGGAACCTGCCGAAAGATCGTAACGGCTGCTTGTCGGACATCCGTCTTGTCCACCACCCCAGCGGTTGCTGACTGCGCGGCGGTCGTCTTCTCTCTGTTCACGAACACGCATCCTTTCTGCTCTGTGTTGCAGTTGTGCTCCTGCTGATCTAGGCCCTTTAGGAAGATCCTAACTCATGTGAGATAGGATGAGAAAACAACGCAGCGCGTGGATACAGAAGCTAAGTATTCTGGACATCTTTCCCCGCGCGTTGGCTTTCTTTGTGGGCATTGCCAATGTCTGCAAGCGCGTCAACCGAGGGGACGGCGAAACGTTATGCTTCTTTTGAACGTATTGTTCCAGCGTAAATGACAATCGCCTTGAATTGTCGACTCAGCTACAAAGCAAAAAGAGGAGAGTTATATGGCCGTTGATTATCGGATTGAAGGGACGCTGTTGCCTGTGCTGCTGGTAAATTTGACTCCTGGTCAGCGCATCTACTCTTCGTCGGGTGGGATGAGTTGGATGACCGACCGCATCGAGATGGAGACAAACACCGGCGGGGGACTAGGGCGCATGTTCCGACGAGCCCTCTCCGGCGAATCACTCTTTATTGTAGATTACTATGTAAACCAAGGGGTCGGTGAGGTGGCCTTTGCCTCTGAGTTTCCTGGCAAAATTGTTCCCCTAAATTTGGCAAATGGACAGCAGATGATTGTACAGAAAGACTCGTTCATGTGCGCGGAGAAGAGTGTAGAGGTCGATATGCACTTTCGGAAGCGGCTGGGCGCAGGTCTTTTTGGTGGGGAAGGGTTCATCCTCCAAAAGTTAACCGGCCCGGGCCAGGCTTTTGTCAACTTTGATGGGGAGATCGTAGAAAAGCGATTGGCCCCTGGTGAAGTGCTACGCGTTGATACCGGGCATGTTGCGATGTTTGAGCCGACGGTTGACTTTGATGTAGAGATCATCAAGGGCTTCAAGAACATCTTACTGGGCGGGGAGGGGCTTTTTCTTGCCACCTTGCGCGGACCAGGGACTGTATACCTCCAATCGATGCCACTCACGAAGTTAGCCCAGAAGATTGGCCAGTATATGCCCCAAGTCGGTGGCAGTGGTGCTAGTGGTGGCACCAATCTGAATCTAGGGCAATTGTTTGGCGGTGAATAAAACCGCCTGGCACAGCGTATAGACGTTGTTTTGGGGTAAGGATTCGGCGGTTGGAATCCTTACCCCAAAGCGGTTGGTTAAATCCAATGGCTGTTTTTCCTCCAACCTGACCGGATTGGGATGAAATCACTTTACCCCCAAAAGATCGGGTTCGTAACGGCAAGCATTGCATCATCGGCTCCGCGTAGTTCGGCGGTACACCACCGGGTGCCATAGGCTGGCAAGCGCCAAGTGACTGCACCAGGCGCATCGACTGATTGGCGTTCTTGCACCGCCCCATTGACAAGGAGACGCAAGGTCGCGGGTGCTGGCAGATCCGCCCACTGGACGGTGACCGTGAACTGCTCTCCCCTTCTGCCCAATCTGTCACCCATCATCGCGCGTTCGCCGTCGGCGTTCACTGCTTCGAGCTGAAGCAGCGGCCCCGTGCTGAGATAGAGGTGTCCTTGAGCCAGCGCTTGTAGAATGCCTTGGGTCGATAACTCCTGCGCATAGACAATATTAGCGCCGACCCCCCCTTGATAGCCTTTCGGCCCATGGGCGTCACTGCCCGCAGTGGCGACCAATTTATGGCCTTCATTGAGCCAGCGATAGTAGAGCCCAAGGCCATCCTCGTTTTGATTATGCTCCAGTGGGTGGCCGCCAAACCACGGCCCATTCCAAATTTCGACCAGCCGCGCCGTGCCGGGCATCATATCGGTGTAGAGCCAACGACAGCCGGTGCAGTAGGGGTCACCGATGGCGTAGGGGTGGGCGATAATGTAAAGTTGCTGCTGACCATAGCGTTCTTCCGCAATGGCTGCCATGCCAACCCCAGCGCGATCAACCCGCCAATCGAGCCAATCATACGCGCCCAGACAGACCGCATGGCCCCAGAAAGTGGTCAGCTCTTGACCGCCCATGGTCAAGAGTCCATCCCCAGCCAGGGCTGCCATTTCGGCCAGGGGGCTCACCGTGTTGTGATCGGTGAGGGCAATAAAGTCAAAGCGCTGGCGACGGGCCTCGGCGACCAAGGCTGCGGTTGACCAACTCGCATCAGAATGGTCGGTGTGGCAATGTAGATCGCCGCGATACCAACCGGGCTTGGCGTTAATGACGCGCGAAAAATCGGGCGTCGGGCGCACGGCTGGGGCTGCTGCCACGGTTGTGTCGCGCTCTGCCGTGATGGTAAGCGTATAGTGGACTGGCTCCCCCGGCAGCACCATGTGGGTGTCGAGCTGCACTGTCCACTCGCCGGGTGGCAAGGAACCGACGAGATAGCCGCGCGTGGCCGTGGTTGGGGTTAGCACAACGTCGTGGGTATCTCCTCCCCGATGGCCCGCGCCGCGAAAGCCCGTTGGGTCAAAGAGGGTTAGGGTGAGCAGGTTGGTTAACCCGCCGACACTGCGTGGGGCATAGTGCAGCCGTATGGTCAACCGGCTGCACTCCGCTGGCACCGTAAAGGGATGGGGAATGTGTCGTTTCACATCGCCTGAAGTCAGGCTGGCAGAAAAGTGAACTTGCATCTGGTATCATCTCTCTGATTGGCAACTCTCTGATGGGCAACGTAGCCGCGGGTTGGTGGATAGTAGATGAGGCGGGCTATTGTGTTGGCGCGCTGGTTGTGTTGGCAGCGGCAAACCGCGCAAAAGTGCGCATGGCAAAAAGGGCGGCGAACGCCATGAGGATAGTTCCTACAAAGAAGGGCGCACCCGGCAATAAAAAGGGGGCTGCGTCGCTAATAAAGTAGCGGAAGCTGTAGGTTGAAATAATGGGCCCGACAATGCCGGTGAGGCTCGTGAGGCTGGCAATGGCTCCCTGTACCGCGCCCTGTTCATTGGCCTGGACACCTTTGGTGATCATCGATTGGGCGCTGGGCTGCGAGATCGCGCCAAACGCGCCCAAAAAGGGAATGACATAGAACATCCAGGCTTGCGGGGCAAGTCCATAGAGCGCAAAGGTCAGCGCCCCAATCGATAACCCTACGATCAGCGCGCGCGGTTCGCCCAGCGCTTTCACAATCGGCCCAATCAAGCCGCCTTGCACCAGCGCCGAGGAGAGCCCAACCACGGCCAGCGAAATGCCCACATCGGCTGGCCCCCAACCATAGCGGTAGTCGGTGTAGAGCACCCACACGGTTTGGAGCGCATTTTGGGCCAGCCCAGAAAGAACGATGACAATCGCCAGCCCTAAGACGACAGGATAGTTACGGATCGCCAAGAGCGAACCAACCGGATTGGCCCGCCGCCAGGAAAAGGGACGGCGATTCTCGGGGCGCAGCGATTCGGGCAGAATAAAATACCCATAAAGGGCGTTGAGCAGGGTGATGCCCGCGACGACCAAAAAGGGCAGCCGTAGATCCGTGCTACCTAACAAGCCCCCAATCGCTGGGCCAAGGATAAAGCCCAAGCCAAAGGCCATCCCCACCAAGCCAAAATTCTTGGCCCGGTCTTCGGGCTGGCTAATATCGGCAATATAAGCGGTGACGGCGGTCAGGTTCGAGGCGGTGATCCCCGCGATCACCCGGCCAACAAAGAGCCACCAGAGCGTGGGGGCAAAGGCTAAGAGCAGGTAGTCTAGCCCCGCGCCGGTGAGGGAGATGAGGATCACCGACCGGCGGCCATATTGATCGGAAAGGCTCCCAAGCACAGGCGCAAAGAGAAATTGCATGAGGGCATAGATGGCGATCATCCACCCATACATGGTCGAGGCATAGCCAATGTTGTGATCGGTAAAGCTTTCGATCAGTTTGGGCAGCACCGGTACAATCAGCCCGATGCCCATAATATCGAGAAATAGGGTGACAAAAATAAATCCAAGACCCGCTTGACGTTTCCGCATATCATTCCTTGGTATGTGCAGACAGGGCGGTTGCTGGGCTGGCAACGCGACCAATCGCCACAGCTATGTCGCCACAGCTATGGTCAACTCAGCCATGTCGCCACAGCTATGGTCAACTCAGCCATGTCGCCACAGCTATGGTCAACTCAGCGACCGCAATTACGGATGAAATATATGGCTTCTACAATACCACTGCGCGGTACTTCTCTGCTAATTTTCTCGCTTCATAGTTGAACTGGTGGGAAAGCGGGGTCGGGGTTATGGCGCACTCACTTTGGCAAGGGTGACAGCTTGACGGCAACTGCCAGTCTGCTCAAATTCGGTGAAATTTTGCAAGGTGGTTTCGGCAATATTGGCCAGGGCGCGGTGGGTCAAAAAGGCTTGATGACCAGTGACCAAAACATTGGGAAAGGTCAGCAGGCGGGCAAAGACATCGTCCTGCACCACTTCGCTCGAAAGGTCGCGAAAGAAGAGGTCGCTTTCTACCTCATAGACATCAATCGCCAGATAGCCAATCTTGCCCGACTTGAGCCCCTCAATGACGGCTGCGGTGTCCAGGAGCGCGCCGCGGCTGGTGTTGACTAGAAAGACGCCGTTCTTCATCTGGGCAATGGTCGCTGCATTGACGAGGTGGTGCGTCTCGGGGGTTAACGGGCTGTGCAGGGTAAGAATGTCCGCCTGAACAAAGAGATCGGCTGGCGCGTCAACATACTCCGCCAACCCAGCGATCTCAGGATTATGATAGAGGTCATAGGCCAAGATCCGCGCCCCGAAGCCGCTCAAATTTTTGATCACCTCTACGCCAATGCGACCGGTGCCAAAGACGCCAATTGTCTTCTGGCTGAGTTCAAAGCCTTGTAACCCTTCCAATTCAAAATTATTATCGCGCACCCGGTTATAGGCCCGATGGATCTGGCGGCCCAGGGTGAGGATCAGGCCGACGGTAAATTCAGAGACGGCATTGGGGGAATAGGCTGGCACCCGCACCACTGTTAGCCCCAAGGCTTCCGCGGTGGCGAGATCGATCTGATTATAACCAGCGCTGCGCGTCGCGACCACCTTGACCCCAGCCTCGGCCAGTTGCGTCAGCGCGGCCTGATTCACGTCGTCATTGACAAAGACACAGACCGCCTCAAAACCCGCGGCCAAGGCGGTTGTCTCTGGGGTCAGGCGTGTTTCAAAAAAGGTCAGTTCATGGCCGAAGCGGCTGTTGACGTTCTGGAAGGATTGGCGATCATATCCTTTGGTGCTAAAAAAGGCAATTTTCATACACGACTCCTTGCTGGCATGGATTGAAGTTACGCAGTTGATCCGCGTGATCAGAGACCTGACAGGTTTGCCAAACCTGTCAGGTCTAGCCCAAGTGCGTAACTCCTAATTGATGGATAGCAGGGGACCGAAGTCACTTGTGTGTTAGGTGTACACATAGCGGCTGCTCTATCATCTCTATAGTGCTAACTGACGACATCGGCAATGGGGCGGAGAGCTAACCACCATTGGGCATTAGGCCGGCGCATGGGTTGATCGATCAAGCTGGGGAGCGCGCCAATGTCGGTGAAGGCGATGGCCCCATCAATGAGCCCCACTGCCGCAATAGGCGGCTGGGCGCGGTTGGCATGTTGCAGCAGAAAGTTGATCCCCGCCGCGGCCAAGCGGGTAGCTTCAATGCGATCATAGGGGCTTGGTTTGCCGCCCTGTTGGATATGGCCCAGGATCGCTTGGCGTACATCAAACAGATTACCCCCTTCTTTTTCAAAAACCGCGGCCATAAAACTGGTCGTATAGAGCGGATCAACGTGCTCATTGCGGATCATCAGACCCAACCGCTTGTTGCTGCGAAAGTCGGCGATCAACTTTGCCACATCTTGTTGCAGGTCGGTCAGTGTCACCCCTTCTTCGGGCAGATAGACGCGCTCGGCCCCAGTCGCAATGCCGCTCAGGAGGGCCAAATAGCCACAGGCTCCGCCCATGACTTCGACGACAAAGCAACGACGGTTGGCAACGGCGGATTCTTTGATCTTATCGACATTCTGGATGATGCTGTTGAGCGCGGTGTCAGCACCGATGCTATTTTCGGTGCCGGGCAGATTGTTACTAATGGTGGCCGGTAGGCAAACCACCGGAATGCCCAAGGAAGGATAGCTACCGCGCTGCTGCCACATCTGGTAGGCCACTTCATAGCCCCCTAGCCCCCCTACAATTAACAACCCGTCAATCTGATGTTCGGTGAGGCGTTGGGCGAGTAGGCTCATCTCTTCTGGGCGGGGTATCTCGCGCGAGGTACCCAACTCTGCGCCCCCGCGCGAGACCCACCCGGTGACACCTGTCCAATGCAGTTCGCGAATCTCACCGGCCAACAGCCCCTCGAAACCATTGTGGGCGGCCAATACATGATGACCCTGATCCAGCCCCAGACGTACGGCTACCCGGATGGCTGTATTCATGCCCGGCGCAACCGCACCTGTATGCATGACGAGCAACCGCAGCTCTTTTTGGCCCGGCTCAGGTTCGCGTGGGTGAGCGCGCATTAAGGTCTGTAGCACTTGGTAGGTCTCTTCAAAGCCACCACCGCGGAGCGCCATTGCTTCATCGAAGCGCTGTGCGCGAATCTCTTCGGCCACCTGATGGGTCTGTGCTACACAAGCCATTAACGGCGAAGTTTTCACCCGATATTGATCAATGCCGATGAGCTGGGGTTGATCATGCGCTTGGGTGAGCAAGGTATTGACCGCCGCGTGGCCGACAATCGTACCCATGATGCGTTCATAGGCGCTAGGCGAGCCCCCCCGCTGCACATGGCCGAGGATGGTGACGCGGGTGTCGGCCCCGGTTCGTTCTTCCAAGACCTGCTTCACATAGGCCGAGGTGATCGGTTGGCCGTTGCGGTCGCGCGCGCCTTCGGCGACGATGACGGTGCTATGCCGCCGCCCGGCGCGGCGGCCAGCCAAGAGCGCCTGACACATCTCCTCTTCCCAATCATCATTGGGGGGGCATTCGGGGATAAAGACCCAGTTGGCCCCGGTTGCCACGGCACTCATCAGAGCCAAATAGCCACAGTTGCGCCCCATCACCTCGACGACAAAGGTGCGTTGGTGGCTGGTTGCCGTGCTGACAATCGCGTCCACGGCTTCCACAATGCGGTGGAGCGCGGTATCCGCGCCGATCGTCATTTCCGTGCCAAACATGTCATTATCAATCGAGCCAACCAACCCTACCAGCCTGAGTTGGGGGTGGCGTTGGGCGATTTCGGCTGTGATCATTCCCGTTTCAACTAACTCTTGTAGCAGTGAGGGCCATTCGGTGCGGAAGAGATTGGCACCGGTCAAACTGCCGTCGCCGCCAATGACTACCAGGGCATCGATCCCATGGGCAACTAGGTTGTGCGCGGCTAACAAGCGCCCCGCCCGTTCGCGAAATTGGGCACAACGGGCCGAGCCAATGACTGTGCCGCCTAGGTGCAAAATGCCACCAACATCACGCCCACTGAGCCGCCGGATCCGGTCGCCTCCATCGACCATGCCTTGGTAGCCTTCATGGATGGCATAGACTTCCAGGCCATAGTGGAGCGCTGTCCGCACGACCGCACGCAAGGTTGGGTTCATCCCCGGTGAGTCACCACCACTGGTCATCACGGCAAGATTACGTAAGCTAGAGGTAGGTTTCATAATACACCCTTGTTATCCGCATGGGCTTTGTCCCGTAAAAAATGGAAATCACTTAGACGCTCAGGTTGCATAACTCCCAAAGAATTATAGCTTTAGAAGTTACGCACTTGGGCCAGACCTGGCAGGTCTCTGGTCGTACCAACCAACTGCGTAAGTCCTAATCTTAACACCTGATCAAGACGCGTTAAAATTTTTTGTTAGGAGGTGTATCGCTGGGGGTGATGCGCTGGCTCTAGCGCAAATTGAAAGAGTGATACACTGTTACAAACAGAGATTTACGGTAAATCAAAATTAGGAGCATAAGAACAATTCCCTTGCCTAATAAGTTGTAGTTCCTGTTGTACATTTTGTATAATGACGCTGGTTGTTACCTATGCTACGATCGATAGGCTTTTTTATCCATCACCGGTAACACGACAGAAGAGTTTGTCTATGGTTCATGGCGTGCCCTGAGCCATAACTCGCTTCGATGCATAACCGCACTCCCCAGGGCTGGCATCAAGCGGTGCTTGTCTTTCGACTTTTCTGTGTTGCCCCCAATCTGTGCTTTGTAGGACACAAGGAATCGGCGCCAATGACTCAAAAGACCGCACTTGCCCAACAACAACGTATGCAGACTTACTCGGCAGACGCTTCGACGAGCGCTGTTGCTGCGCAAGAACAGCTTACGCCGGCAGAGAATGCCTTTGCAGCGCCCTTTAGCCACTATCAGCTAGGTGCTGCCTATGACGAAATGTTTGCCGCGCCGAACCAGCCGCACAACCATTATGAGCTTCTCTACCAACGGTTTCGTGAACTATCCATGGAAGAATTAGAGCGCCGTCAGCTTGCCGCTGAGCGCTCTTTTTTACACCAAGGGATTACATTTACCGTCTATAACGATAACCGTGGGACAGAACGGATCTTTCCTTATGATCTTCTCCCCCGTATCATTTCGGGTCCAGAATGGGAAACCATTGAGCGTGGTCTGGTTCAGCGCATTACCGCGATTAACCTCTTTCTCCACGATATCTACCATGAAGGCAAGATTCTAAAAGATAAAGTCGTGCCAGCAGACCTCGTCTACAGCTGCAAACACTACCGTCCCGAGATGAAGGAATTGGATGTTCCCAAGGGCATTTACGTCACCGTCGTTGGGACAGACCTAATCCGCATGCCAAATGGTCAATTTGCGGTGTTGGAAGACAACCTGCGCGTGCCCAGCGGTGTCTCCTATATGTTGGCGAATCGGCGGGTGATGAAGCGGGTTTTTCCCAATGTCTTTGTGAACTACGGCGTGCGGTCGATTGACCACTATGGGCGCACCTTGCTCTCCAGCCTGCGCATGTTGGCCGCCGATCGGGTTGATGACCCGACCATTGTCCTCTTGACCCCTGGCATTTATAACTCGGCCTATTTTGAGCACACCTTCCTGGCACGTGAGATGGGGATTCCGCTGGTCGAAGGCCGCGATCTCGTCACCCACAACAACTATGTCTACATGCGCACGACCGCGGGCTTACGCCGGGTGGATGTGATCTACCGACGGATCGATGACGACTTTATTGATCCCAAAGTCTTCCGCTCCGATTCGGTCTTAGGCGTGCCTGGGTTGTTTGAAGCCTATCGTCGGGGTAATGTGGCGGTGGCCAATGCCCTGGGTAATGGGGTGGCCGATGATAAAGCGGTCTACGCCTATGGCCCGAAGATTATCAAGTATTACTTGCAAGAAGATGCCATTTTGCAAAATGTTGAGACCTATTTACCCGACGACCCGAAACAGCTCAGCTACGTCGTCGAGAATCTGGATAAATTGGTCGTCAAGGCCGTCGGTGAATCGGGCGGCTATGGCATGTTGATCGGCCCACATAGCACAAAAGCCGAACAGGAGGAGTTCCGGAAGCGGGTCGAGGCCAATCCGCGCAACTATATTGCCCAACCCACTATTACGCTCTCGAACACCCCCTGTTTTGTCGATGGTCAACTGGAACCCCGCCACGTCGATCTGCGTCCCTTTATTCTTTATGGCGATAAAATTAACATCACACCTGGCGGCCTGACGCGTGTCGCCCTGCGGCGTGGTTCCTTGGTTGTGAACTCCTCGCAGGGGGGCGGTAGCAAAGATACCTGGGTGCTTCAGACTCCGGGCGCTCACCATAGTGCGGCGGCCCGAGGAGGTGTCCATTGAACCTGGAAACAGCCGTGCATACACCGGTTATGCTTTCGCGCGTGGCCGATAGCCTCTATTGGATGAGCCGCTATCTAGAGCGGGCCAAACACAGCGCACGTCTGCTGAATGTCCACTTTGACCTCATGCTGGATCAGTCGCATGAAACCGCGGAGCAATATCGCCAATATGTCTTGGCGAGTTTGCAATTGCCGTCGGACTACGACAAGGCCGAGGATGACTATAGCCTGACGCGCTGGATGGCATTGGAGCGGGATAATGAGAATTCGGTGCGGGCTTGCGTGGCCGCGGCGCGCGAAAATGCACGCCAAGTGCGTGAGCAGATCAGCACCGAAATGTGGGAACAGATCAACCAAGTCTTTCTCTTTGTGGAACAAGTCAATATTGACGCCATGTGGGAATCGACGCCCCAAGAATTTTTCCAGAACATTAAATCGGGCATTCATCTCTTCCAAGGCTTGACTGATTCAACCATGGTCCACAACGAAGGATGGCAATTTATTCAAGCCGGTCGCTTTATGGAACGCTCTATTGCCACGGCCGCGCTGATGGATGTCTTCTTTTGCCCAGCCTATCATCTACCCCAGGCAACCTTGGATGACCCGCAAATCCCCGAGCATTTGCTTTGGCTAGGGTTGCTGCGCTCTTGTACGGCCTTTGAAGCCTATGCCAAACTATACACCGCTGAATTGCAGCCCCGCCGCATTCTCGAATTTCTGGTGTTGAACGCCCAATTTCCGCATGCCATTAATTTCTCGGTGCAAAGCCTACGCCGCTCCTTGCAAGGCGCTGTCGATGCGACCCAGTCCGATCGCTCCGAGCGAGCCTATCGGCGGGCCAGCCGTCTCCATGCCGAGCTGCAATATGCACAGGTCGATGAAATTGTTGAAGGCAACCTGCACACCTATTTTGCGGGGATTCAACAGCAATGTGTCCGCATCCATGATGCCATTTATCAAAGCTATATTACCTACCCGATTATCGTCAATTAGCTGATTGCGGAACCCAACTATCACCTTGTGCCCAAAGTGTTAGCGCAATCACAACCGTCTGTTTTGATAACGACAACTGAGCAAGTGCCATGTCTATCCACGTCGCGATTAACCATAAAACGCATTATCGCTATACGCGCCCGATCCTGCTGGCGCCGCATGTTTTTCGCTTGCGTCCGGCCCCCCATAGCCGTACCCCGGTCGAAGCCTATTCGCTGCGCATTCGGCCCGAGAACCACTTTATCAACTGGCAACAGGATCCCTTTGGGAACTATTTAGCGCGCGTCGTCTTCCCCGAAAAGACGCGCGAACTTTCCATTGAAGTGGATGTCGTGGCCGACATGACCGTGCTCAACCCCTTTGACTTTTTTGTCGAAGAGTATGCCGAGCACTATCCCTTTACCTACGAAGCGCAACTGGCAAAAGAATTGGCCCCCTACCTCGAAATCAGAGAGCAAGGGCCATTGCTCCAGGCTTGGTTGGCAAAGGTTGATCGCAGCGAGAAGCGCATTGTCGATTTCCTGGTGGAACTGAACCAACAGCTCTATCGCGACATTCAATACACTATCCGCATGGAGCCCGGTGTCCAAAGCTGTGAAGAGACCTTGGAACGGGCGATTGGCTCATGTCGTGATTCAGGCTGGTTGTTGGTCCAGATCTTGCGCCAGTTGGGCCTAGCCGCCCGCTTTACATCGGGCTACCTGGTGCAGCTAACCGCCGATGTGGCGGCTTTGGACGGTCCTTCTGGGCCTACCGCCGATTTTACTGATCTTCACGCGTGGGCCGAGGTCTATATCCCTGGCGCCGGCTGGATCGGCTTGGATCCTACGTCGGGGCTCTTTGCGGGGGAAGGTCATATTCCGTTGGCTTGTACGCCGGATCCCGCCAGCGCCGCGCCGGTAACGGGGGGCTACTTTGGTGAAGTCGTCAAGACCGAGTTCAGCTTTACCAATAGCGTGACGCGGATTCGGGAAGACCCGCGCGTCACCAAACCCTATACGACGGAACAGTGGGCTGCCATTGAGGCGCTCGGTTACCAAGTCGATGCTGAACTAGAAGGGGGCGATGTCCGTTTGACCATGGGCGGGGAGCCCACCTTTGTGTCGATCGACGACATGCAAGCTGCCGAGTGGAATACCGACGCGGATGGCCCCCAGAAACGTCAGCGCGCCAATGTGTTGATCCGCCGCCTTCACGATGCGTTCGGGGCCGGGGGTATTCTCCACTACGGTCAGGGCAAGTGGTATCCGGGCGAAGAGCTACCCCGATGGAAGCTCGCTGCCTACTGGCGCACCGATGGTGTCCCGCTTTGGCGCGAACCTGATCTGTTGGCCGACATCAGTGCCGACTATCATGTAGACATTGAGGATGCCGAACGCTTTACCAAGCGCCTGGGCGAATGGTTGCAACTCAAACCCGAGTATGTTCAACCCGCCCATGAAGATGCCTTCTATTATATCTTGGAAGAAGAGCGATTGCCGATCAATATCGATCCGCTCAAAGCCGATCTGAACGATCCCTTAGAGCGCCGCCGGTTGGCTGAATTACTAGAACGTGGGTTGAATACACCGAAGGGGTATGTCTTGCCCATTGGCTGGGACTATGCCGCCCAACGTTGGACCAGTGCCCGCTGGGAATTCCGCCGCAATCACCTCTTTCTCATCCCCGGCGACTCGCCGATGGGGATGCGCTTGCCCCTGAATGCTTTGCCTTGGGTGGCCGAGGAAGAGATCGAGCCTGCCTTTGAGCGGACCTTGTTAGATAATTTGCCCGCCTTGCCCGACTATCACAATGTGATCCAGGCGCGGGCCGAAGGGGTGGCCCCGGCGACACCCCCCGTGACCATGGGCATGCGCCCTAGCCAACAGCGTGCGCGCCAGACAATCGTCAAGGATGTGCCACGCACGGCCATCTGTGTTGAGCCCCGCAATGGGTTGCTCTTTATCTTTTTGCCGCCGTTGAGCTACCTGGAACATTATCTGGAATTGCTGGCCGCCATTGAAATGACGGCCCGGTCGTTGAACATCCCCGTTGTCATTGAGGGCTACGACCCGCCCAATGATTATCGTCTGCAAAAAATTCTGGTTACGCCCGATCCAGGGGTGATCGAAGTCAACATTCATCCGGCCCACAGCTGGCACCAATTGGTGACCAATACGCTGAAGCTCTATGAAGAGGCCCATCAATCCCGGCTAGGCACCGAGAAATTTATGCAAGATGGTCGCCATACGGGCACCGGTGGGGGGAACCATGTCACATTGGGCGCGGCAACACCGCTGGACAGCCCCTTCCTACGCCGCCCCGATCTGCTGCGCAGCTTGGTTACCTTCTGGCAGCACCACCCCGGGCTCTCCTATCTCTTCTCGGGGATGTTCATTGGTCCCACCAGCCAAGCCCCGCGGGTGGATGAAGCGCGGGAAGATCATCTCTATGAATTAGAGATCGCCTTTCAGCAGCTGCCTGAGCCTGGCCAATCCGTACCCCCGTGGTTGGTTGACCGTGTCCTGCGTAACCTGTTGGTCGATATTACGGGCAATACTCACCGCGCGGAATTCTGTATTGACAAGCTCTATTCGCCTGATTCCACCACGGGCCGCTTGGGTTTGGTTGAACTGCGCGCCTTTGATATGCCCCCCCACGCCCAAATGAGCCTCACGCAGATGCTGCTGGTACGCACCCTTATTGCCTGGTTCTGGCAACGGCCCTACCAGCATAAACTCGTGCGCTGGGGTACCGAACTCTATGATCGCTACCTCTTGCCCCATTATGTCGAAGCCGATATGCGAGAAGTGGTGGAGGCCCTGCAACTGGCCGGGTATGATTTCCAGTTTGATTGGCTTGCCCCCTTCTTCGAGTTTCGCTTCCCGCGCTTTGGGACAGCTTTAGTGCGCGATATGGAGCTGGAGGTGCGCATGGCGATTGAACCATGGCACGTCTTGGGCGAAGAAGTGACCAACCAAGGGACGGCGCGCTATGTCGATTCCTCGGTGGAAAAGATCCAGCTTAAAATCAGCGGGCTAACCGACGAGCGCTATATCGTCACCTGTAATGGGCGACGCCTCCCACTCCGTACAACGGGTGTGCAGGGTGAATTTATCGCAGGGATCCGCTATCAAGCTTGGCAACCGCCCTCGTCGTTGCATCCAACTTTGCGGGTACAGGCCCCTTTGGTCTTTGATCTGATCGACACCTGGAATGGCCGGGCTATCGGCGGCTGCACCTACCATGTTGTGCATCCTGGTGGCCGCTCCTATGATGATTTTCCGGTGAATGCTAACGTTGCCCAATCGCGCCGTATTAGCCGTTTTTGGGACTATGGTCACTCTCCCGGTGGCATTTTCTACCATCCAACAACACCGCCCCCCATGCGTCGGATCTTCCGCCCTGGTGGCAGCCGGTTTGGGGCGCTTCCTGTGGGATCCCAGTTGCCGCCGGTTGAATTTAATCCTGAATTCCCACATACGTTGGATTTGCGATGGAACCCCAAAGTACTCTAGGGCGTGTGGCGGTTAGCACCGAGCTGCCCACCGCTGCTCAAGCGTCTAGCGCGCCTGTGATCCAGTTGCCAGTGAGTAGCCAAGCCAGTGGGCTACCCCTTTGGCTCCAGCACTATCAACCAAGCGACAGCCCCTATGATGAAATGTGGCGTCAGGAGGGGCAGATCCGCCCGCACTGGCAGCCACTGATGCAGATGCTGGCGGCCCTTGGGGGCAGCGGCATGGAAAGCCTGCAACAGGATGTCCGGCGCCTGATTCGCGAAAATGGCGTCACCTATAATGTCCATGGCGCGGCCGACGGGCTGCAACGCCCCTGGTCGCTCGACATGGTCCCCCTCATTATCAGCGAGGCTGATTGGGCTGTGATCGAAGCAGGGGTCATGCAGCGGGCCGAACTGCTCAATTTGATCTTGAAAGATCTCTACGGCCCACGTAAATTGCTCAGCCAAGGCTTGCTGCCCCTGGAATTGGTCTATGGTCATCCCGGTTTTTTACGCGCCTGTGATGGCATTTTGGAAAACCGCGAACGACAACTGTTGGTCTATGCGGCTGATCTGGCGCGTGGTCCCGATGGCCGCATGTGGGTGTTGGGTGACCGCACGCAAGCGCCTTCGGGGACTGGCTACGCGTTGGAAAATCGCACGGTGATGGGAACCGCCATGCGTAGTATGTTCTCGCAGGGGCGCATTCAGTATCTCTCCAACTTTTTTCGTACACTGCACGGCACCTTAGCCGCGCTATCGCAACGGGAAACCCCGCGCATTGTCTTAATGACGCCGGGGCCCTACAACGAAACCTACTTTGAACATGCCTATCTGGCTGCCTATCTCGGCTATACCCTGGTGCAAGGCAATGATTTGACCATGGTGGATGGTGGCATTGCGCTGAAGTCGTTAGCGGGGCTTCAGCCGGTCGATGTCATGTTGCGGCGGGTCGATGACACCTTCTGTGATCCGTTGGAACTGCGCGAAGATTCCTATTTGGGTGTCACCGGTCTGCTCGAAGCCGTGCGCCGCCGGAAAGTGGCGGTGGCGAATCCGCTGGGCAGTAGCGTGCTGGAAAATGTGGGGCTGATGCCTTTCCTGCCCTCGTTAGCGCGCCATCTTCTCGGCGAAGAGTTGATTTTGCCCACCGCGGTGACCCGTTGGTGTGGCCTCCCGAAAGAATTAAATTATGTGCTGGATCACTTGGCCGATTTGGTCATTAAACCCATCAGCCGACAAGCCGTGACCAGCACCATCTTTGGCAATCGTCTGAGCCGCCGCGAATTGACCCAACTGCGCGCCCAGATCAAAGCCCAGCCCTATCTCTATGTGGGGCAGGAACAAGTTAGCTTTTCGACCACCCCTTGTTTTATTGAGGGCAAGCTCGAAGCACGGCACACTGTCATGCGCAGCTTTGCGGTGGCGGGGAGCCCGTTAGACGCGGCTGGCTATGTGGTGATGCCCGGTGGGTTGACCCGCAGCGCCGCGGCCCACGGCGATTTTCTGGTCTCCAACAGCGCTGGTGGGATCAGCAAAGATACTTGGGTGCTTGCTTCGCAGCCCCAACAACATATTAGCCTCTGGCAACAGGCCAGCCAGGTTGAGGCCGCACAGTATAATGACGACTTGCTGCCGAGCCGCGCCGCCGAAAATCTTTTTTGGGTTGGTCGTTATACAGAACGGGCCGAAAGCACGGCGCGCCTGCTCCGGGTTATCTTTGACTATCTCAGTGGGGATGAACTCTCGGCTACGGCCATTGAACGGGCCTGTCTTAATCAGCTTTTACGCGCCTTGACCCAGGTCACCATGACCTATCCGGGTTTTGTCAGCGAGGAGAGCAGTGTTCACTTGGAGCAGCCCACGCCCGAACTGCTCTCGCTGAGCTTGGAAAGTACACGGATTGGGAGTCTGTCTGCGGATCTAAGCGCCATGCTCTACTCGGCCTATGCCATCCGCGATCTCTGGTCAATCGACACTTGGCGGGTGATCAATGAACTAGAAGCACCGTGGAACCAGTTGGCGCAGAAGAAGGAGAGTACGCTCGAAGATGTTCAGCGGGAGCTAAACCGCTTGATCACAGAACTGATGGCGCTGGCCGGTCTGCACATGGAAAGCATGATCCATTCGGCCCGTTGGTTGTTGTTAGATATGGGGCGACGGCTGGAGCGGGCTCTCCGCACCATTGCCTTTATCCGCGCCACCTTGGTTGCGCCGCAGTCGCAGGCCACGCAACAGTTGCTCCTTGAGAGCGTGTTGAAGACGACGGAGACGATCATCACCTATCGGCGGCGCTATCGGGCGAATCTGCAGTTGCAGCCGGTCCTCGAGCTATTACTCTTGGATGATAAAAACCCGCGGGCGCTGCTCTACCAGTTGAACCAACTCCAATCCCATGTGAGCAAATTACCGCATCTACAGACCCCGTATCGCATTAGTCAGGAGGAACAGCTGCTGTTAGAGGCTTATACGCGGCTGCGGCTTGCGGATACGGCTAAATTGGCGCGGGTTTCGCCCGATACCGGGCTCTGTGAAGAGCTAGATCGGTTGATGGCGGAATTGACCGCACTGCTCAGCCAATTGTCCAATCTTCTAACCCAGCAATACTTTACCCATACGCAGAGCCAGCACCAGTTTGCCACCATTCAGAGCGATTTTCTGACTAATGGCAATGGTTCATTGCTGGAAGGAAAGTAAAAGGCTATTGACCACCTATCGCGTCATCCACAAAACCGAGTACATCTACGAAGCGCCGGCAAGCCTCTGTTACAATGAAGTGCGTCTATTACCCCGCTCCTTTGACCAGTTGCTCTTTAATCAACAATGTCTAGATGCCTATGTGGTGGTTGAGCCGGTGTGGGGTGATCACCGGGAGCGGATCGATTTCTTTGGCAATCGCGTTCTCTTTTATGCTATCCGTCAACCACACGAGGTGATGACGATCATTGTCAACAGCCATGTGCGGCTCGATCCCTACACGGGTAGCGCCAACCAGACTTTTCGCCGCGACGCGTTCATGGCCCAAGCGGCCCAAAGCGCGCCTTGGGAACAAGTGCGCGACGCGTTGCGCAAGGATCTCCGGGCAGAGGTCCTCGATGCCCGCCAATATGCCATGCCCTCCCCTTTGGTGCCCATGAGCACAGAGCTGCTAGCCTATGCCCAGCCCTCTTTCTCGGTACAACGCCCCATTCTCGAAGCCGTCTATGATCTGATGACACGGATCTACCAAGATTTTGATTTTGTCCCTGGCGTCACGACGGTTGCCACGCCCATCAGCGAAGTGTTGACCGAACGCCGTGGGGTCTGCCAAGATTTCGCCCATTTGATGATCGGCTGTCTCCGGGCCAAAGGGTTAGCCGCCCGCTATGTGAGTGGCTATATTGAAACCTTACCCCCGCCCGGCCAAGAAAAACTCCAAGGGAGTGATGCCTCGCATGCCTGGTGCGCGCTCTATCTGCCTGGGGTGGGCTGGCTGGATTTTGATCCCACCAACCATCTCCTGCCCGCCGATCAACATGTGGTCCTCGGCTGGGGCCGCGACTTTGCCGATGTAACGCCGCTCAAAGGGGTTTTCTTTGGCGATGGCCGCCACCAACTGAAGGTGAGCGTCGATATGGTACGGGTTGACTAAAGCGCGCCGTGGTGTCCCAAACCAGACAGGTTTCCAAAACCTGTCTGGTTTCTTTGCGGGTGGCTAGTCTACGCAAATTGGGGTAGGTGTTGCCGATGCGCCGCCGCCATGTCCGCGACTAATTTGTGGGCGGTCGCAGCATCGGTCACGGCCCCATCGGCCAGGAGTGCCTCGGCCCATAGTTGGCGATCACCCGTCAGCGCGGCTTCCACCGTGAGCGCGTGGGCCGCGACGCAGCGGGCAATCGGCGCTAGTAACGCGGCTGGTAACGCGGGTGCCTGCAAGGCCAGAAAGCCACGACTGGTGGCGGCGGCAGGCATTTCGAGAATCGCCTCGGCGGGCAGGCTGGGTACGCTCCCTTGATTGGGCAGATTTACCGAATAGATCTGGCGCCGATCCTCCCAAAGTGAAGCAAGAATCTCGATCAACTGTTCATGTTCCCCTTCGGCCCGCGCAAAGACAGCCTCGTTGAGGGGCGCTTCGCCGGTAGCTTGGGCGCGCATACTGGCATAATGGCTGTCCCCGCGGGCAATTGTCCCTTCAAAGGAGAAGGCATCGACCCCTAGTTGCTTCCCATAGTAGCGCCCCGCGGGAAATCGTGCGGGGAAGAACTCGGTCACATGGCGATCATTCACCGCTGGGTAGGCCCCGTAGGCGGCAAAGAGCGACCATGAAAAGGGATCATCGTCAATCCCCTGCGCCACGCGCTCCCGTACCAACGGCCACGCATCTTCTCCTTGCCAACGCAGGTCATAAATCCAGGTAAAGTGGTTGACCCCTATGCCCAGTGCTGTCACTTCGGCTGGAGGCGCGCCAATCACCGCGGCCAGTTCGCGCACCACATGGTGGACGCCGTGGCAAAGCCCAATCACCTCTACCCCGGTGGCTTTGCGGATCGCCCAGCAGTTGACGGTCATCGGATTGGAATAATTGATGAAGATGGCCTGGGGGCAAAGCTGGGCAACATCCTCGGCAATGGCGACGAGCGCGGGGATCATGCGCATGGCGCGCGAAATGCCACCGGGCATGACGGTATCGCCCACGGGTTGAAAGATGCCATATTGGCGGGGAATAAAGACATCGGCCTCCCACGCGCGGCGCCCGCCGACCCCAACCGTCGTGACGACCACATCCGCCCCGGCGAGTATGTCCCGCCGATCTGTGGACGCCTCGACCTGAATGTCCGCCTCGCGTGTGGCGATCATACGGCGGCTCAATCCTTCTGCCGTGGAAAGTGCCAGCGGGTCTAGATCCACTAAGCCAAGCTGCCAAGGCTTACCCGTCACAATCAGATCCGCAACCAAACCTTGGGAAAAAGAGGCACTCCCCGCGCCGATCAGGACTATTTTTCGTCTCTTCATGAGTTTACCTTATCTGTTTGCAAACGGATGAATAAATGAAAGTTGGACAAATCCTAGTGTAGCCAGGATCGGCAGAATGTCAATGGTCTTAGCCGCCCATATAATGTACCCGATTGCGGGAGACGCGGAAGGTTAGCATGGTGATCAACAAAATGATTAAGAACAAGATCCAAGCCAAGGCCGAAGCATAGCCCATTTTGAAGTAGCGAAAGGCCGAACTGTAGAGATAGAGACCATAAAAGAGGGTCGAATCTGCCGGGCCACCTTGGGTCAAGACATAGGCTTCGGTGAAATATTGAAAAGCGCCAATCAGCCCGGTGATGACATTAAAGCGGATCACGGGACTGATGAGTGGTAGGGTGATGTTCCAAAACTTCTGGAAACGGCTTGCACCATCCAAGTCGGCGGCTTCGATCAACTCGCGCGGGACATCTTGGCGGCTGGCAGGATAGCTCACAATGGCTTGGCCCAACCCCCAAAAGCTAATAATAATCAGCCTATGGTAAAATAGAACGATGGAGATGCCCATCTTAGCCACTAAACTCTACCGGCCAAGTCCACCTGCTGCGGCTGTGGATCGACCTTGGTTGTGTACAAAGCTGAATGACGGCTTGGCTGGCAAGCTAACCTTGCTGGTTGCGCCTGCTGGTTTTGGTAAATCGACGTTGCTGAGCCAATGGCTTCCAACGCTGGATCGTCCAGCAACTTGGCTGACGTTGGATCGCTATGACAATGACCCGATCCGTTTTCTGCGCTATGTGGTTGCCGCGTGGCAGCAGATCGATCCCGCCTGTGGTACACAGGCCCTGGCTTTGCTCTCTGCTCCCCAACCGCCCCCGTTAGAAACGATCCTGACGACCTTGCTGAGTGAGCTTGCCCTGATCATTCATCCCTTTGTCTTCATCCTGGATGACTATCACCTGATCGAAGCTGCCGCGGTACATCAGGCTCTCAATTTTCTGGTCGCCTATCTGCCTTGGCCTGCCCATGTTGTCATCGCTTGTCGGCGTGAACCGCCCTTGGCCCTTGCCCGTCTGCGGGTCGATGACCAAGTGACTGAACTCCCCGCCGAACTCTTCCGTTTCTCGCCTACCGAGAGCGCGACCTTTTTTGCGGCGGCGCTACCGGGTGACTTGCCCGCGGATCTGCTGGCGGCCTTAACCGCGCGGACCGCGGGGTGGGCCGCGGGTCTGCGGCTGGCGGCGTTGATCTTGCAAAGTCCCCCTGCCGCGACCCAAGCCGACCGCGCGACTGCTTTTCTCACCGCCTTGCCCAGCGCGACGCAACCGGTCTTTGCGTATTTAGCGGAAGAGGTTTTCGATGGTTTGCCCGCGGCTCAACAACAGTTCCTGCTGCAAACAGCTTTTTTACCCCAGCTCACTGGCCCCCTTTGTGATGCCGTCACCGCCCAGCCGGGGAGCCAATCACAGCTTGAAGTGCTGGCGCATGACCATCTCTTTCTCTTACCCCTCGACAATCAATGCCAGTGGTATCACTATCATCCCCTCTTTGCCGACTTTTTGCGGCATCGGTTGCAACAGCAAGCGGCTGACCAGATCCGCCCGCTACAAGACCGCGCTGCCCGCTGGTATGCGGACCATGATCTGCCCGAAGCCGCGCTGGAACAGGCCCTGGCCGTTGCGAATCATGAGCTCACCGCCAAGATCGTTGAGCAACATGTCTTTCGGCTGGCGCGTGGCAATGCCCTCAGCCCTATCGCTGACGCGCTCCAGTCCTTGCCGAAGGAACTGTGCCAGCGTCGCCCCTTGTTGGCCTTTGCCCATGCAGGCATTGCCCTCCTCCAGTCGCGCTTTGAGCAGGCGCGCCACTGGATTGGCGTAACCGAACAAGCGGTGGCTACGTTGGCGGAACCGGACGCCCTGCCGCTCCCCCGCGCGACCTTTCAGGGCTACTTGGATGCCTTACGTTCAACGACAATGGTCAATCTGCGCGAGGATCGGCCCACGATCGTCCTGTTATCGCAGCGGGCCTTGGGAACCTTGCCCCTTGATGAGACATTTCTGCGCGGTGCGGTTGCGTTGAATCTGGGCGATGCCTACAATGCGCTCCAAGAATATACCCTGGCGGAACAAGCCTTGGCGACCGCCGTGGCGCTTGGTCAGCAATCGGGTAATCTGATCTTGCATCTTGCTGCCCTTGGTAGCCAGGGCGGGTTACACCAACACCAGGGCGATCTGGCACAGGCCGCGGCCATCTATCAGACCGCGATCCAGGTTGGGCAAGCATGGGGGCAGGCAACCGGCCAAATTCATCCTGCAACTGGCAAAGCACTGGCCTTTTACGCCAGCATTCTCTATGAGTGGAATCGCCTGGACGAAGCCGAGCGGCAAGCGACCACCGCCATTGCCGGTTGCCAACAGTGGGGCCATGCACAGCACCTCATCGACAGCTACTACCAACTCTTCAAAACCCAGGTGGCGCAAGGGAAAGAGGCCGCCGCTGTGACGACCCTGACCGCGGCCCGTCTCGTGGCGACGACGGCCTTGCAGCGGAGTCAGCAACAGGGTTCCCCGGCTAACGCCGCCCACGAAATGCTGACCCTGGTGGACCGTATGCAGCTCCGCCTGTGGTGGGAACAAGGCCGGTTGGCCGCTATCGAACAGTGGTTGGCGACCCAATCACTGGATCCGTCGGCCTGGATGGTGACACGCACACGGTTGGCGCTGGCCCAGGAACAGCGTGCCGCGACCTTTCACTGGCTGGCGCGGATCGAGCAACAGCTGGCGCAACGCCCTGCCCCGTTGGAGCAAGTTCAATGGCTGCTGCTCCGATCCCTGGCCGAAGCGCGCTATGCCGACCAAGCCCAAGCCCTCACAACGCTGCGTGCTGCCGTCACCTTGGCTGAAGCCAGCAACTATGTGCGTACTTTTCTGGACGCTGGTCCCATGATTGGCATATTATTACAGAGCCTCGCCCGCCCAATGGACCAACATGCGTATCGCCAGCGGCTGCTGGCGGCCTTTGCTACCGCAGGCCCCGTTTCTGCCATCGCCGCGCCACCCGCGTCCGCTGAAGCGCTCAGCGAACGGGAAGTCGAGGTGCTGCGGTTGTTGGCCGCCGACCTAACCTATGCCGCGATTGGTGAAAGCCTCTTGATTAGCTTAAACACCGTGCGCACCCATGCCAAAAATATCTATGGCAAACTCGGCGTCAACCGGCGCAACCAAGCTATTGCGCGGGCCCACACGCTTGGCTTGTTGTAGGGCTGCCTTCCTGCTGGCCGCTGATCACACCAACGATCACATCATCATGTGATTTCAACCCGCTCGCGCCATGCTATACTGAGCTTGCACGACAAGCTGAACGGAGAAGAGGACGGGGATAGACGCGGATGCCCGCGGATAAAAAATCCGCGGGCATCCGCGTCTATCCCCGTCCCTATCAGCTTATCGTTTGCGCTGCTGGAGGATCTGATCAGTCGGCTAGCAACGATAAACCGTTTACAGGAGAGCTGACCGGTTTACCAAACCGGTCAGCTCTGTAGAACCTGTCAAAGAGGAATGTTATGGAACCTTATGTCATGGCAACGGACGTGCGCAAAGAATATGGGACGGCCACGGCCCTTGCGGCTGCCACGCTCACGCTCAATCCAGGCGAAATTTTGGCCCTACTCGGCCCCAATGGCGCGGGCAAAACCACCTTGATCAAAATCTTGGCTACGTTGCTGGCTAAAGATGGCGGTCAGGTGACGGTCATGGGCTATGACCTCGATCGCCAACCCCAGGCAATTCGCCATCTCTTTGGCTATGTTGGTCAGGATACGGAACGGTCGGCCTATGCTCGCCTGACGGTGCGGGAAAATCTCCATTTCTTTGGTGCTTTGCGGGGCATGAAAAAAGCCGAGATTGAGCAGCAGATTGAAAAGCTGGCTAGCTATTTTCACTTTACTGGACACCTCAATCAACTCTTTGTCCAGCTTTCGGGCGGACAGAAGCAGACGGTGGTGATCATGCGCGCGCTGCTCCATAATCCGCCGATTATCTATTTGGACGAACCGACCAAAGGGCTCGATCCCCTGATTGCCCAGCGCATTCGGACCTTTCTGCGCACCTATGTGGGGCAAGAAGGCAAAGCGCTGCTCCTCACCTCGCACATTCTCACCGAAGTGGATGAACTGGCCGATCGGGTGGCGCTGATCCACCGCGGGCGGATTCCTTTGGTTGGCACGCCAGCCACGCTCAAAGCCGCTGTGGGGGCCAATGATCTGATTGAAATTGAGAAAGCGCAGTTGTCACCAGCAGTGCAAGCCCGTCTTCAAGGGCTTGGTTCGGTGCTCTTTACGCTGGAGCGCGCCCCGACCTGGTTGTCGCTCGCTGTGGCCGATCCCTTGGATGGCATGGCCGATATTCTGGGCGTTCTCCGCCAAGCACAGGTGCGGGCGCGCTTTCGTCAGCATACGGTTTCGCTAGAGGATGCCTTTATCCATCACATTGGCGCGCTGAATGAAGGATTTGAACAATAAAAGCGTGGGGCGCGGCGTGAACTTTAGCAGCAATAACAGCACCGTGGGACGCGGATAGACGCGGAAGGACGCGGATTTGCTTTCTTATCTGCGTGAATCGGCGGCTATCCGCGTTCTCTTTACCGATCAGGAGCGAAGCAAAGATGATCCAAAACACATCCGTAGGCCGACCGGAGCCATTGTCGACGGCCACAGCAGAGCGCTTTCAGAGCTTGTCACGTACCCCGTCGGCTTGGCAAGTGATGATCAGCACGGTTATCAAAGATTTGCAGATTGCCCGGCGTTATCTGCCCAATTTGCTGGGCACCTTTATTGAGCTAGCCATTCGCCTGGCCTTCTTCTTTCTCTTAGCCAGCGTCATCTCCATGGATGGGCGGCGTGATCTAGGGGTGGATCTGCAAGGTCGTAATATGTTTATCTTTTTTCAAGGCGCGCTCTTGCTCTTTATCTTTATCCGCGCCACCTTGGGCGGCCCTTTGGATGCGATTACCAACGACCTCTACAACGGTACTCTTGAATTTTTATATAGCAATCCGGCTTCGCGCTATGCCTACTATGTGGGTACCGTCGTCGCCAAAGTGTTGGTCAGCAGTGTCGTTTTTCTCCCGCTCTATCTCTTCCTGGTGATCTATGCCCAGGCTAGCCTGACCAGCGTGCTCATGGTCCTGTTGGCAAGTTTGGTGGTGTTGGTGACCTTGACGGCGATGGGCATTATGATTGCCCTCTTGGCGCTCATCTGGCGACAGGTCGGGGCATTGGTCGCGGTTCTATCGATCCTCTTTGAAATGTTGAGCGGCGCATATGTACCCATCACCGCCTACCCACCCGCGGCCCAAAAGATTGCCTATCTCTTGCCCTACACTTGGGGCTATGATCTCATCCGCTACTACAGCTTCGACGGTCACTGGCAACCCTTGCTGCCCATTGCCCAAGAATGGCTGATTTTGTGTACCTTTGCTGTGGTCTTTACCCTGCTCTCCCGCTACTTGCTCGCCCGCGCCGAAGCCCAAGCCAAACGGATTGGGTTGCATGTGATCTGAGGCAAAGAGGAGAATGGGGACGCGGATAGACGCGGATGAAATCAATCCGCGTCTATCCGCGTTCATCCGCGTCCTAGCTTTTTTGCTTATTCCTTAGCATAGGGGATACCCAACGCCGCGGGGGCTTGGGCGCGACTGTTGGTGCGCAGCAGGACCAGAATCGTGAGGAGGTAGGGCAGCATTAAGAGCAGCTCATAGGGGATGAGGGCAATGTTGAGGGCTTGGATGCGAAATTGTAACGCGTTGGCGAGGCCAAAGAGGAGCGCCCCCACCAAGGCCAACCCTGGCCGCCAGCGGGCAAAGATGACCAACGCCACGGCAATCCAGCCACGGCCCGCGGTGATGCCCTCGTTGAAAATGCCCAGTTGGGCAACGGTCAGCACGGCCCCACCTAACCCGGCAAAGGCCGCACCAATGAGCACCGCGGCATAGCGGACTTTGGTTACATTGATCCCCGCGGTTTCAGCAGCCGCGGGGTGTTCGCCCACGGCGCGGATCTTGAGCCCGCCGTTGGTGGCATAGAGAAAAATCCAGACGACGAGCAAGAGGGCGATGCTGAGATAGGTCATCAGATCATGGCGGAAGAGGATCGGCCCAATCACGGGTAGATCCGCGAGATACGGAATCGGCAGCTCGGCGAAGCCCGTGACACGCGCGGTGAGTGAGCTAAATTGTTGGCGATAGACATAGGTGGTGACACCTTGGCCGAGGATGACTAAGGTGATACTGGCAATGACCTGATCGGTGTGGAGTGTAACCGCCAACACGGCCATAATGCCCCCCATGACGGCCCCAGCAAGAATCCCACAGAGAATACCCACCCAAGGCCCCAAGCCAACCGGCAGCGGCGTGAAGCCTTGCTCCACATAGTAGGCGCCCATAAACCCGGCCAGCGCGCCCACGATCATAATGCCTTCGAGCCCTAAATTAAGCACCCCGCCGCGCTCGGTAATGATCTCGCCGAGCGCGGCTAGGTAGATTGGAATGGCAAGCCGGAGCCCAGAGATCAGCAAGGCAACCAGAAAGGTGACTGAGAACAAATTCGACCATTGTTCCATGTGGATTATCTCCCGTTGTGCCGCGCTTGTTCAGCTACCGCGCCCGGCGGCGGGCCAAGGCATCGGCGATCAAGACAAAGAGGACGACGAGGGCTTGGACCATTTGGGCCAATGCAATCGGTAACCCAAAAACGCTGTGCATACTCTGCGCACCAATCGACAGGATGGCAAAGAAGAGCGCTGCAATAAAGACCCCAACCGGATGGAGCCGCCCCAGGAGCGCCACCAAAATGCCGGTAAAGCCGTAGTTGCCGGAAATCCCATCTTTCAGCCGCGTATGGAGAGAACTGACCTCCATCATCCCGGTGAGGCCAGCCAATGCCCCACTGAGGAGCAACGCAAAGGCCAATCCCCACGTCACATTCATGCCAACCGCATAGGCAACCGTTGGGCTAGAGCCAATGGCGCGAATCCGAAAACCAAGGGGGGTCTTCCAGAGCAAGAGATAGATCAGCGGAATCAGAATCAAGCCAATCACCACCCCAATGTGCAGCCGCGTGCCAAAGAGGGTGGGCAAACGGGCGGCACCAATGAGTTGCGCGCTTTGGGGCAGAAAGCTATCGGGATCTTTGAGTGGTCCCCGGGCTAGATAAAGCACAACATACTCGGCAATGTAGTTTAACATGAGCGTTGTAATAATTTCATTGACATGAAAGCGAATTTTGAGCAGCGCGGCCAAACCAGCCCACAGTGCCCCGCCGATCATGCCACTGATCATCATCAAGGGAATCAGTACAAGGGCGGGCAAGCTCGCTTGCAAGGTGAGCCCGACGGCTGCGCTCGCTAACGCGCCCATGAAGTACTGCCCTTCGCCGCCAATATTCCAGACTTTGCCTCGAAACGCGACCGTCAAACCCAGTCCCATGAGCAGGAGAGGAGCCGTTTTGAGCGCGGTTTCGATCAACGGGCGCTGACCACCGAGCGCACCTTGGAGCAAGGTGGCGTAGGCCGCCAAGGGATTGGCCCCCGTTGTGCTGATCAGGAGTGCCCCTACCAAGAGCCCCATCAAAGCGCCGACGAGCGGAGCCAGGATCGAACGCGCCGTATCATTGAGCCGCATGGTCGCGCTGCCTTTCTGTTGGAGAAGAGGCGTTGCGGCTCCCGGCCATCATCAAGCCAAGGGTGGCTAGATCAGGATTGTCGCCCGCACATTCCCCCATGATCTCCCCTTCGTAGAGTACCACGATCCGGTCGCTCAGATTCAGAATCTCCTCCAACTCGGTCGAGATCAAGAGGATCGCCATACCTTGATCGCGCTGGTCGATCAACGCCTGGTGGATAAACTCAATCGCCCCAATATCGACCCCGCGGGTGGGCTGCGCGACCAGGAGGACCGTGGGCTGGTGGGCCAACTCGCGTGCCAAGACGACTTTTTGAGCATTGCCCCCAGATAATTTACCGACCGCGGTTGTCGCCCCCGGTGCTCGGATGTTGAACTGCGCAATCAGTTTGGCGGCATAGGTTGCAATGGTCCGACTCCGCAAAAAGCCCCCTTGGGTGAAAGGGGGCTGATCGACCTTGGCTAAGACGAGATTGTCGGCAATGCTAAAATCGGCCAAGACCGCGGTGCGGTAGCGATCCGAGGGGACGCAACCCAACCCATCGGCCAAGCGCAGGCGTGGTGATGCCAGCGTAACATCTTGGTCGGCGAGTACCACCTGGCCGCTCTCGGGGAGGCGGATACCAAGGATCGCTTCTTCGAGTTCACGCTGTCCATTGCCCTCGACCCCGGCAATCCCAACGATCTCCCCAGCGCGGACATTAAGGCTAAGGTTGCGGAGGGCTGGCAGGCCGCGGTCATCATTGACCTGGAGATTTTTCACCGAAAGCCGAACGGCCCCCGGCGTCGCCGCGTTTTTGGCTGTGCGGAATTGTACTTCGCGTCCAACCATGAGGCGGCTGAGTTGGGCAGGTGAAGTATTGCTGGTCTGGACAATATCGATCAACCGGCCATCGCGCAGGACCGCCACCCGATCGCAGACGTTCATGACTTCGTGTAGTTTGTGGCTGATGAAGATGAGCGAGCGGCCATCAGCCGCCAACCGGCGCAAGATCACGATGAGTTCATCGACTTCTTGCGGCGTGAGCACCGCGGTCGGCTCATCCAGGATCAGCACTTCGGCGCCACGGTAGAGCGCTTTCAGAATTTCGACCCGTTGTTGTTGACCAACAGAGAGTTGCCAAACCGCCGTGGCTGGATCGACCTTGAGGCCATATTGGGTTGAGAGTTGGGCAATGCGTGTGTGAACGGTTTGCCGGTTTTCGAGGAAGGGCTGGCGCGGCGAGGATTGGCCGAGCACCATATTTTCGGCAACCGTAAAGGGGGGAACCAACATGAAGTGCTGATGCACCATGCCGAGCCCGTGATCAATGGCTTGGTGGGCTGAACGCAATGTGACCCGTTGCCCATGGAGATAGATCTCGCCGGCATCTGGTTGGTAGAGGCCGTAGAGAATATTCATCAGGGTCGTCTTGCCCGCGCCATTTTCGCCGAGCAGACCGAGGATTTCTCCTGGATAGAGTTGTAGATCAACCTGATCGTTAGCCAGCACACCGGGAAAGCGCTTGACAATTTTGCGCATCTCGACCACAGGCGTGTTGGGGGGCGAGGAAGGAGACTGAATCATGGATTAGCTCCTGATGGATAGGGCGAGGCGGTGAGACTCTCCAAGAAACCTGACAGGTTTGCAAAACCTGTCAGGTTTGGGTGTACCCACCGCCCACCTGTGGGCTATTCGGTGAGGGGGTGCCTATTCAGGAATGAAAGGCACTTCAAAAGAACCGTCTTTGATCGACGCGCGGGCGGCATCAATGGCAGTGAGCGCATCAGCCGGTACTTGCTCAGCAAGCGCTGGATTGAGCACGATGTCTAACGCACCCGCGGCGACCCCGAATTGGTAGTAGGGGGCGTCAAAGGAGCCGTCCGCCGTTTCGGTGACCATGGCATCGAAGATCTGGCCCATGTCCCACACAATGCTGGAGAGCACCACATCGGGGCCTAACTCCGACATATCTCCGACATAGCCGGTGGTGTAGCCACCCGTTTCTTTGGCGGCTTCAATCGAGCCCAAGGTCGGCCCTTCGCCACACCCAATCCAGTAATCGACACCCGCGGTGTCCACTTGGGCGAGCGCGGCTTCTTTGGCCGCGGCCACATCACCCCAGTCGCCCACGGCAGTATAGGTGAGGGTGGCGTCAGGGTTGACGGTCTTTGCCCCAGCGATAAAGGCTTCGCCCATGGAATGACAGGCCGGAATATCGAAGCCATAGAGCGCGCCGAGGCTGCCTGATTCAGAGACGTAGCCAGCCAAGATCCCGACCAAGTAGGCTGGTTCATGGAAAGGTTGATCATAGTCGGCAACATTGGTGGCGGTGCGCCCAAGTGCGCCAGCCCAGGCAAAGTTGACCTCTGGTGCTTCCGCAGCGACTTCAAAGACCGCATCTTGATAGCTAAAGCTGTGGGCGACGATGATGCTAAAGCCCTGATCTACATATTCGCGCATGACCCGCGCCACATCCGCATCACTCACCGATTCGGAAAAAGCGGTTTTGATACCTTTGTCGGCTTCAGCCTGGAGGGCATTATAGGCCGATTCCGCCCAGGAATTGTCATCTTTGGGCCCGATCAGCACCAAGGCCACACTCGGCTCGCTGCTTTCGGTGCTGGTGGTCTCTTCGCTGCTGGCTGGGGTGGCTGCTGGCGCAGTGGGCTGCACACAGGCGGTGAGCAATAAGATGCCCACCAACAGCAGATAGAGCACTTTGAAGGATTGTCTCTGCATCGCTTGTCTCCTTTGCGGTAGATGCAACTTGAACAAAAGTAAAATAACTTGGGCAGCGCGTTAGGCTGTCCCAAAGGTAATACCCAATTCATGTAACCACTTGCGATAGGCAATCGCGGTCCGATCGCTGCGCAAGTGCAACTCGGCCTGTAGATCGAGCGGCAACAGTTCGGGCCGTTGCGACTGCACAATCGGTACATCTTGGGCCACAATGCTATCTTGCCAAGCAATCAACTCCGCGGCGGGGACATCGTGACCGTAGTTCATGGCCATCCACATCCACATGGTGCTGCTGACCGTTTCATGTGGCGTAACAGTCAACAAGATCGAAAAGCTGGGCCCTTCTGATTCTTTGAGCAAGTAGGCCGTGAGGGGGCGCAACACGCGATAGGTATAGGCCACCACATCGCCTACCCCAGTGCCATAGGGATTGGGCTGGTAGACCCGCACGCCTTTGGACTCAACCCCAGCCGCGCTAATCTCGGCATTGTATTCTTGGATTTCGGGATGCTGTTGGTCGCCGAGAATCCCTTCGTGGACAAAAGGAAAATGGCCGATGTCGAGAAAATTTTCGACCACGCGTGGTCCGCTGGCGGCCACGGTGTAGGGCCCACAAAGCAACTTGCGATATTCGGCTTTCTCCCATTCGGGAAAGGCGGCCACGGGATTGGTGGGCTCGCCCAGGCAAACCCAGATCAGATCGTAGCAAACCTGCGCGGCATAACTTTTGACCCGCGCCTTGGCGGGCGGTGTCTGATCCGGATGGGCTGGAATGTGGACACAATGGCCTGAACCATCATAGACCCACCCATGATAGGGGCAGGCCAGCGTATCGCCTTTGACCTTGCCCAATGAGAGGCGCGTGCCACGGTGAATACACAAATCTTGCCAAGCGCGGATCATGCCATCGGCGCGCCAAAGGACGAGATCTTCACCTAAAAGGCGTACGGGTACCATTCCTTTGGCATCCAGCTCGGCCACCGTGGCCACGGCATGCCAGTCATTGCGTAAAACAGGATCGTTGATCATCAGCGTTTTTCCGTTACCAATCTTCTTTGCCAGAACCAAATGAAAAGCTCTTATCTAGAAATTTGTCTTGCGTTTGCTGCCCATTGCGCGCTGTTATTCTGCTGGCTCCCGTGGGAGCCCGTAGCCGGGTGTTAGGATGAAGGAAACAAGGAAGCAACCCTGAGGCCATGGTCAGAATAGCGTTGGTCAGAATAGCGTTGACCAGAATAGAATTGCCCAGAATAGAGAAGCGGTGCCTCGGCTGCGTTGCACGAGCACACGGTGGTTCCGAACTCAATTGTCTATGTAAGGGGAGGAGGAAGCGAGGCAGTAGCGATCGGATCGATTGCGCTGTGACCTATATTCGACTGCCGACGTTGCACTTTTTATCATACCGGATTTTGGGAAGCATTGCCAAACAGCGAGACCGTCAAAATCACTTACGGATGGGCAGCGTTGGGCAGTTCCGCCAGCGCTTGGCAAAAAAAGAGAATCTCGTTTATCATGGTTGCACCACGTCGCTTCACCGTTGTGGCGACGTAGCCAAAGGATGCACCAAGCTGATATGACGATCACCACCTGGTTGCGGATTACCCGCTGCTCACGAGCGCCATTCCTATGAAATTTCTTGTCTCGCAACTACTCTACTTTTGGAATGATCGCTCGAGCCGCGTCAATATGCGCGCCTTGGGCCAGTTTCTGCTCATCCTCGCCGGTATGATGCTGCTTTATAGCGTGCTCTTCCACTATCTTATGGCCTATGAAGGGCGGCAGGAGAGCTGGATCACTGGCCTGTATTGGACATTAACGGTGATGTCTACGTTGGGCTTTGGCGATATCACCTTCCATTCAGATTTGGGCCGCGTCTTTTCGATTATTGTGCTGATGAGCGGCATTATTTTTCTGCTCGTCTTGCTGCCCTTTACCTTTATTGAGTTTTTCTACGCACCCTGGATGAAGGCCCAAGAGGCGGCGCGCACGCCCACGAGCCTGCCCAAACAGACCAGCGGGCATGTGATCATTATTCAGCTTGATGATGTCACGAGTGCCCTGATTGAGAAGCTGGATCAATATCACTATGACTATGTGCTGCTGACGCCTGATTTTGCCGAAGCACTACGGCTCTATGCCCTGGGGTATAAAGTCGTCCGTGGCAATTTGGACGACCCAGAAACCTATCGTCAGGTGCGGGGTGGGCAGGCTGCCTTGGTGGCCGCCACCGCCAATGACCGGTTGAATACCAACGTAGCCTTTACCGTGCGCGAAGTGAGTGAGCGTGTCCCTATCATTGCGACAGCCAATGCCCAAGCTTCGGTGGATATTCTTGAGCTGGCCGGGGCTAATCATGTGCTACAACTGGGCGAGATGATGGGGCAAATGTTGGCGCGGCGGCTTGCCACTGGCAGCACAACAGCCCACTTGATTGGTCACTTTGGCGATCTCTTGATCGCCGAAGCGACGGCCCATAGCAAAATGCTGGTGGACAAAAGCCTACGTGAAAGCAAATTGCGCGAACGGACTGGGATTACGGTGTTGGGGGCTTGGGTGCGCGGCCAATTCGAGAGCGCCGAACCAGCCATGGTGATCGAGGCTGGTACGGCACTGGTGATCGCTGGCACCGCTGCGCAAATTGACCGCTATAACCAGCTCTTCTGCTCCGCGGCACCGGTTGTGACCCCGGTGCTGATCATCGGTGGTGGGCGCGTGGGACGGGCAACGGGAAGGGCATTGGCCCAACAAGGATTGGATTATCGTATTGTGGAGCAATTGCCCGATCGCATCCGTGATCCTGAAAAATATGTTTTGGGGGATGCTGCCGAGCTGACTGTGCTAGAGCAGGCTGGGATTCGGGCAACCCCGGCGGTGCTCGTGACCACCCACGATGATGATACGAATATTTATCTTACCATCTACTGTCGCCGCCTGCGTCCCGATGTGCAGATTATTAGTCGCGCCCGCTTGGAGCGGAATGTGGCTACCCTCCATCGCGCTGGCGCGGATTTTGTCATGTCCTATGCTTCCATGGGGGCTACGGCTATGTTTAACTTGTTGAATCGCAACAACATTCTCATGGTGGCAGAAGGGCTGGATGTCTTCGAGGTGGATGTGCCAGCGCGGTTGGTGGGGCGTACGCTAGCCGATAGTGAGATCCGGCAAAAGACGGGCTGTAGTGTCGTGGCCGTGCGGGAATATGGCACACTGTTGGTCAACCCCGAGCCATCCTACACCTTCCCCGCAGCCGGTAAGATCATTTTAATTGGCACCGTTAGCGCCGAAGAGCACTTTCTCGATTTTTACCATTAGCATTGTCGTTATACTGATGAGATTGCCTTGTTCAACCAAGATTGAGGATGGGTATGAAGCTTTGGATGGATGTGATGCGGACGTTGGAGCCTGTGTTGGCAGACCATGAACGGCTCTTGGATGCATGGAGCGCGGGTGGGGTCGATGGCTTGGTGATTGGCCCACTGCTCTTTGACCAACCGAAACTCTTCTCTGGTGTGCGCTGGGAAACCGGAAAACAGCCCTATGCCACCTTTGACCCTGATCCAGCCGTCTATCGCCGTTTTGGCGTGACGCCGCCCGCGGCACCGCCCGCCGACCCTGCCAAGCGCCGCCTACTCGAGCAGACTTTGCTAGCGGCCAAAGCACGCGGGTGGTCGGTTTGGATCTTTCAGGCGTCCGCTGGCGCGGGGCCTGGTGGCTCAGGCCATATTTTTGCCGATGAACAGACCCAAGCCGCGATCTGCGCACGAATGGTCGATACGCTAGCCCATTATCCTATGGTCGATGGGACGATCATGGATGGCCCTGAATGGGGCTACGAGATCGCTCCTCATCACATGAACCGCCGTTCTTATATCTTTGATGATCTGCCAGAAACGGTCGCCCCGGCTTGTCAGCGTCTGGGCTATGCCTACCCAACTCTGGTCGCGGCCAAAGACCGCTTCTATGCCCATCTCCATCGGCTGGACAACCGCCAACTTCAGCGTCACGCCCACGGTGGGCTGTTGGGGACTTTTCGCCTCCTGGGTGGTGATGCCGATCTAATGGCCTGGTTCCAATTTCGGGTAGAGTCGTTGACTGCCTTTTTTCGCCAAGTACGTACCGCGCTCGACCGCGAATTCGGTCGCACGGTGAAGCTTGGGGTTGGGCCACGCACGGCGGCTTTTGCGCCCCTCTGTGGCTATGACTTTGCCCAACTAGCTGAGTTTATCGATATTCTGCTGCCCAAACACTATTTCTTTCACCGGGGCTTTGATGGCCTCATCGGTACCGTCTACCGCTATGTTGAGACACTGACCGCCTGGAATCCTGGGCTGAGCGATCAGGCCGCGTTAGCAGTGGTGGAAGCCCTCTTTGGCTTGGCGTTGCCCGGAGTACAGACGCGGCTAGCGTGTGAAGAGGCCCTGACACCTGCTTTCTTCGCCCAAGTCGTGACGCAAGAGACAACTCGCGCCTTGGCGGTGGTTGATGACCCGCAGCGCATCGTCCCTTGGGTGGATGCCGGTCGCGCACCCCATGATGGCGATCCCATGAGCGCTGGTCAGCTACGCCAATTGTTGGTCGCGGCGCAGGGCGCTGGCTTGCAACGTTTTCTCTACCATCATCAAGGGAACTTAACTGCCGGTGAGTGGGCCGTGATGAGTGATCTCTGTGGGCAACCGTGGCAACCGTTGACCAGTAGCTACCAACCGGCGGATGAGTTTGTCTTGTAATGTGGAGAAAGGTGTAACGCCCCATGCGCCATACGAATAACCTCCAACTTGTCGCCAACCAGGGCTGGGATGAACGTATTCTGGTTTGTCGGAATGCGCCTTTGGTCGATACCTTTTTGGTGATCACCCAGCGCTACCTGGTGGTTGTCGATACGCTGATCAATCCAACGACGGCCCATGCGTTAATGACCTATGCCGCGCCCTATCTTGGCCATGGTCGCCAACTGCTGGTGGTGAATACCCATGCTGATTATGATCATGCCTGGGGAAACCAGATCTTTAGTGGGCCACAGGCCGCGTACCCAGCACCGATCATCGCCACGCGACTCTGTGCCAGGGAATTTCGCCAATCGAGCACCCAGACGTTGTTGCAGAGCATGCAGGCCGCAGAGCCGGCAATCTTTGGGGAGGTCCAATTAACGCCGCCGACGCTCTTATTTACGGATCGTTTCGTGATTGATGGTGGGGATCTAACGCTAGAGCTCTTGGCTACACCGGGGCATACACCAGACCATCTCTCGGTTTATCTGCCGGAGATCGCCACGTTGCTTGCGGCTGATGCCGCTGAATACCCCTTCCCTCTGGCACGGACCGTCGCCGGTCTGCCTGGGCTACGCCAATCCTTGGCTATGCAAGCCGCACTCACGCCCAAAACGGTGCTCTATTGTCATGCGCCTGTAACCAGCGGCCCGCAACTGCTTCAGGACAATCTGCGTTATTTCGACGAACTAGAGACGCATTGTCGCGCTGCATTGGCCCGTGGCCTGCCCGCCGACCCACCAGTGGATGTAGATGTTGCTGGGCTGGTGGAATTCCCCTTTGCTGCCGCGGTGGCAATGGGAGTCCATGCCGATTTTCTAGAAGATTATCATCGCACCGAGTGGCACCCGCAACAGATCCGCATGATGCTCGCCTATTTGAGCCGAACCCGCTAATGCACGACTTTCGACCCTGTCGCGCTAGCTGCCCACTGGATTCTCTCCTTGTCACCATGGGCAGCTAGCGGTATACTAGCGCATGGCGCATGCCGCAAAATTCAATAGCGCTGGCGTAGCCCGAATGCCTATTCAAACCCAAGTAGAAGGAGATCCTACATGCATGGAATGATCGCTGCCCTCCAACCCCAAGCCACCGAAGAAGGGGCCAAGGTGCTTATGCAGGGTGGCAACGCGATTGATGCCGCGGTAACCTGCGCCTTTGTGCAAGGGATTATTGAGCCGCAGATGTGCGGGATCGGCGGCTATGCGTTGCTGAATTTGCATCTTGCCAATCCTACGGGTAAAACCAGCTCTGCTGGGACGAGTCCCTCGATTGCGATTGATGGGCCAGCGCTGGCCGGTTCCAAGGTCAAGGATGACATGTGGGTTGACCGTATCTTAGGCCCCAACCCCGATGGGTGGGGCTATTTCCTCAAGGATAAGGTCAATGATGCGGGCTATACCTCCATCTGCACACCCGGCTGGGTAAAGGCCATGGCAACTATTCTGGAACGTTGGGGAACGATCTCTTGGGCCCAGGCGTTGGCGCCAGCGGCGCGCATTGCCGAAGAAGGCTTTATTGTCACCGATCGACTGGCAACCCGCTGGCCCCAAAAAACACGTTACCCAGAGGCTTGTTCATTACTGGACTACATTCAGTCCAATCCAGAGGCGCGGCGGATCTATCTAAAGCCAGATGGCGCGACCTATGAAATGGGTGAACGGCTCTATAACCCTGATTATGGACAGACCTTACGTCACTTGGGTAAATATGGCCCAGAAGATTTCTACACCGGTGAACTAGCGGAGCGCATGCTGGCCGATCTGTCGGCCAATGGCAGCTTTGTTACGGCGGAGGATCTCGCCACGTATCAGTTACGCGAATCTATGCGGGTAACTGGCACCTATCGCGGCTATGATATCACGAGTACCACTGCACCTCACGGTGGCCCTACCTTGATTGCCATCCTGAATATTTTGGAAGGCTATGCCCTCGCCGCCTTGGACCACAACTCACCTGAATATATTTATCTTGTTTCGATGGCGATGAAAGCCGCCTTTGCCGACCGTAACCGTTCCATGGCTGATCCAGAATTTAATGAGGTGCCGGTTGAGTGGATGATTTCCAAGGAGCGGGCCGCCCAATGGCGTGCCCATATTGATGCCGGGAAACCCATTGATGCCAGCTTTACGCCCACGGGAACACCAGATACAACCCATGTGACTGTGGTGGATAGTGCGGGTAACTGTGTCGCCCTCACTCATTCACTAGGCGCTTCGTCGGGAGTGATTACGCCGGGCATGGGCTTTATGTATAACAATTCGATGATCAATTTCCATCCTTGGCCGGGCCATCCCAACTCCATTGGCCCGCGGAAAGGCCGGACCACCGGCATGTGCCCAACGATTGTTACCCAAGCGGGTAAGCCCGTCTTGGTGCTCGGCTCGCCGGGCGCGACCCGTATTATTACTTCCAACCTCCAAGTCATCCTGAATGTTTTGGATTTTGGCATGAGCACCACCGAAGCTGTCCACGCCCCTCGCTTTGATTGCCAAGTCGCCGACATTCGTTGCCATGCCAGTATCCCAGAGTATATTTGTGCCAAAGTGCGTGAGCGGCATCCGATCAGCCGAGTGCCCCAAAGTCATGGTGGCTTTGCGTTGGTCAGTGCGGTGGCCATTGATCCGCAGACTGGCAAAATGAGTGGCGCGGTGGATACCGGCTGCGATGGGATGGCGTTATTGGTATAGAAGTTACGCAGTTGGCTGGATCACAGAGACCTGACAGGTTTGGTCCAAGTGTGTAACTCCTATGGTATAGGGAATCATCCTGTGATACGAGAGAAGCCGTAGAACAACTAGCCGTGTGACGCGATCCAAGTCGCGCTCCCTCGGTCATCGGGATCAGTGCTAGGCAGCTATTAGACGCATAGCTTTCTAGCACTTTTGGTTAATTCTACTGAACATGCCTAGTAAGGTTTGCGTCTACAGGAGAAGCTGGTATACTTAACCGAGCGGCAACGACCGAGTTATCCCTGTTTTCTTACAGGTGAGTTATCCTTCTCCTACAAATGGCACACATGAGCTTCGTGGCTATGATTTAAAGCGGCCATGGTTCAAAGCGGATCAACTTGGTTCGCTGTATAGGGAAACAGCGGTGTGGCGGCGCCTGACCATTATCTTTTTCAGCGTTTTGGCATTAATCCTGGTAACATCCACCCCGGTCGCGGCCCAATTTTGGCCGGTGACCAGTGGACGCGTTAGTTCGCGCGATGGAAAATGGCTAACGCCGCTAGCTGGTGGTTTGCTCTCATCCGATGAACAAGATCATCTGGGGCGTGGCTCTGTTTTTGCCTGGGATATTAGCGTGCCACTGGGGACGACCGTCTATCCCATGGCGGCTGGGCGGGTGAGCTACGCTGGTTGTAATAATGCGGGTGGGTATGGCTGTTGGATTTTGGTGGATCATCAAGATGGTTACCTAAGCCTCTATGCCCACATGCTTGATGAGGGGGGCGGTCAGGTCCTTGTCCAAACCGGTGCCAAAGTGACGCCCTGGACACCATTAGGCCGTGTCGGCTGGACGGGGATGACCAGCTTTGGTCCGCATGTCCACTGGGAGATTCATCATGTTGAAAAAGGGCGGCAGCGCCTTGATGCGATCTTTTCCCGTTCGATTTTTCAATATTGTAAATTATGCGCTGCTGATCCGAATGCTATCCAAGATGCCACGGTGGTTGCTTTTTATACCGGTGGGGCGCTCAACCGGGAAGTGATCGCCGGGGTTTTGCTCCTCTTCTGTGCGCTGCTCTTTTTCTTTCGCCCCGAAGTTGTGGTGGTAGGCTTGCACAGAGTCGGGAGTATGGTTTATAGTATTTTTCACACCTCACAGCGCGCTTGGCAGCATCTCCATCACCGTAATGCGCTGCGGTGGGTTAGTCTACTGTTGGTCTTTTGGGCACCTACCTTTCTCTGTGGGACAGGCACCGCGGTTGCGGTTTGGATGGCCGATGAGGAAATGAGTCCACGCACGTTGTGGTCCTATGTGCGTTATGGGCTCTATCCCTTTGTTGGCGCTGGCTATCAAACGGGTGCCCATTACGCTGCCGTTTGGGGAATTCCTTGTCATGGCGTCGGTACGCTGGGCCAAGCTTGTCAACCCCATGATCTCGTAGCAAAGGCCGTCGATTGGCAGCGCGATGTGGCTACCTTTACCCGCACAACGCCTGTCCCGGTGGTGATTCCACGGTTGGGGGGGCGTTTTGGCACCGAGGAAGTCCGCCGCCTGCTCAACGAAATGCACTATGTGGATGGCTTGGTGGTGATCGATGTTGGCGTTGATTTCCAAAAAGCCCATGAGATCGTTGAGCAGTTGACAAGCTTTGGGCTGGATGGGATCGCTATTGATATGGAATTTACCGATCAAGTGCGCCGGCGTGATATTTACTGGTTGGCTGAAGCCTTTGCACGGAAGCGCCAAGAGGCCAACTTGCCCGGCAAAGGCGTGCTGGTTTTGTGGAATGTCTTCCACAATTTGGATCAAGGCACAGATTTAACCGTGGATGGGATTCAAGTGATTCCGATTTTTACGGGGTATGGGTCAGTCAGTAGTAAAGTGGTTGGCTTGACCGCCACGCAAAAATTGTTTGGTGCAGCGCCGCTTGACTCGGGCATGATGGCCTTTGATCAACGGTGGCCGATTAACGAAAAGTGTCAGTTGTTCAATACCAAGGTTGGTTTTGATTGCCAAGATTGGCGCACCCTCTTTCGCGAACCAGCCATCCAAGCCACGGGCTGGTGGGTTCAGCAGTAAGCGACCTTGCTTGACGTGTTTCGTCCGTCGGCAGGATGAGTGATCAGCGAGACCGTTTAAAAAGGCCGCCTTTGCACCGGAACGGTGTGGACTAGCTCCATAGCTTCGATGGCCTGATCTGATATAGTTGTTCTTATTATCGCAATTATTCTAGGAGTATTCTATGTCTGGGTATATCACAGACACCTTGGGCTGGTTAGCTGGCGCATTTTATGTAATTGTTGCGCTCTCGATTGTCTACCTCTACTTCTTTAGAATTGCCCCCATTGTGATTGGGAGCATCAAAGAGTGGAATATATTCGTTGTTCTCCGGGTAACCATCGTCCTGGCTAGCTTGGCTTTCTTGCTCGGCTGTGTTGCTGTGATCACGGGTGACTGGATCTTTAGCCAAGTCTTGGATACGCTGCCGCGCACACGGATGGCGCGCGAGATCGACCGCGTGACGGGGAGCCTTGTGCGTATTTCGGTGCCGGAAACCTATGGCTCACCTGCTAATTATTCCAGCGGTGCCGCGGGCATTGGGGCTGTCCCGGCCAATGCCCCCGCGGGCGCGGTTGGCCCGGCCCCTGCGCCCACCGAAGCGCCCGTCTCTTTTCCGCTCAAGACGAATGCGATTGATATTTGGGTCGCGACCATCCAGCAACTTTATAATTCCACGGGTAAGCTCAGTGATAATACGATGGTGATGACGCGCCGTGACCTACCGCAAGGGGTGACCTGTGATGTCGCTGCTGTGGCACGCGGGTGGTTCCCCAAGCAGTATGAAGAGTGGCAACTGCTCTGCAGTATGGATGGTTTCCGGTCAACCCGCTCTCTGCGTCTAAATGGTACGGCCGTCCGTGGCTTGACTGGGGGCGGCTACTATGAGGAAGGCAATCCGTATAGCGTCTATGGGGAAGGGCTTTGGCCAGAGCAAGCCTATGATATGTCGAACCCTGTTCAACCCACGCCAGCGCCAACCGGAACGAGCTCCGAGCCGCAAGGTGGCCCGTCGAATCAAACGGGTGCTATTGCCACCGGTAGCCGCAACCATACGGTGCAACAAGGCGAGAGCTTGGCTTTAATTGCGCAGCGTTATGAAGTCAAAGTTGATACATTGGTGGCGGCCAATCTCCAGAAATATCCGCGGCTCAAGACAAATCCCAATGTCATTGTGGTGGGGTGGGTTCTCAATATCCCTGATAGTGAGTAGTTAGCTAGACCAAGTGGAATTGTTATGCCAAATTTGCGAGAGCTTCCCCCGCATGAGCGGCGTGCGCTTGACAAAATTCGTGACTTGTTAGAAGCGCGGGCTGAAACAAACTGGGCCATGCCCGAAGAATATGCGATTAAGGTGGCCCAAGAGATTGCCCAATTGCCACCGGTGGATGCCCTCCAGGCGGCCAAGCGCTATATTGAAGAGCTGCGCAAGCAGAATGCGGCGGTGCAAACACGGGTGACCGCGGCCACGCAACGCCGCCAAGAATTAGCCGAA
>JAHBVH010000036.1 GCA_019637645.1 Caldilineaceae bacterium
ACGAAGCCAAGCAATTGATTGCCCAGGTTATTAAAACACCAGGAGAAGGACGAACCGTGAAAATTACATTAATTGGTAGACCGCTGAAAATCATCCCCCAAAAAGATTGCGTGGTGGTTTCATTGAAGGGCAGAGAGCCCAAAACCCTCCCCAAAGGACTACCACCAGTACCCGAAGGTAGTGCGATTACTTGGGCAGTCTTTATTGTGACTAAACAGTGGAACCGCGTCAAAGAGAGTATTGAAAAGAACGAGAATGATGCGCTAATTATTGAAGGCTATCCCATTGTTGGCAAAGGCGGGATTGCGGCGGTGATGACCACAAGTTGTAAGAGTGTATTGATGGAACGCGCCCAAAGAGCCCCGGACCGCGATAAAGAGTAACCATTTTTTCAGCCTTGCTAGGCTAGCTGAATGAGATAACCTTCTTTATGACCCGCGCCGATCAGACGCTAACCAGACGTTTTGGCTAGATTGGTGGACATCTGTTGAACTTGGCGGTAAAGCGCGACAGTTTCGCTTGCACAGCGCTGCCATTGAAACGCTGCCGCACGTAAGCTCCCCAACTGTCGCAACGACACGGCAACATCAGGGTTCGTCAGCAGGTGGATAATCGCGGCCGCGATTGCCTCGTCGTCTAAGGGCGGGACAAGCAGTGCTGCATCACCGGCGGCTTCGGGTAGGCTACTAACATTGCTACACACCACGGGTGCCCCACACGCCATGGCCTCTAGCACAGGGAAGCCAAAGCCTTCATAGAGCGTTGGCTGTAGCACCGCCACCGCCCCACCATAGAGGGCAGGCAGATCAGCCGCTGGCACATAGCCCGTAAAGTGGACATCGGCGCTCAACCCTAGCGCCATAACTTGGGCTTTAATCGGTTCAAAGAGCCATCCCTCGCCACCCGCAATGACCAAACAATGAGGAAACCCAGCCTGCTTCAGACGCGCGAGCGCCCGCATCGCCGTCAGATGATTCTTGCGCGGTTCCAAAGTCCCTACCATGAGTAGATAGGGGCGCAAAGAGCCATCCTGATGACGCAAGGTATAGGTTTCCATCACTCGCTGCACAGCAGTTGGCGACGGCGGAGCAAAGCTCGGATCAATCCCTTGGTAAATCACCTGGATCTTTGCGGCGGGCGTCTGGTACAGCTCGATCAGATCGCGCTTCGTCTGTTGGCTCACGGCAATAATGGCATCGGCGGCCCGCACAAAAAGGCGCATACCGACTTTGAGAAAGAGGCGATTGGGCCAGGTGTGATGATGCGGATAACGTTCAAAAATGAGATCATGCACGGTTAGAATTGTGGGGCGGCGTAAAAAGGGCAAGAGATGTTCAGGGGCATGATAGAGCTGGCTTGCCGGTAGACGCTCTTCATAAAAGGGGAGACGGCTGCATTGGCTGGCCAATACACTCAGCCGCCACGCATATTGACTCAGGGGCAGCGTGGCACAAGGCGCACTTTGGAGCGCCGCGGGCAACAGACGATCACTATGCGCATTGTAAAAAAGAGTGAGCGCTACCTCTTCTTGATAATGGGCCAGCAAGTGAGCGGCCAACTGCTGGGTGTACCGACTGAGGCCAGCCCGCTGATGAACCGCAGGACCAACATCCAACGTCACAGTCAGTGGCAGAGACGATTGAATCATAAGCAAATCAACGCAGCAGCTTTACCGCCAGCTGCGGGAACTTCTCACACCAACGCCAGACGGATCTGATTTAACAAGGTAGCCACGTCGCTTTGCACTACCACCACCGCCCGTTCTGTCGGCCAGGGGGCAATCTGGACGAGAAGAAAAGCGGGCTGATAGGCAAAGCCAATCGCCCCCACGACGATCAAAGCCAAGGCAAGCCACAAGAGCCAAACCCCTGGTTGGTAGCGGACCGCTGCGGCTAGGCTAGGCACCGGGATCAACCAAATCTCGCGCGCCGTGCCGCTCAAAAGAATCGTTGTGCTCATCGGTTGGCTGACATAGAGCGTTTGGATCGGCTTGGCTGCGTTTTGGTAGATCTCCACTAAAAAATGTTCCGGTACACCACTAGTGAGGGGCGAAATCACGCCAGCATTGAAGCCCGTGTCGCCAGTTTCCGGTGTTGCTGATTGGGGCACACGCACAACCCGAATCCCAATCTGGTTGTCCACAACCACTGAATCTTCACTGCCCAAGCTGGGAAAGACCAATCCTAAATTCGCCGTCCGTTGAGTTTGCCCAGGCCGCGACAACGTAACCGCGGCATCGGTGCTCCGGATCAAGAGCGCAGGGGGGCCTGGCTTGGCCTCAATCCGAATTTGCCCCCAACGCAGCTGACGACTTTCACCCAGGGGAATTTCCTGTGCAGCATCATCGATCGCGGCGGCCAGGCGTGGCGCCGGGGTTGAGCCAGCGGTGTCAACGGTATAGGCCAACGCCACGCGCTGCGTGGTAGCACGATACTCGTCGCCAGGAGCCAGCCATGCAGGTGTTATTGCCCAGCCCGCCAAGAGAATGATCCAGACGGCAACAAGCGCCAGCAACAACCCCACGATCAGAAGCGGACGTAGCCAGATCCAACGCAGATGATGGCGACTGGCAAATAGACGCACTTCTTCAACAGCCGCGGACGGCGCGGGGGCGGCTGGCTCAGCCGTGGCAGGGGCGCTTGCATCCAGCGGCGCGACATAGGGTGTGGTTGGCAAGGTGATGGTTCGCCACTCAGTAAAAGCCGGGATGATCACCTGGCGAAGCTGTGCGGCAACGGTTTGCGGCGAGTGGGCAAGAGCCTGACGCACTCGGTAGAGCGGCTGTGTCGTGGGCAACGGCAAAGGATTCCCCGCCATGGCCACCGGTTTGGCCCACCCCTGCTGGATCTGCCAAAAACGCCAAAGCGCCGCGACGGTGTTGCCCAAATGGACCAAGAGCACGATCAAGAGCGTGGCAAGGAGCAGTTGCAGCACAGGGTTATGCAATACATCAAATAAGCCCAACGTGCGCAAGACATTGCCCAAGAGACCATACTCTTCACTAACGGTCAGAAGCCAACGCGTGGCCGCGGCTTGATCAGCGGCCACTTGACCAGGCATTTGGCGAATGAACGCTGCACAGAGGAAGAGTAGAAAAATGAGCGCGCCGATGATGACCAGAATCGCCCTGCTGCTCAGCCATTGCCAGATGGTCCGTGACAACTCGGTGCGCGGGTCGCGAACGTTGGTCGCTATTGGGCCGTGGTTAACCATGCAGGAATTTCTTCACTAAGGTTGGCAAGGGGCGCTTTACTAATGGCGCAGGTGGGCAATGATTCGAGAAAAGCACTGCCATATTCCTTGCGCCAGAGGCGACTGTCGAGCAAAAGCACTACTCCCCGATCCGTCGCACGCCGGATTAATCGTCCAAAACCCTGACGGAAACGCAGGATTGCATCGGGTAGCATATAATCACTGAAGGAATTTTCCAAATCGCGCGAGCGAGCCGCAACGATTGGATCGCTGGGCACGGCAAAGGGCAAGCGCACGATCACCAAACAACGCAACTCATCACCCGGTAGATCGACGCCTTCCCAGAAGCTGCGCGTCCCCAGCAAAACCGCTTTTTCTAAGCGGCGATATTCACGCAAGAGGCGATTGCGACTGCTAGCGCCATGTTCAAGCACCGTAATGCCCGCGCGGTCCAGCTCGGTCCGAATGGCGTCGGCGGTGGTGCGCAGTTGGGCATAGCTCGTAAAGAGCACCAAGGTCCGCCCCCCCGTCGCCAGGGCAGCGTCGATGATCGCCCGTTCTACCGCTTGTTGGTAATAAGAGTGATCAGGCAAGGGCAGATCATGGGGCATCATCAAAAGCGTCGAAGCGGCATAGTCAAAGGGGCTATCGACCGTCAACGCCGTGGCATGCCAGAGCCCCAGCCGATCGCGGATATAGGTGAAGCCCGACCCCGTCCGCAGCGTTGCCCCCGTGAAGATCACCGTGCGCCGTGGCAAGGTTAAGGTTCTCTCTAAAATCTCATTGACATAAAGCGGGGCAATCAGCAGGCTGACGCTGGTGCCTTCTTCATTCAGCTCCATCCAAGTAATGACCGTACTCGCATCGGCTTCATCGTCTTGGTAGATCAATTCATCTAACCGGAGCGCAAGCGTTTGTAGCTGATCATAGACACATTGTAACTCGCCCAACAAGGTGGCTTCAGGTTCACTCTCCCACCAACGTCCCCGCTCAAGCCGCTCGATCACCTTGGCGAGCTGCTCGCCAAGCGAGCGCAGGCGGCTTGATGCTTGCTCCCAGATCAATTCAATTTGGCTCCACTGGGGTTGGGTTCGCTTACGGTGATCCAGATGAATCTGCTGCGAATAGCCCGCATCGCGGCGCACGTCACTCTGTTGTTGGGCGAAATAGAGGAGCCGCTCGGCAAAGTCACCCAACTGTTGCGTAAATTGGTTGGCCGTGCGCGTCACCCGAATGAGCAGATCCTGCACCTCACTTTGGCCTTGTTGGCGGCTCCGCGCATGGAGTTGGGTCATAAGCGCATCATCTAAGGTCAATCGGCGCAACAACGCGAGGGCCCAAGACCAATCAATCCGATAGGTCAACTGATCCGTGGCCGCTTCGTCCAGCCGGTGAGCTTCATCGATGATCAGATGGTTATACGGCGGTAAGACCCCGCCCTCGGTGTTGAGATCCGCGACCAGAAGGGCATGGTTGACAATCAAGAGATGGGCCTGTTCGGCCTGATGACGCGCATGGTAGAAAAAGTCATAGCTTTTGCCATGGCGCTGACTAGGCTGATGGCCGCACCGTTCCGGAGAACAAGTCGCACCATCAGAGCAGATCCGCTGCCAGAGGGCGCGCTCCGTGGCATTGGCCAAGAATAATTCGCTGACATCACCCGTGGTCGTGGTTGGTAACCAGACGAGCACTTTGGTCAGCAATACCAATTCCGCGGTGGAGAGTTGATGGCTGGTCCGCCAAAGGTGCAGACGGCGGGTACAAAGATAGTTGCTCCGCCCTTTCAGCAGTGCGGTATTCGGCGGCGTTTGCTGTTCGGCCATCAACAAAGCTTGGAGCTGCGGCAAGTCTTTCTCGATCAGCTGCTCTTGTAACGTAATCGTATTGGTTGCAATCACCACACGCCGCGCATTCGCCACGCTCCACAAGGCAGCCGGAGCCAAGTAGGCCAAGCTCTTACCCGTGCCCGTGCCCGCCTCCAACAACATGTGATCCCCTTCATGGAGGGCGCGCAAGACCTGCTGTGCCATTTGCACTTGTCCCTCGCGCGTTTCGTACAAGGGGCCAAGGTTGCGCGCCAGTGGTCCTGCTGGGGCAAAAAAGTCGGTCAGTGTTTCTGCGGGGATATGTTGTTGAATAAGACTTTCATCTGTCAGCAGGGTAGCGGGCACATCTGTATAGATGCTGGCCGCCAACGGCGCGACCGCTGGCGCAGTCAGCGCGCTTTGCCAAGCTTCTAGCGCGGGGGGAATCCCCCGTTCAAGCGCCTGCTGAAAGAGCATCAACAACGGCCAATCAACCGCTTGCCCACTATCCACAATCAGTTCCAGCGTTGTGGGTGGGAGCGCGGCCATCAGCGCGGTGAGACGACCAAAAAGTTGCATGGTCGCCAGTGTATCGTTCAAGGCGCGGTGAGCATCCGCAAAGGGGATCTGTAACAAGCGACAAAGTTCCCCCAAACTATAACTGCCCGCGTTGGGCAAGAGGATGGTCGCCAATTCAAAGGTATCAAAGACGGGTCGCTGGAAGTTGATCCCACCGGCGCGCAAAAACCCCATGTCAAAGCCAGCATTGTGGGCCACCACCGCGGTGACATCCGTGCCGACAAAGGCCAGTAGCTCCGGTACAATCGCGGCCAAGGTTGGCGCTTTGGCAACGTCGCTGTTGCGAATACCGGTCAGCTGTTGGATCCGCAGGGGGATCGCACGGCCTGGATTGACAAAGGTTATGAATTGTTCAAGGATACGGTTGCCTTGAAAACGTACGGCGCCAATTTCGATGATTTGATCACGTTTGGCGTCAAGGCCCGTCGTTTCCAAATCGAGCGCGACATATACACGCTCTGTCATGAATTCGTCTCTATTCTAGAAGCGGCCTATCAATGAGCAGGATCAAAGACCAGCCGTACAGGCGAATAAGGCGGGAAAAGTCTATCCTATTCGGCGGAATCGCACAAATTGTGTAAATCGTGGTTAGACCAGCGTATTAGAGTCCTACACCGGTTGGTGCAATATTGCCATTATACCGAAAAGCGTTCAGATTTACCATTTTAGGTGTATCTAGTGTGTTCTCTAGCCCACCCACGCCCGCGCCCAAGGGCTGGTTCGCCCAACATGGCTGTATCATTAGCTAGGAAAAGTGCAATCTTGTCGATTTTGCGGCACAATGAAAGAGAATTTCTTTGAATACGGATGCAGCAGGAAATTCTTGCTGTCAACCCAATAAGCGTACGTACGCATCTTATGCAACACCCGTTACTTATATACTTTACTGATTACTTTGTTGATTAAGTTTAGAAGTTACGCACTTGGGCAAGACCTGACCGGTTTGGAAAACCGGTCAGGTCTCTGGTCATACCAACCAACTGCGTAAGTCCTATACTTATAGATAACCCTCCTGAAAGTCGCACAAGCGCGCTCGCGGAAAAGCAGCATCAAAGGTGCGACTTTGAAATGGGTTGTCGATTAGCTAGAATAGCACTTTTCACACCATGGGGAACTTTACTGTTTCAGTCATTACGACTGTCTATAATGAGCGGCCATCGATCGAAGCGCTCTTACACTCATTGGCAACCCAAACACGCCGCCCCGATGAAGTGATCATCTGTGACGGTGGCAGCACTGATGGCACCGTGGCCGCGATTGAAGCTTGGCACGCCGCGCATAGGGAGCAGTTGCCAAAGCTGCGGGTGCTGATTGAACCCGGAGCCAACATCAGCCGGGGGCGGAACTCTGCCATTCACGCCGCCCATGGCCCTATTATCGCCGCCACCGACGCCGGGGTACGCTTAACGCCAACGTGGTTGGCAGCCCTAGTTGCGCCTTGGGAAGCCAGGGGGCCAGAAAGCCTAACCACGAGTCGTCTCCCGGCGGTCGCGGGCTTTTTCCTCGCGGATACTACACGGCCTACCAGCGAAGCAGTGGAGATGCCGTCGCTCTTCTTGTGTGCGATGGCGGCGACCGTGCTACCGCTCCCGGCCGAGATCGATCCGCAGAAATTCTTGCCTAGCAGCCGTTCCGTGGCCTTTACCAAAGCGGCTTGGGCCGCCGCTGGTGGGTATCCAGAGTGGTTAGATTATTGTGAGGATCTCATCTTCGACTTTGCCATCAATGCCCAAGTGCCGACGGCACCGACGGGCTTTGCTTGGGCACCAACGGCGACGGTCTACTTTCGCCCGCGGGGCTCGCTCCGCTCCTTCTGGACTCAATATTATCGTTATGCACGGGGCGATGGCAAGGCCGACTTGTGGCGTAAGCGGCACTGGCTTCGCTACATCACCTATTTTGTAGTGTTGCCCGCCTTGGTGGGCCATGCATTTTGGGGCTTCTTTGCGCGGTGGCTAGGCTGGGCCGGTTTGCTGGCCGGGATTGGGCTCTATTGTTTGCGTCCTTGGCTACGTCTGCGCACGGTTGGCAAAGAGCTATCACCGACCGCTTGGCTTCTTGCGGCGCTATTGGTCCCCTTGATTCGATTGGTGGGCGATGTTGCCAAGATGACCGGCTATCCGGTAGGACGCTGGTGGCGCTGGCGTCATCGTCACCGCGCCGAGCTTGATTGGCGACGCCCGCTGGGCAAACCAGAGTGAGCGTTCAAGCACAAGTCGGCATACATTACACCGTTATACGTATAGGAGTTACGCACTGGGGCCAGACCTGACAGGTTTGGCAAACCTGTCAGATCTCTAGTCACGCTGTTCAAGTGCGTAACTTCTAACATAATCGCTAGATGAGAATATAGCATGGAAGCAGGGAAATCAGCCATGAGCACAGGTGAGCAGGAAACGCCGGAAACAACCAAGTTTGTGCGCCGACAGGTACGAGCCGATTTGATCGAAGCGACGCCCGGCATGGGTGCACTAGGTCATTGGCTTTTGGCCTCGCCCATGCTCCTCTTTTTGGCCTGGGGGTGGGTGGATCTCGTACATGTCATGAGCCCTTTGGCCCAACGTTGGCTCAATCTGGGGATCGGGATTATCCTCTTTGCCATCTTGATCGTTCTGCCCTTTGGCTACCTCGCGCATGCTTTTGTGGCGGCTTTGCCCCGTCTCTTTCAACATGCCGGGTGGGAAATTCGGCCCCTCGAGCCGCTGAAACCCGAGGAAGCTTACACGGTACGCTATCTCTACCAAGCACGCCATCCCGCGCCCTTCAGTTGGCGCCGCGCTTGGCTGCGCGCCGCCCAAGGCTGGGTCTACCTAGAGATCCTCACCATTTTTGTAGGCGCCATCGGGATGATCCCACTCTATTTTAGTGCCCTCGAGTTTGGGTTTGGGCGGTGAGGGGAGACGGGCGACTAGAGACTGATTGCAGTCTCTAGTTGCCTAACCTACCAGTTTCTTAAAATGGGTGATGTAGCGGTGGGCGAGGGGGGGCCAGCCGAGTTCGGCTTCGATGCGACGGCGGGCAGTTCGGCCCATGGTCTGCCGAAGGGCAGGAGCGGCGGCTAGGTTAGCCAGGGCTTGGGCCAGGGCAGCAGGATCGCCTTCGGGCGTCAAGTAGCCGGTCTCGCCATCGCGGATGGCGAGGGGGTTGCCTGCTACGGTAGAGCCAACCACGGGCTTACCACAGCTCATGGCATCCAAGACACAGACATTGAGGCCATCGACTGGCTTGCGCACGGCAGGGTTGACTAAAACATCGCAGGCATTATAGTAGGGTCCGATTTGATCTTTGGGCACGCTTCCCACCCAGCGGATCTGTGCAGCGACGCCTAACGTTTGGGCCAAAGCCTGCCACTCCGCTTTTTGATCCCCTTCCCCGATCATTACGGCGATAGCTGGGTAAGCACGCAGCGCCGGTTCAGCCAGGGCGCGGATCAAGGTATCAAAGCCCTTTTTATAGACCATACGCCCCACACAGAGGATCACAAATGGCTGTTGGCCGGTAGCGGTGTCTGGTGGCGGCGCGCCAGCCGTGGTCGCCTGCCATTGTGCGCGCAATGCCGCAACACCAGTGGTATCGGGCTTGAGGGCCGCGGGATCCGTGCCATAGATGATCAGGTCAAATTTATTCAGCACACTTGGTTCCAGGCCAGCCACCGCATCGCGCAGATCGGCACTGTTGGCCGTCATCAGCTTGGCCTGTCGCATGGCAAAACGAGCCATGCCGCGGAAGAGTGGGTTGGCGTTGGCAACTTGCGCATCCGAACCGGGCACGGAGATCACCAGGGGAATCCCCAATAGACGGCTGGCGACCGCGCCGATTAAGCCATTGGGCAAGAGCCAATGGGCGTGCAAAATATCCGGTCGCAGCCGCCGTGCTTCCTGGGTAACTTTGGCAATGCCCGCCGCCATCATCGCTGGGCCAAGCCAATAACTAGCGCGCCGCAAGGCCAGATCCGACTGCATGGTCCGCATATAGCCCAACGTATGCGCTTGGGCAGACCAGGCATAGCGATACAAATGTAACATAGGCGGGGCTGGTTGCGTTACATTTGCGTTTGTTGGCACGCGTCTTTCATCAAGCTGGTAGGCTGGATCGTAGGGAGCCCAAACCGTAAGCCGCTGCTGTTGGTGGGCTAATTCCTGACAGAGCGCTTCGATAAAGGTACCGCTGAAATCGCCAGGGAACCGTGGATAGTTGTGGGTTAAAACACCGATATGCATAGCCGAGGATTGTACTGCATGAGCAGCAAGATGACAAGATGGGGATAAGAGGACAGAAGGCAGAAGGCAGAGGGGAGAGGACAGAAGGCAGAAGTCAGAAGACAAAAGTCAGAAGACAGACTAGAGACTGCAATCAATCGCCAGTCTCTAGTCTTCTGTCTCCAGTCTTCTGTCTCTAGCCGCTACTTAGGGGATACAGACTTGCTGGCCAACGTACACAAATAGGTGCGGTTGGCTATTGACCCACGTGTTGGCACTCAGAATGGCTTTGGAAGAAACGCCATACTTATAGCCAATCCCATAGAGGGTTTCACCCTTCTTGACGGTATGGACCTTGCTACAGCCGGTAGGCGTAGAAGGAGTAGAGACCGTCTCGCCATGGCCGACTTGCTGATTCACAAACGAGGGGACTTGAACACAGGCACCCGGTTGTTGCGGGATAGTCACGGTGTAACAAGTTGGGCCACTGGGCACCCAACCATCCACATCATCATAATCTTCGCAGATTTGGTAGCGCGAGCCTGGGACACGGTAGTCGTTACCCGAGAAGGTGAACTTGTACATTCCAAGCCCATCGGTCACGACATCATCGGGATCTTCATCACCTTTGTCCAGCGGCTCCGCGGTGATGGTCCAACCGGGCAAGCCGATCTTGCCATTAGCATCCAGTTTGCGCCCTTCAATACAATATTCAGGGTCAGCCTGGGCATTGTCAAAGACCACCTGAGCACAGGCGCTCTGGCTGGGCATCAGTTCGACATCGTAGCTGGTGACGGTTGCACTTTCCCAGCCGACGCGCTCTTCTTCGACAACGGTATAGGGACCATAGGCCAATTTCTCAAACGAGATTGTCCCGAGGGCATCGGTCACGCCGCTAGCCGCCAGGGTGCCATCGGCTTTGAGCAAGTTGATTTTCCAGCCTTGGAGCGGGAACGGGGTATCCATCGAATCAACCGGCGGCACATCTTGCTTTAAGACATCAATACAGCCATAGATATTCAACCGATTCTTGAAACGAATGGTATAGGGGCCAGGCGCCTCTACCTCAAGTTCCTGCCGGCCATTGGTCGGCACGACCGGCTCGTAGCTCACATCTTCGGGTGGATATTCGGTAAAGATCCAGTTACCTTCGCTCAGGCGGAAGATCGCTTCCCCATTAGCATCAGTCGTGGCTTCTTGGCTGACGGCAAAGACATTATCCGAAGCCGGCGTCGCCTTGATTTCCCAATCGACGAGACGGTTATGATTCTCGTCGATCTTGATCACAATCACGGTCACGACACGGCGCAGCTTGAAGCGAATCTGATAGCAGTCGCTTTGGCTATAATCCAGCGTGACTTTGAAGGAAGCAGGGGTGACGGCTTCCCATTCTTCCCCTTCTTTAACGACATCAATGGTGAAGGTCCAGTTGCCAGGATAGAGCCCGTCTTCAAAGCTAAATTCACCATCTTCATCGACGAGCGCGGCAATCGCCGTCCCATCCGGTGCCGTTGCCGTGACAATCCGTCCATCGGCTAGCGGCTCTTCTTCGTGATCGATCACCGTGCCATCAACACAGATATCACTATTCGTAGGGGTAACGGTCGAACCATTTGCACTGCCGGCGGCGTAGACGTTGGCGACTGGGAGTAGGAGCAGGGATGAGAGCAGGAAGGCCAGACCCAAACGTACTTTCGCAGAGTGCAATCTTTCTAAGATCTGCGATACCATAAAGTAAACTCTCCTTTTTGAAGGGCGGCGCTGGGCCAGCAAGGAGCGATTACACGTTGTAATGGCTTGCTTGCTAACCCACGCCTAGGAAGGCGCTCCACCCAAGGGCGATCCATCAGCACACGCAAGAAGTTACATTCTTGGCAGACAATGGCCTGGCCCGATTGGGTAGACGACCTTGCGCGGAAACAGCTCGTCGGAACCACACAGCGGGCTGTCTCCTGGAATACGATAAATGGAAATGAACTCACCACAGAAAAGTCAACTGGGGTAATGCTACTTGATCAGTTAGCCATTCCTCAGCCAGACATTCCGTTGTAAGTAATGGCCGCCCATCCGTTGGCAATCTCCAATTCGCCGGCGTCAATGGAGAAGTGTCTAGCGTTAAGCGGGTTTGTGATTTAGATTGTGACATTAGGATAGGCTGTTTGACAGCAACGATCAGCATTGGCACTGGCGCCACAGGCAGCGACGAGGTATGCTACTTGTCCCCTCTATCGTCCAACAAGGGATTGCAAATACGGAAAGTCGTGTATAATTTGCATAAGCTAATGTACAATCTTGCTACTCATCTTATATGACGTAGAATTTGTAAAAAGTTACGCCTAGTTCACAAAGCTGAATTTGCTCGTTAGCTACGCGCTATACCAGCAAAAAGAAATTTATCTGATGGTGCCACAGGTGGTAATCATACCAATGTCACCCCAATGCCAACGGCGCGTGCGGCCAACATTGGGCTGTAGCGCCCCGCAACAAGAGGTGTTTCCTTGTCCATCGATCAACGCAAAGCAGACCATATTCGCATTAATCTAGAAGAAAATGTCGCTTTCCCCACCCTAACAACCGGTCTCGAGCGCTTCCGCTTTATCCACCAAGCATTGCCCGAATTAGATTTAACCGAGGTAGAGACCCAAGTTGAGTTGTTCGGCAAACGCTTGACAGCCCCCATTTTGGTCAGCTCGATGACGGGTGGGACCGCGGACGCCGAGCGCATCAACCAAAATTTGGCCGAAGCCGCCCAACAACAAGGGGTCGCCATGGGTGTGGGCAGCCAACGGGCCGGACTCGAACACCAAGCGATCAGCCGTACCTTCCGCGTGCGCGCCGTGGCCCCAACGATTCTGCTCTTTGCCAATATCGGGGCAGTCCAACTAAACTATGGCTACAGCGCGGATGCCTGTCGGCGCGCCGTCGAGATGATCGAAGCGGATGCGCTGATCCTTCATCTCAATCCACTCCAAGAAGTCGTGCAACCCGAGGGCGATACCAATTGGCGCGGCCTCTTAGCGAAAATCGCCGAAGTTTGTCAGCAGGTACAGGTGCCGGTCATTGCCAAGGAAGTAGGCTGGGGCATTAGTGCCGAAACGGCGCGACGCTTGATCGAAGCAGGGGTCAGTGCCATTGATGTGGCCGGGGCTGGTGGCACCTCTTGGAGCCAAGTTGAAATGTATCGTGCGCCCACCGAGCGCTTGCGTCGCCTGGCCGCCGCCTTTGGCGATTGGGGCATTCCGACGGCAGAGAGTCTGCAAATAGTAGACAAAGTCCGTGCGGAGATGCAGCGCCCTGATCTAGCAATCTTTGCCAGTGGCGGCATTCGCACCGGCCTCGATCTCACGAAATGCGTGGCGCTGGGTGCCGACTTGGTCGGTCTAGCCGCACCCTTTCTCAAACGTGCGATCCTATCGACCGATGCGGTCTGTGAAGAGATGGATCTCTTAGCGGCAGAGATGCGCATCGCGATGTTTTGTAGCGGCTGTGCCACCTTAGCTGATCTACGGCGGCCTGGTCTCTTGCGCCGCGTCGGTGCGTAAGCCGCCTTGGTTAACGCTATATCAAAAAAGAATGAGTGAGCATCATGTCAAACGTCGAACTCAGTGGTTTTCTGGGGCACTGGCTACCACGGATCGAAATTGAAATGCGCGCGGTGTTGGCCCACGAGGAAGCAGCGGTGGCGTCACACTATGGAATGCTTGAATATCACATGGGGTGGGTCAATGAAGCATTCCAACCCCAGCTTTCGCCCAGCGGGAAGCGGATTCGGCCTGTGCTCTGTCTGTTGGCCTGCGCCGAGGTCGGGGGCGACCCCGTGCAAGCATTGCCAGCTGCCGCCGCCATCGAACTACTCCACAACTTTTCCCTGATTCATGATGATATTGAAGATGGCGATGAAACACGCCGTCACCGGCCAACTTTGTGGAAAGTTTGGGGGGTGCCACTGGCGATTAATGCAGGAGATGCCCTCTTTACCCTAGCTTTTGCCGCGATCCAACAGGTGATCCGACGCGGCGTGCCGCTTCCACAAGCCTTCAGCGCGCTCGATATTTTTACGCAAACCTGTTTAGCGCTCACCGAAGGCCAATACCTCGACATTAGCTTTGAGGCGCGGGAAGATGTCACCGTAGCCGACTACATGCGTATGATCCAAGGCAAGACGGCAGCTTTGATTGGGGCCAGCACCGCGATTGGGGCGCTCTTAGGTGGAGCAAGTGCGGAACAGGTCTATCATCTCAGCGCCTTTGGGCAGGCCATGGGGCTCACCTTCCAGATCCAAGATGATATTCTAGGCATTTGGGGCGATCCAGCCGTAACAGGCAAGGCGGCGGGCAATGATGTATTGCGTCGCAAGAAGAGCTTGCCTATGTTGCATGCCCTCAATCACAGCCAGGTAGGTGAACAATTTGAGACACTTATGGGCAGCCCATTGCGTGCCGAAGATCTACCCCATGCGCTACGTCTGCTAGAACAGGCGGATGCCAAGGCCGTGGCCGAAGCAGCCATGCAAGCGGAGCATGCGAAAAGTATTACGGCCTTGCAAAATGCGCTAGGGGAGCGGGCACAACAGACAACCCTGTGGGCTCTGGCCGAAAGCCTGCTGCATCGCCAAGCATAGAGCACACGCCTAGGCTGCGCGGGCTTGCTCAGATGCGATTGCGCTCCTTTAGATCAAGATAACGATTGACCACAGCCAGGCTTAACTGGTCGGCGGGGACATCCACAGTAAGGATCCCATGTTGGGTTAGGCGGTCGATGGTAAGCTGACGCGCCTGGAGCAGCTGTTCGGCGACCGTCCGCTGATAGAGGGTTGTCTCATCGACAACCCCTTGGTCGGCCAAGTGCTGCACGGTGGGATCGCGCATGGTGACTAGTAGCGGCAGATGTTGCCGCCGAATGCGCCCCATTTGAGCCAGCAATAGATCGGTTGTCAGGCTGCCCGTCAAGTCGGTGAAGAGCAACACAAGGCTGCGCTTATGCTGCTTCGCCGCAAAGTAGCTAAAGGCTTGAGCATAGTCGGGCTCAATGGCCGCCCCCTCGAGGCGATAGAGCTGTTCAAGCAGCCGCTGGAATTGCTGCTTTCCGCTGCGGGGCGCAACCCAAAGTTGGACAGCATCCGCAAAGGCAAGGCAGCCCACTTTGTCCCCCTTTTGGGTCGCCACATAGGCCAGGAGCAAAGCCGCGTTGATGGCATAGTCTAGCTTGGCTACATCCCCCACGGGGCTACGCATCATGCGCCCCACATCCAGCAGCACCATAATATGTTGGCTGCGCTCGGTTTCATACTCCACACTAATCGGCTTGCCACGGCGAGCCGTTGCTTTCCAATCGATCCGACGATACTCATCATCGGGCAAGTAATCACGCAGCCGTTCAAACTCAGTGCCACTCCCCAAAATACGGGCACTGCGCAACCCTAGCTCCCACAGACGGTTCTGACGCAAAAGTAAATCATACTTTTTAACATCCACTAGATTGGGATAGACTTTCACCGCCGCCGCGGCGGGCAAGGTTGCCTGTTTATACAACAGCCCGAGCACCGAGGCCCACCGCAAATGGAGATTGCCAAAGCCATAATCGCCCCGCCGTGGGGGATAGACCTGATAGGTTAGCGTATGCGGAATTCGTGGGGTAAGGTGGGCGGTCAACACTTGTTCGTCCGTCGCCACCTGGAAGGCTGCTGGTATTTCATCACGTACCCAGAGTTGCAGGGGTGTCAGGCCACGCCGTAGCTCCACGATCAGCTCAATCGGGTTATGGGCGGCCAAAGAAAGGCGCTCGTCATGGCGGCGGCTCACCTGCCAAGCCGTTTGGCTAGGTGTCAAGCGCCAGTCGGCAAGCAACAAGGCCGCTACGACGATCAACCACCCGAGGGCAATGAGAGCCCAGAAAGTGGCCTGCGCTATCGCGGCTAGTGGTAGCGCGGTTAGCAATAATAAAACCCAGGCACGTGTCGTTAATTGCATGATCATCCTAGTGCTGCAAATAGTTATTTCAGGACTTAGGCAGTGAGAGCTGTCCGATTTTGCAAACCGGACAGCTCTTTTTCTATCAGCACTATGATTATAAATGGAGTTGGCTAAGATGGGGAGTTTTCTGCTAGATTGTATGGCTTCGAGCGCAGGGAACAGGAAGAGATGCTATCGTTTTCGTTACACTCTTTGCAAAAACTCCCTAGCCATTGCGGTGGACTAGGGAGCTTTGATCAATGAACTCGGTGGTATGAGCAGGCAGCAAGGTAGCGGATCAATTCAAGCTGGCAAAACCCTCTTCAACATCAATTTCCACTAATTCGCCAGTCACGGTATAGACAATGCGCTCACAGATATTGGTTGAACGGTCCGCTGCCCGTTCGAGGTTGTGAGCCGCCCAGGATAGATAGTTGGCGTTGTCAATCGTGGAAGGGTTGGCCGTGATGATCTGGATCAGCTCGCGATTAATGGTGTTATAGAGCTCATCCACTTCGTCATCGCGCTTGGGGATCTGCCGGGCCGCGGCCAGGTCTTGGTTCATAAAGGCATCGAGCGAGCTGCGCAACATGTCCACAGCAATCGCGCACATCTGTGGCAAATGCACCAATGGCTTGACTAACGGTTGGTGACCGATATAGAGCGCAATGCGGGCAATGCCTTTAGCGTAGTCACCGATCCGCTCTAATTCTGACGCAATTTCCAGCACAGCCGCCAGCAGGCGCATATCGCGTGCCATGGGCTGTTGGGTGGCGATTAAGGTCAGACAATCATCTTCGATCTTAAAACGTTTGCTATTGATCACCCGATCATTGGCAACCAAGCGGCGCGCAGCATCCAAGTCTTGTCGCTTGAGAATATCCATTGAGTCCAATAGGGCCTTGGAAACGATGCTGCCGAGGACTAATAGCTCATCCTGAAGACCTTGAAGTTCTTTCTCATACCGAGTTCGTGTCACTGAAAAGCTCCATTCTCCGCTTGTAGCGCCTTGAGGGAAGTGCAATTGAGAAATTTATTAGAACACTTTCGCGACTTTCTCTGTCGATCTTTTCCCGAGCAGGCACTACAATTTTGTATCGATCATAACACCTAGGGCATAGACTCGTCGCGCCCGAGCCATGAAATTGGCATGCGTAGCCTTTAGCCAAAGCGCCCGGTAATGTAATCTTCGGTGCGCTTCTCTTTGGGATTGGTAAAGATCTGGCGGGTTGGCCCAAACTCGGCCAAGTGCCCCGTGCGACTGTCATCCACCATAAAAAAGGCCGTATAGTCCGAGACCCGCGCGGCCTGTTGCATGTTGTGGGTCACGATCATGATCGTATATTTTTCGGTCAGTTCGCGCATGAGATCTTCGATCTTTAACGTCGCAATCGGATCCAGCGCCGAGCAGGGTTCGTCCATAAGGATAATATCCGGCTTGACCGCAATCGCGCGGGCAATACACAAGCGCTGTTGCTGGCCACCCGAAAGGCCCAGCGCGCTCTGCTGCAATTTCTCTTTCACTTCATCCCATAACGCCGCGCCGCGCAGGGCATCCTCGACCAGCTCATCCATATTGCCCTTAAAGCCATTGATCCGCGCCCCCCAGGCAATATTCTCGTAAATGGATTTGGGGAAGGGATTCGGCTTTTGAAAGACCATGCCAATGCGGCGGCGCACTTCAACTGGATCAATATTAGCGGCATAGATATTTTGCCCGTTATAGGTGATCTCCCCCGTCGTGCGCGCGCTGGGGATGAGATCATTCATCCGGTTAAAGCAGCGTAAAACCGTGCTTTTGCCACAGCCAGAAGGGCCAATCATGGCCGTGATTTTGCCCTGCTCAATCTGAAGATCAACATCGCGTACGGCATGAAAATCACTATAAAAGATATTTAATTTCTTCGACTCGATGACATATTTACCCGTGGCCGGGGCTGTGCCATTTTGCATCGTTTCCTGGGCAAGTTGAAGGGTCATATTACACTCTCCTGCTGCTATAACGATTGCGCAGCAATACAGCCGACGCATTTAAGGTCAGCAATAAAATGAGCAGCACCACGATCGCGGCGGCGGCTAAATTCCGAAATTCGGCTTGGGGCCGTGATGTCCATTGATAGATTTGAATCGGCAAGGTCGTAAATTTGGCAAAGGGACCATTGGGATCGACCACAATAAAGGTCGAAGCGCCTATCACCACCAAAGGGGCCGTTTCCCCAATCGCACGCGAGATGGCTAGAATCGTGCCCGTCAGAATGCCCGACAGAGACGATGGCAACACATGGTGCCAGATGGTCTGCCATTGGGTCGCGCCTAGGCCAAAGCTCGCTTGGCGGAGCGAACTCGGCACGGCGCGAATGGCCTCACGCGCGTTGATGATAATCACCGGCAAGATCAATAGCCCTAGCGTGAGACCTGCCGAGAGGACCGTGCGGCCATTGGATGTGGTGGGGTCCGAGAGGCCAAACATGGTTCCACTGGTAAAGGGCTCGAGGATGCGTACAAAGATCGCCAAGCCCAACATACCGTAGATAATAGAGGGCACCCCCGCCAAGTTGTTGATATTGGTCTCGACCAGCCGGTTGAACCAATTCTTGCCCGCGTACTCCTCCAGGTAGATAGCCGCGCCTACGCCCACCGGCAACGAAAAGAGAATCGTGATGAGGATCACCCAGAGCGAGCCTAACAATGCCGTGCGTACGCCCGCATGGAGCGGATCGGACGATTGGGCCGCGGTCAGGAGGTCGGTCGTTACCCAGTTGCGGAAGATCAATTGGCCGTTGGGGATCTCAGTGACCTGCGCTTCAATCTCACTACGCATGAGGAGAGAATCGCGCAAAGACCAAGTACGGACAATCTTGGGCTCGACGACCCGCTCTTCCACCAAGTTATAGACATCTTCTTGGGAACGCTCGACAAAGGGCATGTCATTTTCCAAGCGGCGCATTAGGCCAGCCGAGACATTGGCCGCCAAAATATCCATGAGCGTCTCTTTGGGCAGATCGGCTAATTCACGATCAAAGGTCTCTTCCACAAAGAAATCGAGCGTACCACTTGTTACATCAGGGGTGAAGCGAGCAATTGGGGCATTGGGCCAGCCCGGGCTTACATCCGACCAAGTCGCGGCCGTGGTGAACAGTTGGCGTAGCTGTTCAAAGGTCACCGTGTTGAGAAAATCATTCGCACGGCTGACCACAATCGCCAAGGCATCGGTGCCGACGCGTAACTCAATCGGCGTTACTTTGGCCTTACCACAAGCATCGATCTCGGCGCGGTTGATGGCACGGCTGGCGTTGACCAAGTCCACCGTGCTGTTGCGCTGACAAAGCTGGACAAACCCAGCCGAGGTTCCCGTACTTTCTGTCGCAATTTCACCAGCAAAGCCCGCATTGGCAAACTGTTCGCTCAAGCGCACCGTTAGGGGATAGACCGTGGAGCTTCCTGTCGTCAGAATGGGGTCAGCATTTGGCTCGCCCGCCGTGCCAGCGCTCGCGGCCAACTTGGCGAGGCTCGCGGCGAGCACGTCGGCGCTTGCCGGAAAGTAGCCCACATCATCGATTTCGTTATTGACGTTGGTCAGATAAAAGTGGAGGAATTCGGCCAATTGCGGTTTGGCGGCAAGCGCCTGCACCGTCGTATAGAGATAGAGCGGACGCGCCAACGGATATTCGCCCGACTCGACTGTAGCCGCCGATGGTGAAACCTCTTCGACGGGCAGCAGCCGCAGTTCATCGGCATGGGCTTGGTAGTAGGCATAGCCGAAGAAACCAATTGCATGGGGATCAGCCGCAATCCCGCTAGCCAACGCATCGTCGTCGGCGCTGGAGACCAAGTTGGGCGCGGCCAATAACCGTTCTTCTTCCACCTGCATGACCAGAGCGCTGGGATCGATCTTATTTTGGAGCGCCACATAGCCGAAAGCACTGTTGAGAATATTATAGAGCAAGGCGAGCAACGCCAATACGCCAACCATGGTGGCTAGCATAAAGAGATTGCTCCATAAGGTTGCGCGCCCAAGCCGGGTGGCAACCTGTTTCTTGAGCGTTTCGCCTTCCGGAAACGCTGCCGAAGCCGCTACGGATTGTTTTGCCATTAGTCATACTCCTCGCGGAAGCGCGATACCAAGATCCGGCTGAGGATATTGAGCCCCAAAGTCATTAAAAAGAGCAAGAGGCCAATCGAAAAGAGACTCGTGTAGTCGAGCGAGCCATAGCTCAAATCGCCGCCGCTAATGCGCACAATGTGCCCTGTCATGGTTTCGCCAGCCTTAAAGGGGTTAAAAGCCGCACCATTCGCCAGGGCATCCCCCCAACTACTAAAGTTGCGTGGCCCGGCACCGGCGGCAATGGCAACCACCATGGTCTCGCCGACAGCACGTGAAACGGCCACAATAAAGGCCGCGGAAATCCCCGACAACGCCGCGGGCAAGACAATCCGCAACGCCGTTTCAAGCTTGGTGGCGCCAATGCCATAGGCCGCTTGGCGCAATGCTTGGGGTACAGCGGTCAAGGCATCTTCACTCATGGAGGTCACTAGGGGTAAAATTAAAATACCAATGACAATCCCAGCAGAAGCATTGTTATAAATTTCAACGACATTTTTTCCAAAAATTGATTGTAAGAGGGGCGTCATAAAAGTTAACGCGAAATAGCCATAAACCACGGTGGGCACCCCAGCCAGCACTTCCAACATGGGCTTGAGCCAGCCGCGGACCCGTGGCGAGGCATATTCACTCAGGTAAATGGCAATCATTAAACCCAACGGCAAGGCAACCAACATCGCCATCAGGCTTGTCAACAGCGTGGCAATGACCAGTGGCCAGATCCCAAACCGTAAGATGGCAGGCTGCCACATAATGCCCGTCACAAATTCACGCACCGTCACTTCGGCATTGCGAAAAAAGAGCCAGGATTCTTCGCCCAGCACAATGATGATGCCAATGGTTGTTAAGATCGAAAGCGCGCCACAGACAAACAGAAAGCTCTGGATGACTGTTTCACCCAGACGATAGCGACGCCGTAAATTCAAAGGCTGCGACTTGACGTGGTCCGCTGCGGCGTCAAGCGGTTGAGCGCGGCTCATGCCTAATTCACCTTGCATCCTGTTACTCCTTTTCTTGAGCGCCTGCTGAAAGCATTAAATCCATCATCTTGTTAGAGAACAAAACAATAAGGCCAACCGAGCAGGCAATAACGGCAGGGGTAGAAAATTTTGACCTACGCGCAAGGCTCGGCTTGCCACACGAGACCGGCCGCGCGTGGTGCAAGTCCTAATGATAACAAAAAGAGGGAGGGGAAAGACCCCCTCCCCGTGCATCACCTAGCCCCACGCGGGTTGGCTAGTGAGCCTTATGGTAGCACAGCCGACAAAGCGCCTTTGGCCGCGTTGAGGGCCTCTTCGCTAGCTGGGAAGTAGCCCACTTCTTCGATGACTTCGTTGACATGTGTCAGGAAGAAGTTGATAAAGGCCCCAACCTGTGGCTTTTCCTGAATGATGGTCGCATCGGAGTAGATGAAGAGCGGGCGAGCTAAGGCATATTCGCCGCCTTCGACACTCTCATAGGTCGGTTCGACACCATCAATGTTCAGAATATTCAGGAGGTCCGCATTTTCCTGGTAGTAGGCGTAGCCAAAGAAGCCGATGGCATATTCACTGCCTTCCACACCTTGCACCAACACGTTATCATCTTCGCTCAACTGGGTGCTGGGGGCGGCTAACAACGGTTCGGCGTTGTCTTCCAAAACTTCTTCGACAAAGTAATCGAAGGTGCCGCTGTCGGTGCCGGGGATGAAGCGTTGAATCGGCTCAGCCGGCCAGCTCGGATCAACATCGGACCAGTTGACTGCGGTAAAGATCTGGGCCAGTTGTTCTAGCGTCACATCGGTTGCCCAGTCATTGGCTGGGTTGACCACAACGGCCAGTGCATCGGTGCCGACGCGGAATTCAATCGGCGTGCGGCCAATGGTGGCGCAGTTGGCGATTTCTTCTTCGTTGATACCACGGCTGGCATTGGCAATGTCGGTCTCACCAGCCACACAGAAGCGCTCTAAACCAGCACCAGAACCGATGCTGTCAATGGTGATGTTTCCGGCATAACCTTCATCGGTGAAACGCTCGGCAATGGCTTCAGAAAGCGGATAGACCGTGGAGCTACCAGCCACAATAATGTCGCCAGTCACTTCCAAGGGATTGACTTCGGGCAATTCTACCGTTTCGCCCGTTGCCGCGGTTTCGACGGTGGCGGTGGTGGTTTCGGTCGTGGTCGTCGTCTCGGTGCTGGTCACCGCTTCGGTGGCAGCCACTTCTTCGGTAGCAGGCGCTTCGGTGGCCGTTGCTTCAACAACGGCGGCAGGCGCTGGGGCGGCTGGCGCACAGGCTGCCAACCAGAAAACTAATACGAAAGGCACGAGTACGAATGCTATTCGGCGCATTTGAAATATTACTCCTTCAATTCATGAGTCATCGCGATTGTTAACAATAATCTTGACAAACTTTAATCTGGACTGTCAATCAAGTCGGTATCATGGACAATGTCTGGGAATCCTTTTTACCTACGTCTTTACCTACGTCAACTTGTCTTCAGTCGTTAGCTTTTACGACAATCCTACCATTCATTACATGCGTCATACGTGCGATAGAGTTAGCTGTTGTAGAGTTAGCTGAGAAGTCAGTCAAGCTGCTTCTATAGGTAGAATAACGAATCTTTGTTAACAAGCTGAGCGCTCATTGTTAATTGATTGTTAATAGCGGGTAAAACGATTTTAACAATAACCAGAAATGCGCCAATGCAAAGCTAGCGCTGACAGGCTTTGAGAGCCGATCAGCGCTGCGGGAATTGAGCAACGGTTATGGGGAAAGTTCGCTGAAAAAGCAAGCGCGGGAGCAAACCGGAAGGGTAACGGCGGGAGCGGCAGCGGCCATTCGTAGCCTTATGCAATAGGGAGTCTTCTGTCTTCTGTCTTCTGTCTTCTGTCTTCTGTCTTCTGTCTTCTGTCTTCTGTCTATTCAGGTAACAAGGCAATTGCTTCGGTGCGTTGGGGCAAGGTAAAAAAGAAGGTGCTACCTTTGCTAATGCGGCTCTCCACCCAGATGCGGCCACCATGAGCTTGGGTAATATGCTTGGCAATGGCCAGGCCCAGCCCTGTGCCACCGCCAGAGCGGGCACGGTCGGCTTTATAGAAACGTTCAAAAATACGAGGTAGATCTTCTTGGGCAATCCCAACCCCGGTATCGGTGACCTTGACTAATAAAGCGCCCTCTTCATTGATAGTCGCCGACACCTGGATCGCGCCACCTGGCGGGGTGAATTTGATCGCATTGTGAATCAGATTCGTCAGCACCTGCTCCACCCGCCCAGCATCGACATAAACCACCGGCAATTCGGTGGTCACATCCAATTGTAATGTGACCTGGGCGCGGGTGGCCTGGGCCAATAACCGCTCGATGCCATGGCGCAATAGATCCAACGCTGGGATCTTGGCGATCTGGAGCGAAGCTTTCCCCGACTCGATGCGAGCCAAATCCAGCAATTCCTGGACCATTTGCGAAAGAGCATCGACCTCTACCTCCATATGACGCAGAAACCGCTGCGCGGCCACAGGATCATCGAGCGCACCATCACTCAATGTCTCGACCAATGCCCGTAGCGAGGCAATCGGCGTCCGTAATTCGTGGGAGATATTGCTAATAAAGTCCTGACGCACCGTTTGGAGTTGGTGGAGACGTGTTAAATCTTGGATCACGACCAGATAGCCACGCGCGTCGCCCCGGAGAAAGGGGGTTACGATCATGCGCATAAAGCGCTCGCGGTCTAATTCGAGCAGCGCGGTCTCGTTGCGGCCCGATTGTTGACAACGGACAAAGACTTCGACGATGCGATGATCGCGCACGGCTTGGACAAAGGAGCGCTTGAGGGCTCGCTCGGGGCTGATCTTGAGAATTTGGGCCGCCGCCGGGTTGATCAGGCGGACGCGACCATGGCGATTGACAATCAACACACCATCGGTCATCACTTGCAAAACGGTGTGAAGTCGATCTTTTTCGCGGGCACGCTTTGCCATTTGCGTCTGCAACTTTTCCGCCATCCGGTTAAAGGCGCGCACAAATTGCCCAATGGCACCGCCGCTCAAAGAGAGGGTACGCGCGCCCAGATCACCTTTGGTAATACGTTCAGCAGCTTGGGTCAGCCGACGCAAGGTGTTATCAGTCCGCTCGGCCTGGAAGATCAAGAGACCACTCATCACAAAGGCCATCAAGATCATCGCGGGCAGGATCGTGGCTTGTAATTGGGTAAAACTGGCTTGTGACGCGAGCACCGGATAGGCAATGCGCAACAGGCCAAGGAGCTGTTCATTCTGTTTGACAGGAACAACAATGATCAAAGCCTGTCCTTCGAGCACGGCATCATAGCCGCGGCTCTGTCCAACCGCACCAGCCAGCGCGTCCGCGATCTCGGCGGTCTTTTCAACCTGCTCCACCGAGGCTAAAGTGGTGTGAGAGTCGGCGAGTACCACACCATCCGGGGCGATCGCCGTGAGATGGACCGCGTCGATACTCAACCAGAGCTGGAGACGCCGCTGCAGGCCCGGCGCGCCCTGCGTCCAAGCTTCATGCAGACTGGGATCTTGGGCTAGGCGCACCGTCTGTTGGATGACACGCTCATCCCTTTGCGCCAAATACCACTGGTTGATGCGCAGGGTAAGAAAGAGACTGAGCCCCAGCATTAGCAGGAAAATCGTGATCGTATAAAGCAGGGCAGTACGCCAGCGAATTTTGGGGAAAGCCAAGCGGTTTATCACCTTTCCGGCGGTCCATTCCGTCCATAAACGGTTATATTCCCCAGCTACACCGCGCCACCAAGCCGGTGCTAGGCGTTTGGGGAGAGCAATGCGCATCGCGGCCTTCTTTCCCATGGATCAACTTGTTAACAAAGCGAGGCGTTATGCAGTTGGTTGGTACTACCCAAGCCCAGACAGACCTTCCAAACCCATCTAGCCTTGTCCAAGTGCGTAGCTCCTAAGTATATACAGCTAAATTAACAATGATCCATGAGAATTTTTAACATTTGGTTAACAATGCACCATAACAAAAAGGCCAGCCTCGGCAAGGCCAGCCTTCGCTTTGTCGATACCCCTAGGCCCCTATGCTATCGCGGCCTAGCCATCAAAACGATAGCCAATCCCCCGTACCGTCACCAAACGGGTGGGGTTGGCCGCATCATCCTCAATCTTTTCGCGCAGCCAACGGACATGCACATCCACCGTGCGGCTGCCGCCATCATAATCCCACCCCCAAACCCGCTCCAGAATCAAGTCGCGGCTGAGGACAATGCCCTTGTTACGCGCCATAAAAACCAAGAGATCAAACTCTTTGGGCTTGAGGTGAAATACATTCTCCTGAAAGACGACTTCGCGCCGGCTCAGATCGATGACGAGATCCGTAAAGAGCAACCGTTCCAGGGGAAAATCCGCTTGGACCACCTCCTGTTGGCTAGCCGAAACTTCCTCGCGCACGAGGCGCACACGGCGCAGCAACGCTTTGACCCGTGCCACCAATTCGCGCATGCTAAAGGGCTTGGTCATATAATCATCTGCGCCGACCTCCAAGCCCACGATCTTATCAATCTCATCAGCCTTGGCTGTTAGAAAGAGAATCGGCACACTCATTTCTTGGCGCAAAATCCGACAAACTTCAAAGCCATCTAATCCGGGCAACATAATATCCAAGACCATTAGATCCGGAGTTTGTTGCCGCGCCAATTCCAGCGCCTTGACACCATCTTTGGCCGTACTCACGCTGTAGCCTTGTTTGGTTAGATTATACTCCAACGTATCCAACAAAGCTGGCTCATCTTCTACTACAAGCACCTTTGGATTTACCATAGCTGTCATGCGTTCTCAAATCCTTACCTACGCGTCGCCCCTTGCCAGCAAAGCCCCTCCACAGCGGCACTCTGCCCCAGAGCAACGCTATCCGATTTTCCGTTCAGCTACTCTCTACCTACAGCATGGACTCTATCGTGATCGGTGCAAGGGCATTATAGACGGGGGATCCAGCAGTGCCAAATTTACCAGGATCTGTTTACAAATTTACCCATATTTTTTGTAAACGCCGCCAGCATGAGCAAGACTGACACGATCCGAATGAAGCTTATACCCCAACGTGGGTCGCTCGCCCCTGATCCCCTGCTGGCGAAAGCAAAGCTCGGTTTGCCCACAGTTGGGAGAATGATCAAGGGAGTGATAAGATGGGCAACCAGCAACGCCGTTCATTCCACAGGAGTTTATCATGACCATACGCCTGATTCAGCATGCCGAAACCCTCTTGACCATGGATAGCGAACGCCGCGAAATTCGCGATGGCGCAGTGGTGATCGAAGAGAACCAGATCATTTGGGTTGGCCCCAGCACAGCCATACCAACTCACCTCGCCGAGCAAGCCACCGAGCGGATCAATGCCCAGGGGCGGTTGGTCATGCCTGGGCTGGTGAATACGCACCACCATTTCTACCAAACCTTAACACGCGTCATCCCTGCCGCGCAAGATGCGGTTCTTTTTGACTGGCTCAAAACCCTCTACCCCATTTGGGCCGAGCTAACCCCCGCTGATGTCCGGATCAGCACCCAACTTGCACTGACCGAGTTGTTGCTTAGCGGCTGTACCACCAGCAGCGACCATCACTATCTTTGGCCGAATGGCTCTCGGTTGGACGATCAGTTCGAAGCGGCGGCGCTGGTCGGTGTGCGCTTTCATGGGGCACGCGGTAGTATGAGCTTGGGTGAGAGCCAAGGCGGCCTTCCCCCGGATCGCGTTACAGAGAGCGAAGCCGCCATTCTCCACGACAGTCGGCGCGTCGTAGAAAGCTACCATGATGCCAGCCGCTTTGCCATGCGCCGCGTCGTGCTGGCCCCCTGTAGCCCCTTTAGCGTCACCGCCGATCTCATGCGGGAGAGTGCGGCCTTGGCGCGCAGTTTTGGCCCGGCCCAGAATGTTCACCTCCACACGCACTTGGCCGAAACCCAAGATGAAGAAGCCTTTTGTCTTGAACGCTTTGGTTATCGCCCCGGTGATTACGCCGAAATTTTGGATTGGACGGGCGATGATGTGTGGCATGCCCACTGTGTCCACCTGAACGCCGCCGAGATTCAACAATTTGCCCACACCCACACCGGCGTGGCCCACTGCCCCACGAGCAATATGCGCCTAGCCAGTGGCATTGCCCCCATTCGAGCCATGCTCGATGCCGGTGTCCCCGTCGGGTTGGGGGTGGACGGCAGCGCCAGCAATGATAGCAGCCACATGTTGGCCGAAGCGCGCCAAGCCCTGCTCCTGCAACGTGTGTTAGGGAATCCTTTGGCGATGAAGGCGCGCGAAGCCTTGGCCTTGGCGACGATTGGCGGGGCAGCAGTCTTGGGGCGAGACGACATTGGGGCCATTGCGCCGGGCATGGCTGCCGATATCATCGCGTTTGATCTTACCACCATCGATTATGCGGGCGGAGCCGTGCATGATCCAGTGGCGGCGCTGGTCTTCTGTGCGCCCCAAAAGGTCGATTTTGTCATGGTCAATGGACGAATGTTGGTTAAGGCGGGGCAACTTCTGGGCCGCGAGCTGCCCGGATTAGCCGAAGAACACAATCGGGCGGCTCGTCAGTTGCTACAGAGGGCTGGGGTTGCGTGATTGGTGGGATGTGAGACCTGACAGGTTTTGCAAACCTGTCAGGTCTTGTGTAACGTACGTGTGTTGCCCTAGAACTACGGGATGATCAGTTGCTGACCGACGTAGATGAAGTTGACATTGGCAATGTTGTTGGCGGCGGCTAATGTGTTAACATCCACCCCATACAAATTGCAGATATAGCTCAGTGTCTCACCAGGCGCGACGGTGTGCGTACGGGCCGCTGGCGCAGGGGCGACGGGTTTCACGACGGCCGGTTTATCGGGGTCGATCGGCTGGACAGGTGCCACCGCAGCACAGCCTGGAATGTTGAGTTGCTGACCGACGTAGATGAGATTGGCGTTGCTAATACCATTGGCGGCCATAAGATCATAGATACTCACGCCATAACGTTGCGCAACCCAGCCCAAAATATCTCCTGGCTGCACGATGTAGAGACAGGCGCTACCGCCTGGCCCTGGCTTTGGCCCCGAAGGTTGGGCGGGCTTGTCAGAGATACAACCGCGTAGGCTAATGGCATCCAAGTTCAGATCCATTTCCACCTCGCTCACGCCCCACTTCTTCCAGCCCCGAATAAAGAGGGTAATCTCCGAAGTTTGAGGGGTAAAGCGGACCGTATAGGTACGAATACCACTGGGGCTGGTGCGGCTTTGAATCTCTCCAAAGTCGACTGTCGTCCAGTTGCTGACTTGCCCCCAATCCGTATTATGGCCGGGTAGGTAGCCCCACTGGGCTTCAAAGCGGTAGGGGTCATCTTCGTTGCCCACACCGCGTAGGATGCCTTTGATGGTCAGTTCATAGGACTGCCCAGGTTGTAGCCAGCCAATCCGCTGGTAGATCCCAGCATAGCGATCGGCATCAGCCGGATAGATCCCCTTACTGTTGATTTCGATCAACTGGGCATGGCTGCCTTCGGCAATGACGGGTGACCACTGGTCGTCATAGAAACCGTAATTGGCCGCGCCGCCATTGGTGAAATAGCCCCAACTCTTCCCCACATGACCACCGGCAACGGCATTAAAGCCTTGTTCAAAGCCGCCATTGTAGATCAACTCCTGCATGCTGCAACTGCCGCCCGCCGCCGGTGCGGGTTGGGGTTGTCCTACAGCAGGGGCATCCGGCGCGGGGCCAGGGCCATAGGTAGGCTTACCATCATGCTGCGTATAGGGTGACGGGCCCGTCAGGGTAATCGTGTCAAAGTTGACATTAAGCTCTTCTTCCCCGATGCCCCATTTTTTCCAGACGCGGACATAGACTGTGAGATATTTATCTTGGGCCGTAATTTTGGTAGCGTACGCGCTAAAGCCACCAGGGGCTTCACGGGGATAGTAGCTGTCCCACCCTACGTCGGTCCAATTGGTGACTTTGGACCAATCGGCGTAATGACCGTTAGTCCAACCGACCTCGACGCGGTAGCGCCAGGGATCGCCGTCTAGAGAGGTAGTCCGAATCATGCCTTTGAGGTTCAGGGTATATTCGGCCCAATCGACAACCGCCACGGTTTGAAAAATGCCCGCATAGCGATCATGTTCTGGGGCGCTAATCCCTTTGGTGTTGATTTCAATCAGCTGGCTGTGGCTGCCATCGGCCACGGTTGAGGTCCATTGGTCGTCGTAGAAACCATAATTGGCCCCGCCGCCATTGGTGAAACATTGCCAACCAGCCCCTACCATGCCACAACCGGGTTGGTTGCCAAAGCCCCGCTCAAAGTCGCCATTCTCCAAAACATTGACATAGGAAGCGGCTAGGTGTCCAGGCGAAGCCGCTACAACGGCACTCATCACCACCATGACAACCAGACTGACATTGATCGACCGACGGATGCGCAGCGGACGTGTCGTCCACCATGAAAAAACGCGGCCCCGTTGTAACTGCTGAAGGGCATGCGCAATGGTTTCCTGCATGAAGGCTTCTCCTTGGATGATGGCGGCATAGCCCAAGCTGAACAACCTTTACGCGGCCAACAAGAGCAAAGGGCACTGGTTCAAATGGGCCTACTGCCAGATGATTACGCTGGTGCTCATGGATTAAAGTACCAGAGGATGAGAAATATGTACTTTTTACCGAATGAACAAGCTGCGCTGTTGAATGTACTGCTGAATCAACCTTTGGTTACTACCACAGGTGATATGCCAGCTCGTAATGGCGTACAAAGGTGATGCCCGGCTGGCCAAGATCAGTAAACGATCAGGCTCGTCCAGAGTACCTGATTTACTATCACAAGTCGCCGTTGTAAAGAAGATGAAACAGTGACAAGGTTCGCTGCCGCGATTATAGCACCCCACTTTTCAATCTGCAAGAGGCAGCTTTCGCGGTTTGATCTCGAACACGGTTCATCAACGAATCGACAAAGTGGCGAAAAAGGGCAAGCATTGCGTCAATCCTATGCGCAAAAAAGCGCATACGCAATAAACGCATAGCAGCTACAAATTTATCAGGAAATCGCCAAAAGATCCGGCAAATTACGTAGAGCTTGGGCTAGCACCTGGATAGCAGACCAATATTCAGTGAGATTGACATGCTCTTGGGGCGTGTGATCGAGCGAACTATCCCCGGGACCATAGGCCAAGATCGGGCACTGCCAAGCGGGGCCGACAACATTCATATCGCTCGTGCCGCTTTTGACCACAAAGCTAGGTCGCGTTTCGGGGGCAATTTCCCGGATGGCGCTTAGGAACGAACGCACTAGAAAGTTGTTACGGTCGCCGCGCCAAGCTTGTTCATGGGCGTGGAAATAAAGCGAGAGGGTTGTTAGGGGTCCTTGCAATTCCACGCGGGTGGCCAGAGAAGGCGCGATCGGGGGCAACGGTTGGGGCGTATTGACCCGCTGTTGCGCCCATTGGAGCAGTTCCGTGGCAAAGCCAGCTGCATCAAACGCCAAGGGCAAGCGAATGCCAATTTGGCCCGTAATATGATCATGCATAGCGGCATCGGTCGTCGTCTGCAAGGAACGCAAGCTCGGCAAGAGTTGATCAAAGGTCTTTTCACGCGTCTGGTTAAATTGAGTAGCATAGGCATTGACCCAATTCCACAGATCAACCGCCACGGTCGCCACCCCAGCATCAGGCCCAGCCGTATGCGCCATGGGCTGACTCGCGGCAATTTCAATCAACATCCGCCCTTTATAGCCCAGGGTGACCCGCTGCCAACTGCTAGGTTCGCCAATAATACAGGCGTGGGGGATGGGCTCAGTTGCCCCATCAAAACGGTCGCGGATAAAGCGCGCGCCTTTGCTGGTGGCGGCTTCTTCTTCAACCGCCCCGACCACCACCAAGCGGAGATCGTGCGCGGTGGCCCAAGCATCGCCAACCAGTGCCGCTGCAGCCACAAAGGTCGCCAAGGGGCCTTTGGCGTCCACCGAGCCACGTCCATAGAGCACCGCGCCATCCCCCTCGCCCACAATCTGAACAGGAATGTTGCCCGGAACTGTATCAATATGGCCCAGCAACACAATCGTCTGCTTGGCCGTGACAGGGCCGAGTTCCCCCACCGCGTTACCCGCGGCATCGACATAGGCCCGTGCATAACCAAGTTGCCGCATCTGTTGCACCAACCATTGGCTCGCTGCGGCTTCTTGATAGGACAATGAGGGAATGGCAACTAAACCTTGTAACAGATTGATGGCTTGGGTACGTTCAAGCATGATCGCGTCGCTTCTAGGTGAAGAGTCAGGAAAGTAAAAAGGAGCTTCAATTTTTGATCCGCGAAGAAACCGCTCAACACTTTGGGTCTTTTTTGGGTGTCTTCGTGGATCAAATGAGCGTAGAACTTATCCTGAAATTGGTTGTGGTTCCCGTCAAGCCTGCCGTAGCGCGAGGCGGTCACAGAAATTTCAGGATAGATACTCAATGATCGGGTAGCACCGCGGCAATGGCCGCGACCCCGATCTCGGCTTCCGCTTCCGAGAGGGTTAGCGGGGGTAACAGCCGCAGGACATTGCTGCCTGCGGGAAGGGCCAAAACACCTTGTTCTTCCATCAACTGTTTGAGATAGGGCCCGACTTTTTCCCGCAACTCGATGGCGATCATGAGCCCTAAGCCGCGCACTTCGCGCACGATCTCGCGGTCGCCAATGGTGGCGCGCAGCCGATTGAGCAGATACTCGCCCATGTGGGCGCTGCGTTCGATCAGCCCTTCTTCATGGTAGATTTGCAGCGCGGCCAAGCCAGCCGCACAGGCCAATGGGCCACCGCCAAAGGTGCTGCCATGCGCGCCAGGCGAAAGGGCGGCGTTGACCTGTGCCGTATAGGCAATTGCCCCCATGGGGAAACCACCGCCGATGCCTTTGGCAAGACAGAGCAGATCGGGCTGTAAGTCAAAGTGCTGGTGACCAAACCACTTGCCGGTGCGCCCAAAGCCGGTTTGGATCTCATCGAGCACCAGCAGCGCGCCCCGCTCATGGCATAGCTGTTGGGCGGCGCGCAAATAGTCGCCATCTCCCATATTGACTCCCCCCTCACCTTGGACGACTTCTAGGATCACCATGGCCGTTTGGTCTGTGATGGCAGCATCCAGCTTAGCGATGTTATTATAGGGCACATGGCTAACGTCCAGGAGCGGCTCAAAGGGTTTGCGATATTTGGGCTCCCAAGTGAGCGAAACCGCGCCAATGGTCCGGCCATGAAAGCCACGCATCGTCGCCACTAACCCCGTGCGACCGGTAGTGAGGCGGGCAAATTTAATAGCGCCATCCACCGCTTCGGCACCGCTATTCGCCAGAAAAACATGGGGCAGATGGGCTGGCAACACCTTAACAAGCTCAGCGCCAAAGCGCGCGCGCGTATCATTATAGAGAAAGTTGGGCAATGCAATCAATTCGTGCGCTTGGTTGGCTAAGGCCGCGCTCAGCTTGGGATGACAATGACCCAACATTGCAACCCCCTGGGCCGCCGTCAGATCCAAATAACGGCGGCCCGCAGTATCAACCAACCAAGCGCCTTCCCCCCGCACGATTACCGTCTCGCCGCGGCGTTGCGTCGTCCCACCCAAAATCGCTTCTTCCCGCTGGGCATAATTTAGCTCAGTCATGTGTACTTTCTTTCTTTGTAGAGATTGGCAACTGGAGATAGAGACTGAAGACTTATGCTGTCCTACTGTCCACTGCCCTACAGCCTCGCGCTCCCACCTCAGGCAATCTGCGTTCCGCCACCATTGAGCGCTTTGGTCACGGGCGCGTCAACGCGTCCATCGGCAAAAATGACCTTTTGGACCCCTTCGGCCAAGGCTTCGACGGCCCCCATGACCTTCTTTTTCATGCGGCCCTCGGCATATTGCATAAAGTCGTCAGCTTTGGCCCGGGGAATTTCCCGAATAAGCGAGGCTTCATCGGGGAAGTTGCGCAAGAGCCCTGGAACGTTGCTGAGGATCACCAGCGCTTCGGCATTTAACGCGGCGGCCACCATAGCCGCGGCTCGATCCCCGTCCACGTTGATCGCTTCGCCCGCGTCAGAAGCACCCGGCGGCGTTAGGATAGGGAAATAGCCATGGCTAGTTAATAACCGGAGCAGATCGACGTTGACACGTTCCACCGTACCGGTCCAGTCATCCCGCAGGACAAGCCGTTTACCATTGACACGTACACGCAGCGTATCTTTGCGCTTTCCTTCAAAAATACGCCCATCCAACCCACTCAAGCCCACGGCATTGACCCCCGCCGTCTGGAACTTTTCAACCCACATCTTGTTGAGTTGACCACAGTAGACCATCTCGAAAATTTCCAACGTGCGCCGATCGGTGCGCCGACTCACATAGCCACTTTCGCTGGTGACAAACTCGGGCGGGTGGCCCAACGCTTCGGCCACCTCGTTGGTAGTTTCCGCACCACCATGGACGAGCAGCAAGTCGCGGCCCGCCGCACGCAACGCGGCAATATCACTCACAATGGCGTCGATATTGAGATCTTTACCACCGCCAACTTTGATGACAATCATCGATCGTTACCCTTTTAGTTTTACTAAGCCTTACACATATAGGGATGACCAGAGACCTGACCGCGTCTTGCATACACGGTTGTGGGGACCACAGAGCCAACGGGATACACGGTTTGGCAAACCTGGTCAGGTCTGATGCAAGTACCTACCTTGTCAATCAGTTGTCTCTCTTCTATTTTCTATCCCTACCGCCGATAGAGTGCCCGAAAACGCAGGCGGGGGGGATCGTCCAGGTTATGCAGCTCTTCCCAAGCGACTGTGCTCAGCCCACAAGTGTGGAAGTAGGCTAGCTCTGCGCGTGTAAGCGCCCAGGGCGGTCCAGTCCGTTGGTCGGGCGTATCACTGCCAAGGGCAAAGAGAAAGAGTTCCCCAGCGGGGGCGACAAAGTTGGCAATGGCGGCCATAGTCGTCTGACGCATGTCAATAGGCAGCGCTTGAATCGTAAAAATTTCCAACACAAAGTCAAACGCACCTTGCCAAGCCGCTGGCGCCGCCAAGAGATCCGCCACCACATAGGTGACTGCACTTTGGGGAAAGCGCGCTTGACACCAAGCCACGGCAGTCGGTGACAGGTCAAAAGCCGTCACCTGAAAGCCGCGGCGGGCCAATTCTTCGGCATCATCGCCAAGACCACAACCAATCACCAACGCGCGCCGTCCCGCGCCTTGGAGATTGGTGCGCTGTGCCCACTGAAAAAAGGCAGGCCGCGGCTGCAACACGGCCCAAGGAACCGCATTGCTGTCCCCTTGGGCTTGTTGATAGAGTTCTTCAAACCAATTCGATACGGGCGGTTGTTGTTCGTCCATCAGATTGGATGTAAGCCAGGGAACAGTAACCCGGTCGTCTCTTCCCACCCCAACATGAGGTTCATACATTGCATTGCGGTGCCAGCGGCCCCTTTCATGAGGTTATCAATGGCACAGATGGCAACCACGCGCCCGGTCGCCTCGTCAAATTCAAAGCCCACATCGGCATAGTTACTGCCGGACAGGATCTTAGGCTCGGGATAGCGATAGATGCCGGTCTTTTCCTTCACCAAGCGGACAAAAGGCTCATCCCGATAGACTTGACGGTAAGCACGCCAGAGATCTTTTTCACCTACGCCGGGTTTGACAAAGAGGTGCGCGGTCGCCAACACCCCGCGGACATTGTCAATCGCGGTTGCGCTCAAATGCACCGCGGCAGGCGTGCGTTGGGCATGAGGGGTACGGCCAATGGCTTGTAGAATCTCGGCGGTGTGACGATGGCCGGTAGGGGCAAAGCTACGCATGACGCCAGAACGTTCGGGATGATGGGTAGCATCACTAGATTTATTGCCCCCCTCACTACTCCCCACCTTGACTTCACAAATGACACCGCGGCTTTCATCGATCAGATCATTAGCAAAGAGCGGCCAAATGGCAAAGTTGGTTGCTGTGGCATTACACCCCACCCCACTCGCATAGCGCGCCGTGGCTAATTCAGCGCGGTGCAATTCCGGCAAGCCATAGACAAATTTTGCCAGCCAGGCGGGGTTGGCATGGGCCTTGCCATACCAACGGACATAGTCGTCGGGATTGCGCAGCCGAAAGTCGGCACTGAGATCAACGATACGTTCGGCTAGACCAGCAAAAGTATCAATGCGCTCCATCGCCCCACCGTGCGGCAACCCTAAGAAGAGCAGATCACAGGCTTCCAGATCGCTGGCGCTCACAAACTGTAACTTCGTGCGCCCCCGCAGGTTGGGATGCGTGAAGTGGACAAAGGAACCGGCATTGCGCTCGCTAGTTACTTGCTTGACAACAACCTGGGGATGATCGAGCAACAGGCGCAACAATTCGCCACCGACATAGCCGGAGCCGCCGACGATGGAAACATTGATCGGTGCTGTCATGTTGGTAAATCCTTATCGATACCTAAAGGCAATGATTCAGTGAAAGACAGTTTGAAAAGGGGATAGGAACAGGCCACCCCTGGCCGGTTTTGAAGACCGGTCAGGGGTAAGGGTGCCGCGCCAAACGATTTCTTAGTCGGCAGAAGCACCACTGGTCAGGGAAACCGGCTGGTAGTCACCCGCGCCCCCATTTTTCCAACCGTTGGCCGCGGCCCAGCCATCTTTGGCCACGCGCAGGGCAAAATCGATCATTCGGCCAGGGATGTCTACACCGGTAGGAGCGATGCTGTTGCGGAATTCCATGGTGTAATTCACTTCATTGATCAAAAGACCCCGATCGGGATCTTCGAGTACATCAATCGCCACCACGCCACCACCGACCGCTTTGGCCGCTTGGACACAGATCTCATTGAGGTCGGGCGTAACTGGGCAATTGCTCGACTTGCCGCCGCGTGCAGTATTCGTAATCCAGTGAGCCGAATCACGATAAATCGCGCAGATGGTTTCGTTACCCACCACAAAGGCGCGAATATCGCGCTCGGGCTTGGCAATATACTCTTGGATATAGAAAATGCTGTGGTGATAGCTCCCCAAGACCTCTTTGTGTTCCAAGATCGCCTCAGCCGCATCCCGGTCATTGATCTTGCTCAACAGCCGCCCCCAAGAACCAACAGCAGGCTTGAGCACAACGGGATAGCCCATCTCTTCAATGGCACGGAGGGCACTTTCCGCGGTATAGGCGACCAACGTGCGCGGCTGTGGCACGCCCGCCGCCGCCAATGCACTGGTCGTTTGAAGTTTATTCCCACAAATATCGGCAACCTGCGCCGTGTTGACGGTTGCAATGCCACGGTCATTCAAAATCCGCAAGCTATAGAGGGCGCGGCTATGATTGATACAGCGCTCCATGATCACATCATATTGGCTATATTGCTCACCATACCGTTGACCACCGGAGATGTCAAAGATCATCTCTTGGTCGTCCAATAACGCAAATTCCAGGCCCCGTTGTTCGAGTGCCGTAAATAATAATTTTTCTTCAGCACGCACGCGGCTAAAAAGCACACCGATTCTCATAAATTCTCCCTAGGTTAGGCTGGCAAGGGAACCCTGGTGGATTGCAACGGTTGGCATTAGCCGCAATCCACCAGCGGATCACTCGCCCCAATCTTCTTCTTCTTCTGGGGCCAAGGCTAATTCCAACGGATCAATGCTGACTACTTCCAGATCGGCACCACAATCGGGACATTGGGTGATTTCATTCTGCATGACGTTGGTCAGCTCGATCTCGGCAAAACATTCTGGGCATTCAGCAACACCAGTCACGGTCTTCAGAGCCATTTGTTTTCTCCTCTTCTTGCAACTATTTCATCAAACACGTAAATTTTATAGAAATTATGCACTTGGGCAGGAGCTGGCCGGTTTTGAAAACCTGTCAGCGCTTGTCGGATCAGGCAACTGTGCAACTTCTATTGTAAAAAAGTTTTTCGCAGCGAAGAGCGCGATTTTTACGAAATACCGAGAAAGCTTCGCTGCGTTCAGGCATTCACGGCCAAGCTTACAGATAGGCGACCACCGCTTGGGTCACTTGAGCGGTGGTCGCGTCTCCACCTAAATCGCGGCTCCAGGGACCATGCTGGAGCACTTGTTGCACGGCCTGTTGCAACTGCTGGGCCGCGGTGGGTTGGCCGATGCTTTCGAGTAGCAATGCGGCAGCCAGGATCGTCGCCAGGGGATTGGCAATGCCTTGCCCGGCAATATCGGGCGCACTCCCATGGACCGGCTCGGCGACCACAAAGTTGGTCCCTACATTGGCGCTAGGGGCTAACCCCAGCCCCCCCACCAAAGCGGCGGCGGCATCGCTCAAAATATCGCCATAGAGATTGGGGGCGACCACCACATCATAACGCTGCGGAGAGCGGATCAGATGGTAGACCATAGAATCGACCAATTGCTCCTCTACTTGCACATCGGGGTAGGCTTGGGCCACCCCCAGCGCACACTCGCGAAAGAGACCATCGGTCAGGCTCAGTACATTCGCCTTATGGACAATCGTTACCAACGGTGGCCGCTGTGGATGCTGGATATGGCGCTGCCGCGCTTGTTGGAATGCGGTGTGAGCAATCCGCGTCGAGGCCCGCCGTGAAATGATCCGTTCGGCCAAGGCTGTTTCGCCCTCTTCCACCCAGCGCTCTTGCTTGACATACAGACATTCGGTATTTTCGCGCACAATCAGCAGATCTACGTCGGGTTGGCTGCCCGCGACGGGGGCCGAGACAACCGGCCGTAGATTGGCATAGAGGTCAAACTGTTTGCGCAGCCCGATGATGGGGCTGCTATAGCCCGCCACGCGCTGGCTTGGCGAACTTACCGCGCCAAAGAGCGCACCGGCACAGTTCCGTAGCGCGTCTATGGTGGCCGTGGGCAAAGCTGTTCCCTGGGCTTGAAAGGTCTCCCACCCGGCATCCAAGCGGACGAAGGTGAGGGGCAGGCCAGTCGCCACCAAGGCCGCTTGCGCCGCTGGAACGACTTCTTGACCAATCCCATCCCCTGGGATTAACGCGATGCGCAATGTCTCTTCTACCATGATGGTCCGTTACCACTTTCCGACATAAGGCCCCGGCCCGGCGGCCAACTCTTGCAAGCGGCGGCCACAGCCAGGGGATAGATCAGCCGGCAGCGCCGCCAACGGGAACCACTGACAAGCGTCAATTTCCCACTGGTCGGTAGCTTGGCCGATCTGAAAGTTGTTGCAAACAAAAACAGCAATATGGTCGCTTTTGCTTTCGTAAAAATTGGTGTACATCCCCAATAGCCTGGGCGTTTCCAGCAAACGCGCGCCAGCTTCTTCAGTGGCTTCCCGCGCGGTCGCGGCGAGCAACGTTTCACGCCGCTTGACCGCCCCACCCGGGAAATACCAGTGTGCCTGATAGGTATGGCGCACCAAGAGTATCTGGTCATCCTGAATCAGGATCAGCCGAACCCCCACCACAAACGGTCGGCTGATCCGCCACCATAGACTGTAAAGAAAATAGGCCAGCCGTAGAACAACCTTCTTCATCCCACAATACCCCACGTGCGCGGTGCCTGCCTAACCGATAATGACCACTCAGTTGACAGCCAGGACGCGCTCACCAGCAGACGGCGTCGTAGGAACACCCATTTTCTGCTTGACATACTCCACTAAGCCCCCCGCCGCCACAATACCCATGACACTGGGGCTAAAGGGCGGGAAAGTAAATTCGCCCGCAGCACAGGTGATCCGATTGGCAACCAGATCGACAGCCACGCGCTCCCCCGGTTGAATGGCCTGCGCCGCGGCAGGGCAAACAATCGCCAACAGGCCACAGTTAAGCGCGTTGCGATAAAAGATACGGCTAAAGCTTTCGGCGATCAACACCTGGACGCCGCTATAGACCAAACAAGTGGCAGCCTGTTCGCGGCTCGATCCACAGCCCCAGTTGCGTCCCGCCACAATCATATCCCCTGGCTGCACCGCGCTCGCAAAGTTGGGATCTAAATCTTCGAGGGCATGCCGGGCAATTTCAGTCCGGCCCGTTACCGTATATGTATATTTCCCGGGGAAGATCACATCGGTATTGACATTATCCCCATATTTCCAAGCCCGCCCACCTAGCACTTGCATCCTATCCTCCCCTTTGCTTCTAGCTAGCCAACTTGTGCGCAGCGACAAGCCGCAACGTTAGACGGTTACCTCACGCGGATCAGCGATCACCCCTTTGATCGCTGAAGCAGCGACGACCGCGGGGCTCGCTAAATAAATTTCGGAATCGCGCGTCCCCATGCGTCCTTGGAAATTCCGATTTGCGCTCGAGATCGTCACCTCTTTAGGCGCAGGAATCCCCATGTGGTTGCCCATACAAGGGCCACAGCCCGGGATCCCAATCATCGCCCCGGCTTCAGTTAAGGTCTGAATATAGCCCAAGCGCAGCGATTCTTGCAACACCTGATTAGAGGCCGGAATGACCAGGAGACGGGTGCCTGGTGCGACTTGGTGACCTTGCAAAACGGCCGCGGCGGCAGCCAGATCTTCCACGCGGCCATTGGTGCAGGTGCCAATAAAGGCTTGTTGCACTCGGGTGCCCGCCACTTGCGACAGCGGCTTGACATGATCCATCGAGTGCGGACAAGCGATATAGGGCTCTAGCTCTTCGGCGCGGTAGCGATAGGTCGCCACATAATCAGCGTCGGCATCGGGGTAGAGGGCATTGGCCGCGAGTTCAGCCTGGATGGCCTGCGTTTGGGCGAGGAGCGTCTCTGCCGCGCTACGGTCGGTCACGGGCCAGGGTTGGCCGGCGGCTCGCCATTCACGTCGCGCCTTGCGTTCCGCCAAATAGCCAAAAACCTTATCATCAGGAGCCATATAAGCAGTTTTGACCCCAAACTCGGCCATTTGGTTGGGCAAGACCATGCGCGATTCTAAGGAAAGCGCGGCAATGCCGGTTCCACTAAATTCGACCGACATATAGAGGCCACCATCAACGCCGAGATCCCCCATGATCCGCAAGGCAAAATCTTTCGTCGTGACGCCAGGGGGTAGCGCGCCCTCGAGGATGATCTGCATCGACTCAGGCACGCGCAACCAAAGTTCGCCGGTTGCCCAAAGGACAGCCACTTCGCTGCGCCCAATCCCCGCGCCAAAGGCACCTAGCCAGCCAAAATGGGTGGTGTGGGAATCCGAGCCTAGAATTAATTGGCCGGGCGCGACCAGGGCTTCTTCACTGAAAACTTGATGACAAATGCCGCGGCCAGCTTCAAAAAAATGACGAATCCCTTGTTCCGCCACAAAGGCGCGAATCTCGGCGTGATTTTGGGCGTGTTTGGTCGTGGGGGCCGGGACGGCGTGATCCAGGGTAATGGCCATTCGCTCGGGGATCAGCACCCGCGGTTGCTGGAATTCCAACCAGATTTGGCGAATCGCCGCGGTGTTATCGTGGCTCAAGACCACATCAGGGCGGGCATCCACCACTTGACCAACGGCAACGGTCGGCAAACCAGTCGCACGGGCAAGGGCTTTCTGGGCAAAGCTTTGGCGAGGGAGAGAGAGCGCAGCAGGGCTATTCATAAAAATGTAACGCTTTCCTCAGGTACGATAGATAGCTTGCAATCCTTGGTTCTAGACCGAAGTGCGGGGGGATGCGTCGGCTAGATTTGTTGATGTAATAATAAATAGGCAACTGCCGCCACAACTACCCGATCTTTGATCACCCCGGTACGCACGGCCTCTTGCAGCCAGGCGAGCGAAACCCAATGCAATGTCACAAACTCAGCTGGATCGCGCCGCGGTTGGGTAGTCGGCTGTAAATTCCAGGCGGCGTAGAGATGGCTGCTCATGGTTCCCAGAGCGGGATTATCCCAAACCACACCAAGATAGCGTACGGCAGGCGTTGTTGCCCCAGGGGCGGGCAATGGCGTATAGCCCGTTTCTTCCCGTAATTCACGCAAGGCACCGGTATAGGTGTCTTCCCTGTGGTCCAGTAAGCCACCCGGCAATTGCCAGATCACTTCCTGTACGCCATGCCGATATTCACGCTCCAAGAGGACTTCCCCCGCCGGGTTAAAGCCAATCACAGCAACGCCCAGCCCAGCCGGTTCGAGCCGCGTATAGGCATAGTGTTGCCCCGTTGGTAATTGGACCTGATCCACGGCCACCGTGAGCCAGCGATTCCGAAACGCCTGCTCGGTATGGAGCGTTTGCCAGGGCAGCGGATCAGCGGGCGCAGCGGCAGGTTCACTCATGCGAAAACCCCAAGTGGCGCGGCGGGATCGGTAGCCTTGCCATCCTCTGCCGGGTGCAACAATTCTGGCATGACACTCTGGCTGTGATAGTTGCGCAATAAGACATCAACATCGTCTAAATTCAGCCGTTTTTGATCGGCCAATGTTTTGATCTGGGCCGTAATGATCTTGATATCATCATCACTTAGCGCTAGCTGCAACTGTTCGGCACGTTGCTTGATCGCATTCCAGCCCGTCAAGCGGTGAGCAACGTGGATATACCGCGTGAGCCCAAAGTCTGCTGGGTCGAGAATTTCATAGGTGCTGGGGTTATTAAGAATGGCCTTGGCATGAATGCCAGCCTTATGCGTAAAAGCTGTGTAGCCGGTGATGTAGTTATTAAAGGGGACATCCACACTAACTAAGCCGGCAACATAGTTTTCTACCTCGCGCAAAAGAGGCAAATTGTAACGGCCACGGATCAGGTCGGCATTGTAGGTATACATGCGTGCAATCAGGCCACCCAAAGGGGTGATGCCATTGCGTTCCCCGATCCCCAACACGGAGGTATCTACATGGGTTGCGCCAGCTTCGAGTGCGCAATAGGCATTCGCCACGGCACAGCCAGTATCATTATGGCCGTGGAACTCAATATCGCAGGAGACCACACTGCGCAAGGTCCGCACCAAGTCGTAGACCTGGCGCGGGTTAGCAACGCCGACCGTATCAGCAATGCCAACGCGGTTGACCCCAATCTGATCGACGGCGCGATAGATAGTCAGGAGATCGACCAAGTCGCTGCGAAAGCTATCTTCGCTGCTAAAACGGACTTCCAACCCTTGGCTTTTGACAAACTCAATGACCTGAATGGCTGAATCAATAATATAGGGAATGTCTTTGCCATGAGAAAATTCGCGCAGGTAGCTGCTTGTGCCGAAGACGACATCAATGCCATCGACACCGGTATCGATCGCCATTTTGGCATCATCCATATGGCAGCGAACGTGGGTCAGGATCTTGGAGTTGAGCCCCAACGACGCGATGCGGGTACAGTCCTGTTGGCTTTGGGGGCTGGCAGCGGGGGAAGTCAATTCCAAATATTCAACACCCAGCGCATCGAGCAAACGCGCGATCTCGACTTTTTGGTCGCTGGTAAAAAACGCATTGGCAAACTGCTCACCCTCACGGAGGGTTGACTCAATAATTGCAAAGTTGTCCAAGCTCATAAAGAACTCCCCAATAAATCGGCGCTGTCACTCGACTGAATTATGAACACAAAAAACCGGCCTATCCGTCTGGATGGCCGGTTGCGAACAGTTCAAAGCAGAGCAAGCACGGATGGCCAGACACTCAGGTCAGGTTATCAGGCTTGCTTTTCTTATTGGTGGCCAGAAAGCCAGCACAAAGGGTGTTGTTCACGTTTACGCCCTATGACTATACGCTGAATACACGCTGACTACACGCTATGAATCTGCCTATGAACTGCGTCTTATCGTTCTTTGCGGATAAGCATAGATTTTAGGTAATCAACCTACCGGATGGGAATGATATCAACTTGCGCATTTGCTGTCAAATGCCTGTGTAGGCAAATCACAATTGCGCGGTGAGGTATGCGCGGTGAAGTATGCGCGGTGAAGTATGCGCGGTGAAGTATGCGCGGTGAAGTGACAGAAGAGTGTGGAGCAATAGATTACTTAGGCGACCGGAAGAATAAAGCTAAATTCACTGCCACTGCCAAGCTTACTCTCGACACAGACTTCGCCGCCTAACTTTTCAATGATTCGCCGTACAATGGATAACCCAAGCCCATGACCTTCGATACTAGGCGATTTTAGGCGTGAAAAGGGCTGAAAGAGCGCTTGTTGCTCTTCCACCGTAATACCATCGCCATTATCGCGTACCCAAAAGCGCGCCGTGCCGTTCGTCATGATGGTTGCGCCGATCTCCAGCCGAGGGGGCCGCCCCCCATATTTTAGACCGTTGGTAATATAGTTTGTCCACACTTCCTCGATCCACGGCGCATACCCAATCACTTGCGGCCAGCTTTCGGCATCCATAATCGTTACGCGTGCATTATATTGGGTGATAAGCCCTTTCAGGCGCAGCTCCACATCGCGCACCAGGCGCGTCATGTTCAGCGGCAAGAGGAGGAGATCTTCGCGGGCGCGCACCTCAGAGAGCAAGAGTAGATCGTCAATAATTTCGGTCATTTTGCGCCCATAGCTCACAATGGTGCTGATATAGCTGATACAATCCCCACTCATATTACTTTTATTGAGATCAAGCAAATCGGCGGCGAGAATAATATGAGTCAGGGGCGCTTTTAGATTATGGGCAACCGTATGGGCAAAGGCGTCCAAATCTTCATTATGGACTTCTAATTCGCGGGCATATTGTTCCATGGCCAAGGCAGCCCGTTTCTGTTCGGAAATATCGCGCAGCAAGAGCAAATGCGCATTCTGCCGCCGCCAAAAGATGGGCGAGACGCGCATTTCGACTACATGGGAAAGGCCATCATGACTTTCCAGTGCTAACTCAGTTGTAGCATCGATGGGAATAGGATAACCAAAGGGTTGATTGATACATTCTTTCTCAGTGCGCGAGAATAAACGGGCAAAGGCGGCATTGACAAATTGAATCATGCCAATGTCATTGACAATAGCAATGCCATCCCCCATCTGCGCGATCAGATCACGCAGGCTCTCTTCATTGGTCTGTAATTCGCTCGCGTATTTCGATTCCAGCGTACTCACGAGATCAACGCGTTTCACCGCATGACGCATGGCGCGCGCAAGGAGGCTCACGGTGATCTCGTCTTTAACAAGATAATCTTGTGCGCCGAGTTGGATCGCGGAGAGCGCGAGATCATCATCATCGGTCACCGTGAGGACCAAGACTGGAAGCCCAGGCACCAACGTTTTGAGCCGAATCAACCCTTCCATTTCTCTGGCATCAGGCAGCGAGAGATCCAAGAGGGCTAAGTCATAGTGTTCCGCTTGCAACTGCGCTTCAGCGTCGCTCAGGCTACGCACATGAATCATCTGAAGCTGCGGTAATTTGGTTGCTTTGGATTGGACACGCTCTAGCCGTAAATGTAACAAGTCAGCATAGTCGCTATCATCCTCAACCAACAGAACCTTAAGCACTGAATTTCTCATGGATCGGTGTTCCTGCTGCATCGTGCAACGGCTGTACCTCAGTTCAATTACACACTCATGAAGTATAGGAATTACGCAGTTAGTTGGTACGACCAGAGACCTGACAGGTTTTCCAAACCTGTCAAGTCTGGTTCAAGTGCGTAACTTCTAAAGTAAACGGAGTCCCTAGGGAAATTTGTAGATCGATAAAGCTTCCTAGGAAGGTGGCCCGCTACCAGCAGATTGGAGCTTACACAAAAAAGTTGGTCTATCACCACAGCGTGGACAAGGTTTGCAACCTGTCTCTCTAGCTATGCGTAAAGCTTCAACCCTATCTTTGCAATTATAACATATAAACTTAACGTTCTACCAACATAGATCAATCGTATAACAAATGATCCATATTGTCTGGACAGAAGGCATAGATTAGCTTAACGGGTTGCTTACAACACAGCAGACCTTTATGCAGCTGCGGCGCAATCGAGTTCCCCAAAGGAGCGCAGCGCGGCTCATGATTTTGGCTGATCTGCGTCGCCGTCGCCGCCTAGTGCATCCATCTCTTCTGTTTCATCTTCAGCAATTGAGGAGGGTATATAGCTCTCCGGCGCGGGCTTGATCACTTCGATGACTTGCTGAGCCGATGGGGCTAAAGGAGGCTGTAGGCGCGAGGGAAGCTCGGTTCCTTCGGTGCGGACAAGAAGCGGATAATCAAGCTTGGTCAAGGGCCAGCGACGGGTGATGGTATTGGTAATGGCTAGTTCATCCAGTTGCAAGACAGGCTCTTGTACAGGCAACAATGGCGTTGTAGCCTCATCGCTAGCCGCGGTCGTGGCCGGTTCGGCAGCACCGGTGCTATTGCTGATGGTCTGAAGACGACTATATAAGCTTGCAATCATCGTACTGAGTTGTTTGAATGGTAGCGCCTTATGGGCAGGTAGATCCGACATCTCCCAAACTCCCTTTAATGCAGCAAAGTTCCAATTTGCAGATAAGACTCCCTCACTCCGCGGATTCCCCATTTCAACCAGCACGCCATTGGCGCGTAAAGTCAAAGCAGGAGGGGCAAGAATCGCTGATCTGCCAACAAAAAGATCATTCTCGTGTCGATGAAAGGTAGTACGCCCTACTAGAAAGTTGGCCGCGGCGAATAAGTGGTTCTCTTGGACCGACGCCCACAAACCAGCCCGCAATTTGTGATAGAAATTTAGGTCGCGGCAAGCACCTTGGGCAACTACCATGTCCGCGCCTTTATAGGCCAACAGCCGCCCCACTTCGGGCAACAGCACATCACTCCCGAGCATGAGCCCTAACGTTCCCACTGGGGTAGGAATCACCTGCCAATCAACGCCCGGTTGAGCAAACGGTCGATCCTGCTCATGCAACATGACTTTGGCCTGATAGCCTAATAACGCGCCGCTGCTACCAAAGACGCCAGCAATATTTCGGATGACGCCATCGGTCGGGTCGGGCAAATAGGCGCTAGGGGCCACCAAGACGACCTGAAACTCGCGCGCCAGCCCACCAAAGAGATCACAATAGTGCTGCCAACCATCGACCACCCCCAGCCAGCGGGCGATCTCATCAAAGAGATCAAGCTGCAAAAACTGCGTGCCCCATTTAGCCATCCGCCCCACCGTCCGCTGTGACCAAGATGCACGCCGCCGGGTACTCAGATCCGCGGACTTTAACATAGCAAGGCGATAGCTGCGCAATAGAGGCGGCGCTAACATAATGCCCGCCAATTCAGGAAACACAACGAGTTGGGCCTGTTTATGCTGGGCAATCCGCAGAAAACGCTGAAGATCGGTGCGATATTCAGCAAGAGTGGCATAAATCCGCAGCCGCTGCTGAATACAAGCAACGACGACATCGTCATAGGCAGGTCTTAGCCTTTGCCTTTCTGGTTCCAACGGGGTCTCGCTTAGCGCTACGCCATGCCTAACCCCTTGTTTTTCTGCCCGATGGTTATCTACCCCATTTGGCTCGCCTATGCTCATCTCGTCTATGGTCATCTTGTTGTGATCCCTTTCTATGGCCTCCTTTGTGTGGTCATCATCGACTACGTTTAGGGTCATCATCGACTATTTTTTGCGGTCATCATCGACTACATGAGCCTTTTACAGTTGTACAGCATCGCTTGTATAAATCTATCATACAAGCGATCTTCACCAGTTGCAATTTGACGAGTTGTGCGTATTTTGTTATACTTGAAACAAGTTAGCAATATGGCTCAACAATAGTCCACAAGCCCTTGCTTAGTCATTATGAAAGTATTTTATAATGACTTACGATGTCAGCATAGTACCGTTATGCCCCTATCGTCTAGTGGACTAGGACTCAGCCCTTTCAAGGCTGCGACAGGGGTTCGAATCCCCTTAGGGGTACAACAAACACAGTAAAGTGTGTAGTAGTAAAAATAAATAACTCCGCATTTAGTGCGGAGTTATTTATTTTTACCCTGTTTTGCAGGCAAGCTTTAGCTATCGTGCACCGACGTGGTATCGTGGCTGATTCCAACCCATCATGAATCCAAACGAACGTGTATATCGCACACCGGCGGTCGTCCTCAGCCGCCGCGACTATGGTGAAGCCGATCGGATCCTCACAGTCTTTACACCGAGTCTAGGCAAACAAGAATTTCTAGCCAAAGGGATCCGAAAAACAACCAGCCGAAAAGCTGGGCATCTTGAGTTATTTACACACAGCACCCTCTTAGTCGCCAAAGCCCGCACATGGGATATTATTACCGAAGCCGCCAGTGTAGAAAGCTTTCGCCATTTACGCACAGACCTAGACGCCATTGGTTATGCCAGCACACTCTGTGAATTGGTCGATTGCTTTACCGAAAGCGATGACGATAATCAAGCGTTATGGGATCTCTTTTTGTTGGCGCTACGTCTGCTCGACGATTATGGAGAAACGCCCCAAGCATTCGATCCACAACTATTGCTCCATTGGTTTCAGCTACAATTGCTCAGCCTGACCGGTTTTCAGCCCCAGTTTTTCTTTTGCTTGGGTTGCCAGGAAGCAATTACACCGGTTACCAATTATCTCAGCTTGGAAGACGGGGGGGTCTTTTGCCCGCGCTGCGCCGCCGAGCAGGATGCAGCCGAACCGATCGAGGCCGATGTGCTCAAGGTTCTGCGCCATTTACAACGCAGTGCGTGGGCAGAAATTTATCCGCTCCGGATCCGTCCGCCCCTCCAACAGACCATCGACACAATCCTAACTCGGTATCTGTTGACGATCGTTGAACGACAGCTCAAAGCGGTGACTTTTCTGCGCAAGCTGCGCGCCACCGCGCCGGTGCCCGTTCCACCAATCTCAACTAGCCCACCAATCTCAACTAGCCCACCAATCTCAACTAGCTAAGAGCAGCATCACCAAGAAAGCCGACCAAACCATGCATATTCGAGAATACCAAGCATGGCTAGAAGCGTGGGACCAAGCGCGCGAATGGGACAAGATCTTGCCGAGCCACACGCTTATGCATGCCCTAGAAGAATTGGGCGAAGTCAGCAAACTTGTCCAGATGATTGAGGGCTACCGTGATCCCGGCCAGCGTACACCCGAACAAATACGCGACGAATTAGCCCTTGAACTCAGCGATCTCCAAGTCATGCTCTTCAAAATTGCCTATCTCTGTGACATTGACATGGAAGAGGCCATGCGGCGCGGCCAACAGAAAGCCGACGCGCGTTTTCCCGATCCAACGCTCGGCCCGCAAGGGCGCCGCGAATACTGGCAACGCTTTCGCCAATATGTGGTAGAGCATCAGCTAGAGCTACCATCAACGCCAAAGTAAACAAACACCTATCGTTCTGTTCTTCACCGCGAATCTAGTTCCTCTCAGCAAAAACTTACAACGATGCAAGGCAACACCAAACTGGTGCTTTGTCTGTCGCGATCCGCGCGCATTCCCGCCGAGAGCCAATCGTCCCCAATCCAAGAGTTTTTCTCTGGTAAACACCGTGCCAAGCTTCTAATTTCGCTTATCACCAAAACAGAACAAACGTGCTTTTCCCCTATTGACATCGCACACATGTTCGTGTATACTTGGGATAATTGGGAAACAAACGTTCTGATTTGGGATATTTGGATTAATTTGGAATATCCCGCGTTTAGATAGGGTAAAACCATGACAACACTCTCGGCACGGCAGAAAAACATTCTTGAATTTATTGTCGCCTTTATTCAAGAAAAAGAGTATCCTCCCACCATCCGCGAGATCGGGGAGAAGGTCGGCATCTCGAGCACTTCGGTGGTCAATTACAATCTCGCCAAATTAGAAAATGAGGCGTTGATCTCGCGCGAACGCGATGTCAGCCGCGGGCTCAGTGTCAACTGGCCCAAACTCCTTGAATTAGGCTTTACGCAAGAGACAAAGCAGGAGCTAGCACCACCGGCCCCGCCGGCCAACCACTTCCCCTTGCATACCATGCTACGGATTCCCGTCTTGGGCCGCATTGCAGCCGGGGAACCGATCCAAGTAGAAGCGCTCGACCCAACCCACGCGGAAGAATTTGTGGAGTTGGCGCAAGGCATGCTAGGCGCACCGGATCGCTTATTTGCGCTCAAAGTGCGGGGCGATTCTATGATCGATGCCAGCGTATTAGATGGCGATATTGTGATTCTGCGTCATCAAGAAACGGCGAAAGATGGCGACATGGTGGCCGCGTGGGTGGAAGGGGATGAAGAAACAACCCTGAAATATCTTTATCGTGAGGGGCGTCAAATTCGGCTACAACCAGCCAACCCAACCTACAAACCCATTGTACGGCCCGCGGAAAAAGTGCGGATTAATGGCTGTGTTGTCTCAGTAATTCGCATGCTCAAGCACTAGGAGTGCGCAAGAGAGCGCAAAGTTTGAGGAGCGCGCTAGAAAATAGCTACCACGGTAGCCCATAGCCAGCTGTGACGAGATGGATAGCAAGAGAGGAGTGCGATGCACTCCTCTCTTGTTGCATAGCACAAACTAGCTCTCTAAGAATTTAACGGCATCACCAACGGTGACGATCTTCTGGGCCTGTTCGTCGCTAATTTCTCCACCAAATTCCTCTTCAAATTGCATAATGAGTTCGACCAAGTCCAAGCTGTCAGCCTCGAGGTCATCGCGGAAATTCGCCGCTAACGTTACTTCTTCGGGCTCTACGCCAAGTTGATCGACAATGATGTCGCGGACGCGCTCAAAAGTAGTGGCCATTACGATACTTCTCCTCTAGTAGTTTCAAAAGTAATGAAAAGTCAAGCAAAACATCAAACTGTAACAATCGTTACCCGTGTTGATCAATTTGGGCAGTTACATGTTGGCGACCCCAACAGTTGTCGCCATTCGATGGCATTCGGCAATTTTAGTCAGTGTCCCCTAACCTGTCAAACAATCAAAGGGCAAAGTAGCTTCAATTTATTGTTTATCCTATGATATAGATGGGGAGTGGCCAGCAGAAAGCCATCTTTTACCGTTTGGGGCCATTGCAACCCGGCCATAATCGCCTTCCCCCTCCTCATTTTCTAGGGCTGTGATCCATACTGCAAACTCAAAACACTAGAGAGAGAGATTAGTTGCGCCCCATTTGGGTCAATTGCATCTTTGGGCAATTGCATCTTTGGACAATTGCATAGCCTAATTACCTACCGGTAGCGGTGTACAATGGGATACCCCTATCCGATTTTGCACACCAGACAGGGTTCTGATCAGGCCAACCAACGGCATAACGCTACTTTGTGTAACTCGAATGTAACTACACCCCGTATGATGGACCATAGTTGTGAAGTTTGAGGGGAGCTTACTTCACGACAAAGTACTAGCACCTCTTTTGGTTCCTCCTTTGTATGAAGCCCGTCAGTATACCTTATACTGGCGGGCTACCTCTTTTTATAGGCATTTTTGCATGAGATTTGTTGTAGTCTTTCCGACTTCTATTTTAGCCATTGCCGTAGTTTGGGTATTATAAACCATGTTCACCACTACAGCATTTGCCCGATATCTAATACCATTGCTCACATGGCAAAATGCACTATCCGCCCGATGCCATCTCAGTACCGCTGTGATATCCTTGTGCTTGGGTAGAATGGTGCATCTACCCGTTTCCTTTTGGGTTTCCTTTCTCCTTGCAGGACCGCTGGCCTTCGGGTTAGCGGTTCTGCGCTTTTATACACCTTTGGCACTCCTTTGTTATTTTATCGCCAGCCTCTTCTGCTATACTTAGGCCATATCAAGGTAAAGTCGAATTTGCGCAAAACTAGCGCCAACCAATGACCAGGTTTGCAAAACCTGTCAGCGCTAGCCAGAAAGTAGTGCTGAAATGTTCCTTATTCTGCGTCGCAGTGTACGCGCCACCATCATCGGTATTGGCCGTCTGCTGACAAAGCTTTTGTTTCGGGTTACGATCGAAGGAGTTGCCCACGCGCCACGGCATCCCCACAACCTCTTGGTCATTTCGAATCATTTCAGTTGGTTTGATGCCGCGATTTTGTCCTTTCTTCTCCCTTTCCCCCCAGCCTACCTCATTGCCACTGAGGCCCAAGCTCAACCGTGGCTGCGTCTTTTTCTGCCGGTCTTTGAAAGCATTCCTATTTGGCGCGGTCAAGTGGATCGCAAAGCCTTAACGACCGCCATCCACCGTTTACAAGCAGGTGGCGTAGTTGGGATCTTCCCCGAAGGTGGCATCAATCCCGAATTAGCCGATCTAGTCGCGCGTGGACAACAAATAACCCAAGTGAACGGAAATGTGGCGCGCCATCCAGCCATACTAATTCGGGCCAAACCAGGCGTTGCGCTCTTGGCCACGCATAGCGGTGCTCAGATTATGCCCGTAGCGCTTATTGGCAGCCATCTCCTCATGGATAATCTCCGCCGTTGGCGACGCACCCCGCTGACCATGCGCATTGGCCCTCTCTTTGGGCCGCTTACGCTCGATCCGGCCTACAAAGGGCAGGAACGCCGTCAAGCGCTGGACGCGCGGGCCGATGAGATGATGGCGCAGTTAGCGGCCCTATTCCCACCAGCGTACCGCGGCTACTATGCGCTTCAGGATACCGCCACGCAAGATAATACGAACACCTAACTTTCTGCATAAACCTTTATCTGATTTGACAGCAAAGCGCTTGCTGCCTACGATGTACAAGCCACCATCCCCCAAAGACCAATCAAGCCGTTGCTAATGCAAAGTTCCCAAAGGAGATAGTCTATGAGCGCAATTTTGAATGAAGTATTGGCCGCCAATACCCAATATGCCGCCACTTTTGGTGACAAAGCAAAGTTACCGATGCCCCCAGGCCGGCACTTTGCAATCCTCACCTGCATGGATGCCCGCCTTGATCCCGCCAAGTATGCTGGGCTGGCCGAAGGCGACGCCCATGTGATCCGTAATGCCGGTGGACGTGCCAGCGATGACGCCATTCGGTCGCTGGTCATTTCGTACAAATTGCTCGGCACGCGTGAATGGTTTGTGATCCACCACACCGACTGTGGTATGGAGACCTTTACCGATGAGATCATGCGGAATCTACTGGCAAGTAGCCTGAAAACGGCTACAGTAGATGCCAGTGGCTGGCACGACAGTGGCGAAGGGCCTGGCTCTACCGAAGGACAATTTATTGATTGGCTGACGATCAAAGAGCAGGCGGCCAGCGTCACCGCCGATGTCAGTCGGATTCGTAACCACCCCCTCGTGCCCTCATCGATTCCGATCTACGGTTATATCTATGATGTCAAGAGTGGCAAGCTAGTGGAAGTCCCCCAGGCCACCACCATCGGCCAAGCCCAGTAAAATGAACTAAGCCTGGCCGGTTTTGCAAACTGGCCAGGTCTCCGATTTTGACCTTCGGCTATATAACGCCTATTCCTTCATTTCCCCTATCACAACACAAAATGGCTCAAGGAGGAACGATGAAAATTACCCATGTCCGTCTCTTCAAGGTGAATGGCACGATTGAACATCAGGGCCCTTTTTGGGAGGAGCGTCTCGTTCGCCCCGTCGATATCTACCCCGAGCATAGAGCCGAGGGGCCAGGGTGGATGGCACAGACCGGGGCCGGGCAATACCGCCATACGGCCTATTTTATTCAAATCGAAAGCGACAGCGGCGTCTACGGCATTGGCGGCCCCATTTCTGAGGATCAGGTCTACTTTGTCGGCAAACAACTGGCACCCTTGTTGATCGGCCACGATCCCCTTGCCATTGAACGGCTGTGGGATCGCATGTATCGGACCATGATCCATGGCCGCAAAGGGGTCGTCATGCAGGCGATGAGTGCCATCGACTGTGCCCTGTGGGACCTAAAGGGCAAGCACTTCAATGCCCCAGTCTATGTCTTGCTCGGCGGCCCAACCCGTACAGAGATCCCGGCCTATGCCAGTATGCTCGGCTATTCGCTCGACCCCGAATTAGTCCAAGAGCGGGTCCAGGCCGTGACGGCAGCAGGCTATCAGGCGAGCAAATGGTTCTTCCGTGATGGCCCCACCGATGGCGCAGCCGGTATCCAGCGCAATCTCCGGCTCGTGCGTACCCTGCGGGAGGCCGTCGGGCCGGATGTTGACCTTATGCTCGATGCTTGGTCTAGCTGGGATGTGCCCTATACGGTTCAGATGGCGGCACGGCTGGAAGAGTATGCCCCACGCTGGATCGAAGAGCCGGTGTTAGCCGACAAGATCGAGCAATATGCTGAGATTCGCCGACGCGTGCGCGTGCCCATCTCCGGCGGCGAACATGAGTATACCCGCTGGGGAGCCAAAGCCTTGCTCGATGCAGGAGCGTGCGATGTCTATCAACAAGATATCTATTGGGCTGGCGGCATCTCCGAAACCATGAAGATCATTACCTTGGCCTCGGCCTATGATATGCCTGTCATCCCCCATGGCCACTCCACCCCAGCCTCGGCCCATGTCATCGCGGCTTGGCCAGTTACCACTTGTCCACTGCTGGAATATTTGATCAAATGGAATGAGATCCACCAACATTTCCTCAAGACGCCACTCAAACCCGTCAACGGCGTCGTCACCCTACCAACCGCCCCCGGTCTCGGCATGGAACTCGACGAGGACAAGATGGAAACCAAAGAAGAGGTGACTTTTTAATCTTCGTGGATCAGTAAGCATCCCAGCTACTTGAGCCAAACGCCGTTGTTGTGTATGATTACGGCGGCGTTGGATACGTAGGGGACCCAGGCGTAGAGGGCTTGTATGATTCAAGATGGATGGCGCGCTGTCCTGTTAAGTGGCTTGGCGCTTATAACAATTTTCTTGGCACTCGCGGAAAGCATTCAGCCGAGTAAAGCGGATGCCAATCTGCTGGTCAATGGCGATTTTGAGCGCGGCTTCACCTACCGCGACGGCTGTGGCCATGTGGGGACCGGCTGGGGTTGCTTTACCAATGGCGGACAAGCTGTCTATGGGTTCTATGATGATCAGTGGGCCCCCGTGGTGGCCGACGGCGCGCATAGCCAGTTGATCGAGATCAACACCAAAGGCTTAGGGGCTGGCACGGATGATCGCTATGCGGGGATCTTTCAAACAGTACGGCTGACACCCAATACCACCTACCAAATCGCGGCACGCGGCATGATCCGCACCACAACCCCAGCAGACGAAAAGCTCGATCCGTGGCGCTATCGAGTGCAATTTGGCTGGACGATTGGTCGGCGCGCCGACTGGCGCGCCGTGGACAATTGGGTCGATGTTGGTTGGGATGCCTATGACAACCGCCTCGCACCGAGCAACTTTGGGGATTTTCGGGCCAAGTTTATCGCACAGGAGCCCTATGTCACCGTCTATCTCCGCGTATGGAAAAAGTGGGGCACCGTTGGCGAAGAAATCGACATTAACCTAGACTCTATCAGTCTAGTGACGGCCACTCGCGATAGCACGGTTCTGCCCATTTTTACGCTCACCCCAACGGTGATTGTCTCGCCCTTGCAGTTGCCCCAAGGGACACTCGTAACAGCCCTACCGACCCCTCAACCTGCCGCGCCCGATTCGCCACTCCCCCCTGATCCAGCCGAAATTCGTGATTGGCCCCGCATTTCCGGCAACCATGTCGCCTTCTCCTACCCGAGCGCATGGCTGCCAACCGCGAATGAGTTGGGCAGCAACACGATTTTCGATGAATACCGGTTGGGCATCCCCAATGTCGGTGGCGAGCAGTTGTTGGGTTTCTATAACACCCCCTTTGGCTCCCTCCAGCCCGATAGTGTCCTCTCCGTCAGTCGCATTACCATCGGCGGCAAACTGGGGGCCAAATGGGTGCGCCAGGGGCCAACCTTTGTTGGCTATCAATATTGTTCAGAAGGACTTGACCCCCAGAGCACTTTCTGCGTCCGTGTCGCCTTACCCCTCGGCAATCCCATGATCGAACTCCAGCTCGATTACCTGGTACAATCCATCACTTTTTATTAAGCCTAGCTTGTCCGTAGCTGGCATAGTATGCCCTTGCCAGCTACCAGCCCATACCCAACCACCACCCAGCCAAGATCATCTTGAGGAGATTACAGCATGAGCATTACTATTGAACCGACCCCGACTTCGCGGCTGCGTTTCGGGATTGCCCGGATCGATGTCACGCCCCCTGTGGGTATGTATCATCCCATGTGGGGTGCCGCCCGGCATCATCGTGCGACCGGTGTTCATCGCCCCCTCTTCGCTGAAGCGATGATCTTTGCCCCATTGGACGGCTCAGTTGCCCCCATCCTTCGGCTCGAAATCGACCATGTCGGCATGACCGCAGAGCACCAAGCCAGCGTGATCGACCAACTCAGCCAAGCCACCGGTCTCCCAGCCACCAACATTATCACCACCTTCTCCCATACCCACTCCTCGGGCAACTTTTCGGCGGATCGCGTCCATCTGCCGGGGGGCGAATTGATCGCAGGGTATGTGCAGGAACTCAATGAAAAGTTGGTGACCGTAGCAACCGCAGCGCTTGGCACCGTACAAGAAGCTGTGATCACCTATAGCCAGGGTCACTGTACTATGGCTACCAATCGCGACTATTGGGACGACGATAGCAACTTCTACGCCTGTGGCTACAATCCCGGCGTCCCGGCTGATGATACACTGCTGGTGGCCCGGATTACCGACAACGCGGGCAAGGTCTTAGCCACGGTGGTGAACTATGCCTGCCACCCCACCACTCTCGCCTGGGAAAACACCTTGATCAGCCCCGACTACATTGGAACCCTCCGCGAAGTTGTGGAAGAGGTGACCGGTGCACCTTGTGTCTTTGCCCTCGGCGCTTGTGGAGAACTCGGACCGCGCCACAGCCACCAAGGCAGCACTGCCGTTGCCGACAACAATGGGCGCAATGTGGGGTATGCCGCCTTAGCCACCTTAGCCACCATGGATCCTCCTGCAACAGACTTCGCCTATCAAGGGCCGGTCATTTCCGGCGCAACCCTGGGCACTTGGGCGCATCAACCATTCAACACCGAACGGCTACAACAAACCACCCTCTTCACCGGCGGCAGCTATGTCGTCGAACTGCCCCAAAAACCCCTGCCCGATCCAGTTGACTTGGAAGCCGAGATGGAGGAATGGGGTACGCGCCAGCAGGAGGCCGATGCGCGCGGCGAGACTGTTGCCGCCCGTGACTATGGGGCGCGGCTAGAACGAGCACGGCGGTGGATCATGCGGGTCCGCCACCTCATTGACCGCCCCACTTGTCCCTATCATTTCACGGTGCATCGCTTAGGCGATGCCTTTTGGATCACTGTTGGCGGTGAACCCTATAGCGTGATCCAAACCGAGTTGCGCCAGCGCTTTCCGCAAAATCCGATCCTCTTTTCGCCGCTAGCCGGTGACTTTCAGGTAGCCTACCTTTTGCCCGCGGATCGCTATGGCAAAGGACTCTACCAAGAAGAGCCCTCCATTCTGGCGCCGGGTTGTTTGGAAATTTTGATCGAAGCCGTCGCCGAAAAAGTACAAGCCCTGCTGTAGTAGCGGTGTTCATTGGGTAGCCCCCACCGCGGTGGGGGCTACCCAATGAACACCTGGAGAGCGATAATGTTATGCGTATTGCCCTGCTCGCCGATATTCACGGCAATTTACCCGCCTTTGAAGCAGTTCTCCAAGCGCTCCGGCAACAGGCACCGGATCTGATCATCCTGGCTGGCGACATGGTGGTTGGTGCGCCCGATTCGATGGCTTGCTGGCAATTGGCGCGCAGCCTCCAATGCCCCATGGTGCGCGGCAACCATGAACGCTATGTCGGCTGCTTTGGTACGGCGCAGGGCGAGGCGATTTGGCAGACTGAACAATTTGCCCCGGTTCAATGGGCCGTGGCGCAATGTAGCGCCGCCGAACGGGCCGCCATTGCCGATTTACCCTTAGCGTTAACCTTGCCTGAGGCCCCCAATCTCTTGGTCGTCCATGCCGCGGTGCGTTCTGATCGGGAAAATCTACCACCCCATAAAGCGGATGCGGCGATCGCGGCAATGTTTCCCAATGTGCAGGAGCAGTGGATTGTGCGCGGGCATGATCATCTGGCCCGCACCCACCCTTGGCGCGACAAAACCATTGTCACCACCGGCTCAGTTGGGCTGCCCATGGATGGCAATGCGGCGGCTCAATATACTTTGTTGGATCAGACAAGCCAAGGCTGGCATGTTCAGCACCAGATCGTTGATTATGATCTACAGGCAACCTTGCGCCGCTTTGCCGACACGCGCTATGTTGAGCAGACAGGGGTTATGGGACGATTATTTCTACGCGAAACCGCTACAGCAACGCCCCACTTCGTGCCCTTCTTGCGCTACTATCACCAATGGTCCCAAGTAGAGCCGCTCTCGCTCCAGGCCGCACTGGAGCGCTATCTGACGCACTATTAGCTGATAGCGTTGGCTTTGCGACGCAGTGCGGTAGGGTTTCAGAAATCCTACCGCACTGCATCGCGTCTTTGGCGGGTACTTAGCTCTTCTGTATCACCGGTAAATAGTAGTGACTCAGCGGCTGCAAGCGTTCTGCCTCTAGCAAAGCCAGCCGTTGGGCTAATTCGGCGCGCTTATCGCCATAAAAGGTTGACAGCGACCTTGCCCGCGTCGCATGGGCAAGGTTCGTCTCTTCATTGGGATCAACGGGTTGCCCCTCCCCATCATACAGATGATACATCTCATACTGCTCTGGTTCAACGCCGGTAGGATCAAAGTAGCGGGCGTATTTCCATTCGCCATCGGGGTCGTGGGCAATGATGCAACGAATATAATAGGGGTATGCGACCAAAGGGTCGCCCTGAGGGGTGTTGGGGATGCCATTGATCTGCCCAATCTGATCGTCGTCAAAGGTGAAGAGAATCTCGCTTTGCACAGTGGTGGTTGGCTCTTCCACGATCGGCGTCAAGTCACGACCATGAAAGAACCAACCGCGCTGATCCGTGATCGAAGCAAAGGAGGCCAACGTCGGCATGAGATCGATCAGCGAACCATAGGCATCGGTCGTTTGCGGGGCGGGGAAGAGCTTGGGGTTGTGGATGATGAGCGGAATATTAACCGTTTCTTCGTAGATGTTAAACATCTTCTGGCGCAAGCCCCCATGTGACATCCCCATTTCGCCATGATCAGAGGTATAAATAACAATGGTATCGTCACGCAATTCAGCAGGAATCGCATCTAAAATGCGTTCTACCTGCACATCCACTTCCTTGATGAGGCCAGCATAAAAGTTCACATAATCGAGCTTTTGTTGAGGCGTTGGCACAGGCCCCAAACCAGCCGCATAGACCAAGAGCGATTGCGCTTGCGAAGTTGGCTTGGTACTCAGATCTTCGTGAACTGTCGGTGGCAATTCAATGCCCAGATCGAAGTCAAAGCCCGTATAGTTATCACATCCCGTCTCTTCGTCTATCGCATCCCAGGTCTTTGGATACGCCAACACATCGTGCGGATTACCTAGCCCCACAATCAGAGCAAAGGGCTGCTGGGCTGTCGTTTCCTCACTTTGAGTGCCGAGAAAGGTGATCGCTTGATCCGTGGTGATCCGATCCCAATCGGCACAACCACCAGCAAAATTCTCCACCGCCGCGTCATTGGCCATGGTCGTGGCTTCCCAACCGAGAAAGCCCAAGGCGGCGGCATCTTCGGTCGTCGGTTCGGTCCCATCGGCATGTTTGGTCAGGTGGAACTTACCCCGATAGGCCACATGATAACCCGCCGATGCCAGGAGATGACCCATGGTTTGGAAATCCAGCGGCAAAGGCGGTTCCTCTGGGGATTCAGTGCCCCCCACCGTCAGGGTACGCGTGACGCCATGCTGGGCCGGATGTAGCCCTGTAAACAGGGTCGCGCGACTTGGCGAACACATGGCGGCATTGCAGAAGAAACGGCGAAAGGTGAGGCCATTCGCCATAAGTCGATTGTGAGCTGGCAAATTCTCCGCGGCCCAGGTGGCCGGCCAATGCCGTGGATAACGCTCCTGGTCCGTAATCAGCAAAATGATATTGGGCTGCTTGCCAGGCGTCGGAATGGTGCCGCCACGTGCCACTTGTGCTTGTCCACTGGAGGGATTGGCAAAGGCCAGCGAAGCACCCACTAGCGCCACCCCAGCCGCGCCCATAAAGTCGCGGCGAGTCAGTGTAGCAGACGAAGAGGATTCGTTTGCGGGAATCGTCATCGGTATCAATCCTTTGGTTGCTCTACCCAGACTTACGTAATCCTAACGCGAAAAAAGTTTTCCAACCCTGTCACCAGAGAAGTGATAGAGTTATCGTTGTACGTAAGCCCTACGGCAGGAAAGGCAAGAAGTAATTCTACTGTAAGGCTCCTTCCATCTTACCACAACAGCACTATTTTCCAAATTACCTTGTTCGGGTGTTCCAGGGCAAGCACTAGCTTCGTCATCGCATCGGCACCCTGAGAGTCCCCGACCAAGCTAGCGCACCTGCGGGCACTCTATAACAGGCCAGCGGTGCGCGCGCGGGTGAGTGCTTGGGTACGGCTGTTCACGCCGAGTTTGCCATAGATATTGATCAGGTGCTTTTTGACCGTACTCAGGGCAACGATCAGTTCATCGGCAATGGCCTGGTTCGAGAGACCACGTTCCAAGAGGCGCAACACTTCTACTTCGCGCGTGCTCAGGGTTTCAACCAGTAGTGTTGCGGGGACAGATGGTTTGGCAACCGAGGTCGTCAGGTGGGACGTTGGTGGAAAGGTCTGTGAAGGCAATTGATCCACAGCAAAGGCAGTCAGGAGTTGCTCGACGTAGGTGGTTACGCTGTCCTGGGTTGTGCGCTGGGCCAAGTAGTCCGTTAGGCATTGCTGCAGGGAGGAACCTTCATCCAGAAAGCTGCGGATATAACCCACGGGAGCCGCCAAGTGGACGGCTTGGTCGAGCATGGTCAACGCGCACGCCCTTTTACCTTGCGCGGCATAGGCGCGACAGCGGAGAATCAACGCCCAAAGAGCGTAATAGTGATAATGGCTGGCAGCGGCAGCCCGGTGAAGATCGGCCAACAAAGCGTCGGCTTCGGCAAAACGGCCTTGGGCCAGCCAGATGCGTGCCAGAGAAAAATAGGGCGTGGCAAAGGCCGTCATGGGTTGTGGACGGGAAGGCAGGGTCGCGGCAAAGTGTTCGGCCCAAGCGCCAGCCAGGCTAAGCTCCCCGCGCTTCCACCACAGAAAGAGACGCTGACCTTCAATAATGGCATTGCTCGGCACGCCAATCGGCTGGAGCAAGCGATACGCTTCATCGATCAACGCTTGGGCCGCCAAATCGTCGCCTTTGGCTTGGGTAATCAAAGAGAGGGTCGCCAAGGTGTGCGCTTGGATCATAATATTACCCGTCGCCAAGCTCAGGTCGCGGGCAATCTGGATATAGTGTTCTGCCGCGGCCAAGTCATTGAATTCATAGAGACGCAACCCCAAGGCATGCAGCGCAACTTCGACGCCTGCCGCGGGCAGATAGCGCTCCTCGACCTGCGCCAAAGCGAGCGCCTGCCGAAACAGGTCAACGGCTTCTGGCAACCGTCCGCCCACTTCCACGGTCATACCTAACATACTCAGCAAGGTGACAGTGAGCACCGTATAGGTCGTCGTTGTTGTACCCGTGCTCGCCGCGAGCGCGGTGCGGAGGGTCTCTTCCGCGGCCAGCAGATCCCCCGCACAATAATAGCCATAGCCTAAGCCCGAAAGGACAGCAAGCCGCAACTGTAACGCTTGAAGCGGCAAGCTCGCTAATGCCTGTTGGGCATAGGCAATGGTGGCGCGCTCGTTCTGTTGAAAGCTGGCAACCAGCGCATGGGCCGCGGCCACCTCGCCCACTTGCGCCGGTTCAAGCGGCAGCGGGGCGTTAGCGACCAGCCGATCCACCGCTTGCAAAGCAAGCGCCATGGCGCGCACATCCCCGCGGCCCAACATCAACCAAACTTCACTCAGCGCCAGCCCCAACCGTTGTTGACGCCATTCCCTGGGCAGCGCATCGAGCCAACGTTGCACCACCGCCATTTGGTGGCGTAGGGAAAAAGCGAGGCTGTGCAATTCGATCAGATCGGCGGCCTGCACCAACTGTTGTGCGGCTAGGGTATGTTCAATCGCTTCTTCCACAAAACCATTGGCTCCATACCAGGCCGCGGCGCGCTGGTGCAGTTCGGGTGCGGGGCCTAGACGATGGCGCAAAAACTCGGCGAACAGGGCATGGTAGCGAAACCATTCACGTCTGCTATCCAGCGGGATGAGGAAGAGATTGCTCCGCTCTAGCTGTTCCAACAGCAGTTGCGCCTGTTGGATCGCTACCGATTGGGTTGTTTCGCTCAGCACGGCGGCACAAAGGGGGGCACAAAATTGTTCGAGGATGGCGGTTTGTAACAAGAAGTGTTGAATAGCTGGCGGCTGGCGGCTCAGCACTTCATCGACCAAGTAGTCTACGATGTGCCGTTGTCCACCACTAAAGCTCTGCAAAAAACGGGACAGATCGGCCTGGCCTTGCAACGAGAGCGCGGCTAATTGGAGAGCCGCGATCCAACCTTCAGTACGTGTTGCGAGCGTCGCCAGATCGGCATCCGTCAGTTGCACACCCACACTATGCTGAAAAAAGATCTGGACTTCCGCGCGGGTGAAGCGTAAATCCGCCGCGCGCACTTCACTCAACTGACCCCGCACCCGCCACCGCGCCAAAGGGAAAGGCGGGTCGGTACGGCTGATGATCAACAGATGCACCATGGGCGGCAGATGATCGACCAGGCGCGTCAACGCCTCATGAATGGCAGGGGTTGTGATCAGGTGATAATCGTCCAAGACCACCACGAAGGGTGCCGTGAGGGCGGCCATCTCATTGAGCAAGAGGGTCAGGAGCGTTTCTGTGGCGGTTGGCTGAGGGGCATAGAGCAACGCTTGGGTCTGACGACCACAGGTGGGCGCAATGGTTTGTAGGGCGGCTATGCAATAGAGAAAGAAGCGACTCAGGTCATTATCGCCTGCCTCCAACGAAAGCCAAGCCACTTGGCCCGGCTGGCCGCCAGCAGTGACAGCCGCCTGCGGCTCGGCGCACCAAGCCGCCACCAGCGTGGTTTTGCCAAAGCCCGCCGGGGCCGCCACCAAGGTTAGCCGATTACGCCACACCGCTTCAAGCCGCTGGAGAAGGCGCGGGCGCGCCACCAAAGTGGCGGAAGCCGGTGGGATATAAAGCTTGGTTTGCAAAAGTAGCTCGGTCACCGCTCTATTATAGCCGGTTCAGGGTCGGCTCCCAAGTTCGTTGAGGGAGCTACAGCGTTGGGCGCGGGGTGCGTAAGAAGCGTTGTAAGCGCTTGCCGAGCCAGCCCAAACCCCAGAGGAAGATAAGCACAAAAGCAACAGCAAACGCCTGCTGTTTTAGCCACTCGACGGGGTTTTTCCAATGATGGGTGCGGGTGCCTTGCAGCAGCCGAACTTGGCGCGGATCAGCGCTGGCGTAGGCAATCGGCACCGTCATCGTCGGTGTCACCACTTGGCTACCCACATCAATCGCATCGACCCCTAGCACCGGGTCTGCATAGCCTGCGGGAGTATAGCGCACCACGACAATGTCATAGGGCTGCGCCGTTTCGATGGCAGTCTCCCATTCATCACTACTGCCGCTATCGCCGGGCAAGGGATCAACTTCGGTCACTCGCTCAACTTGGGTAATCGTGCCAGTTGCCCGCAGCGGGGTCAAGCTAAGATTGGTGCTGCTCTGCCAATCAATGAACTTAAAAACAAAGGGCGTCACAAAGAGCACCAACGCAAGCACAGCGAGGAGGAAATAACCCACTTTGTTGTTGAGAAATTGCCAACTGAGCCAGCCCAAGAGAACAACAGCCACACCAATCCCGAGCCAACGCCAGGGCAACCAAGTCCAGGTCGATTCCTGCGCCAGCCGCGCAAGATTAAACCAGCCATTAATCGAGATTGTGCGCACTTTGGCCGCGCCGCCTTCGTGCAAGGCATCATAGACCGGTGCCGTGGTTGTAAAGCTGGCCGCTGGCGTTGTACCATCGGGGGCGATGTAGGTTACCTGTACACGGTACGCGTGCCGCCAATCTCCCTCCTCCCGAAAACGCACTGTTTCGGTCTTCTTGATAACTTGCGCAGCAGCAACCACCCCAGCCTGATCAAGATAGAGGGAGGTTCCCACAATGGCAGCGACCAGCGGGAAGATGATCATCAAGAAGCGCCCAAGCCCCGACTGAATGCCCAGTAGCCATTGAAGCAACCGCCCAATGCCCAAAAGCACAAAACAGAGCGGCAGCAAAGCCAATAAAAAGATCACATCGTACATGATGGTATCGGGTGTTGACCCAAGGCTCATCCAGCCTCCTAGGTTGGTTAGGTTCCGATCGACATTGCGGTAATTCCCTTGCGCGATGGGTGCGCAAGGGAACTACCTGCTATTGACCAACTAATTGTAGATCATCAATGAAATAGGTCGCCTGCGCGGCACCTCCGTTTTCCTGCAAGGTCACGCGCTTGATCACAGACGGGTTGCCCAGCGCGCTCAACGGCACGGTGATCTGGGTCCAGACGCCAGGGGGTGCGGTAAAGGCGTACTGCTGCGGGCTCACGGGCCCCTCGTCGCTAGCTTCGGTATAGAGCAGAAGCGCATTGCCATTTGCCGCGCCATAGATCCAGAAGCGGATCGCCCGGTAGAGCGTCGCGTCCGTGGGCGTCGGGGAACGCAACGAGAAACCGGCATGGCTGGCGTTATGGGTAATGGCGATGGCCTGACTCCCCGCCTGCGCCAGCGCGGTACTGGCTAGGTTGACCGTGGAATCCCAAGACCAATCTTCCCACGCCGTGGCGTCGGTATAAATAGCCAAGGAAGGCGGCGCGGCAGCCACGCCCCCCGTCGTCACCAGGGGGAGATAGAGCGTAGCGGGCTGCTCAGGATTGCCACTGCCACTCAAACGCAAGCTGACTTGGGCAACTTTGGCAACATGGGTTGCGCCATTTTCTTCGACTAACAATTCGGCCCGTACATCGCCAGTGCCAACCGCGGCGGCCCCCTTGGTAAATTGGGTCGTCACTTGACCATTGCCATCCGTCGTCAGGGTCACCACCTCGGTTTCGCCCGGCAGCGTACCCAGTTGCCCATCCCCACTGACCCCAATCCGCACCAGTTGATTCGCCAATGGGTTGCCCCACCGGTCAAGTAGAGTAGCGACCAAGGTAGCACTCGTGGCGTCGCCCGCAAGATCGGTCGGTGTAGCTACCAAATCTAGCCGATCCGGCAGGGGATTCCGAATAGATAGGGCGGTTTGCGCGCTTGCACCGCCCACCGCAGCCATAATGGTGGCATCCCCTTCCTGCGTGCCAGCCGTGAAGGTGAGTTGAACCAAGCCATTCTGTGTTGTCCCGACGGTGGGGTTGACTGTCCCCAGCGTGGTGTTGATCAGCACAGGTGTACCGTCCGCCACAAAGAAGCCCTGTTCATCAAAGACCGCCACTTGGAGCGCTGCGGTGTCGGTACCATTGGGTCGCAAAGAGGTCGTCTTATAGGCGTTATCAATGCGGACATTGACACCCGCTCGTTGGCGCATAAAGGTGACGGTGACGCTGTCATTCAGCCCGGGGTTATCCACATCGCTAAAGGAGATCGTCACCTCACCGGTGGCACCACTAGGCGCCTCATACCACGCCGGGTAGACTGTGAGGATCTGCTGGCGCGTTTCGCCCGCGCTCAAACAGAGCGAGCCAAGGTCGTCATAATCCCAATTGCCAGACCAAACGGCCCACTCACTGGGATAGGTAATGTCGTAGTCAAAACAGTGATAGACACTATCACCATTGGTCAGGGTCACAGGTACCGCGGTCGGCGTGTCATTATCATTGCTAAAGTGCGTGACTGCCGCGCTCAGTTGGAACGGTTGAAAATTAAAGGGGACCGGATCGGCGCGCCGGAAAGCAGTACCGTCGGCAGTGCCACTAACCCAGAGATAGGCAGCGCCACTGCCTGGGGTAATGGGCTCCGAGCCAAAGTAGCCATCACCGGCAAAGAGATCGTCGTGTGCGCCGTCATCATAGAGGGTGAAGGGATTGCCCCAGCGAGTACCGTTGGGCTTCTGGAGCCAACCGGTCAACCGATTTTGGTCGGCCACGCGCCCGACTTTGACAAGCAGCCGATGGACACCTTTGCTATAGAGGGAGTGGTCGCTCAACACTTCTGCGCCCACAGTACTCGCGGCGACAGCGGTAAAGGAGAAGGTACCTTGGTTGCTCGGGGCCGCGGCATCGACGGTCGCCGTCCAATCACCGGCGCGGCCATTGACATTGACCTGAATGTACTGGACCTTGCCCAGATTGAGACAGATCACATTGGCCGTGTCGGCACAATCCACAGCCGTGCCATCCGGCGTGCGCACGACCATGGGCTCAAAGTCGCCGCTGTAGCCGGTGAGCATAAAACCAACGCCTTCCATGAGTTCGTCCACGGCCACCGTAAAGGTCTTGGCGGGCTGGGGTGGGGCCCAGTAGAATTTATAGCCCATGCCGGGCGCGGCACCATTGGTATCCTTGTTGCTCACCAACATCCGCCGACTGTTGGCAATGTCTGTTACAGCGATCTCGGCCTGCCCCGCGTCGCTGGTGGCGAGGGCCTGATATTGATAGCGGATCTCGCCGGTGGTGCTATCCAGCAATACTTGATAGGCGCGATTCTGTTCAGACGCCGCAATGCCCGTGGTGGTAATCGCAAACCAAGGGCCGTCCTGTTTGGTGAAGATCTCGACATAGTCGGTAAAACAAGGAACTTCGTTGGGAGCCGTTGCGGCGCGCGGGCCACAATAGCGATTTTTCCATTGGAGCGGCGCATAGAGCAGATCCAGGGTGGGCGAGTTCAACTGATTGCCCATGAGAATATAACCATCGTCCTGTACCCAGCCAAAATTGGTGCTCTGGCCCCAGATGGTAAAGGGCTGGGGGAAGAAGACCTGGATCGCTTTGTTATAGGGCTGGCCGGCAAAGGTGCCGCCTGCCGCAACCGAGGTGTCGATCCAGCGGTATTCGTTGGTATCCAATTTGTCCCAGCGATAGAGTGGGAAATCGCTCACATAGTCGCTCCAACGGCCCGCGCCTGCGCTGTTGGCGAGTTGGGCACGAAGAATGTCGGAGGCCAACCCGATTTGGTCGGGGTTGACAAAGAGAAATTGCCCACCACTCCGTAGGGAAGTCATGAGATAGGGCACAATGCCGCTCGATTGGGGCCCCGCCGCATTGCCCAGATAGGTCTCGGTGCCATTGAGGCGATTGGGCGACAAGGGTGGCGACGCACAGCCCCCCAGCAGGGCAATCGAGCCTTTCACCTGTTGGCGTGTCAATTGCTGCACCACCGTATCGACGCGCGGGAATTGGGCGTCGCGGCCATCGGTGAAGAGCCAGAGATCCCCGGCGCGCTTGCCCACCAGGGCTTGTTGCATCGCTTGCAGGCCGTAGACCACGTTGCTACAATCAAGGTCATTACTATTGGTGGTGCCAATCCCATTGATCGAGGGCGTAATACGGTCGCTATAAAACTCATTCTCAAAGATCTTGCGATTGGTATAGCCCTCGTGGTTAAAGGTATAGAGGTTGAAGTCAACGCCTTTGGGATCGTTGTTCAGATCATTGAGTTGCTCGTTGATCACGGTCTTGACACCTGCTATTTTGGGACCGACCATACTCGTACTGTTGTCCACTACCCAGGTTAGCTGCTTCCACCAGCGATAGTCGGTGGTCAGGGGGCTCGGCGCGACAGTTGTATCCTGCATGGTCTGTACTGAGGCGGCGTTGACCGTTTGGTTCACCGCCTGCGCGACCGCGGCGCGGGTAAAGTCGGGGGGGATATAGCCAACATTTTGGCTGACCGCGGCCGCGGTGTCGCGCGTGGCGGGTTTGCCGATCTGCCGCCACACCCGCAGGTAGACATAGACATTGCATGTATCGTCAAAAATGTCGCCATTGGATTCAAAGGCGGGATCGGTAAAGACTTCTTGGTTGGCGCGATGACCATAGCCCACCCGGTCGTTCCCGTCATTGGCGCTATCTTGCAGATCCCAGAGCATGGCTGCAATGGCCCCTTCATTGAAGACGCTGTTCAAGGTGGTGGAGATGGTGTTCCAGGCTTCTAGGTCGGCACTTCCAGGCCGACCAGCGCCATTGGTGTCGATGTAGAAATTTCCATTGGGGTCGCCGTTGGCGGTACGGACTACGCTTTGGTAATAGTTGGAATACCCTTCACTCCAGGCAAGCTCAGTGTCGCCTGTATTGGCAAAGAAAGAATGGTCACCGCCCGGTGTGTCATCACAACCGTACAGGTCATCGGCAAAGTGCATCCACTCGTGGATGATGACACTATCATCCCAGGCATCGGGGTCACTGGCAGCGTCGGCAATGGTAATTTCGTTCCAAAAGGGATCGAAGTAGGAACCATCGTCGCCATAGTCCGGCTCATAGTGAACTTCGGCAGCATCGGCAAAGATGGCATCATCCCCCACGGCACCGCCATTGGCATTCCAGAGCAACCAAGCGCTGTAAATGGCGTCGGCAATATTGAAGACTTCGCTGCCAAAGGTGGCACCGGCGGCCAGATTGGCCGGGTTGTAGTTACGATCAAACTCCATATCAAAGCGCAGCGTCCCCCCTTCCGAGGCTTGCCGTCCCGACTCAAATTCATGCACTTCGTCGATCCAGGAGCTATCTTCTACCTCGACTACTTTGCGCCCTTGCCCATCCCACATTTCGGCACGCACGATCACATATAACTCTAGCTCATCATCAAACCAACCATCATCGTCGCAAAAGGAGAAGTTGAAGTTGCCATTGGCGTCGGTCAGGCGGGTGCCGTAATAATCGTCAAAGAGCGTATCTTCCTCCATCATATCGACCGGCACATTGCGCACCGGGACACGGCTATCCACAAAAGCCGGTACACCCGCTGGGCTATTGGGAATGGGCCGCCGATCCAGCCGCGTAACCACCCCGTTGATGGTGAAACAAGGGTCGCCATTGGCATCCGCCGCGACCGCGGTCTCTTCTACGGTAACCGTGGTTGGGATCAGACGCTGCTGACGAATATCGATGCGCGGGTCGTAGTGGGTGACGCGGGCGTTGCCATCGGGCTGGACGGTAAAGACCAAAACCGTAGCCGCGGTCACTTGCATGGCTGCGCCAATGCCATAGCTGGCGTTTACACTCACGACATAGACGCCAGCCGATGGAAAGCGCACTTGGCGTTGTAACGTCATCGTTGCTTGGGCTGGCACCCGCGGCAACAAGGTCTCGGCACTGCCGGTCAACTCGCCGCCATCGGGCAGATACCACTGTACTGTCAGCGCGTCGGCGGCCACGGTCGGCGAGACATCCACCAACAGCGTAACGGTTTCCCCGGGAGCCACAGGCCGGTCGGTGCGCAGGGTCAGGGCGAGGAGCCCACGTTTGTCCGTGCCGTGGGCGACTAGAGGAGAAGGATCTTGGGGTGGTGTTACACCGTGTGCCAAGAGCGGGGAGGGGATCAGGAAAGTGAGGCCAATGAGCAGCATCAAAGCCATTCGACATATCCACAGAGCTGTCCGTTGCATAGCGCTATCCCTTCTGGCTGGGCCAGAACATGATCATGACTTGGGGGATCATCCAATGCAACGGAGCATAGAGAGCATACAGGCAAAATAGAAGCGATTTTTTGCCAAAAAATTACCAAAGCGCGGCCGCGATCTATCCTCTTGACCAGTCTTTAAGCTCGCCTTCCAACCTGCGTCATTTGTCCAGTTTTAGACTTATACTAAAAGTAGCGATTTTGTTCCTTATTTCCCCCCATATGCCCGAAAAACAGGCATTTAATCCATAATTTTGCGGAACTTTTCGTTTATTCTATACGTCAATTAATGGAATATACCATATATTAATCGTATCAAAAACGCACAGAACACCGTCTGCTATAAGTAGACAATGTGTATAATAGTCCCATCTTAGCGATTGCAAAGTTTACGGGAAGTCACTAAGCCAAGCATTACGCTAGCCATAGAATCGATTTTCCGAAGCGATTGGGGAGGACTTAGCGAGAAAGGAGCGGATCTTTCATGAGAATATATCCAGTAGCTAAGGGTAGAAAAATCGCGACCATCCTCGTACTTCTCATGTTCATGGTATCGATCGCCGCCACTGCCACTGCCCAAGATACCCCCTTTATTATTTGGGTTTACGATAAAGGAACACGTGACAGTCAATTTGGTTACTATGATGGCAACATCGTCCAGAGCACAGAGCCGATTTTCGATGAATATGATATTGAGGGGTTAGCCTGTTTAGATAATACCGTCTATGGGGCCAGCGGTCGTGACGGGCGTGGGGTCAGCGAACTCTTTACAGTGGCCATTGACAGCCACACCAACCAGACAACCCTGACCAAGATCGGTGATATTCAAACAAGCACGGGTGAACCCTTCTACGAAATCGCCGCGTTGGCCGAGAAGCCCGATGGCAGCCTTTGGGGCTATGCCAATCGCGGTGAGCGGCGCGGCATTGTCCGGATCGATCCAAGCACAGCCGTTGGGGAATTGGTCTGGCCCTCCACTGCTAAGGTAGAGGGGGTGGAGTGGCTCGGCGAAACGCTGTGGCTCGTTGGCAATCATCATTTTTACACCTGGACTCCTGGCGGGGCCATTACGCCGGTCTTTGATCTAGCGGATGGAATCCAGATCGAGGCACTTGACATTGTCGATGGCATCCTATGGATCGGCATTCACAAAGATAACCGTGGTATTATTGCCCTTGATCCAGCCACCGGCACCCTCATTCCCGGCCTTGGCTTTCCTGGCCCCGATGACATTGAAAGCCTAACCTTCTGCAGGCCAACGCCAGAAGCGACGCCAACGGCCACGCCCAGCGCAACGGCGTCAGCGACACCCAGTGCAACCGCCAGCGCGACGCCCTCCGCCACCCCAACAGCAACGGAGACCGCGGTCGGCACGGTTACACCAACGGTCACAGCAACACCGACGGCCACCATGACGCCGGTGGGCTTCCCCACACCGACAGAAACGCCGCCAGTCGTGCCCACCGGTGGTGGCGGCGAAGAAACCCCCACGATTACACCGCCAGCCCCCACCAATGAAAAGCCGGAAGAGGAGCCAATGCCCCTGCAAAGGCGGACCTTTTTACCCATGATCGCCCAATAAGGTAGCAGCGGCCCCGATCCATAAAAGAGCGGCCAAGTGGTAGTCACTTGGCCGCTCAAGCAAAGCTCCGTTGTACGCCTTTACCGCTTCCGGTTGATCGGCGTTGCCGCTTACGGTGGTTCTTGCAACAGAAAGGGCGGCAACGTCTCCGTTGGGGCATGAGCGCGTTTATAAACCAAAACAGTCCGCGTAAATTCGATCACCACCCCCCCATCCTGGTTATATCCCGTCGTTTTGAACTTTACAATGCCCTGTTGTGGCCGCGATTTGGATTCGCGTGCCGCCAAAACTTCACTACGCGCATAGATGGTATCCCCTTCATAGACCGGGTTGGGCAGGCTAATCGCGTCCCATCCCAGATTGATGGCATTCTGGGAAATGTCGGCCACCGACAGCCCTGTCACCAGCGCCAGCGTAAAGGTGGAATCGACGAGGGGTTTGCCAAACTCCGTTTTGGCAGCATAGTGGGCGTCGAAGTGAATGGGATTGGGGTTCACCGTCAATAAGGTAAACCAGATATTATCGGTCTGCGTCACCGTGCGCCCCAAGCGATGGGGATAGATATCGCCCACGCGAAAATCTTCGTAATACCGGCCTTGCCAACCCAGCTGAATCGCCATAGGATCTCCTGATTGATTGCGTTGATAGCTTGGCTGATCGTTAGCCAGCTTAGAAACGGATCGCAGCACTGGCAATGGGTGCCAGCAAGGGCCGCGCATAGGCCAGGAAAGCTGGCTCGACATCATACGAACCGGGAGCCCAATAGGGGTTGGGCAATGGACGCTCCTGCCCAATGACCGCCGCGAAGGGGACACAGGTGCTCTGCCAAGTCGCGGCGACACGTTCCAGGCCGACCATCGCCGCAGAGACGCCCTGGATCAGATATTGTACAGCGGCTACCCCTACTTGATGGGCCAGTTGTCGATCCACAGGGCTTGCGAGCGCGCTGCTCGACCGTTGCATGAGATCAGGGCGCAACTGCCGACAGCGGACGCCTAAGCTTTGTCGCACACGGGTTGCCAAATAGGGGGCAACGCCCGGCGCCAGCCCCAACATTCGCTGCCCGGTGGCATCGCGCTCGGCACGGCCTAGCTTTTCGGCCAGAAAGTTTCCAGCCGCATCGCGTACCCCTTCCGCCGCGATGACAAGACAAATGCCAATTTGTTGGTGAATCTGCTGCACAGCCTGGAGAAATGCCGCTTCGTCGAATGGCACTTCCGGCAGTAAGATCAGGTGCGGCGGGTCTGTGGGCTGATGGCGGGCCAATGCGCTAGCCGCAGCTAACCACCCCGCATGCCGCCCCATGACCTCCAAGATCGCCACATCATCAAAGTTACGCATGGCATATAAATCCAACCCGAGATCGCGGGTGGTTTGCGCGATCATGCGGGCGGCACTAGCATAGCCCGGCGCGGCGTCGACGCCAACCAGATCATTGTCCACCGTTTTGGGAACCCCTATCACGTGCAGCGGCGCGCCTGCCACCTGATAGCCAGCCGTTGCGGCATAGGTAAGTAACTTTTGCGCGGCCGCCATCGTCCCATTGCCACCAATCGGCAGCACAGCCCCAATTTGGCGGTCTTGTAGGTGTTGTAAAGCGGCAGGCAACCCTGCATCGGCCAAGAGAAAACGCCCACTCCCCAATGCAGCGCCTGGTTGACTTTGGAGCTGCGCCAACAACGCATCGCTACAGCGAGTCAATTCGACCCAATCGCCTTGGGCTAGCCCCTGCCAGCCCAAGCGGCTACCCCAAATTTGGGCAATTGCTGCTTCGGCTTGTGCCGTGGCAATGACGGCAGCCAACGAGCCATTGACAACCGGCGTTGGGCCGCCACACTGTAGGATCAGGATGTTCATTGGGGGCGCTGGCGACTGGCGACCGCAGCATCCGTCAGCGCTTGGAGATCGGCATCCACCATCAGCCGCACCAAGCCACGGAAATCGACATTCGGTTCCCAGCCCAGAATCCGCCCAGCTTTCCCTGGATCGCCGACGAGTAGATCCACTTCGGCGGGGCGATAGAATTTGGGATCCTGCACTACATATTGTTTCCAATCAAGGTCAAGGTAGCCAAAAGTCTCTTCCACAAATTCTTGTACGCTATGCGTCTCACCCGTCGAGACGACATAATCATCAGGGGCATCTTGCTGGAGCATCAGCCACATAGCGCGGACATAGTCACCCGCAAAACCCCAATCGCGGCGTGCTTCGAGATTGCCCAAGCGCAACTCGTTGGCCTGCCCCAGTTTAATCTTGGCCGCGGCATGGGTGATTTTGTGGGTGACAAATTCCAAGCCACGGCGGGGGCTTTCATGGTTAAAAAGGATCCCAGAGCAGCCAAAGAGATTATAACTTTCGCGGTAATTGACTGTAATCCAATGGCCGTAGACCTTGGCAACCCCATAGGGGCTGCGGGGGTAGAAGGGGGTAGCTTCCCGCTGCGGTACTTCCATCACCTTGCCAAACATTTCGCTGCTGCTGGCCTGATAGAAACGAATTTTGGGGTCAACCATGCGAATCGCTTCTAACATGCGTGTAACCCCGAGCGCGGTAAATTCGCCAGTGAGCACCGGTTGATTAAAGCTGGTGGGCACAAAGCTTTGGGCGGCCAAGTTATAGATTTCCGTAGGCCGGTATTGTTGGAGGATCTCCACCAAGCTCATCTGATCCAATAGATCGCCTTGGACAATTTCGATCTGATCTTGAATATGGGTAATCCGTTCAAAGTTGATCGTACTGGTGCGGCGCACCATGCCGATCACCGTATAGCCCTTTTCCAACAATAACTCGGCCAAATAACTGCCATCTTGGCCGGTAACACCAGTAATCAGCGCTGTTGGCATTCACTTCCTCCATCAAGTTTAGGTTAGGATTGACGATGTTGTAACTGCTTACGCCAGTAATTGAGCAAATCCGACAGCGAAGTGCGCAGATCAATTTGCGGCTGCCAACCCGTGGCCGCCACCAAACGTTGGTTATCACAAAGACTGGTCGGTACATCACTCGGGCGTAGCCGCGCTGGATCAGTAACAATATGGACATGGGTTGTTGCCAAATCCAGGAGCGTATCTAATAAGAAGCGTACAGAGTAGCAGCGACCACTGCCAATATTATAGACACCACCACCTTCACCCCGCGTCACCAGCAACCAATAGGCGCGGACAACATCACGGACATCGGTGAAATCACGTTCCGCATCAAGATTCCCCACGGAGACCGTGGCTTCCCGTAGGCCAGCCTCGATCTCGGCGATTTGATGGGCAAAGGCACTGGCCACAAAATCATCGGCCTGATTGGGGCCGATGTGGTTAAAGCTGCGGGCGCGAATCGTAGGCAGTTGATGGCTATGCCAATATTGCAAGGCCATCATATCTTGCGCAATTTTGCTCACACCATAGGGATTATTGGGGCGAAAAGGGGTAGTTTCCCTGATCGGCAAATCGGTGGCTTGCACCAAGCCGTAGACCTCATTGGAGGTCACGACTAAGGTACGGCAATGGGGAGTCCAGCGGCGCAGGGCTTCGAGCAAATGCAGCTGACACTGAATATTTAATTCATAGGTAGTCCACGGTTGCCGCCAACTGCCGCCGACATCACTCCAAGCCGCCAAATGCATGGTCACATCGGGTTGAATTTCTTGGATAGTCTCGCTTACCCACAGCGCATTACGCAGATCACCGCGGTGGAGCTGTAAATGGGTGGCCAGATGCTGGATCCGGTGTTCATGGCGATGGACAATGCCATACACCTCGACTTCATGCTCTCGCACGAGATAATCCGCTAAATGGCTGCCCGCAAAACCGGCAATGCCTGTAATTAAAACGCGCAAGCTTTTTCCACTCCTTATGCATCGTCGGTTTTACAGCATACCAAACCGATGCCAGTTCGATTTATGGCGACTTGCCGTAGAGGCGCGTATAGTGATACAACCCAACCGTAATCGATTGTACATAGATGCGCGGCTCATTGATCGTGAGGAACTCAACAAACAACGTATCGTCTGTGCCGATGAGATCACGCCAATACTCAGCATTGCCTGGTCCTGCATTATACCCTACCAATGCCGAAACCAAATTACCTTCTAGGTAACTGCGTGTCCAATTCAGGTAATAGGCACCAAACTGAAGATTGATGTAGGGACGGTAGATCATCTCGTTGGTATAGTCGGGGTGTCCTAACCGTTCCGCCACCCAATGCCCGGTATCCGGGATAATCTGCGCGAGCCCTTGTGCTGCAGCATAGGAACGCGCCCCCTCTTCAAAAAGACTCTCCTGGCGGATCAGACTAAAGTAGAGGAGTGGATTAATTTGGTGCGCCAACGCTTCTTTGGTAATCAGTTCACCAAAAGGCTGCGGATAAGAGCGGCGCTGGAGGAAAAGCGGGGCATCTTCCACCAGACGGGCAGGGCTAAACTCAAGTAAACGGCTCATTGCCAGCAGACTTAGGCTATAGGCCCCCATCTTTTCTAAGGCCAGACTCAGGGCATAGAGGGCGCGCGGATTGTCTCGGTTGCGTTGGTAGACGCGGTCGAGCGCGGTGAGACCGTCACCGCGTTGATTGACCGCCAACAAAAAGCCACCGAGCAACAAGTCTTGGTCTTCTGCCAACGCGGCGGGCAACGTGGCTAGTTCGGCCACCGGTGCTTTGATCCACTCCTGTAGCCACTGTTCGGCAAAGGCTTGGCTGCCATCATCATGCGGGAGCGTTGTCGGCGGGCCAGCAATCGCGGGCATAGCGTTGAGGAAATTGCCCGCAACAAGCGGCGTTTGGCGCAAGGATTGGGCCGCTAGGATCCCATAGTAAATATCGGGGGCGCGCTCGACCAATGCCTGCCATTCGGCCCGTGCTTCACTCTTCTGCCCATTGGCATTGTGGGCGCGGCCCAACCAATAGGCCACGGCGGACCAACTGTACTCGGGATATTGGCTCTGCAGACGCTGCAAGGGGGTAATGGCCTGGGCATAGTTGCCCTGCTGATAGGCACTCAAACTGACGGCATAGAGAGCGGCGGGTGTACGGGGGCTAGCGGGGAATGTATCTGCCAACGCCAGAAAATCTGTGGCTGCTTCGGCAGGGTTATTACTCCGCATGGCACGCAGACCGCTTTGCCAAAGCGCCTCTGGAGCCAAAGCATCCGCCGGATAGTCACGGGCAAAGGTACGATAGATGCGGCGTGCGCCCACCGCGTCGTCCTTGCCCAAAAGCGCCGCGGCTTTATCCAACCAGGCTTGTCCAAAACAAACGCAAGTGGGGTGATTGGCAATCACCTGATCCAACGAGGCAATGGCCGCGTCATAATTTTCGCTTTGCAGTTGGGCTTGCCCGATCCCGTGCAAAGCCTGCCCCACCCGGCTGTCCGTCGGATCAGCGGCAGCCAGATAGGCTTGATAGGCATTAATAGCGGGCAACCAGGCCCCAGCCTTCAGATCAATATAACCCCGCTGGTAAAGATCAAAGGCGACATTGCGATTCACGAGTTCGATCAAGGCGGCGTACGCAGCACCACTCTCTGGGGATTCCGCCGTAGCCGCCTGCCAACGGGCAATAGCACCCGGAATATCGCCTGCGCTCGCCAACGCTTTGCCTGCCTCGTTTTGAATGGTGGCGCGATAGCCGCTATTCTGGGCGATGGCCAAAATCTCGTCATAGGCAGCAACGGCTTCTGGATAGCGCGCGGCGCCGCTATAGGTGGTTGCTAACGTTTCCAATAGGCGGGCACGGGTCACGGTATCGGTAGCCGCATCGGCGGCCCGGCGATAGGCTGCGGCGGCCCCCGCGCGATCACCGGCGGCTAAATAGGCCGTGGCAATCCGTGTTTGGACAAATTCCGCGGCCCACGGTGCCACTTCGAGAAAACGCCAGTAGGCGGCAATGGCTTGCGTCTGATCACCCGTTGCCGCCAACGCTTCGCCGCGTAAAAATTCCATCCGCGCCGCTAATTCGGCATCGGGTTGCGCCGTAGCCCCCGCCGCCGTCACCTCGGTCTGGGCAAGTAAAGGTAAGGCCGCAGCCGGTGTGCCCTCGGCCAGATAGAGGCGCGCCAGTTCATAGGTAGCCGCTTGTTGTAGAGCAGGATCCAGATCAGGCAACGCCAGCAACGCCAGCAACACGGCGCGGGCGGCAGCGTAATCACCGACGCGCTGCAGTTGACGACCCTGGGCTAATTGTTCAGCTGGCAAGGCGGTGGCGGCAGGAGTTGGCGACAAGGTCGGGGTTGAGACAGCAGTAGCTGGCCCTGCAGTTCCTGGCTGTTTGACCGCTGGGGTTGCCGTAAAGGTGGGCTGCAAATTGGTTGACGCTGCAACAGGGGCTTCAACGGGGAGTGTGGTCGCGGTTGCGCCGGCGGTGCTGTCATTGGCAGCCTCGGTTCGATCCCGACAGCCTGTGAGCACAAGGAGCAAACAAAATAGCATAGCGGCTGCCCCGCACGACGGCCAACCACGGGCCATTGGCGGCCAGTGGCGGTGGTAGCACAGTCGCACAGCCTGGTTCACCTGATGGGTCAGATTCATAGTTATCATACCTGTAATAGTACGCGATGAGCGTAGATCCAACAAAAAAAGGGACGCACGCGTGTGCGCCCCCCCACTATAATAGTGAGAACGTTAGCCAGGTCTTATAGGTTCCCCAAGCTAGCGACACGCAGTGTAACTAAGGAGTCAAGGTAACTAAGGAGTCAAGGTAACTAAGGAGTCAAGATGACTAAGGAGTCAAGATGACAAGATGTTATCTTCATGCCTAAGGAAGGGACAGTGGCTGTCGCTTAAATGTCCTTTTCCACGGATAGCATGGGCGGAATACGCACGGTAAACGTTGTGCCGATACCTGCTTGGCTGGCAACGCTAATGGTGCCACCATGGCGTTCGACTGACTCTTTGGCAATGGCGAGGCCCAAACCCGTCCCTGAAATAGTACCGACATTGCTGGCACGATGGAAAGGTTCAAAGAGATGCTTCAGATCGGCTTCTGGGATACCAATACCTTCATCGCGCACCTGAAAGACCAGCCCAGCCGCTGTATAGGTGACATTGACAAAGACCGCGCCGGCCTGGGGCGAATATTTGATGGCATTGGCGAGCAAATTGTTAATGATCTGGCGCATCAGCCGTTTATCTAGTTTCAGCAGGGGGGGGATAGGCTCGCAGATGTAGCGCAGGTCATGAAGAACGGTTTCCTGTGCCTGAAACTCCTCCATCACGTTGCGGCAGAGACCATCAAAATCCAGCGCCACAGGGTTGAACTCGGAGCGACGGGCCTGGATCTGCGCCAATTGCAACACGTCTTCGATAATGTCATTCAGATAATGAACTTGATCTTGGATCTTCTCCAGGCGGCGAGTAATCTGTTCATCGCTCAGCTTATGGCGATAAGCGCGCAGGGTTTCTGCCAAAGAGGAGATTGTCGTAAGTGGCGTGCGAAATTCATGGGATGCCATAGAGACGAAGCGCGATTTGAGTTCGCTCAGTTCGCGTTCAGTCTGGAAGGCATGCTGGAGGGTCTCTTCGGCCTGTTTGCGGGTTGTAATGTCGGAAGCGACCAGCAACACTCGATCATAGCCTTCGTTACTGTTCTGCAGGGGAATGAGGTTTGCCTGATAACAACGGCCATCGATCATGGTTTCGGGAATAAACAAAGGCTCACCACTGGCAAGCGTCGTCAGTTCTTGCTCGTGGAAGCGGGGAATATCCGCCGTCGGCTGTAGATCGACACCCCGCTGCCCGACCACAGCCATGGGTGTCATCCGATAAATCTGGGCAGTTGGGGCGTTCACTAATTTAAAATAGCCAGCGCGATCTTTCACCCAAATCAAATTGGGTACACTATCAATGACCATTTGCAAGAAGTCACGTTGCACCCGTAGCGCTTCCGCGGCTTGCTTGCGTTCGGTAATATCCATGATAAAGCTGCCGACTTGGTGCTCCGTAAAACTCAACTGAATTTCAACCGGAAACTCACTCCCATCTTTGCGCACCGCAAAGAGACTACGGTCGCTAGCCATACGCCGTACGCCAGGTCTAGCCATATAATTAGAGCGAAGTGCGGGATGGTGTCCACGTACCGCCTCAGGCACCAGTATATCGACCGATTGACCAATGAGTTCAGCCTTGGTATAACCAAAGAGCTGTTCCGCTTGATCATTCATCAAGGTGATCTTCCCTTGATGATCCGAAATCAAAATGGCTAGCGGTGCGACTTCCACCAATAGCCGGAATTTCTCTTCATTTTCTCGGATTGCTTGTTGTGCCTGTTTCAGCTCGGTAATATCGTAACTGGTTGCACGGCTTTCCAGAAAGCGCCCATTGGCGTCATACAGCGCGCGGGAACTCAACAGGATGGTCATTTGTGTGCCATCCTTGCAGCTTAGTTCAAACTCGGCATCTTTCACCCATCCTTGCTCTTTTAAGTGGGCAAAGACGGTCTGAAAGGCGGCTTGGCTGGCTGGGGTCAAAATATCAGTCATTTTCAGACGACCGATCACTTCAGCACGATGGTAGCCAAGCCACTGGAGTTCGGTGTCGTTCATTTGAACAAAGCAGCCCTCGGCATCGATCGAATGGTAGCCACAGGGGGCTTCATTATAGAGGGCCTTGACCTCAGCCGCATAACTTTGGAGAGCCTCTTCGGCTTGCTTGCGTTTGGTAACATCTCGATTAATGATAACAACGCCATAAGGAACACCGACCTCATCATGCAACACCGTTAGCGCGCTCGCAATGTGTAGCCTGGTACCATTCTTGTGTTGTTGGGCAATTTCACCGTGCCAGCTCCCTTGCTCAAGCAGGGCATGCTTGGCTTGTTCATAGGTCATACTTGGACCATAGTCGGTCTGTAAGAGGTTGGTAAGCTGCTTCCCAATCGCCTCTTCGGCGCGCCAACCGTAGACAACTTCTGCCGCCCGATTCCAACTCTGGATCCAACAATCAAGATCCATGGTGATGACAGCATCGCTCACTTGCTCTTGGAGGCTCGCATAGAAACGCAGTTCGGCTGTACGCTCGGCCACGCGGCGTTCCAGATGGGCCACATGGTCGGCATTTTCTAGGGCTAAGCTTGCATAACGGGCAAAGACTTGTAGCTTTTCAATGTCCGCGGGCTGGAAATGATGTGGCGTGGCACTGTTCGCGATCAGCATGCCAATAATTTTGCCGCGTAACTCGATGGGAATACCAATCGAAGAGCGGATCCAAGCGATGATTGGTAGAGGAACCCACTCTGGTGCAACATGGGTATCGGGCACCCAATAAGGTTGATGGGTATCCAGTACATGTTTAAACAGAGGCGAATCGAGCGAAAAACGATAGTGGTTCCAAAATTCCTCGGCAGCTGGTGCAAAGCCGCGCCAATAGGCGACGCGTCCGTAGGCATTTTCAAATAACAAGATACTCCCTGCTTCGCTCGGCACGACGGTTGCCGCCAAGGTGAGGATCTGTTTTAAGACATTTTCCACATCCAGAGAGCTCGTCAGCATAGCCAAGCTATCGCGCAACGCTTCGGCATAACGACGCTGCTCACGCTCGGCATCTTCTGCGTGTTTACGCTCCGTAATGTCGCGTCCTACACTCTGGTATTCGATAACTTGGTTATGGGCATCGACGATCACCTGATTGGTCCACTGAAACCAATGTAATGCTCCATCTGCCGAGCGGATCGGATTTTCGTAAATACCGGTTCGATTATCGGGGTTAAGCGTAGAAAGATGGGCATACACAGGTGCCTGATATTCGGGCAAAATCACATCAGCAATCGGTTGGCCGAGTAGGTCAGGCGGCCGTTTACCAAAAGCTTTGCTATAGGGGCGGTTGACAAAGGTTAATTTAAAATCTGGGGTGAAGCGACAAATGAGATCAGTCTGATCTTCCACCACGCGACGATAGCGCTCTTCACTCTGTTCTAAAGCCAACTCGGCCTCTTTGAGTTGTGTGATATCTTCAATAACCGAAATAAAATAAGCCGGAGTACCCCCCTCATCGCGGACCAAACTCGCGGTAAGGCTTGCCCAAATCAGCCCCCATTGTTTATGCAAATAGCGCTTTTGCATGGTGTAGGTTGAAATTTCACCAGCGAGCATTTGCGCAGCATGGTCGAGATCAATCATTAGGTCCTCAGGATAGGTAATGTCCTGAAAGCTTAGCTGGAGCAACTCTTCCCTGGTATAACCCAAAATATGACAGAGATGTTGATTAACGCGTAACCAACGCCCATCCGGCGCGACATGGGCGATCCCAACAGGGGCTTGGTCAAAGGTTGTACGATAGAGGGCTTCTCTGTGCTGTAAGGGTGTTAGTTCATCCTGTAAGGCCCTCACCTGTGCTTGTAACGCGGCAAGATGCTGTCCCATTGCTTCAGATGGCTCGTGGGGGTATCCTGCCATTGTTAGATCGGAGTCAGGCATTAGCTCCGTCTTCTGGGGGGGTAGAAGTAATGGATCTCGCATAAGTTACTCACCTAATTCTGCTTGGTCGACAGACAACGTAATAGCAAACTTGGATTAAGCTCCACAGCAATCTGTACATACACAAATTGCCTTATATTTTTCTACCATAAATCCACTACTAGACCATGGCATCCACAAAAATGTAATCTTACAGTTAAGTAAGTTAAGATTTCCATATATAGCCATAACATGTTTTGTTTGTCAAACAAGTCGCCTAGAGAGGTGGGTAAACGATAAGCTGCTTCCCCGTAGTGAGAATAAGGGGGTGCAACGCCCCTAGGAAAGACCTGCAAGCATCCTCGCTTGGGCTAGCAGCAAAGCGAAGCAACGGTTTGAATCGGCATTTGGACGCGCTCATACTGGAAAGGGTCTTTCGTTAGCGGTTGTGGAAGCCCTAGCGCCAACGAAAGACCCTTTCCAGTAAATAGCAAAGGAGGGTGTTACTGAAGTGTCGATAAACGAGCAGGAATAAAGAGTTCATCGCCCGGCTTCAAAATGGCCCCAGGTCGGATGAGGTCAGGGTTGATCACTTGCAATAGTTGTAGAGGCATAGCGAAATCGGTGGCAATCTTCATCCAAGAATCACCATTCTGTACTGTATAAAAACGCCCCCGGTCGCCCACTTCGATGTTAATGCCAGAGGGAACAAGCAGGCGGTCGCCGACAAGTAAAACACCGCCATCGCGCACGGCGTGGGGATTGGCGGCTTGGAGTTCCGCCAAGGTAAGACTATAACGGCTAGCGAGCTTGGTCCAATAATCACCGGACTGCACGGCATAGAACTGGAGGCTATTACACGGCCCCACACTGACGGCCAAGCCATAGTAGCGCCCCCAGCGTAATTTGCGGATGCGCTCTAACTCGTTTTCGGGATAAAAGGTAACCACATAATGATTATCAGCAGTACGTACCGCCGAGAGCGAGTTGATCAAAGGCAGGGCATCACCATCCGGCAGGTCCGCGGTTTCGACATTCCCCGCCTCGGCAGAAGGACGCCGGACACCGGGCAAGCCCAAGCGGTTGGAAAGGCGCAAGACATTACGCACTTCGCCTTCCGCACTGCTACAGAAGATCGGCCAATACCCCCCGTAGCGATTCGTTTGTACCGGCAGCACCGGCTGACGCTCAAAACTATCCGCCAGCGGACCGCCATCACCAGCCAATGCCAACCATTCTTTGCTAAAGTATTCGCCCCCCTCGCGCCGACAGGTCAGGCGCAACGGACAATCGGGCCGTAATTCCACCGCGGCCGGTGGCTCAAACTGCCAAGCTTGCGCATCGCTTGGGGCTTCGATGATCTGTGCCAGCGTCGGGTCCGCCATCACGGCTTCCATAAAATCATGCCAAATCGGGGCAGCCCCCGTGAGGCCGGTGACATCCCGCATGACGGTCCCATCCGCATTACCCGCCCACACGCCGACCAACAGTTGGCGGGTAAAGCCAATCGTCCAATTATCGCGAAAGTCAGTTGTAGTCCCTGTCTTGACCGCGGCGGGTCGGCTCAGGCGCAAGGCGCTGTTACCACCAAACATAGGTGAACGCGCATTGTTATCACTGAGAATATCAGTAGTCAGAAAAGCGGCAGCGGCGGAGATGGCACGCACGGGCTCGACGGGCGGCAATGGGTTGATCAATTGGCTTTGGCTATCCAGAATAGTCGCTGTGACTTGCGGCGGGATATACAGACCCTGGTTGGCAATCGTATGAAAGCCTGTGACCATATCGATCAAGGAAACTTCATTGCTGCCCAATGCCAGCCCTAGCCCATACCAAGTCCCTCGTTTGAGACTGTGTAGCCCCATGGCGTCGGCACTCTTCAACATGGGATCAATCCCCAATGCCGCTAATAAACGAACCGCGGGAACATTATAGCTGTTAGCCAATGCACTGCGCGCGGTCACCAACCCATGAAATTTTAGATCATAGTTCAGTGGTCGATAGAATTGATTGGCACCCAAGTTATAGGTTACTGGCACATCCCACAACACCGAAGCCGGGCTGATCAAATTTTCGTTGAAGGCCGTCGCAAAGAGGATTGGTTTGAGTGTACTACCTGGTTGGCGGGGGCTCATGGCCATATTGACCTGACCATCAATGGCCTCATCCGCGAAATCGGCACTGCCGACAAAAGCCAACACGTCGCCAGTGCCAGGACGTAGCGCCACTAATGCAGCATTGCCCAGGTCGTGTTTGTCTTTCAGCTTGGCAATCTGCTCGCGAATAATCTTTTCGGCTAGCTCCTGCATGCGGAGATCAAGCGTAGTAAAGAGATTAAAACCAGAGCGCCGTGTATAGCCATTCCCCATCCGTTCATCAATCGAACTGATGACATATTGGACAAAATGGGGGGCCAAGGTGGGGGGAGGACTAATATCGGTGCGGAGTTTTACGGGTTGGCGATAGGTCCAATCCGCTTCAAAGCGCGTCAAATAGCCATGACGCACCATGAGATCGAGCACAACCCGCTGCCGCGCTTTGACTGCTGCAAAGTCGCGAAATGGGTTTAACGTTCCTGGCGATTGGGGAATACCAGCTAGCAAAGTGGCCTCAGGCAACTCAAGTTCTGCCGCGGATTTATTAAAATAAGTCTGGGCGGCGGCCTCGGGGCCATAGGCTAGGTTCCCATAATTCAGCAGATTCAGGTACATTTCCAGGATCTCTGCTTTGGTGTAGCTGCTGGTCAATTCCTGAGCCAGCCCAACCTCCAGCAATTTGCGGTCCATGGTCGGATCATAGCGATCCTCGGGGCCCAAAAAGAGATTGCGTGCCAACTGCATGGTAATGGTACTAGCACCAGAGATGATGCGGCCATTTTGCTGGTTTTGCCAAGCCGCCGCGGCCAAGCGCAGCGGGTCGATCCCCATATTGCTGTAAAAACTATCGTCTTCCGTCGCAATGGTAGCATTGATCAGCTGTTCAGAAATTCGATCCAGACTAACCCAAGTCCGGCGCCCTTCTTCAAAAAGCTCAGCCAATTGCATGCCGTTGCGGTCATAAAGATAGGTCGTTTGAAAAAGGCGTGGCAGTGGGCCTGGTTGATATTCCTGAAGATAGGCTTCTACAACCGCAGGTAGGCGCGAGGCCGGTCGATCACCGACCATGGTTTGCGCCTTACTAGAACAACTTGTCAGCAATACGCCAACGACAAGGCAACAAATCCAGGAGACGCAATGAGGGCGAGGTTGCAATTTCATACTTGACCGATTATCCTATGGGCTATAAAAAGCAAGAAGCGGCTTTTATTGTACAACTGAACGCAGCACTGGTCAAAGATCCTACGCAAACCCAATGCTAGTTGGACGAAAGCGAAACGCTATGCAACCGCTGCGAGTTCTGCTAAACACACCTAACGGCAACTATCCACGAGTAAGACAATCAATAGTGTCAACTCAATTACCTAAGGCTATGCATAGTTATTAACTAGTTAACGAAAAAATTACACAAGCCGTTCAAATTCTTCAGGAACAAAATGTTGATCTTTGGATGACGGTTGTACGCGAAACCGCAGTTGGGGCGATCCTGTGCTGCCCTGTGTCTTGGGCCATGAGGTAACGTGGCAGAGCGTTTTTATCCTGCCCCGCACAGGCGAGGGGATCACTATTACAGGAGTATGTGCAAGGCACATCGTTAGGTGAACGCTTTATCTCGGCAGGAGCAATTATTTGCGCGTTGCGTGGACGCAAGACAACAAGTAAGCTAGCGCATATTTAACAAGCAGTCCAAACGACATTGGCTATTTTCGCACGCACCATGGATTTTGTCCAAGTAGGCATGACAGAACAAACGATTGGAGACTTTATCCACCAATGTGTGATGGATTGGGGACTCACGACAGCGTGGGAGATCGCCCGGGGTTGAAGCCACCGGGCTCAGGTACAACGCAGGCTAAAGCCCGCTGAGAAGATTACCCATGAAATTCGGTAAAGCAGCGCGGATTGAAATCAGCGCCTGCTCGGTCGAGCTACGCGAAAACGCACGAGTAAGGTCTACCGGTTTAATTTCTTATCCTTCATCAGCGGGCGTTGCAAACCTTGTCACCGGGTTGGCTCTGTGGTGCCCACAACCGCCAACGCTAGACCTTGTCACCGGGTTGGCTCTGTGGTGCCCACAACCGCCAACGTAAGATTCGGTCAGGTTTAGCTTTGCGTAACCGCCCAATAAAAAAGGGCGTACCATCAAAGCGGTACGCCCTTTTTTATGGTTCAATCAAGGGTGACTGATGTTGCCGGAAGTGACTTCCGAATTACATCATGCCGCCCATGCCGCCCATGCCGCCGTCGCCAGCCGGGGCCGGTTTTTCCTTTTCAGGAATATCGGTGACCAAGGCTGAGGTGGTCAGAATCATGGAAGCGATGGAACAAGCATTTTCCACGGCGCTGCGGGTGACCTTGACGGGGTCGATAATGCCAGCTTGCAGCATGTCGACATAGCCGTTAGCCAACACATCGTAACCGGTGGTCTTCTTGCCATCGGCATGGAGGCCACGCACTTTTTCGATGACCACGGGGCCGTCGAGACCAGCGTTGCTGGCAATCATGCGCATGGGTTCTTCCAGGGCGCGGCGCAGAATGCGGACGCCAGTGGCGGAATCGCCTTCGAGCTTGACTGTCTCCAGGGCAGGCAGGGAGTTGATCAACGCCACACCACCACCAGGGACGATGCCTTCTTCAACCGCGGCACGGGTGGCGCTCAAGGCGTCCTCAACGCGGTGCTTCTTTTCCTTCAATTCGGTTTCGGTGGCAGCACCGACGCGAATGATCGCCACACCACCGGCCAGCTTGGCCAGGCGTTCTTGCAGCTTCTCGCGGTCGTAGTCACTGGTGCTGTTGTCGATCTCGGCGCGGATCTCGTGGATGCGGCCCTGAATGTCGCCAGCGCCACCGGCGCCACCAACGATGGTGGTGTCGTCTTTGGTGCTGACAATGCGATCACAGCGGCCCAGATCTTCCAGCATGACGCTGTCGAGTTTGCGGCCAACTTCTTCGGAGATGACGGTGCCACCGGTTAGGATGGCAATGTCGCGTAACATGGCCTTGCGGCGATCGCCAAAGCCCGGGGCCTTAATCGCCAGGGCGTTGACCATACCACGCAGCTTGTTCAACACGAGGGTGGCCAGCGCTTCGCCGTCTACATCTTCGGCGATCACAACTACTTCGCGCTTGCCAATTTGGACCAATTTTTCCAGGGTGGGGACGATATCCTGCGCGCTGCTGATC